>CAZVLN010000001.1:0-64878 GCA_964627995.1 uncultured Saprospiraceae bacterium
CTTCATCTCCTTCGGGGTTTCCGATCTGAGTTTTGAGGTAATCCTTATTGGTATCGAAGTAATCACGTATACCTGAAGCAAAGGCCCATTGCATATCGGTATCAATATTCATTTTGATGGCTCCGTATCCGATTGCCTCGCGAATATCTTCTCGAGAAGACCCAGAGCCTCCGTGAAATACATAGCGTAAAGGTTGTTCGCCAGTATTAAATTTCTCCTGCACGTGTTCCTGAGATTTTTTCAGGATGATGGGCTTAAGTTCGACATTCCCGGGCTTGTACACACCATGCACATTTCCGAATGCGGCAGCGATGGTAAAACGTGGGCTTACCTCGCTAAGTTTTTCGTAAGCATAGGCGACTTCCTCGGGCTGCGTGTATAATTTGGAATTATCTATATCGGTGTTATCTACACCATCTTCCTCTCCCCCAGTCACACCGAGTTCGATTTCGAGGGTCATACCTAACTTTTCCATGCGCTTGAGGTAATCTACACAGGTTTCGATGTTTTCCTCAACCGGTTCTTCGGATAAGTCCAGCATGTGGGAGCTGTAAAGTGGATAGCCTCTTTCTTTATGGAATTTTTCACCGGCATCCAATAATCCATCTACCCAGGGAATGATTTTTCGAGCACAGTGGTCTGTATGCAGAATGACGGGTACCCCATAAGCTTTTGCCATCGCATGCACGTGCATAGCTCCTGAAATTCCACCCCAAACAGCTGCGTTTTGATTCTCACCTCCTAATCCTTTACCCGCAAAAAAAGTAGCACCACCATTAGAAAATTGAATAATAACTGGAGAGTTAACCTCCCGAGCTGTTTCAAGTACAGCGTTGACGCTATTAGTCCCGACTACATTGACTGCTGGCAGTGCGTAATCATTAGCATTCGCATCATTAAATACTTCTGTAACCTCTTCACCGTGCAGTACGCCGGCTCTAAACTTTGATCCACTCATAATTATATTATTTCATTTTCTGTTAAATATCTTTCTGCATCTAAAGCAGCCATGCAACCTGTTCCTGCTGCAGTAACAGCCTGTCGGTATACTTTATCATGAGCATCACCGCTTACAAATACACCCGGTATTTTTGTCTTTGACGTGCCCTTCTGAGCCACATCGAGGTATCCAACTTCATCCATCGGTAACCAATCCTTGAATATATCAGTATTAGGTTTGTGTCCAATGGCTACGAAAAACCCTTTAATCGGGATCTCCGTTTTCTCCTGCGTTTTATTATTGATCACTCGCACACCCTCTACTTCATCTTCACCTAAAATCTCTTCTGTTTCTGTATTCCAGTGGACAATAATATTCTCTTGCTTAAGCATGCGATCTTCCATGATTTGCGAAGCACGCATTTCATCTCTGCGGATAAATACATGAACTTTGGGACACAACTTGGATAAGTATACGGACTCCTCAGCTGCCGTATCTCCACCACCTACGACGGCAACATCCATACCTTTATAGAAAAAACCATCGCAAACAGCGCAGGCTGAAACCCCTTTGTTCTTTAAGCGTTCTTCGGATTCAAGGCCTAACCATTTTGCAGAAGCTCCCGTAGAGATGATCACGGAATGCGCTTCATAGACCTTCCCGTCCTCTGTCGTCACTTTGTGAACGGGACCGGAGAAATCTACCTCTGTCACCTTTTGATAAATAACCTTAGTACCAAACCGCTCTGCCTGATTTTTGAAATCCTCCATCATCTGGGGACCTTTTACTCCATCGGGATAGCCTGGATAGTTTTCCACATCAGTGGTTATCATTAACTGCCCTCCGGGCTCTTGTCCTGTGAATACTACGGGGTCCATATTAGCTCTCGCAGCATAAACAGCTGCTGTATATCCAGCCGGTCCGGATCCAATAATTATGCACTTATGTATATCTGCCATATATGTTTATTTTGTTCAAAATTACAAATTTATGTGCCCATCTCATGAAATTCCCATAGATTTTCCAAGCTACTTATACATTCTTCCTCTGTATAAAGGTCAACTCGCAGACATGCATGGGCCGCACTATACCCCAAAACCCTTTTCCTGTATAGATCATACACATTAAACCTATCCAATAAAGGGCGTACATGGCCGCGTTGAATGGGTATGTGTAGGTTTCTTCGTTGCAAACAAACTACTAAGCCCTGACTTTTAATCTGCATGAGTAGGACGGAGTTTAAGAAGGTACCGCCACCCAAGCTAATCACAGATGGAGATGAAAGGCTGCGGAGAATAGATTTTAACGTTTCTTTCTCTTTTGAACGAAAGTAATCCTCTCCCCGATTTTTAAAAATAGTGGATATAGAAAGACCTTCGCGTTTCTCTATTTCTCGATCTGTATCAAAAAAAGTAACTTGCAATTGATCAGCCAACAGTTGTCCGAAGTGTGATTTCCCAACGCCCATAAAGCCTGTTAAAAACAAATGCCCTTTTTGCCTCTTGGTAGTATTCATAAAATATTATCCTATAAACGTCATTTGGTAAACAATCTTACAAGACAATAGATTAAATAGACAAAAAATGGCCCATAGGCCTGTAATTTACTTCTAACGCAAGTAGCATAGGATTACATAAAAGTCATTATTTAATTACCTTTGCACGAAAGAAATATAGATATATGCGAATTGGACTGATTGGACTTTTGATATTTCTCATAGCCTGTGGAGAACAAGAAGGAGATCGCGTCGAAACGGAACGAACTACTAGATTAGATGAGTTTATACGAATTCCAACTGATGAAGAAGGAAACGTTGATCCTAGTTCTTTGCCTAAAATAGAGTTTGAAGAAGACCATTTCACCTATGATACTATTCAAGAGGGAGAAACGGTTGAGCATGCTTTTGTCTTTTCAAATACTGGTTCCTCAGCCCTGCTCATTTCTTCTGTTAAATCTAGTTGTGGTTGCACGGTTGCAGAGTATCCTAAGGAAGGAGTAGAACCCGGCGAAACTGCAGAGATTAAAGCTACTTTTAATGCCACTGACAAAGAGGGTCCTCAAATAAATGAAATAATTCTCTACTCAAATGCTTATCCCAGCCAGCAGAGTTTAACTCTATCGGGATATGTAATGCAAAAAAAATAGAACCTAAAACTTAAAACCGTATCATGTTAGAATTCCTACAAGCTTCCTGGCCACTTTTAGTTGCCGTACCCGTATTTTATCTTTTTATAATTCGACCTCAAATTAAAAAGCAAAAAAATCAGTCGCAATTTGAAGAAAGTCTTGAAAAAGGACAAGAAATTGTAACCTCAAGCGGGATTATCGGTCGAATTAATAAAATTGAAGATGCTACCGTAAACCTTCAAGTAGACAACAAGACGTTCTTGAAAGTTACCCGTCCATCAATTTCCCGAGAAATGACAGAACAGTATAGAGAAGCTACTGAAAAAGAGAAAAAATAACAGGTGGGTTGGCAGACATTTTTTGAAAAAGATAGAAACATACTTATCCTGTGTATCTGTCTATCTGCCATTATTTGGATTTTTAATCGAATGTCGCAATTGACACGGTCAACCTTAGACGTACAGGTAAAGGTTGAAGTGCCAAGATTTTTCGTTGTTTCGGAAGCCCCTTCTCGGACATTACGAGTGGGCATTGAGGGTACAGGGTGGCAACTTCTACAATTAATTCGTCAGGAAAAAATAGATATTCAATTAAACCCGGTAAGATCTACGGATCCTCAACAATGGAGTAGTGATCAGTTGCGTTTGAGATTGAGTGATTTATCGACGTTTAAAGATGTACGCATTGTAAGTATAAACCCCGCACGAATTAATGTATTACTCGATTCGGCAGCCGTGAAGTCTGTTCCTGTGGTACTTCCTTATAAACTAGATTATGCCAAAGGGTATTCAAATATTGAGCCTTTAGACATTAGTCCTAAGGAAGTACAGGTTTCAGGACCAAAATCTAAGATCGCACAACTTCAATCCTGGAAATTGGACAGCCTTATCGCAACTGATATCAGAAAGAATATAATGGACTCAATACCTTTTTCTCAGTCAATCAACTACGAAAAGGTTTATAGCTTGTCACCGTCCTACCTTAAATATGAATTACCTGTAAGTGAATTTACAGAGTTAAAGCAGGTTTGTAAAATAGAGTCCCCGGCGGACTCCATTTCTTTATTTCCTCGACGCGCTGTTGTTCGCATTCGCGTACCCACCGATAAATACAATGCTGCTCAAAATTATGACATTCGTTTAAGTATTCAAATCGATAATAAAAGTGATGGATCAAATGTTCCGATCCAAGTTAAAAACACACTGCCTTACTGGATGAAAAACATAAGAATCTCACCGCCTACAGTAGATTATCTTATTCCCGATAGTCTAGTCGTACAATAAGCAAATTTTAATTCCTTTATTGCTCTACATCTCACTTAAGAATCGATTCCGCAAGATTCAATTATAGGGCGCATTCTTTAACTTCAAGAATTATCAATAAGTGCTATTCGATTTCAAGCTGTTGATCAGGAGGTTCGTCTTTACTTCTAACTACCTTTTTATAAGTAAGGTCGTCTGTCTTCCATTGACGTCTCCAGACACATAAAAAATATACGTGCCGGCTGCCCAATTCGTAGTTCGAATTAGCATAGATCGCGAATCCTTTTGCAGGAATCCCCGGTATATTTCCCTTCCATCAGTGGAATAAATTTGAAATGCCTGTGCGGCATACGATTCCGGATAGCTGATGGTTAAGCGATCCGAAAACGGTATCGGATAAACTTGAATTTCCTCTTCCTCACTCGCATCCACAAACTCTCCGCGTCCACCAGGAAGCGGAACGACAGGAATAGGCTCTAGCTCACATCGGTCGCCACAGTTATTGCTGAACTTGAGTTGGATGTGACTTAGGCGATTCCATTGATCCACAGGTATCGACAAAAACTCAAAAATTGTTCCCGCAATTTCAATACCCGTCCGGTTAATACTACCCGATGCTAGGGGAATACATGTTTGCAGACTACTACCCTGCTTGGGAATACCACATACCTCATAATCGTACTGATTCACTTCACATTCAGTCTCTCCATTCGTTCTAAGTCCATAAGGTACGCGAACAGCTAAAGGCAGGTAAACACGGCCGTTGAATTGCTGAGGTGGAATCGGCGGGCGGTACTGATACGTATTCACTTCAAAGTGCATACACATCAACCCCGGCATTCCGACACACATATCCAGTTGCGAGCGGCTCAATCTGATATATATAGATATCTCGCATTCATTGCCATTATCATCACAGAAAATCATGGTTCCGGGAATAAGATATTTTCCAGTAACTGGATCGCGCTGCAGTAGATCGGGATTAGGAATATAAAGCATCCCCTTGAATTTGACTACGCCGCCAAATACAGAAAAATATTCGTAATCGATCTCAACACCGTGATCAAATACGGGTCTAGTATCACAATATTTAAGATCTTCCGGCAAAGCATTCAATAGAATACTTCCTTCGATTGCAAAATGGGCGCCCTCATAATTGGATCCCGTTAAACAGAGGTTCTTTGCGATATTAATCCGAAGGGTGTCTTCCGGACAACACTTCTCATTCAAACAGTCTCCAGATAGATTTAAAATCTCTGAGCCGAAAGTAATCGTGTCTGTCCCTGATGAGTCAACAATAAAAAACAAGTCAACCCAGCCGGTCACACATTCCTCTCTATTTAATATGGATTCATCTGCCTCAAAACAAAACCTACCCTGAGAATCAATCGGGACGCGTTCAATAACTGCCACAGAATCATCATACGAAAAAGTGTATTCCGCATAGAGATAGTCTACAAAACAACTATCTAAATTCGCTTCGCCACATATATTCAAACGTGTGAGATTACAGGCCTCTACGGGTGGAACAGAAAATTCGGGACAGCATCCCAAACCGATAAAAGGGGACGAAACAGTTCGCCTAGTTGAATCCATGCATCCGTTACGATCTGTAACCTTCAATACAACGGTATATTCTCCCTCTTCAGTAATATAAAATGGGCGCTGTGTACTGATTAAACTATCATCTGGATTGAAAAAACTCCATTCACTCGTATATCCCAGTGAATCTTGACTGAAGCTATTATCAACAATTAGAACCCCAATACTATCTTCAGCGCAACCATGGTCCATGGCAAAAAAATCAGCTTTAACTAATGGGGCATCAATTTGAATTTCTTTAAAAATCGTATCTACACATCCATTTTCATCCTGTATAATTAAAGAAACTGAATATTTACCGGTGTCTACAAATTGAATGAGAAAGGAGTCGCGATCAAGAAGTATAGAATCTTGAAAACTAGGCGTAGTCAACCGCCACTCTTTGACAATGGAACTATCCCCTTGATAAGTAACAAGACTAGAGTCGCCAAGACATGCGAAATTTGGGAAAGTGAAGTCAGCATTTAAACTATCCAGCTGAAGTACTTCAATCCAAATACGACCGGTATAGGGACATAGGGAGTCCTCGACGACTGTATAAAAGATATACTGGGAAGAGTCTACTTGAATTCGAGGATTACTATTGCGAAAAGAAGTCCCGAATAAAGATCTAGGACGCCACATGAAATCACCTTGTGACCCTATAAGTCCTGGATTGACATTAATTGAATCATTCGAACATTGTTGCAAAGTATCAGCCAAGACTATATCTGTGAATGGCGGTACTACCCATACACTATCTGAATCAGAGCATGGGTTTGATCCTTGAAGAGTTAGGATTAATAAAATTGAGTCTGCATTAAAAGCAAAAAATGGAGGCTCAGTAAATAAAAGGCTATCGCCAATATAGTAGGACCATTCTCGAACGACGGACCCAGTATCGTTAATGAGGCTTTCATCATTCAACAAAATAGGTATAGAATCGGAGCAGTCACCAAATGAAACTGAAAATTTGGCTTCATTAAACTGAGTATTTACCGTCACCTCTTTAGTCAGCGTATCTGCGCAGCCGAATTCATTGCTTGCAATTAAGGATATAGAAAATTCACCAGGAAGTAAATTTTCTAAAAATAAATCTTCAGAGAAAAAAAGTGAGTCATTGAATCCAGGTCCCTGAATGATCCATTGAAACGAATCCGCATCAGGGCTTTCATTCAACAACTCTAAAACCTCCCCTTCACAAATAAAGTCGGGTGCAAAAAAAGCTGAGGTTGTTTCACCGCATTCTCCAATGTTATATTGAAAATCCCTACGCGTGGTAGAGATAAGTTCTCCATCTCGAAACTCGTCTACACAGATTCCCACTACAAACTGACCCACAGTATTGGGTATACCGCTCAACTGACCAGTTACAGGATCAATTTCAAGAGGTACTCCGCCCAACATGTCATTAACATTATAAGGAGGATCAATCCATCTTATTTCATCGTAAGGTGGATTTGAAGGTGGACGAGGGGCTGGATCCATCTGTGATCCTCCCAGTAGAGGTGTGCAAAGTCTATATACTAAAGAATCTCCTTCATCGTCCAAAGCAGAATGATCAAATACAATAGGCTGATTAACACAAATATAGCCGGGCGGTACATTTTTATATTTTGCGCTGCTATTACACTCTAAAAGAGCTTGCTCTGATATATTCACTAAAAAAGTAGCTCCGGAGGCTAAGGGTTCTATAATATTTAAAATGGTTTGATTCCTGCAACATCGCTGGTAGGCTAATGTGTATCCACCTGGCGTGAATGGCAAGGTAATCGTATCCCTGTAGGTAGTTTTGTGGACACAAACATTTGGTGGGATCAAAAAGCAAGGGTCGTCTAATTGATTTGTAATGGTGTCATCTCCCATTGGAAACACCTGAATCTGACCATTAAATCCAATATCGGTTACTAATTCATTATTACCATCAAAAACTCCAATGACAGCGGGGATGTCGAAATAGGGATTTCCAAAAAAGCAATCCCGGTAAACGACCATTTCGAAGGCGTATTGATTATTTCCTAAGCATGTATAGTTGAAATCACCCCCAACAATGTGCGTAGCACGGAGTTGAGAAAATGAACCTATGATAAGAAACAGTAAGATGAATAGGAGCCAACGAATTGAATGCATGCCGAGGTTTTATAATATTACCATATAAAAAGATATAATCTAACTTTTTAAAGATAAGGTAAAAATGCCGGCTAACAAAAGCAAAAAATGTCCTCAATTAGCGAATGAGGTTTATGCTACCTTGTTGCTGATGTTCTCCTCCACCCTCACAGGTCACAAAAAGATAATACCCAAATACTCCTGGCTCGACCTCTTTGCCATTAAAGGTGCCGTCCCATCCAATAGATTGGTCCAGAGTTTGGAATACTTTTTCTCCCCATCGGTTGTAAATGATCAACTCAACCTGCTCTACAAATTCACCTCGGACAAATAAAACATCATTATTCCCATCTCCATTTGGAGAAAAGGCATTTGGTAAAAACACAAAGGGTGGCTCACAAGCCGGTCGATCGACGTTGACTCGAACAGTTCGCTCAAACACACAACCATTCTCTGTAGTTATTGTAACGGTGAAAACAGTCGTATCTCTGGGAGTTGCTAAAGGGTCTCTTATGTCAGGATTATCTAAAAACTCTGATGGCTCCCAACTATAAGTCCAATTATTGCTTCCTCCCTCAACATTCAATTGGCTATCATCGCCAAAATTGATGGTTTGAGGAGTAGCTGTTGCCACAACATTTGGTCCCAGCATTTCAACATTTACTGTAATTGTTTTGGTCACCTCGCAACCAAAAGAGTCTACTCCTGTAACTGAAAAGGTGGTCGTTTCATCCACAGATACCAAAACAGAAGCTTGATTGGGATCTGTTAGGATAAATTCAGTAGGCGTCCAGCTATAATTTAAATCTAGCTCGGGATTCAAAGAATTTGCAGTTAAGCGAACAGTATCACCAGCACAGATTAAAGGGTCGCTAACGCTTATATCGAATGGATCTATAACCGTTACTGTAATGGTATCCTGAATGGTACAAGTATCTGAAGGTTCTGAAATGGTAACGATAAAAGTGGTCGTTTCATTCACTGTAGCTAAAGGGTTGGCTGCATTAGCATCATCTAATGGGCCAGATGGGGACCACATATAGGTATATGTTGTGTCGCCGTTTGGATTGAGGAAAACAGATTGTCCTGGACAGACCTCCAAATCAGATGGGAAATCTGTTTCAATCAAATTCACGTTTATAGTCTTACTGGTCGAACTCATGCAAGCTCCCGTAAACGTCAGTGTAACAGTATACATTCCGGGAGATTCATAGGTGTGCCTTGGGCTATTTTCATCGGACATATTACCATCACCAAAATCCCACATCCACATATCACCATCCTGAAGGTTTACAAAGTCTACAGTTAGACTACCACATTCTCGGATAACCTCAAAGTCAGATTCCTTACCTTCAATAGCCTTGACATACAAGGTGTCAGTCAATTCACAACCAAACTGATTGACGGCGGTAAAAATGAGTTGGTCGTCCTCTAGTCGTTCCTTGAAAAGTATTACAGTAGCATCATTCTGACCACCAATAATTATAGGATTGTCCATCCACTCTACACTAAGCGTGTCTCCTAAGTTAAGGTTTCTAAGTGTGAAAGATACCGTGTCTCCAATACACAACTCTAAGGTATCGGGATAACTAACATCAATACCATTGTATTCGAGTTGAATAGAATCCACTATGGGGCAATTAAGACTGTCATTAAACACATCAACAAATATCTGAGTGGATTCTTCAATGGAAATAACCAAGGTATCTTCAGTACCTAGAATATTTGTAAAGTTTGAATCGTCAGACCATCTTATCGAATCGACCTGAATTCCTCGAACAGTTAATCTTCGGTCTTTGTCACAATCATCATCACTTAAGTCAATAATTTCAATATCTCCCGAACGAACTTCTATATAAACTGAGTCTTCGGCTATGCATAATCCATCAGTAGCTGTCACAAAATAGCTTAAACTGGAATCCGGCTTTGCTGTCGGATTGGCAACCATATTATTGGGGCTTAGAAATACATTCGGCGACCAGATATATGAAAGGTCGGCATCAAAGTCGTTAAGTAAAGAAGTGGACTCTCCGAGACAAATAGATATGGAATCTCCTATTACATCCAAATCAATAAAATTCAGATCATATACCTGTGTCAAGGTATCGCCTGGGCAGCCATTGGCTGGATTGACGATGAGTCTAACTTCAATTTCCTGTTCTTCATTCAGTACGAGTTGCGGATTCGCCTCAGAAAAAATATAAGTAGAATCAAGAGTCTCGATTTGCCACTCCCGATCTCCAATACCGCCCAAAGAATCTGCGGATAGATCTGTAAAATTAATCACAAATGAATCGAGACACTCTGAAAGGGAAACGTCGAAATCGATATTTAAATCTGACTCTCTCAGAATTAATTGTTTCTGAATGGTATCAAAACAAACACTGTCGTTAGAAACAACTAACATGACTTCATATGTGCCTGTATCCGGATAGATATAAGTAGGCTCAAACTCGTCAGACTGAATAGTAGGATCATTTAGATCAAAAAACCAAGTATTGAAAGCGGCATTTTGTGAAAGATTGTCAAACGTAACTTCGAGTCCCTCACAGAAAACGTCACTCGGCTCAAAATCTGCTTCGGGTAATCCTCCACAATCCCCTACAGTAATCTGAAAATCCCGAACAACGCTGGATATTAATACTCCAGAGCGATACTGCCTTACCTGAATTCCTATTAAAAAAGTCCCTTGAATCTGAGGAAGTCCAGTTAAAAGTCCTGTTTCTGGGTCTATCCGCAATGGGTCACTTTGATTACCGAACATGTAGGCTTCATCATAGGTCGGAGTAAGCCATTGCACCCTATTGGGGAATCCCGGAATAATTCCTGTTACGTCCGGATTCGGATCATCTATAGTTGCTCCCTGGTAAGGTGTAAATAAAGAATAAACTAATGAATCATCTCCATTTACCTCAGCAGATTGATCAAAGGCAAAGGCTTCATTTAAACATGTACTCTGAGGTGGGAAATCAGTAAGTTGTGGAGATGAAGAGCAAGTTTCCAAAGCTACTTCCGATATCTTCAAAATGTAACTTGATCCGGTCTCCAGCGGATTCTGAATATTGTTTATGATGCTATTTCGACAGCATCTTTGATACATTAAGTTATACCCTCCGGGCCGACGTGGGAGATTTATAGTGTCTTTATAAAGCGCAGTTTCTACACAAAGCCCTGCTGAAAAATCCTTGCATGGATCTGTTTCTACTCTTTCAAGCGTATCAGTTTCGCTTAGGTAAAATAAAAAGCGACCTCCATTAGCAAAATTCGGAAGTTGTCCAAAGTCACCATCATATACCCATACTGCAGCAGGGTTATCAAAAACAGCCTCCTCGTTTGCATTCGCGCAATCTCGTCGAACGCGCAAAGACACTTCATACCGATCATTCCCCAGGCATCTATAGGAAAGCTCTCCACCAACAATGTGGGTAGCGTTAGCTGAGGGTGAAGTGATAAGGAAAAGGAAGAAACTCAAAATGATTGAAAGTTTTGAAATCCTCCAAAGCGCTTGGCTATTCATCACAATAAATTTTAATGTCTTCATAATTTTATTCTCTGTCCACCCCAATTATCTCAACTCGTCGCTCTTTTGAGGCGTTCACGCTGAAAATTGAGTTTCGCTTATCTTCTAAATCACTAGTAACGTCTTCAGGAGATTCTAACTCACCAAATGACCGTTCTCGCACATTCAACTGACCCGACTGAATATAAGGCTTTAATGCCCCATCGTCATATCGCATTAATTCGTTTTTAACACTATTTACACGTCGGTACCCTAAATTATAATTATAGGAAGCTAGATACCTTGGAGAAGTATAACCCTTCAAGTAAATGTTTACCGGCAATCCTTTCTTCAAGTCAGATTCCAAAACACTCAAAAATCGCTCTAAATCTTTACCTCCCTTGAGTACTTCCGTTTCAAAGAAACGCTCTACTTCTCGTAAGGCTTCATCAGCCAGTTCACCCTCTAAAGGATCACTAAACTCTTTCTTGTAGGTTGACTTGTCCTGATAATAAGGTTGAAAGGTTTGGCTGTACATCCGATTTGTGGAACGAGACCAACTTTTGGGATTCGGATAGTCGTTATCAAAATATAATACGAGTGGAAGAAAATCATCCAAATCACCTAATGGTAGATAGATTCGTTTGATCATCTGCTCTCCTACTGGATGATTTGCCGGATCAACGATGACAGACTGAGATTTAAAACCTTTTCGATTCGCTATAACTCGGTATTTTTTATCATACCTCAAATCAAACTCAAAGTCATTTCCATCTAAGTTGATATATTTTGAAATAAGCTCATCAGTATCATAATCATAAACAGATACTTCTGCACCTAAAATAGGCAGAGAATCTACTCCATCATAAACTAGAGCAAGTAAGTCTAACTTTGCAGGCTTTAAGAATATTTTCTTAACGATATCGGCTGTATCCTTAAATTTACGCGTCGTAAACTTCACAGTATCAGGGAAATACCCAGCTCTAGATATGACCACTGTATAGTCCTTATTATATTTTAATGGAAAATTTTGGGCAGCCAATTTTTCACTCTGTTTCGTTATTCTAGAATCATTATTGCTGACATTAATAAGCTCCACTTTTGCTCCTTTGAGTGAATCCATTGTCATGGCATCAAAGGTTTGTACGATTAGTCTTGAATTCAAATCAGGGATTTGCGTCAGGTAGACATCATAACAACAGGCCTCATGAGCGTAATCTAAGAACATAGAGCCCGGCCGATTCGAAGACAAATAAGCATATTGGTCTGGGCCATCCAACATATAAAAATAAACATCGTGGTAAGAGGTATTGATGGGATACCCAATATTTTGAGGGGAAGACCACTGACCTTGGTTATTTTGTTGTGTACTGTAGACATCAAATCCACCAAAACCTAAATATCCTTCAGAGCTGAAATATAAAGTATGAGTTTCAAAGTGATATTGAGGAGAAAGCTCATCTTCCACGGAGTTTACCTCTTCAAGATTAATGGGATCTCCAAATTTGCCGTCAGGCATCACTTCAGTCATCCAAATATCCATCTTGCCTTTGCCTCCCGGCCGATTGGAAGAAAAGTATAAAACCTCATTATCTGTTCCATTCATTTTCCCTACGGAAGGATGAGTAACAGTCGTTGTATCCGAGTTAATACCCTCAGGAAGAGCTTGCGCTTCACCCCAGGCGGTATCCTGCCAGTCTCGATAATATAAATCACATTGGATTTCATCGCCCGTTAGGTATTCGCAAAGCGTGTAATAGATGCGATTTCCATCTTGAGAAAACGCAGTGTGAGCCGTAATCGTAGAATCACTGTTAATCCCCTCAAGCACTACTCCTTCACTTCCATCTTCCGAGACTAAAATCTTAGAGATAGGTTTCGGAGGATAAGAGTCATCCTCTTCATTTTCAAATCGTAAACTGGAGTAATAAATGGTATCACCTCTTGCATAGACTCCAAACTCAGAAGAAGGCGTGTTAATATTTTCAGACATGTGCTCAATGTATGGGCTATCCGGCAAATATTCCATATAATCCATTGCCCAAGCATTAGCTTTCATTTCTTTTTTCGCGCGGCGCGTCAAATAAGGGTTTTCCATATCTCTCTCGCTAATGTAAAGGCGAAACAATTGAGTTGAAAAAATATAATCGCCTAAACGCTGGCGCATCATGGCTCTCCAGAACGTAGCCTCTGGATATTCTCCATCAGACTCTTTTTCAATTACAGCTGCATACAAACTGTCTGCCAGGCGATAGGACTCATAATTGCGAGCAGAGGTGGCAAAATCATAAGCGATGTCAATATCGGAAGTGTCAAACTGGTAAGCATTTGAAAAATACTCTACAGCGGCCGAATGGTTCTTAGTTTCCATGGCCTTGTAGGCCTCATCTAGATACTGAGACTTTGTCTGACCCGAAACTATTGCTAAACCCATAAAGAGGAACATAGTTATGGATCCCAATAGACGAACAGATGATAAACCTAAAGAATGCATTAAAATATGGGACATGTCTTAAATGTATTAAGTGGCTTAACCTCGGTGATTAAAAATTGCAAGTGAACTTCCGGTCCACCAACTCGACTGTTGGCTACACGAAATTCCGATAATGTAATATCGTAACTGAATGTTACATAAAGACGAGGAAACTGAAATCCAATTTTAGGAGCAATGGCGTCAAACTCTTCAGCCCCTAGCCTGGCAATAGCTCCAACATCTAATGCAAACTCTTTTCCTCTCTCTCGGTTGAGGTGCATACGCAAAACACCTCCGGGCACATATTGTGAAGCTCCTGCCTGAAATTGAGCCAAGCCCATGATCATCAGATCAAGTGCATTGGATAATTTTAAACTCGACTGAAGGTGAAAGCTGTATCTATTCGACAATGGAAACCCCTCCTCATAGAATGAAGCATCTGTAGAAAATAGATTCATAAAACCTGCTCCAATGTCTATATTAGTTCTAGAACTTTTCTGCCATCGATAATTTAAACCGACAGACCCGTTCATCAGTAGAAAATTCGTTTGCGGAAAATCCTCCCCTGTTGATAACATCGGATTGAACATGACCCCATCAAACTGATTATCCCACTGTAAGTCGTTTTCACTAAATTGACGGTATGCTCCCCCAATTTGAAGACCGAGTGTTAAAAGGTTCTTGTCATTCAATAAATAAGTGTACGAACCACTTCCTGCTAATTGAACTAAAGTTAATCGACTATCACCTGCCTGATCGTAATTCATTAGACCGCCAACAGAAAAGAAACCTTTTTTATCCCCTTTTCGATAGATTTTCTGATCATAAGAGCCTGAGAAAGTGAGATAATCAACAGGCACTGAATACCACTGCTGTCTGAAGCTTCCGACAAATCGCTTGTCGCCATTAAAAATCCCCGTCAAGGCCGGATTTACATTAAGGTCGGACTGATAAAACTGGGTGTAATGGATATCTTGCGCCTGGGAAAATGAAACCACACACATCGTGACAATTAAAATGTATAAGTGACGCATATTGTTATTTTCTATTAACTTTCATTTCATAAAAGTACTAAAAATCTTAGATTTACTTAAGCTTGAATAGCATTATATAACAAACTATATATTTCAGTATACGAAACGGGTTTTGCTCTATAAATCACGCTAAGTATCTTCGTTTTACTATTGTTCAATACTTTATCTGCAATTTCTATACCATTTTTAATACTTACTACTCACTCAGCAGTTCAAATGTGACAGTTTTTAATGCCTTCAAGACCTGATTTTCCTGGTGAGAAGTCAAAATGTAGGATTCGGACTGTTCGTCTGAAAGGGCTTCCCCGACATTCTGTATTTTTGCAAATGGCACCTGATTGCTATGAAGCGCATCTGATAATTCTTTAAAGGTGAATTTCCCGATAGAAGCTAACAACTCTTGTTTCAAGGCATCCCTGTCACGAACACGACCCGCATTGGTTGCCCACGCTTCTTTCACCTTAATATCCAAAATCGTACATAGAGATATAAATTGCTTATCCGTTCCTACCGCCAAAATAAGTGGGATTTCATCCGCAGTATAAAATACATCGCCATACGGCGCGATGGAGGGGTGGGCAGCTCCCAAAGGTTTTGCAATATCCCCATTCATCAAATATGCGCTACCTTGATTGATCAGACCACTAAGCGCAGCCCCATATAAATCGACCTTGATGCGGCGGCCTTTCCCATCCTGTATTCGTTGGAATAAGGCGGTTAGAATTCCGGCACGCAATTGATGTGCGGCCAGAACATCAATCATCGCCACAGGAATTTTAGCAAAAGGTGCCTCTGGATGTCCTGTCATCGATAAATACCCTGTCTGAGCCTGAAGCAAGACATCGAATGCTCCCCGATTGGGATCTGATCGATATCCAATCAACTCCGCCACTATAGCTCTTGGATTGCGAGCACGCAAGGTAGTAAAATCAACACCTAGCTTACTGGCCGTAGCCGGCTTGAAATTACTAATAATAACATCTGCTTTATCCACCAGCTTCATGACTCTATTATAATCTTCTCCTGCACGCAAATCAGCCATTACTATATTTTTCTTATAATTCGCTGCGGCATAGTAAGATGATACAGAAGTAGAAGTGTCCTCGCTTTCCGTTCGCCAGTTTCGAGTTATATCGCCTCCCGTCCTGCTGTTTTCGATCTTAATGACCGTGGCTCCCATTTCACTAAACAGATTTCCCGCTAATGGACCCGCTAAAACAGCTGCAAATTCAAGGATTTTAAGGTCTTTAATCTTTTCCATAGGCTGTCACTGATTTTAAATTCATCCCCTTTTGCATCAATGTACAAATATATTTGAGCATATTTTTTACTTATTGTATATTTCAGAGAAACCAAAGTCATGAACATATACCCGGCAGATAAGATCCAGGAATGGGATCAGTTCACAATGGAACACGAGCCCATTTCATCCCTCGATTTAATGGAGCGAGCCTCCACTGTTTTTACGGAATGGTTCTGCCTCCATGTTCCTCCCTCACAGACAGTAACTGTGGTCTGCGGTCCGGGCAATAATGGAGGTGACGGTCTTGCAGTTGCCAGACTATTAAATAAAAAAGGCTACTCCAGTAACGTTTTACTCTGCCAAATTGCATCCCCATCTGAAGACTACCACGCACAATTGAAAAAACTGCCCTCGGATATCCCAAAAACCCAATTGCACGAGAATGACCCCCTACCCGACTTCGACTCCCAGGAAATCATCATCGATGCAATCTTTGGTAGCGGCCTGAGTCGGCCTGTAACTGGTTATTGGGGCCAACTTGTCAACGCGATGAACGCGTCTCAAAACATTTTCGCCATCGATATTCCCAGCGGGATATTTAGCACGCCTCAAGCCCATGAAAGTGCTGTCAAGGCATGTAGAACCTTGAGTTTTCAAACCGTCAAACTCAGTTTTTTGTGCCCGGAATATGAGGCGTTCATCGGAGACTGGACAGTAAAGAGCATTGGCCTTCATCCAGACTATCCGGCCAAAACGCAATCTACTGACCATTATACTGAGCTTTCTGATATCCATCCACTCCTTCGGCATAGATCCACATTTTCCCATAAAGGCGATTATGGTCACGGTTTATTATACGCTGGCTCCGGAGGTATGATTGGAGCCTCCATCTTAAGTGGTCGCGCGGCCTTACATGCAGGTCTGGGCTTACTAAGTATGCACGCCATTCAAGACGCCTACCCTATTCTACAGGGGCAGATTCCCGAAGCTATGATTCATTTGGATCCCAATTCCAAAAAGATCACGCGCCTACATCCACAAAGTCACAAATTTCAGGCTATTGCTATAGGGCCCGGAATAGGAACAGATGAGGAAACTGTAAATATTGTAACTGACCTCCTAAAAGAGACAAACGTCCCACTCATTCTAGACGCAGACGCATTGAATATTATCGCTAGCCACGACCTGCTCGACCATATTCCAAAAGATACTATTCTTACCCCTCACCCCGGAGAGTTTGATCGCTTATTTGGAAAGCATACATCACACTGCGAGCGAATCAAAACAGCTTCCCAACAGACTCAAAATCTTCAATGCACTATAATTCTTAAGGGTGCCCATACGCTTATTGCAGCGCCGGATGGCAATCGATATTTTAATAGTACCGGAAATCCGGGTATGGCAACCGGCGGCACAGGTGATACCTTAACAGGGATTTTACTGGGACTGCGCGCTCAGGGTTACTCCTCCATAAATACAGCTAAAATTGGTGTTTTTGTCCACGGATACGCCGGAGATTTAGCTCTTCGTGAAAGTGCTGTGGAAAGTGTGTTGCCCACCCATATCATTAAACATTTAGGTCTTGCCTTTCAAGAGATACGCAATGGGCCATCAGGGCGATCATCCAGCCCCAAATAGATCCTATACTATGCTCAATTAAGACAAAGGGGCTGGATGCGCTACGCTTCAGGGCTCGCTCAGTTGCCCCGGACACCGCCATCGCCGTCTGCGATGGCTTGTCCGCTTCGCTCGGCCCTCTCATGGGGCACAAAGTGTGCCCCATGGAGGTCTCACAGCGGCACCCGCTGTGACCCTTGCGCATCGCTATCGCAAAGAGAAAGCACCTTTGCCTAATATGAGCATTTGTGCAATATTATCGACGGTTTTGTCTGCACTTTACATCCCTATAATATTCTATAGACTAAGTAAAACGAAAAAAAGTCTACCCATAATTTCTACGTTAAAAAACACGAGCTCCTGGATAAAATAGAATGATCCTATGATGATATAAAGATTTTTTATCATCTTTAAGCATACAACGGGAATTAAGAATGAAATTGATCGTCTTTACAGGAGCAGGTATGTCAGCAGAAAGCGGAATATCTACATTTAGAGATAGTGGCGGACTCTGGGAGCGCTATGAAATTTCTGAGGTAGCTACACCGGAAGCATGGAAGAAAGACAAAGAAAAGGTGTTGGACTTTTACAATCAGCGACGCCGCCAGCTTTTGGATTGCGATCCCAACCCGGGACACCACCATTTAGTAGAAGCCGAAAAGTCGTATGACATTCATATCATCACGCAAAATATAGATGACCTGCACGAAAGAGCAGGCAGCTCGGAGGTGTTGCACCTCCATGGAGAATTGCTGAAAGCGCAAAGCTCAAAATATCCCGATCTGGTGTATCCCTGGAAAAAGGATATTAATATGGGAGATACCTGCGATAATGATACGCAACTTCGCCCCCATGTAGTTTGGTTTGGGGAGTCTGTACCAAATATTCCGGTAGCTGCCGCTTTAATTCAACATGCGGATGGAATGTTAATCGTGGGCACTTCTTTACAGGTGTATCCGGCTGCTGGCCTACTAGAGCTTTTACCGGATGATAAACCAGTAGCATATGTCGACCCCAACCCTCAAATCTCCTACGAACTCAGTTTGCGAGACGAGAAAAAAATTATTTCTAAGCCGGCTTCGGAGGGTATTCCTGAGGCTTTAGATTGGATAAAAAAATACGAAGATTGAGGTGCCTTATGCACGATGAAATAGTAAATTATATTTTTTTAGCCAGAAATAAGTCACAAAAGAAACAGCAATTCGTTTAATTCTGCTAAAAATTTGATTTGAATGCCCCTCTCTCATATTTTAAAAACGAAAATAGATTGAGTTTTGCGTGAGGGATAGAAGCGGCAGGGCGGGCTGTAGGCGACTAGTAGCCGTAAGGCGAGGAAGTGACCAGCGGAAACTCCCCGCAGCGATACGGATACTGACGCATGCAGTCTGAACTACGAGCGGATAGCCCGGCCCTTCCCATTATTTTGGGAAGGGCACGCCCATGAAACAAAAAAAAGACCCCATGAAATCAATCATAAGGTCTTGAAAGTCAATGACTTTACCTATTCCGGGGAGGAATGTAAATTAAGCGCCACACATTAAACAATCATCGTCCATATTGCAAGCTTCGCCCTGCGAAGATTCAGCAGATGGCGCCTCAACAGCTTTGGCCTTTTCGAACTTTTTCTGATGCTTTTCGCTAAGTGTAAACTTGATCGGATCGACGGCAGCTTTGGTTCTTAAATAATACATGCCTGTCTTTAAGCCCGATTTCCACGCGTAGAAATGCATACTGGACAATTTGCCAAATGAGGGGTTCTCTATAAAGAGATTGAGACTCTGACTTTGACAAATAAATGCGCCACGATCTGCGGACATATCGATAATAACCTTTTGACTCATTTCCCAAACGGTTTTATACAAGTCTTTGATTTCCTGTGGAATATCGGCAATGTGCTGAATAGATCCATTAGCTGCCATAATCTCTTGTTTTAACTCGTCGTCCCAAAGGTTTAGCGCAATCAAATCTTTGAGTAGATGCTTGTTTACAACCACGTATTCTCCAGAAAGGGTACGGCGTGTATAGATATTTGAGGTGTACGGCTCGATACATTCATTATTACCTAAAATCTGGCTGGTTGATGCGGTAGGCATTGGGGCCAGTAGTAAGCTATTACGAAGTCCGTGGTCAGCAATCTCACCTTTCAACGCGGCCCAGTCCCAGCGATCACTGGGTGCAACGCCCCACAAATCATATTGTAGGTTGCCTTTGCTCGCGGGAGAGCCCTCGTAGGTACTATACACCCCCTCGCTCTCGGCCAGGGCGCATGACTCGCTAAGTGCAGCGTAGTACATAGTCTCAAAAATATCCCGGTTCAATTTCCGTGCCTCCGGACTATCGAATGGGTAGCGCATGAGAATAAAAGCATCTGCAAGGCCTTGCACGCCAATACCAATCGGTCGATGCCTCATATTTGAATTTTCTGCCTCGGGAACCGGATAGTAATTGATATCAATTATTTTATTCAGGTTCCGCGTGACTACTCTTGTGATGTCATAGAGTTTTTGATGATCGAATGTGCCGTCCTCTGTGACAAATTTGGGCAGTGAAATAGAGGCTAAATTACAGACCGCGACCTCATCGGGTGCAGTGTACTCTATAATCTCAGTACATAAATTACTTGAGCGTATCGTTCCTAAATTGGACTGATTTGATTTCTTATTAGCGGCATCTTTATAAAGAATGTATGGTGTTCCGGTTTCGATCTGAGATTCTAAAATCTCAAACCAAAGCTCCTGAGCTTTTACTTGTTTTCGGGCGCGCCCTTCTTGCTCATATTGGTGGTATAAACGCTCAAACTCTCCGCCATGACAGTCGTATAGGCCTGGCGCTTCAGCTGGGCAGAACAGGCTCCACATTTCATCGTTTTGTACGCGTTCCATGAAAAGATCTGGAATCCACAGTGCATAGAATAAATCTCGCGCACGCATTTCCTCTTTTCCATGATTCTTTTTGAGCTCGAGAAAATCATAGACATCGGCATGCCAGGGCTCCAGATATACGGCAAAAGCTCCTTTGCGTTTACCGCCCCCTTGATCCACATATCGCGCGGTATCGTTAAATACACGTAGCATGGGAACTATTCCATTGGACTGCCCACCGGTACCTTTTATGTACGATCCCTTTGCTCTGATGTTGTGCGCGCTTAATCCAATTCCTCCGGCGGATTGTGAGATTTTCGCACAGCGAGAGAGTGTTTCGAAAATACCAGGAATACTGTCTTCGGTCATGCTTAGCAAAAAGCAGCTCGAAAGTTGAGGCCGCGGTGTTCCCGCATTGAATAAAGTAGGCGTGGCATGGATAAACCACTTTTCTGATATCAAATTGTAGGTCTCAATAGCTGAATCTATGTCGTCCCCATGGATGCCCACTGCGGCTCGCATGATGAGGTGCTGGGGGCGCTCTGTCACTTTACCATCCATGCGCAGCAAGTATGACTTTTCTAGCGTTTTGAACCCAAAATAATCGAAAGCATCATCCCTGGAATACACGATACTTGAATCTAAAATATCCTTATTGGCACGGATAACCGCTATGGTGTCGTCGCTAATCAAGCCTGCTTTCTTTCCCGTTTTCGGGTCGATATAAGCATGCAATTTTTCCATCGTTTTGTAAAACGACTTTTCGGTATTCTTGTGTAAATTGCTAATTGATATACGTGCAGCAAGATGCGCATAATCCGGATGGACGGTAGCCATATTAGCTGCCGTTTCTGCGGCCAAGTTATCCAGATCACTTGTGCTCACACCGTCATAAAGGCCCTGAATGACGCGCTTAGCAATCTCTATCGGCTTTACATGTTCTTGATTGAGCCCATAGCACAACTTTTTAACCCGGGCGGTAATTTTATCAAAACTTACGTCTTCTCGCTTCCCACTTCTTTTTACTACTTGCATGATTTCTTAATATTTTATTGTAAACTAAAAGTCTTCGTCAGTCGAGAAGATTTTATCTTTCTGATCTTGCCCAACACCAGCTTTTTTATAATCCCCTACCCTTTTCTCAAAGAAGTTGGTTTTTCCTTGAAGGGAGATTAAGTCCATCCATGGGAATGGGTTCTCCACCTCAAAAAGCTTTTTGCAATTTAGACTAGAAAGCAAGCGATCCGCTACAAACTCGATGTATTGACACATCAGTTCAGCGTTCATTCCTATTAAATTTACAGGAAGCGCATCAGAAACAAATTCCTTTTCAATTTCAACTGCATCAGCTATGATTTTGCTCACGGTATCTTTGGAAAGCTGATTTTCAATATGATTATTGTAAAGCAAGCAAGCAAAGTCGCAATGCATGCCTTCATCTCTGGAGATGAGTTCATTGGAGAACGATAGTCCCGGCATCAAGCCGCGTTTTTTCAGCCAAAAAATACTGCAAAAGGAACCAGAGAAAAAGATACCCTCCACTGCTGCAAAAGCGATCAACCGCTCCTGGAAAGACCCTTCATCAATCCAACGCATAGCCCAATTGGCTTTCTTTTTCACGCAGTCCATGTTATCTATAGCATTGAACAAATAATTTTTCTCCTTAGCGTCTTGAATATAGGTGTCAATCAAGAGGCTGTATGTTTCGGAGTGGATATTTTCCATCATAATTTGAAAGCCGTAGTAGAACTTGGCCTCGGTATATTGCACTTCATTGACCATGTTCTCGGCCAAATTCTCATTAACAATGCCATCGCTGGCAGCGAAAAAAGCTAATACATGTTTTATGAAATACCGCTCATCGTCATTCAATTTATCATTCCAATCGGTAAGATCAGCAGACAGGTCAATTTCTTCAGCTGTCCAAAAGCAAGCTTCGGAATCTTTATAGTATTTCCAAATATCATCGTGTTTAATAGGAAAAAGTACGAACCGCTCTGGGTTTTCCGTCAATAATGGTTCTTGACTCATTTTAAGTTCATTTTGAGAAGGATTAGTATCAATATAGATAGATAATTTTCGAATTAACAGTTTATTCGGATTGTAGTTGCAAATTTATACTAAAGAACTTTCTAATATGTACAAACTTATTAACAGAGTGTTAATAACCTGAGCAAAAGTATAGGCTTATTGGGGGCAAGAGCCCATTACAAGATGTTAATAATAGTTAAAAAAAAGTTATGAACGAAAACCCAGCGCTCGAATGGGGTCGATTCTTCGAAGAAATAAAGTGGGTAATACCATAAACACCAGGATAAGCAGACTACTTAAGATATTGATCCAAAAAATTTTGAGCCAATCAAAATGAATGGGAGCATAAGCCAAATAATAACTCTCTTCATCCAAGGTGATCGGATGAAAAAAGTACTGGATTGCACACAAGCCTAATCCTATGAGGTTACCAAAAAACAAACCGCGAAGTAAAATATAACCAGAATAGTGCAAAAAGATTCGCTGTAGAACCCCTTGGCTATATCCTAAGGTAGTTAATAGACCCAGCATGCGCATTCGCTCAAAGATGAGTATGAAAACACCTGTGGCCATGTTGAGTATACAAATGGCAATCATGAGAAGTAAAATAATCTGCTCATTGACCTTTTGTAACTCGAGCCACTGAAAAATGGGTTGTAGTCGCTGAGTTATAGAACGTGCCACAATATCCATTGGAACGATATCAAAATACACATACTTTGAAAACGCTTCTAATTGCTCAATATTAGATACAAAAACTTCAATTCCTCCTATTTGACGTGGGGACCAGCCTAAAAGCGTACGCAACTCTGGCAAAGGGACAAAAGCGAGCTTTTCGTCAAATTCCTGGATACCGGTGTGGTAAATGCCCTGAACGGTATACCGTCGGGGAATCTCTTTACCCTCTATAATGAAATATAAAACAACTTGATCCCCTTCTTTCAGAGATAATCGACGAGCTGTAGTGCGTGAAATAATCGTATTGCGGCCCGACAATTCAAAATCCTGTAGTCCTAGATCTTTAGTATCTAAATAAGGTTCAAAGGCCGGCCAATTATATAAGGAATCCACGCCCTTCATGATCAAGCCCTCAATTTCCTTTTCCGTTTGTAAAATAGCTGATAAGTGTGCGGTTCGATGAAAGTATGCGACGGGTTCCTGAAAGCTTCCTAATTCATTATCCGTGACTGATTCTTTTTCCAGATCCTTTAGGTCTTGTACCCATTGCATGGTGTCAATTATGGGCACTTCCTGAAATTCGTGCGAATTGATCTGGGTTATATGAATATGGCCCCAAAAGCCAAACACCTTTTCACTGATTTCACTTCGGAAGCCTTTAATAATGCAAACCGCAATAATCATTACACTTATACTCAAAGCTACGGCTGCCGTAGTAAGGCGTATAATGAAGCCAGAAAACGAGGCATGTTTTCTACCAAATGTTTTTGAGGCGATAAAAGAACTGACACTCATGAAGACAAATATACTTGAGAAAAAGGATTTATATTACCTTTGAAGCAAAAGTCAGGCATGAACTTTTACGAAGAAATGAAGTGGAGAGGAATGATTGATAATCATACTCCAAATATTAAAGAGTTATTTGAACAAGACCAGGTGGTTGGTTATATTGGATTCGACCCTACCGCCCCTTCCCTTACTATTGGAAACTATGTTCAGATCATGATTCTAAAGCTATTCCAGGAATCTGGGCATACGCCTATTGTATTGATGGGTGGCGCCACAGGTCGAATTGGCGACCCCAGCGGCAAGGATGCAGAGCGCCAGTTGAAAACTGAGGAAGAATTGGATGCCAATCTCAATTTCCAATATGAACAATTGTCAAAATTTCTCAACTTTTCGTCTGGCGAGAATAAAGCGATCTTAGTCAACAACCACGACTTCTACCGCGATATGAACGTATTGGAGTTTCTTCGCAAGGCAGGCAAGGTGCTAACGATTAATTATATGATTTCTAAAGAGTCTGTAAAAAATCGGATGGAGTCCGGAATTTCATTTACGGAGTTTTCTTATCAGCTTCTTCAAGCCTATGACTTCCAAATGCTTTATGAAAAGCAGAACTGCAAATTACAAATGGGTGGATCTGATCAGTGGGGAAATATTACAGCTGGAACGGAGTTTATCCGGAAAAACATCCCTAATGCTGATGCCTATGCCTTAACCACTCCCCTTTTGACTAAGACAGACGGAAGTAAGTTTGGGAAATCTGCAGAGGGAAATATTTGGTTAGATCCCAACATGACTTCGCCTTATGCTTTTTACCAGTTCTGGCTCAATACAAGCGATGCTGATCTTGCTAAGTTTGTCAAGTATTTTTCATTGAGACCCCGGAGTGAAATGGAGGAATTGATCCAACAGGTCGAGGTAGATCCGCAAGCAGTCAAAAGAGAATTGGCTGCCGAGCTTAGCTCACGCATACATTCGGAATCTGCATGTGAATCCGCCCGGGTCGTATCTCAATTTTTATTCAACAAAAAAGCAAAAGCTGCTGATGCTCAATCTTTGAAGAAGGCTGACTTGGATATTATTGCAAATGAAATTCCTTCTTTTACCATTTCCAGATCGGATCTTAATGACGAGATTTCTGTAGTTGATTTATTATCAGAAAAAACAAGTATATGCTCGTCAAAATCGGAAGCACGAAGAGCTGTTAAAGGGAATGCAGTCTCTATCAACAAACAAAAGTATACAGATCCAGATGCTCAAGTTGAAATAAGCAACTTATTACACGATCAATATATTTTAGTTGATAACGGCAAGAAAAACAAGTTTATCGTCTCAGTCGGATAGTATGAAGGAGTCAAACGGTTAGAATCCTACTTACTCCTTGCTGAATTCTAAAGATACTGAGTTGATACAATACCTTAAACCTGTTGGCTCGGGACCGTCTCTGAATACGTGACCTTGATGACCGCCACATCTCGCACAATGTACTTCTATCCTACTCATACCCAGGGAACCATCATTTCTATAGGCAATAACTCCCTTTTCTACGGGCTTGTAAAAGCTGGGCCAACCTGTACCGGATTTGAACTTATGCTCCGAGTGGAATAAGTCCAAACCGCAACCGGCGCATGAATAAACGCCTTCTTTTTTTAGATCCCAATACTCTCCGGAATAGGCGCGTTCTGTGCCTTCCTGCCGTAATACGCGATATGCTTTGGGACTGAGCTCCTCTTTCCAATCGGACTCGGGTTTATTAATTTGCTCAAGGCTTTTTTTAGGTTCTGTATCTCCAAATTCCTGCGGCAAATTGGATGAGCTCTCAGATTGTGAGAGGCCGCAGCTCCATACTAATGCCAGAAGCATAGAAGCAAGATAAAGATTAAGTAATTTCATTTCTATCTAGTTTTATTACGGTTAGTGTTGTTGTTATTGTTTCTTAACTGGGCATCTCTTTTATTTGTAAAATCGACAATTGCCTTTACCGATGTGCCGATCGATAAGAAAACAAAAAAGGCTAAAGTAAGAACGATATAAATCGATTGATACGTCTGTGCTTCATAAATACTTTTGCCCGATAATAGCCAGGCATATAAACCGCTGCATATCAGGAATCCGATGAACCCATAAATGGCACGTCCCCAATCTCGCCCGGAGTCCGGAGTAACCATGAGAATAATAGCTGTGAAAAAAGAATAGTAAAGAAGCATCGAGGCCGAAATCATCCATGGAAACAACTGGTATGTTTCCATCAAGCCTACCCAACCTAGAGACATCCCTATTGTTGAAATAATCACACTTAGGAGAAATACAGCTGTCGCCAGTGAAATGGGATCCTTAAGGATGGCTATAAAACGATCTAACATTGAGTTCATATGCAACCTAATGCAAAGCGTCAAGTAAAGGTTCTGCGTAAAGGTTAAAATCATCCGCATCTGTAATGAGGACGGTTGAAAAGTCCCCTACTCGCAAGAAATGTTTGTCGGCGGGAACCTTCACTACATTATCGACTTCATGAGAGTCTCTATATGTCCTACCGACAAAATAGTTAGACTCCAGGCGATCCACCAGGATTTTTTGTTGAGTACCAATCAATTCCTGGTTTTTTTCAAAGTTAATTCCTCTTTGAATTTCCATAATCAATTGAGCTCGCTCTTCTTTAATGTCTGCTGGAACATCATCTTCCAATTCATGAGCCAATGTATTCTCCTCATGTGAATATTTGAATACACCTAAGCGGTCGAATCGCTGATCCTCAACAAATGCACATAATTCCTCGAATTCTTCCTCTGTTTCACCTGGAAAACCCACTAGCATAGTCGTCCGCAAAGCTAAATTGGGTACGTTTTCCCGTGCATAATTCAACAAATCGGTAGTTTCCTCAACGGTAATTTGTCGACGCATCCGCTTTAGCACAGAATTAGAAGCATGTTGCAGCGGTATATCCAAATAGTGACAAACGGATTCATTCCGAACCATTGCATCAAAAATTTCTCTTGGAAATTTGGTCGGATAGGCATAATGCAGTCTAATCCACTCGACACCCTCAACATCTGATAGTGCATCTAATAATTCGGGCAGTACTCTTTTCTTGTATAAATCCAAACCGTAATAGGTGAGCTCCTGGGCAATCAAGTTAATCTCTTTTACTCCAATACGCGCAAGTCCCTTAGCCTCCTCAACCAATTTTTCTATGGGTTGGGACCGGTGCTTCCCTCTCATGAGAGGAATTGCGCAGAAAGCACAAGTTCGATTGCAACCCTCTGAAATTTTCAGATAGGCAAAGTGTTCCGGGGTTGCAATATTTCGCTGTCCTAAAAGTTCGTGTTTGTAATCAGCTTCAAAGCGAGCGAGTAAGGCGGGTAGCTCCATCGTGCCGAAAAAAGCATCTACTTCTGGAATCTCGGCTTCTAAATCATCTTTGTATCGCTGCGAGAGACAACCTGTAACATAAAGCTTTTCAATGTGCCCCTGGTTTTTCTGCTCTGCATAATGCAAAATAGTATCAATAGATTCTTTTTTTGCTAAATCTATAAAGCCACAAGTGTTTACGATAATAATATTCGCATCACTTTCATTACTCTCGTGATCAGCTTCTATTTCATTACCTCGAAGTTGAGTTAGGATTTCTTCAGAATCTACCAGGTTTTTTGAACATCCTAGCGTGATAATGTTAACTTTATCTGGAGTTAAGGTGTTTACTTTCAAAATATACTATTTAATGAGGGCAAAATTACTAATCCTATTCTTCTTTTTTGCAGGATTTACCACAAAAGGTCAAATTGGCTTACAAGGACACTACCACACGTTGAATTCATTAGATGAACAGTCTACTGTTTACAATAGTTTCACGGGTGGCCTGGACTATTGGTTTAGGCTACCACGTGTTCGCCTGGAGTTCAGGCCTTTCCTGGGTGTTGAGCATCTGCAGAGCAGAAGCTCAAACCTTTCCTTTCAAGGATTAACCTTTGAAATGCAAACTCTATTCTACCCCATGGATTGGTTTAACGACTGCCAATGTCCCACATTTGGCAAGACCAACGATTTTATCAAAAAAGGATTCTTCCTGACAGTAGCTCCATTTGCCAGCACTCCGATTTCTACTCCCGAAGCCTGGGATTCAGGTGCTGAATTCATTTGGGGATTAAAGGCCGGAGCTGGTCTGGATATTGGTTTATCAGACTATGTCACATTGAGTCCTTTTATACGCCTGGCCTATTTTAATGATCAAATCATTCGACGGGCCGACATTGAGAAATCGAGCTCTATTACTTTCCAAGTCGGGATCTTATTAGGTCTCCGATGGGATACTCAAAACTTCTAATCATGCATGTAAATGCCCATTCAAGAGCGCATGCCAACCGACTATTCCTGCACTTACTGCTACATTAAAAGAATGTTTTGTACCAAATTGCGGGATTTCCAGGGCGAGTTCCAGATAATCCAGGAATTCTTCAGAAACCCCATCCACCTCATTCCCAAAGAACAAGGCATAACGAACCGAGGAGTTTGGTTTCCAGTTTTCTAACATCAGGCTATCTTTTGTTTGCTCCACTCCTGCCAAGACATATTCTCTTGCTTGTAGATACTCGATCAGTTTTGTGGCGTCCGAAAAGTACTTCCATGAGACCGAAGCCGTAGCTCCGATAGCTGTTTTGTTAATTTCCTTGTGTGGAGGCTGCGCTGATATACCAAAAAGTAAAATTTCCTGAATCCCCAGTGCATCGGCAGTTCTGAACATACTGCCTACGTTTAGAGCTGAACGAATGTTGTCAAGAACAAAAATTAAAGGGAATTTATCACTCTGCCTGAATTCTGAAACAGTTTTTCGCCCCAGTTCGTCCAGCTTTAATTTTCGGTATTTCATTTTTCTTTGAGTTCTAATACCATTTGAACGAAAGAAACAAACAATGGATGAGGTTTTTCAACCCGACTTTTATACTCCGGATGATACTGGACTCCAACAAACCAGGGGTGGTTCTTTAATTCCATGATTTCGACCAGACCCGTTTCTGGATTTCTTCCTGAGGCTTTCATGCCCTTTTTCTCAAAAGCCTCTAAATATTCGTTATTAAATTCATATCGGTGCCTGTGCCTCTCATCTACTCGTTCTGTTCCATATATTTTATGAGCGAGACTGCTCTTAGACAATCTACATTCATATTTACCCAGCCGCATCGTTCCACCCATATCATCCAAATCCTTTTGGTCAGGCATGATGTCAATAATGGGGTCAGGGGTGTCGGGCTGCCATTCTGCACTAGAAGCCTTCGGTAAATCCAAAACATTTCGAGCGAATTCGACCACGGCACATTGCATACCTAAGCAAATACCAAGGAATGGAATATTATTTTCTCTCACAAAACGAATAGCCTTAAGCTTCCCTTCGATACCCCGCGATCCAAATCCGGGTGCTACAATGATACCATCGTATTGTAACAATTCTTCCATTCTGTATTCAGCATCTTCCAAGCGCTCCGAATGAATGGGGATAACTTTTACTTCCGTCTCTGAAACAGCACCTGCGTGGTACAATGATTCATAAATGGATTTGTATGCATCCTGCAATTCATTGTATTTCCCAATTAACCCGATGCGAATTTCGTGAAGAGGGTTCTTTTGATGACCTAGAAAAACTTTCCACGCATCTAAATCAACAACCTCATTAAATTCAGTAATATTCATCTTTTTGAGCACCATTCGGTCTAACTTCTCTTTTAACATGAGAAGTGGAACATCATAAATAGAATTCGCGTCAATAGCCTCAATGACAGATTCTTGATCAACATTACAAAACAGGGCCAGTTTTGTGCGAATTTCTTGGGTCAGTTCGTGCTCTGTCCGACAAACTAAAAGGTCGGGCTGAATACCAGATGTAAGCAGTTCCTTAACTGAGTGTTGAGTGGGTTTTGTTTTTAATTCTTTTGCTGCTGAAAGGTAAGGTATGAGGGTAAGGTGAATGACCAGGCAATTTTGGATGCCCAACTCGTTACGCAGTTGTCTCAGCGCTTCGATATAAGGTAGAGACTCAATATCTCCAACCGTTCCTCCTAATTCAGTAATTATAATATCATGATCTCCAGTCTTACTCAGAGCGATGACCCGCTCTTTTATTTCATCTGTAATATGTGGAATGACCTGGACGGTTTTACCTAAATAATCCCCTCTTCGCTCTTTGTTGATAACGGTCTGATATATTCGACCGGTAGTCACATTATTGGCTTGCGACATAGACTGATTCAAAAATCGTTCGTAGTGCCCCAGATCCAAATCAGTTTCGGCACCATCGTCGGTAACATAGCATTCGCCATGTTCATAAGGATTGAGGGTTCCGGGATCTACGTTTATATAGGGATCAAACTTCTGGATGGTTACGCGGAGGCCCCTGGCTTGAAGGAGTTTGCCAAGCGAAGCAGCAATAATTCCTTTACCTAAGGATGAGGTCACTCCCCCCGTAACAAAGATATATTTAGACATGCTGTAAATTTTCAGGTTGTTACGGAATGTAAAGGTACACAAAGAATTTCAAAGCTCAGGATTTTACTCCCCTGTTATCCATCTGAGATTAACTGTTTATTAAAACTTACATAATGCTGTAAACTCCAGCTGTAATTCTTAATTTTGAAATCAATCTAATAATATGGATTATACTTTAATCGTGATGTGGGTCGGCTTTTTTTTGGCCTCATACTCTGTTGTTGGAAATGATGTCATCCAAACTTTGGGTACATTTCTTACATCCAACGAAGATCGGGCGCCCTGGTGGACACTATGGATATTTGCAGCTAGCATACTTTCGATCGCCCTTGTTTACGGTTTTTTGCAAAATGATATTTCCTACGGGCGATTAGATCGATTTAGTGCCCCTGAAGTTATGCCCTGGTATTATTTATTGCCTCCGATTGTATTGCTTCTTATTACGCGGTCTGGAATTCCCGTCAGTACGACTTTCATGATTCTCACGCTATTCTCAATTCAAGATCTACCCGCAGAGTTTTCGACATTAATGGGTAGTATCTTCGATACCGAGCAGAAATTAGGAGGAATGATATACAAGTCAGTTCTCGGATATATTGTGGCTTTAAGTTCAGGGCTCATCATCTTTGTTGCTATCAGTCGCTATACAGAGCGGATATTCGTATTAAACCCGATACCAAAGGGCCAAAGATATATATGGACCATCATTCAATGGTGCACCACAGCATTTTTGTGGTTCCAATGGTTATCACAAGATTTGGCAAATATTTATATCTATTTTGGCGGAGGAGACGACCTGAATGTATTTGAGTTTATTATTAGCTTGTTAATTATTGTGGGCCTTTTAGGGTATATTTTTTATCGGAAAGGCGGCGCAGTTCAGGATATTGTCCGTTCTAAATTTAACACTGCGGATATACGGTCTGCTACTTTTATTGATTTCATTTACGGAGTCATATTGTATATATTCAAGTATGACTATTTTGGAATTTGGGGCGGAAAAATCCCCATGTCTACCACCTGGATATTTGTCGGGCTATTAGCCGGCCGGGAAATGGGGATTGTATTAGTCCAAAATGGCTACGTAGCTCGAGCTATATTAAATATGTTATTTGCAGATCTGGGTAAGATCTTTTTTGGGCTTCTAGTTAGTATAGTTCTTGTGTTTTTAATCAAGTATCTATCAGTTATCATGTAAATTCCTAAGGTCGAAAATCTTCGCCCCATAAACGAAATGCTAATTTTCGCCAAGCATATAGTCCCAAATTGCCGGCGAGCACTCCAACCAAAAATCCAAGCAGTATATCTGATGGATAATGAACACCCACATAGATTTGTGCGTATCCAATGCTTATTGCCCAAAAAAGTAAAAGAGCGACGGCAAGGCTATGTCCATAAAACAAAGAAAAAGCAAAGAAGACGGCCATTGCCATGTGATTGGCAGCGTGCGCAGAGCTCATGCTGTACCCGCTGCCGCATTTTACAAGAAGTCGAGCATCCACCGGCGAATCAGAATGGCAGGGACGCAACCTTTGAATTTGCTTCTTCAAAGCATAATTGGTAGTTCCATCAGATACGCCGACTGTAATAAAACAAAAAGCCAGCCAAACAAACGCCTTCCACTTATAACGAATTAGAGCCATCACAATCAATAGAAAATAAAAAGGAATCCAAAATCCTCCATCTCTAATCGGGGGTAAAACTGCATCTAAAAACCCGGTAGTAGCTGATTGATTAATCCACTCAAAAACGGCGATATCCCATTCTAACATAATTATACTTTCCTATTTTTTAACGGCTCGAATTATGAGTCTATCTGAATTATTCGGATCAAAAGGATTCAAACGATAATCGCCATAAACTGCACTAATTTCAAGTGGAACCGAAGAAAATAAAGATTTGAAATCATCTAAAGTGAAAGCCTTAACCCGCTCTTCGAAGGTGAGTGAAGACTTATCTTCTGGCAGGACCTGAATCGTTTTTTTTACCTCACCGTCATCCAGGGATCGAGATAATTTGAAGGTGACATTATCAATTACCTTAGTCTCTATGGGCTTAATGGTATTCTCCAATTTTTTCACATTCAAAAAATCAATGATGCACTCGCCCCCTCTACGTAAAACAAGAGAAATATTTTCCAAGGTATTCTGATGCTCGACCCATGATTCAAAATATCCAAAACTGGTGAAAAAATTAAAAGCGTAATCAAATGACTCTTCATGAAATGGAAAAGGATAGCGCATATCGTGCTGAAAAAAGCTTGAATTTGTTCCTTTTGAAGAATTGGCTATATCTATATTCTCACTAGCAATATCTATACCGACTACATGATGCCCGTCTAATGCGAGTAAGCGTGAAAACCGCCCCTCGCCGCAGGCCACATCCAAAATACGAGAACCAGGAGGTATTTGTAGCTCAGTTTTAAGGTTCCTTAAAAAACGTTGCGCTTCGACTCCGTTTCTTTGGTTATAAAGGATATGATAATATGGAGAGTTGAACCAAAGTGTAAACCATTCCTTTTCCGTGTCAGATTCCATCTAATATTCAGTTTATCTTAACAAAAGTCGTATTTTTACCTTATACTTAATAACGAACAAATATACAATACTTTGACGCTAATTAAATCTATCTCAGGATTCAGAGGCACCATAGGAGGAGTTGTGCATAATAATTTGACACCAATAGACATCGTCCAATCAACCGCTGCTTTTGCACAATTTATGAACAACAAAATTGAGCAAGGAGCTAAGATTGTAGTGGGTCGGGATGGACGGAAGTCAGGGCCTCATGTTTTCGCTCTTGTTTCGGAAACTCTACGTTCGATGGGTTGTCATGTTATTGATGTAGGCCTAAGTACTACACCCACAGTAGAAATGGCAATTTTACAACACGAGGCCGATGCCGGCATCGTACTAACCGCCAGTCATAACCCTATGGGGTGGAATGCTCTAAAACTGCTTGATTCGAAGGGTGAGTTTCTGGATAAAAAAACTGGAGAGGCTATCATAGCCCTTAGCAATAGCGATGAACTAACGTTCACTCCTATTGAGAACTGGGGAACGATTGAAATTGATAGGAATAGTATTCAAAATCACATTGAAAGCATTTTAGCAGATGAATTGATTAAAGCAGAAGAGGTCAAGAAAAAGAAGTATCATGTCATAATTGACGCAATAAACTCAACGGGTGCCATCGCGATTCCGGCACTATTGGATGCCTTTAATTGTACCTATGAAATTATAAACGGTGAAGTAAATGGTGAATTTGCACATAATCCAGAACCTTTGTCCGCCAACCTTGAGGAATTAAAGTCTCAGGTTAAAGAGAGAAGGGCAGACTTAGGCATAGCTGTCGATCCAGATGTGGACCGCTTGGCTTTAGTTGACGAGAATGGCAGATATATAGGTGAGGAATACACATTAGTGGTCGCTACGGACTTTGTATTAGCCTCAAAGGGAAAAGGCCATTTTGTTTCAAACCTTTCTTCATCCAAAGCACTTCAGGATTTTATTATTTCTAAGGGAGGAACCTATGAAAGCTCAGCGGTCGGAGAAGTTAACGTAGTCAAAAAAATGAAAGAAACAAATGCCATTTTGGGTGGAGAAGGCAACGGAGGTGTTATTTATCCCGCTTTACATTACGGGCGAGATGCACTCGTAGGTGTTGCTTTCACTTTACAACATATGACGAATCAAGATAAGCCTTTGAGTCAAATTGCTAAGCACTATCCTCGGTATGAAATGATTAAAGATAAAATCGCTCTACCCCGGGATATGGACATTCAAAAGCTGTTGGAGCGTCTTCAGCAATCGTTTCCGGGACACGACTGTATTACCATTGACGGGCTCAAAATTTTGTTTAATCAGGGATGGGTTCATCTGCGAGCATCGAATACTGAACCGATTCTTAGACTCTATGCGGAGCATCACACTCAAGAAAAGGCCCGATCATTAGCTAATAAGGTTCGAAGGGAGTTTGAACAGATTATTGAATACCGATAAGACTTCACTACATTATGAAAATATATTTCGATAACGCCGCATCAACACCGGTACACCCTGAAGTCAGGGATGTTATGATAGATTCCTTGAATGAAGATATTGGTAACCCTTCATCGATTCATGATCACGGTCGAAAAGGGAAAGCTAAAATAGAGCAGGCTCGAAAAGTAGTTGCCCAACACTTTCAAGCCTCACTCGGAGAAATTTTCTTCACCTCTGGTGGCACAGAATCGAATAATATGGCCTTAAAGTGCGCGGTAAGAGATTTGGGCGTGACTCATCTTATTTCCATCCCCATAGAACACCATTGTGTACTTCACTCTATAGACCGAATAAGAAAACATCATCCAGAGGTTACTTCCTCTTTTCTAACGGTAGACTCTGAAGGTAAAATAAATCCCGATGAATTAAATCAGCAATTAGCTAGCCTGGAAAATAAAAAAGTTCTAGTCAGTATCATGCATGCCAACAATGAAATTGGGACTATTCAAGATATGAAGCGCATATCCAATATTTGTGAGGAGCACGATGCCTATTTACATTCTGATACTGTTCAAACAGTAGCTCATTATCCCATAGATGTGAGCCAGACTCGAATTCACTTTTTAACAGGTTCTGCCCATAAGTTTCATGGTCCTAAGGGAGTGGGCTTTCTATATATGAATCAAGAAGCCATCCTCGAACCCTTCATTGATGGTGGAGCGCAAGAGAGAAACATGAGAGCCGGAACTGAGAACATTACCGGAATTGTAGGAATGGCCGCTGCACTTGAATTGGCGAAAGATCGACTTGAAGATGACCATGACCATATTTTAAAATTACGAAAAAAATTAAAAGATGGATTGACGGCATTAAATCCTGATATTACATTCAATGGTGCGCAAGACGCTCAATCTTTACTGCCAACCGTTTTGAATGTACAGTTCCCACCCCACCCTAAAAGTGACATGTTCTTAATGTATATGGATTTGAAGGGTATATCTGTCTCAGGAGGAAGTGCATGCAGCTCAGGAGCAAATCAAGGATCACATGTTATTAATGAAATTCTAGGTGATCAAGAAAAAGGAATGGCTGTTCGCTTTTCATTTTCTAGATATAATACAGTCGAAGAAGTGGATCGCGTATTGGATGCAATTAAAGAAATTCTAGAGTGGTGATCTCCCATGAATTTTATATGGATCGAGCGATTCAGTTGGCGAATCATGGAGATAATCGCACAAAGACCAACCCAAAGGTAGGTGCGGTCATTGTTCATGAAGGGCGGATTATTGGGGAAGGTTGGCATAGTGAATTCGGACAAGCTCATGCAGAAATAAATGCAATACGCTCTGTGCAAAAAGCCAACAAAAAGCTTTTACCTGAGTCAACCATTTATGTTACGCTAGAACCTTGCTCCTTTTTTGGAAAATCGCCTTCATGCGCGCTTAGAATTGTAAAAGAGGATTTCAAAAAAATTGTTGTTGGTGCGATTGATCCCAACCCAAAGGTTAGTGGTGGTGGATGTAAAATCTTAAGGGACGCCGGTCTAGAGGTTGTTATTGGTATTCGTAAAAACCAATGTGAACAATTGCTATTGCCATTTACCATACAGCAAGAGAAAAGTCGGCCGTTTATCCATCTCAAGTGGGCTCAGTCCTACGATGGGTATTTAAGTATAAAGGGCAAACAAACACCTATCAGCCACCCATACCTCAAATTCGTAACTCACCGCATTCGCGGAGAAAGCCAGGGTATTTTGGTAGGCACAGAAACATTGCTTATTGACAATCCGGGCCTGGACAATCGTTACGGCATTGGGGATAGCCCCGTTAAGATAATATTAGATCGTAAAGGGCGAATCCCAATTAAAAACTGGGCATTTTTATTGAGTAGAGGTCCTACCTTAGGTCTTGGTCCTGTAGACCACCCCCTAAAGCCCTATTTTGACAAATTTCTTGAGGTGGATAGCGAAATTTCTATTACTGATGTGTTAAAACTGGTATACAAAGAAGGAATAGGTACATTGATGGTTGAAGGAGGAGCGCATCTTCTAAAATCATTTATTAAGCAAGACTTATGGGATAGAGCTACTGTGATAAAAAGTCCGAGATCGCTTAACGAAGGAGTAAAAGCGCCTCATTTAAACGGGCATCTTCTCAATAAAACTTCTGTAATTGACCATGATGTTTATGAAATAGCTCCTAAGAGTCTAGAACCTATTTATTGAGTAGCTATGCTGTGCTTTTTTATATAGTGATCCACAATTTTTCTTCCGTGATCCCTTGTGTTTTCAATGAATAATCGATGCGTTTTCATTCCGCACTGAATAACTCCTGCTAAATATAAATTAGGCACATTGGTTTCTAAATGATCTTCATCACACACTGGAGTACTGTCTCCGTCGTCTTCAATATCGACTCCACATGATCTTAAAAAGTCATAGTCAGGATGATAGCCAGTCAGCGCTATTACAAAATCATTGGAAATAGACCACTCCTTTCCATCTTTTTCGAGTAAAACTTCACTCTCTCGAATTTCTTTTACATGCGTTTTAAAGTGAGCCTTAATAGACCCTTCTTTGATTCGATTAACTATATTAGGTCGAATCCAGTATTTGACTCGAGGATTGATCTCCTCTCCCCTCACAGCCATGGTGACTTTTGCTCCTTTCTGCCAGCACTCCAGTGCTGCATCGCAGGCAGAATTAGCCGCACCAATAACCAGCGTTTCTTTACTGATATAATCGTGCGGGTTTTTATAGTAATGACTCACTTTGGGCAATGACTCACCGGGTATATTCATTCGATTCGGTTGGCTGTAATAACCGGTAGCTATAATAACTGCATGAGAGGTATAGTGAGCTTTATCTGTTTTAACATCAAAATATCCGTCGTTTTGATTCACCTGATTGACTCCCTCAAAAGTTTTCATATTTAAAGAATTATCAAGCACAAGCCTTCTGTAATATTCAAGAGCCTCATCGCGCGTAGGACGAGCGTGATGAGATAAAAAGGGGGTTTCTGCAATCTCTAACTTGGAAGAAGTTGAAAAGAAGGTCATCTGATCGGGGAAGTTATATAAAGAGTGCACCAATGCACCACGCTCAAGGATGAGATAGGAAAGACCGGCCTGCTGGCACTCCCACCCACATAAAATTCCGGTAGGTCCTCCCCCAACAATGATCATGTCAAAATTCTGATTCTCCATAAAGTCGTAAGTTAGTTTAACTGAAAGGCATATTCGTTTATGCCATAAGAGTAATACTTCCTTAACACGCTAAGTCGCGGCCTTGTTTGAATAAGAGCTAATAGAATGCATTTTAATGGTGTAAGTTTCTAAAATAGGACTCCTTTGTCCAGATCAGTTACGTACAACAGATGCGTGAAAACAGTATGTTTGCGTCACCGCTGTGAAAGGGCCGTCAGGCGTCTCGTCCTGCGGACGAGACCGACAGCCTGTAACATAGGGACCCCATATGCGAACCATGGGCATGGTTCGCATATGGGGTGACGCCCAAAAATTAATCCATAAGAAGGGCTTAAAAGTTAGTAGATTTGTCAGCTCATGACGAGAAGGGCAGACATAAAAAAATCACTGCGCATAGCGGGACCTGTGATATTGGGACAGTTGTCCTATATTGCGCTGGGTGTGATCGACAGCATGATGGTAGGACGTCTCGGAGCAGAACCCCTGGCGGCGGCGGCATTAGCAAATAGTTATCTAGCCATACCCCTCACATTCTGTTTTGGACTCACTGCCGGCGTAGCTCCTATCGCGGCCAAATTGTTCGCTCAAGGGAAATCCAACTCATTAACCGCTGTGTTCAGAAATGGAAATTGGACGGCCATGTCAATAGGTGTATTAATGGGAATATTAATGGCAGTAGGCATTCCGATACTGAGTTTATTGGATCAGCCGGAAGCAGTGATTGTAACTGCGGAGCCGTATATCTATCTCCTGGCATTGAGCATTCTACCGCAGGCGCTATTTTTGAATGCAAAAAACTTTACTGAAGGACTCGAGTGGATGCGGCCGGCTCTGTATGTCAGTTTGGCTAGTGTACCTATAAACTTTTTGCTCAACTACCTCCTGATTTTTGGCCCCTGGATCTTCCCTTCCTGGGGATTAGTGGGAGCTGGAGTAGCGACTGTTATCACTCGCTTTTTAATGATGGGCTTTCTGTGGCTTTTGATGAATTATAGTCGTTTTAATAAATATCTGGCTTTCGATTTTAAATGGGACGAAAAAATTGTCCGGAAAATACTATCACTAGGTATTCCCGCCGGTTTTCAATATACCTTTGAAACGGGCGCCTTCGTAGCTGCTGCTTTTTTAATGGGTTGGCTGGGGACATTACCCCTAGCAGCGCATCAAATAGCCATTAATTTGGCATCCATCCCATTTATGGTATGCATCGGACTATCATCTGCAGGTGCGATACGAATGGGTCGAGCATATGGAGAGGGGGATAGACAAAGAATAAGGTTTACAGGAGCCAACATTTTATATGTCACTTTGGGTTTTATGGCTGTTTCTGCTGTTTTAATTACACTACTTCGATTTGAGCTTCCCCGGTTATATATAGACAATCAGGAGGTGATTCAAATGGCTGGTGAAATGTTATTTATTGCGGCTTTATTTCAGTTATCTGACGGAATACAGGCGGTAAGCGTAGGTTTGCTTCGTGGCCTCGAGGACGTCAGATGGCCCACTTTTTTTGTTATGCTTGCCTATTGGGTACTCGGTCTGCCTTTGGGATACCTACTTGCTTTTCCATATGGCTGGGGCTATATTGGTATTTGGATGGGACTTTTAATTGGACTGAGTTTCTCAGCTCTATTTTTATTGATTCGGTTTCTTCGAGCGAGCAACATGAAATTTCTTTCCATCTGATACCCTATGACCTCGGCTTTCGGGGCTATCAGAGCAACATCTTAATTTTAACAGACCTAGAAACTGCTATTCGGAAAGATATAGGTCAAACTCAACACGTCTGTTCAATCTACGTCCTGATTCGGTATCATTATCGGCACGAGGTTGATCGGGCCCAAACCCTACATAAGACATTCGAGAAGCACTTATTCCCCGACTAGCCAGATATTCGTAACATGAGCGAGCTCGCTGCTCGGACAGCCTTTGATTCAAAGAAACACTGCCGGTATTATCAGTATGTCCACTAATTCTAAGCTTGTAATTTGGATATCTCTTCATGATCGTGGCGATATCATTCAAATTTCTAAAGGAGGAAGGTTTCAATGTCGCCCGATTTGATTCGAACTTTACTGACTCCATAGCCAGATCTAAGGTTTCCTGTTCTTTCTTTTCGATTTGCGGACATCCCATATTACTGGCCGGTCCAGGGGTTTCTATACATTTATCATCTTTATCGGGCACTCCATCGCCATCTGTATCCGGACAGCCGTTTGTAGCTGATGGTCCATACTCATTTTTGCACTCATCACTTCCATCTGGAACGCCATCGCCGTCGCTATCTATAATTGGACAACCATTATTTTCCTTACTCCCAGGAACGTTGGGACACTCATCAGAGCTGTCGGGGACACCATCACCGTCGGTATCTGGACAACCACCAAAAATTTTCGGTCCTGCATCATCGGGACACTTATCTGTATGATCTGGGATGCCATCGCCGTCTTGATCGGGGCAGCCATCAAACATTGCTAAGCCCGCTTCGTTGGGGCATAGATCATAGGTGTTAGCCACACCATCTCCATCCGTATCCAGCTCTTCTTCTTTATCTAGTTTAACTTCCTCCTCCTCTTCTTCAACTAGGGGCTTGATCTTCTTCTCTTGCAAAAAATAATACTTCACACCCATGGCTAAATTCATATTCGATCGATTCTCTCCACTTAGATGGTATGCGCCCTGCAGGTTGATAGCCGTAGAGGGGTGAACTTTGATATTTAGTCCCAAGCCTATGGGAAGATCGACCTCCGTTTGACTATCAACGGAAAAAAGTGCGTTCCCTCCTAAAAGGACGTAAGGTTGGAACACGGCATCATCGGACTTTAAATTATACTGAATCTGTGCTCCAATACTATGCATTCTTTTGGGGGAAAGGTCATCATTGAATTGAACTACAGCAGTTCTAAACGGAAGATACAATTCCAATGGCCCTGAAAAATTATGCATGTAGCCGATTTCAAATCCATCGCTATAGGATCTAAAATCTGCAATATCGCCACCACTTGGGCCTAAGAAGTCTACAAATAACTTTTTTGCTGCAAAACCGTGCTTGCGGACAATTTCAGTGGAGTCTGATTGACATATTCCAAAATATGGAGTCAAAAAAGTCAGAGCAATAAACACAAACAGGATTTTTTTCATCATCTAGTCTTTTGACAAGGGTACATATTATCAAATATAGTAATAATTCTGAAAAAAAAGATGTTCGGTTATGTTATAGCCTCAAAGAAGCCGGTTTGGGTATTTTTTTTCACTTTATTCCATGGGAAACACCTTCCATTCATAGCTATATAAATTCCCGCTGGCATACTTTGCACAAAAGCGAGTGCACTACCTAGATTGAAAAATCCATCTGAGGATGTTCCAAATGCATATGGAATCATGGCGCCCACAAGAACGATAACTTTATCTGCCAAATCTTCCTTGGCCAAATAAGCTGCTGTCTCAACCATTCGATCGGTTCCGTGAGTAATAACAATGTGCTCAGAAGTTGTCTGCTGACAATTGTGGAGAATTACGAGACGGTCAGCATCTTTCATATCCAAGCTGTCTACCATCATAAGTGTCTTAATGTCAATATCCAAGGTGCACCTACCCCTGGACAGCATATCGGGCAAGTGAGTATCTCGAAAGAAAAGATCACCGGTAATGTAATTATAATCTTTATCGAAAGTACCTCCGGTTACGTAAACTTGAATCATAAAAAGTAGGCTTAGAAACAAAAAAGGGAGGGGATTTCCCCCTCCCTTTTTGATTATTCCTCTATTGAAAATTCACTTTCATCAAAATCAACATTAAGTTGTACTTCCGACATTTCCATTTTTATTGGCTGCGGCATCGCTCCGCTAACCTGAGTGGTCATAGGAAACATTAATCCATCGACTTCCTTGTAATCCATGTAGTCAACAGTTATTGTAATCGGGCCTTGAGGGCCTTCAGAAGATGAAATTTCTCTAATCTTAAGGCCAGATTCCTTATCAAAGAAAAATGTTTTCTCTTCTCCAGATTTAGACGTAACCTTAATTTTATATGCAGATTGTCCATCAACCTCAGTCATACCTACTAATTCGATTTGAGTTCCCATTTCATCGTAATACAACTCTCCAAAAAGCCTTGCGTTCTCTTTAAAGCTCTCGAGTTCTTCCCCTTCAATCATTCGCTCACCCTGGGGGGATTGAGCCATTCCTTTTCCATCATTGTAGACTTGCTTTTGAGCCACCATGCCATTCATTTCAACAGTTTCAACGAATTGGTTGGGAACGTTTATTTTTCTTGTTCCCAACAGGGTCATGGGCCCTACATTCATGTTGTACTTCATTAAAGCACTATTCACTTTGCGCATAGCTTCTTCCCCACCGAGCGCATTAAAATATGACTGCATTACTTTCTCTGCCGTTAAGCCCTCAGGCATTGCCTCATCTGAAGCAACCACCTCCTGGCCTTCCGCATTGAGGAAAGTAATTTCATTTTGTGCGTCAAATCGTTTTACCTTTTCAGCTACATCGTCTTGGTTACCAACGATCAGAATATTAGCAGCATCAGGTCGAATATATTTCTGAGCAGCCTTCATCACATCCTCTTTAGTAACTGCCTCAATCTTTCTCAGGTAGGATTCATAAAAGTCTTTAGGCAAATTATACCGCGCAATAGATAGTGCCTGCTGCGCAACAGTTTGAGGCCGTTCCAACGAACGTGCAAAAGAACCGTTCATAGAGTTTTTAACCAGGTTGAGGTTTTCATCTGCTACCATTTCGGTCCGAATCCGGTTCATCTCATGCAAAAACTCTACGACTGAAGAGTCAGTTACTTCGTTTCGCACACTGGCAGACGCTCTAAAACTTCCAACGAATCGGTCGGGAGATAAACTTGATCTAGCACCATAAGTAAAGGCCTTATCTTCACGTAGATTCTGCATCAAATAGCCTGAGAAAACACCTCCGCCAAGAATATTATTCATGACTCTCGCCGGAACATAATCGTCGGATGTAACTTTCAAGTCTACGGGGTAGGTTACGTTAATAACCGACTGAACAGCTCCCGGCCGATCTACAAATACAACATTCGTTTCCTTGGGAGCCTCTGGCATCGGGGTATTGGGCATTGAAACCTCTGCTGCTTTCCAGTCTCCGAAATACTTCTGAGCGAGAGATTTTGCCTCATCAACTTTAATGTCTCCAACAACAACAAAATAGGAAATGTTGGGCTTGAAATATGTGTTATAGTAGTCCTTGCAACTCTCTATAGAGATATTTTCTACTGTGGTCTCTGTGGGAAATTCACCGTAAGGATGATCCTTACCAAAATTGACCTGAGACCGAATGTTGGAGGCTATGGCATCCGGATTGTTTTTCGAAGAGGCAATTCCCGACAAAGTTTGCGTTTTCAATTTGTCAAATTCATCTTCGGGAAATGCGGGGTTTAATATCACATCAGACATAATATCTAACAAGGTCTTCTTATGTTGAGTTAGACAAGAGCCAAATGCTCCTCTACTTGACGTGGAGAGATTGGCACCTATAAAATCAATAGATTCGTCGATCTCTGATTTTGTCCTAGTCTCAGTTCCAGTGCTCAACAAGCTCCCTGCCATAGATACATAGCCAGCCTCTTCCCCCTCAAAGATAGGATCGGTATCAACGAATAGTTGGAAAGAAACGCGAGGCAGCTTATGGTTTTCAACCACAATGATTTTTAACCCATTATCGAGTTCAGCCTGCGTATAATCTCCCATCTTGAGCTGTGGAGCGGGGCCGGGTTCGGGAGGAGAGCTCCGAAAATCTTCTGTCTTTTGTTCCATAACTTGAGAAGGAGTCTCCGCCACTTTTTCGCCGGTTTTAGGTGAACATTGAAATAGAGAAAAGGCCAGTAGAACGATATATATATAATTCTTCATTTTTACTTAATTTTTATTGTGCTTCATTAGGTTTGGGCAGATAATACAATACGACGCGTTGGTTCGTATTTAGGTACTCCTTAGCTACGCGGCGAATATCTTCGCGGCTAACCGCTCTGTATTTCTCCAGGATTTCATTGATTAAACCCGCATCCCCGTAAAAGGTATGGTAAGTCGCTAAATTTTCAGCAATACCCGCCATACTAGCGTTCTGGCTTACAAATTGAGACTCCTTTTGATTGAGGACCTTTTGATACTCTTTCTCCGTTATCAAATTCATTTGAAGCTTTTTAACCTCTTCATCCATCGCAGCCTCTAAAGAGTCCGGAGCTGTGCCCATATTGGCAATACCATAATTAATACTCAAACCATAATGTTCCAGACCGAATGCAAAGTTGAATACTGCTAAAGCCAATTGCTCTTCATCCACAATTCGCTTGTACATGCGAGAGGACTCTCCCCTTGAAAGAACAGAGGCCAACATATCTAATGCATAATAATCGGGATGTGTCTGCTCCGGGATTCGGTAACCCTGTATAACTGCCGGCAATTGAATCGCATCATATACTGTGTCCCGGATTTCTTGGGTTAATTCAGGTTCATTTAAAGCTGGAACTGGAATATCATTTGTACCCTTTGGAATGGGCCCAAAATACATTTCTACCCATGACTTTACCTTATTCATATCTCCTAGATTACCCGCAATACTCAAAACAGCATTGTTTGGAACATAGAAGGTTTCGTAAAAGGTTTTATAGTCCTCTTCAGATGCAGCGTTCAAATGTTCCATAGAACCTATGGGCATCCATTTGTAAGGATGTTCGGAAAATGCACGACTGAACGTCTCTTGCATAACTGTTCCGTAAGGCTGATTGTCTACGCGTTGTCGCTTCTCTTCTTTTACGACGGAGCGCTGCGTTTCAATTCCTACTTCATCGACTACAGCATGTAACATGCGTTCCGACTCTAGCCACAAGCCCAATTCCAATTGGTTAGCAGGTAAAAGCTCAAAATAATACGTACGGTCAAAACTGGTATTTGCATTTAAAGATCCTCCAGCTTTTTCCACATATTTATCAAATTCCCCGCGTTCTATATTTTCGGTTCCCTCAAATAAAAGATGTTCGAAAAAGTGGGCGAAGCCCGTTCGCGCTGGATCTTCATTTTTAGAGCCCACGTGATACATCACAGATACGACTGCTACAGGGGCGCTCTCATCGTGGTGCAATATCACATGCAACCCATTATCCAGTGTGTATTCTTCAAACTCAATTTGTGTCATCTGGCCATAAGTTGTAGAAAGCAGGCAAGTTGTGCCCACCATCATCATTAAAAAAGATCGAATCAAATGTTTCATTGTTATGAATTTAATTTTATTAGAGCTTAAATATATAAAAGTAAATATCAACACGGGCAAAGAAATAGGTAGAGTTGTGCTTTTTGTGTGATTTTATCTACTATCTACTTCATAGAAGAGCTAAACGTGCTAAATAAATCGATCAGCGCAGCATGAACTCGCAAAAGCATCGGGTTTTGCCTTAAAAATAAATCCCATGCCCTTTATATAGCCCATTGCTTCCTTAAAAGCCGTAGAGGAAAGATAGCGAGGGTCAGGGTTAATATCTGCGTGAATTTCTATGGGGACACCATACTTTTTAAGCAAAGGCGCAAGTGGATAAGCTACTTCTATAGATGCTGTAACCTCCTGAATCATACGCTGCTTCAGCGCAACTTTTCCCGCCCTGGTTGCGGTTTGCAAAAACATAAAACCACCGGCCCCCTCTCGCAAAAACACAATAACAGTGGCAAATTTAATATAGCCTTGTCGAACTTCAGAATCCGTTCCTACACATACCTTGAGCTGAGGCAAATAGTCCTCCTCACTCTTGAGTACGGCCTCTACCTCTTCCAAAAGAGGTAGCTTTAATGGATGACCGCTTATCCTTCTCCATGGCCGTTTAGATAGGGTGCGTTGCATGCCTTAATAACACTAGAAGGGTACCAAAAAGTTTAGAATGCTAAATTCGCCGGTTTAAAAATTGAAGCGATTTTGGTGAATAGTGTATTCATTAGCATTAGCGGTTTTAGGGCGGTCCCCGGCCCTACTTTTATAATTTACATAGACCCCATAAACATCAAAGCCGGGCCGGGGCGCTATGCTTCACGGCTCGTTCAGTACGCCGGCCGTCGTCACTCCTGGCGGGGAATAGGCCGGAGTGACTCTGGCCGCTTCACTCGGCCCGCTCCATCCGATCAGATGACTTGATCGGATGGAGCGGTCTCTTATCAGCAAGCTGAAAAGACCGTTGCGCAGCGCTTCCGCAAAAAATATAAAGGTTGTTAAATCAGTCGTTACAATCCCTTTTCCTCTACTATTCCACCATTCGCTACTCTAAATATTCTACCCGGAAATTTATCCAGAAGTCTATAATCGTGAGTGGCAATAATTACGGTAGTACCCTTTTCAGAATTTAATCGGCGCAAGAGAAACATAATTTCATCAGTCGTAGCCGGATCTAAATTTCCGGTGGGCTCATCTCCGATAATTAGCGAGGGCGTATTAAGCAAAGACCGAGCAATTGCAACGCGTTGACGTTCGCCTCCTGAAATTTCATGTGGCATGCGATCTTCCTTACCCGGAAGATGAACCCACTCCAGTATCTCGGCAATGCGTTTTTTTCGCTCCTTTTTCGACTTCCAGTCAGTAGCTTTTAGAATAAAATCCAAGTTTTTATACACAGAGTAGTCTTCCAGCAGCCGAAAATCCTGGAAAATCATGCCGAGCTTTCTGCGATAATCAGGAATATCGCCAGGCCGCAATGCAGATAAATCCACACCATCTACTACAAGTCGACCAGAATGCACCGGCAAAGAGGCAAAAAGTGTTTGTAATAGAGAAGATTTACCCGAACCGGTAGCGCCTAACAAATAACAGAAATCGCCTTCATAAATCGAAAGCTTCAAATCTGAAAGAACGGGGACATCAGATCTGAATATATTTAACCCCTGTACGTCAATAATTTTTTTCTTACTTGTCATATGTGCAAAAATAACATATTTTCAATAGGGTATGCAAGGGTAATACTTATGTCATTTCGAAACATCTTTTGCATTAATTGAGCACTGAATCGCACTTTCTAGTGTTGTATTATTACTTTTGCAATCTAAATTATTTGTGCGATGAATAAAACGTTAATCGCTTCTATTATTCTTATTCTTGGTGCTTTAAGTGTAATTATTTTCACTTCCAGCGATGTGAGCTCCTACGGTACTTTTGGCCAGGCAGAGCTCACGGGCGAGCGAATGAAAGTTGTGGGACAGTTAAGTAAAGATAAGGATATGATTTACGATCCGGTGGAAGACCCTAATCAATTTACCTTTTATATGAAAGATAATGAAGGCAGAGAAGAAAAAGTCGTTTTACTCCAAGCCAAACCCCAAGATTTTGAATTATCTGAGCAACTAGTCTTGACGGGCAATATGCAAGAAGATACCTTTATTGCTTCAGACATGCTGATGAAGTGTCCTTCTAAATACAATGATGAAGAGATTTATATTCGATCAGAATCTGGAGTCAAATGATTATAGCAGCAGTTGCGTATCAGGGAGAACATTTGATCTATGGCCAACTCGGCACTATAGCTATAATCACAGCCTTCATCTTTTCACTTTTGGGAAGCGTGGCATATTTCAAAGCTATTCAAAAACAAAAGCTTGCGAAATCTGCTACCGCGTGGAAAAAATTAGGTCGTATCTCCTTCGGCCTGCAAGGGTTCAGTGTTTTTCTCATTATTGGTCTTCTCTTTTATTTGTTGATCGAGCGTCACTACGAATATGCCTACGTATACGACCACACATCGGATAGCCTTCCGTTTAAATATATTTTTTCTGCCTTTTGGGAAGGACAGGAAGGAAGTTTTCTTCTATGGGCTTTCTGGCACGTCATTTTGGGGGGTATATTTTGGATAAGAAAGGGGAAGTACGAAGCGAATGTCCTATCTATCGTCTCCCTGGTTCAGTTTTTCATCTTGAGCATGCTTTTAGGCCTGTATATCGGCAGTGGTCCTGATGCCTTTAAGATTGGTATAAATCCTTTTGTTCTGTTGCGAGACACTGTTGATGCTCCCATATTTTCCAATGCGGATTACCTAAGCCTCATCGAGGGTCGTGGTCTCAATGCCTTGCTTCAAAATTATTGGATGACGATTCATCCTCCGACACTCTTTCTTGGCTTTGCAAGTACAACTATACCCTTCGCATTTGCATTGGGAGGCCTATGGGAAAGAAATTACAAGAAATGGTTAGGCCCAGCCCTCCCCTGGGCAGCTTTTTCAGCGGGTATTTTAGGTTTGGGAATATTGATGGGGGGCGCATGGGCATATGAAGCTTTAACTTTTGGTGGATATTGGGCATGGGATCCTGTAGAAAATATGTCTTTGGTTCCCTGGCTGATGCTTGTAGCAGGTATTCACTCCCATCTTGTTGCCAGAGCAACCGGTCATTCTTTGAAAGCAACATATGTTTTCTATATTTTGACCTTTTTCTTAATTGTGTACTCAACCTTCCTAGTTCGTTCTGGAATACTTGAAGAAACATCAGTTCACGCGTTTGTTGAGAGTGGATTAGAGAGACAGCTCTTTGTTTTTCTTATGTTTTTTCCTTTGCTCGCCTTTATTTCCCTGGCGTTTCATTATAAAAAACTACCATCACCAAAAAAGGAAGAGCGCTTGCAAAGCAGAGAGTTTTGGATGTTTACGGGTACCATGGTGTTGGCAATTTCAGCCATTCTTATAACGTATTTCACATCGCTTCCTGTCATAAATGCCATTGCATCATACTTTGATCCCCTTCATGAACCTTTAGTGATTAATGATCCCGTAGAACATTACAATGAAAACCAACTTTGGATCGCTTTGCTAATTGGCTTGATAAGTGGTGTGGGACAGTGGACACGGTATAATGAAAGAAACATCAAGCTTTACAGAAAGAAATTGTACAAACACCTTCTTATATCCGCAGGTATATCTTTAATCCTTACAGTAGTTTTTCTTCAATGGTTACAAGCCTCTGCCTGGCAGTATCAAATCCTTCTATTCTCGGGTTTTTACGCCATCATAACAAATACTGATCATTTAATTTCGACTTTCAGACAGCACCCTAAGACACTGGCAAGTTGGTTTTCCCACGCTGGCTTTGGCATAATGATTATTGGAATATTAGCCAGTGGATTAAATAAAGAAATTGTTTCCACTAACATGTTTGCCCAAAAAGGCCTGTTGGGATTAGACGAAGAAACTTTGAAGAAAAATATCATTTTGTTGAAAGGCTCCCCCATGATTATGAATGGTTATGAAGCAACATATGTAGATGATTCCATGGACGGAACCTACCGCACCTACGATATTAAATTCATACCATTGGACTCTAATACAGTTAAAGATTCCTTTACCCTTCGACCTAATATCATTTATAATTCAGACTTTACTAAAGTAGAGGCATACAATCCAGATACTCGACGTCGATGGAATTATGATGTTTTTACACACCTTAGTGGGCTACCTCCTCAAGAAATGAATTTCGAGGAAGCAAGGAAAATAGAAGATAGTCTCACTTATGAGATTAAAATGATTCCATTAGGAGATACCCTTCAAATTGGTGAAAACTATATTGTAGCTAAATACAGCACAGAAGCCCCGCAGCACAAAGAATATGAATATGAAAGTGGGGATATGACGATCGGTCTTAAGGTAACTAGTTGGTCGAATAAATTTACTGAGCCCGAAACAAAGATGCCTTTTCTACTGATTCGAAATAACTCCCTGTTCCAGTTCAGTGCTTATTTTCCCGATACCAGACTTAAGGTAAAACTGCCAGAATCATTTGCAGATCAAGTATTTGAGCAAGCGCTCATGGAAAAGAAAAAGACAGCAGAGCTTAAAGTTGGGGACACCTTAAATTGGCAGGGCTATTCTTTCCAGTTCGAAAAAATTGAACAACCACCAACAAATCTCAATTACGAGCAGAAATCAGGCGAATTAGCGATAGGCGCAGATTTTAAAGTTTCAGCATTGGATGCGCAAAGGCGATTTGACTTAGAGCCCGTGTTCGCAATACGCGATAGTAACGTTCTCTATACAGCAGACATGGATTCAATAAGTGGATTAGAGCTTAGATTAGCGCGGGTCAATCCTGAAACAGCTTCCTTTACTTTTCAATTTAGCAAAAGAGAGCATAAAGAACCGGATGTGCTTCCTATAGAAGTAGCACAACAAGTTCCTCGATCTGACTACATCGTTTTGTCCACCATAAAATTTCCGGGAATCAACCTTTTCTGGTTGGGAAGTTGTCTCATGCTTCTTGGATTTTTTACAAGTATGATTTTAAGATGGAAAGACAAATCGGCCTAAGCGTTTGTATTTTGGGATTGGGGAATGTTGGACAACATCTAGCATCCATTTTCCAGGACCGAAACATCCCAGTTCGCGCATTCTATAATAGGACCAGTATCTCTCCTACCTCGATCTCCGCATCTGCGCCCCTCTATAACGATATTGGCAAACTAACTACAGAAGCGGATATCTACATTTTAGCCGTTTCAGATGATGCCGTACGTAGGGTGGCTGAATTGCTTCCAAATACTGTTAAGGAAAAGAAGATAATCGCTCATACATCCGGCATTCATACCTTAGATATATTTCCTTCTGAAATTAAACATCCTGGGGTTTTTTATCCTTTAAATACCTTTTCTGATCAACAAAGCATTAACTGGGAGTCTACACCATTTTATATTTCGGGAGATACAAACACCTCTAAAAACCTAAGAAAATTAGCACATTTAATTTCTGAGCGCGTTTATACGATTAGCGACAAGCAAAAAAGCATTCTACATGTTGCAGCAGTTATCGCAAATAATTTCCCAAACCACCTTTTCGCACAAGCCGATGCATTATTGAAAGAGAATGATTTAGATTTTAGTCATCTGCTGCCCCTGATTAATACAATGGTTAGAAATTTAGATGAGAAGTCGGCCGCATCTAGTCAAACAGGACCCGCTATTCGAGGAGACGAACAGACAATTAGTAAACACCTGGAGCTTTTGAAAAACAAGCCTGAACTTCATGAGATTTACAAGACTTTATCAAAAAGCATTAATAAAAAATTAGATATATGAGAGTCATTGAAAACTATAAAGAAGGCGGATTTAAAGTAACGATCTTTAAGACAGATGTAAGATATCTCATCCAGCTTGAAGATGAGCGCTATATGTTATCATGGAAATTACCTATAGAAACAGATTACAATGTATTGAAGCAAGCGATATCTGACAAAATGGTGCCTTTGGGGAAAAACACATGGCCTAATCTTCAGGATGAACTTCGCTTAACTCCCCATACAGGATTAGAAAAAGAAAATGACTTTCCTCAAATCATATGAAGAAAGTCATCTTTCTAGTTTCGTTTACTTTAAGCTATAAATAACCGCTAACACTGGATGCTGTTAATAGATTCTCTCGCGCTGTCAAAATCTTCTTCCCATTCATCTAACACCCCTTGATCAACAGCACAACTGCGAAAAGATTCGAGGACGTCTATATAATCATCTGCTGCATTTTTATAGGCATTGCAGTTTTCAGTTGTTGGATTCATTCCATAAGCAGAGGCAGCATTCGTAAATGTTGTTAACGCATTCTGAACAGTTTCAGAAGCAAACCAATTTTGTCCGCATGCTACATTATCAACGTCATTGTCATCATCAGAGCAAGCCATAAAAATAAAGAAGAAAGAAAGTAGTAAGCCTGTTGTTAGTTTCATCGTTTTAAGTTTTGATTTGGATACTAAAATAGTGAAAATTACATAAACCTAAAATAAACCAAATTATTGGGAAGCATTTTTGGACTCAATCAAGGCCTTAAGTGCTTCAAGACCTGCATTGAAGTTTTTATTGTTATTTATAACAATATCCGCTTCCTCACGAAAAGGTGCTATAAACTTTTCAAATGCCGGAAGAACATGATTCTGGTATCGGTAAAGAACATCGTCTAAAGGGTAATTTCGCTCCAGTTGATCTCTTTTGATTCGTCGAATCACTTTAAGGTTTTCTTTTGCATGAATAAATACAGATAGATCAAATTGTTGAAATAACTCAACTTCAGCAAAAATGAATAGGCCCTCAACCAATAAAACTGGAGCCGGTCTAAACGTCAACATTTTAGCTTCTCGATTAGGATTATTGAAGGTATATTCCTTTTTTCTTACCTCATTTCCCTCTTTTAGCAGATTCACATCACTTACCAGCCCCTTTAAATCCACAGAAGTTGGTAAATCATAATTACATATCCCATTGGAGTCCTTTCTTTGATTTTCTCGCGGATAATAATAATCATCCTGACTGACTACACAAAGTTCACTTTTATCAAAATGCTTCTTTAACGAACGAATGAGCGAGGTCTTACCCGAACCACTTCCCCCTGTAATACCTATTATATAAGAACCCACTGTTGAATGTATTTTGGAAATTAAAAGTATAAAAATATATTCAAAACCTCCAGCTTAGAGAGGATTATCGATACTTGTGAATTTACATTATCTTCAGGCTCGAATACGAATTCAGATATGGAGGTTTTTATTGACATCGCTCGTGGCCTACTCGGAATGTCCGTTCTTGTCGGAGTTTGCTATTTATTAAGCGCAAATCGAAAACAAATTCGATGGGGTATGGTAGCCAAGGGGCTGATGATTCAGCTTGTATTGGCTATTTTTATTCTTAAGGGTGCAGAAATGGCTGAGTTTTGGTCTCCTCTGGGGTGGCCAAAAAGGTTCTTTAGCTGGATATCTTCATTTTTCGTTATTGTTCTTGATTTTACTACAGCTGGTGCTGAATTCATTTTTGGAGATTTGGCGAAGAGCCCGGGCATGGAAGGTAGTCTGGGTAACTTTTTTGCGTTTCAAGTCTTGCCTACGATTATATTCTTCGCCTCCGTGACAGCTATTTTATATCACTATGGCATTTTGCAGTTGGTTGTTAAATATATGGCCAGGGGAATGCAAAAGGTCCTAGGGACTTCAGGTGCAGAGTCTCTTTCCGTCATATCGAATATTTTCGTTGGACAAACAGAAGGTCCGTTAGTTATAAAACCTTATATAAAGAATATGACACAGTCTGAATTGTTGGCTGTGATGACCGGTGGTATGGCAACCATTGCAGGAGGAGTTATGGCGGCCTATGTTCAAATGTTAGGGAATTCTTATGCTCTTGCGCATGATGTGCCGCTTGAAGTTGGCCGTTTAATGTTTGCTGAGCAATTGCTCGGGGCAAGTCTTATGGCAGCCCCGGCAGCTTTGGTTATAGCAAAAATATTATATCCAGAAACTAAAATACCAGAAACCCAATCTGATGCTAAAATGACGATTGAGCGACCAGATGCCAATGGTATAGATGCCGCTGCAAGTGGAGCAAAACTAGGGTTGAAGTTAGCTGCCAATGTGGGTGCAATGCTACTGGCCTTCATTGCTCTTTTGGCTATGGGTAATTATTTCTTATTTCATTTTGGAGAAATCACAGGACTCAATGCCATGCTACCCGGAGCAGATTTAAAAATAGAAACACTTTTAGGATGGGTTTTTGCGCCAATTGCCTTTCTAATCGGTGTTCCTTGGGATGATGCTGTAAATATGGGGTCGCTTATAGGAACTAAAGTCGTGCTCAACGAATTTGTAGCATATCTTCAACTAGCTGATCTCGTTGGGGAAAACGCATTACACCCAAAGACTATCACCATGGCCACCTTTGCCTTGTGTGGTTTTGCCAACTTTGCTTCTATAGCCATCCAAATTGGGGGAATAGGTGGCTTAGCACCAAATCGAAAGTCAGATATAGCACGTTTTGGAATGCTCGCAGTATTAGCGGGAACATTTGCAAATCTCATGACTGCTACCATTGCGGGCGTTCTTGTTGGATCTTAAAGACCAATTTTCTTTCTATATTGCTTATTAAAGGTCATAATTTTGAAAAATTCAAATATCACAATTTCCTATCAACAGCTGTCTTTTCAAGAGCTTAGCCTCAGTGATAAAAAAACACTGGACCATGCTAAGCAAATGGCTGAAAAAGCATATGCCCCCTATTCTAATTTTCATGTAGGTGCCTCTGCGCAATTGGAAAATGGGATGCAAATCGGGGGAAACAATCAGGAGAATGCAGCTTATCCTTCAGGACTGTGTGCGGAACGAGTGGCCTTGTTTACGGCAAACAGTCAGTATCCGGATCAGGCTGTAGAATGCCTTGGTATATACCTGCCCGCAGTTTTTAATCCCACTATCCCTAGTCCCTGTGGTGCATGCCGACAGGTTATTTGCGAAATACGAATAGCTCAGGATAAGCCTATTCGTTTATTATTAATGAATGGTGACAATACGGTCTGGTTGTTTAATGACGCCAATGACTTATTACCTTTTTCGTTTACTTCCGACCACCTGAAGTAGAGATTCTTTTCTCAAGTAACTTTTCTACCTGTCTGGCCTGTTCTAATGTATCTACACCTAAAGACTGATATCTCGTTTCATAAACATAAATCGGCAATCCGTTCAGTAACCAGCGCAATTGCTCCAAACGTTCCATTTGCTCTACAGGATGGGGGGGGATATGTTGAATCTTTTCTAAAACACTTTTAGAAAAGCCATACAATCCAATATGCTTGTAGATCTCATCCGGAGCTGAAGAACTCCCTCGCTGAAATGGTATCGGAGCTCGACTAAAGTAGCAGGCTCTGTTTTGCCCGTCAAAAACGACTTTTACAACATTAGGATCCTTCAAGTCTTGTTGATTCGCCCGATGGACTGGGGTGAGAATACTTCCTTGGGGCAATGTTAAGATCTTTTTTACCATTTGTCTCAGCAGGTCCGGATCCATCAATGGCTCATCTCCTTGCAAGTTGAAATAGAAATCAAATTGTGAATGCTTTTGAATAACCTCAATTAAGCGGTCAGTTCCAGACTCATGAGCATCGGATGTCATCATCACTTCACCACCAAAAGCTTTAACCGCCTCACTTATCCGATTATCATCTGTGGCAATCACTAGTTCGTCAAATGCTTTACTTTCAAATGCCGCTTTATAAACCCACTCTATCATAGTTCTACCTAACATATAGTGTAAAGGCTTACCCGGAAAACGCTGACTACCAAAGCGGGCTGGAATTACACATAAAGTCTTCATGAGTGCTAAAATAATACAATATTTCTTCGCGTTGAGGTAATGGTTTTAAATTTGGAAAGAAGATGGGTTCAAAAGTAATTAGAATTCATTTACAGTAACTTACAATTCGCTTCGAAAATTAATATGTTTAACTTTGCGATTGTTGTTAAAAATTTAATTGAATCAATTAACATCTATGAAGTGGATCGAACTCACCTTGTTTATCTTACTATCCATTTCTCTAAATGGGCAGGACTATAACTGGAACAATCCGCCACCTATTTTAGAAAAGTCAGACCGAGTAATGCTTCAAATCGATCCAGAGATAGGTTTATTTGTAGAACATAAGGTAAATAAATACGAATCGATTTACCGCTTAGTCAACTTCTTTCAGTCTGACATGGAAAAAACATTGAATGTAAATAATTTACAGCCAGGTCGACCTCTGCCCAAAGGCAAGTATATTCGAATTCCTTTAGATTCTCAGCACATCATTACCAATTTTTTTGGCCGATCCATATTCAAGAAATACAATAAAGCCTATTTAAAAGTAGGTAAAGGCCAAACCTTATATAGCATTGCAAAAGCCCTTGACACGAGAGTCGGAGTATTAGAGGGAAGGAACGATATCAAAGCTGAAGAAATTGAACCTGGCACGATACTTCGTGTAGGGTGGTTTCCTAGATCAGGTCTATATGATCCAATCACCACGGACGAAATGAAAGCTGATGGCTTAGAACGCGAAAGCCTAGAGCGACAATTTGAGGCTGGAAAGACAGATGGTACACTACAAGAAGAAAGAGGAATAGCCTTTTGGAATAAGTCTGCTGAGAACGAATCTGGCTTTTTTGCTCTGCATAGCTCTGCAAAGATTGGCTCTTATCTGGAAGTGGAAAACCCGATGTTTGGGACTAAAGTCTATGTCAAAGTAATCGGCAAAATTCCTTCGAAATCTTATCCAGAAGAAATAATGACTATTATTAGTTATGAGGCTGCTGAGGAATTACGCGCAAAAGACGCACGTTTCTTCGCAAAAATAAGATATTTGCAGTAGATTTTACAGAGAGGAAAACTATAAGATGAAATATTACAAAAACATATTGGAGACCATAGGTAACACCCCGTTAGTTCAACTAAATAAGGTAGTTAAAGGTATTCCTGCAAAGGTCTTAGCAAAAGTAGAAACATTTAACCCCGGGCATTCGATTAAGGACCGCATGGCATTAAAAATGTTAGATGTTGCAGAAGAAGAAGGGAAAATAAAACCCGGTGGCACTATTATTGAGTGCACATCCGGAAATACTGGAATGGGCCTGGCTTTAGCTGCTACAGTTAGAGGCTATGATTGTATTTTTACAACTAGCGACAAACAGTCTAAAGAGAAGTTGGATCTACTCCGAGCGCTGGGAGCAAAAGTTATTGTGTGCCCTACCAATGTTACACCAGAGGATGAAAGGTCTTATTATTCCGTGGCTGAGCGACTAAGTAAAGAAATTCCAAATTCTTTTTGGTTTAATCAATACGACAATCTAGCAAATCGATTAGGACATTACGAGAGCACTGGTCCCGAAATATGGGATCAAACTAATGGGGAGATCACCCATTTGGTAGTTGGTGTGGGTACCGGAGGTACAATTTCCGGAACAGCTAAATATTTAAAAGAGCAAAATCCAAATATTAAGGTTTGGGGAATAGATACCTACGGATCTGTTTTCAAAAAGTATCACGAAACCGGCGAGTTTGATGAAAAAGAAGTTTATCCTTACGTTACAGAAGGAATAGGCGAAGATATCATTCCGAAAAATGTAGATTTTTCACTCATCGATCACTTTGAAAAGGTAAGCGACAAAGACGGTGCAGTATATACCCGAAGATTGGCCCGGGAAGAAGGTCTACTAATGGGATACAGTGCCGGATCAGCCGTAAAAGGAGTGCTCCAATTGAAAGATCAGCTCAAAAAAGAGGATGTAGTCGTTATCATTTTTCACGACCATGGGAGTCGCTATGTTGGAAAAGTTTATAACGATGATTGGATGAGGGATCGGGGATTCCTTGAGGAGGACATCACACTTGAGCAGGTATTGCAGAAAAAAGACAAAAAAGAATGGATTACGACCCATCCCAAAGCTAAGATTGAAGAGGTCCTTTCCATCATGAAAGAAAAAGAAATTTCACAATTGCCTGTAATTGAAGATGAAGAAATCGTAGGTACTGTTTATGAGAAAAAAGTCTTGCAGCATATTGTTTCCGAAGGACTTTCCGCATACGAAACCCCTGTATCGGAGATCATGGACAAAGCATTGCCACAATTTGATGGAGAAACAACTGTAAAAGAACTCATGAAAAACATAAATGGTCAGGACTTTTCAGTCATCTCCAAAGACGAATTTGGCCAGTACAACATGGTTTCACAATACGATATACTCAAAGCCGTTTAAATGAAGATGCTACACACAAATTTATTTACCTCCTTAAGTATAGCTTTGATGGTCATCGGTTTAACCTGGCCACCTGAATTACAGGCACAAGACCCTCGATTTTCTCAATACTATGCAGCTCCCTCCTATTTTAATCCTGCACTAACAGGAGCTTATGATGGATCCTTCAGATTGACAGGAGTTTATCGCGATCAGTGGCGGGGAGCGGCAGATAATACTTTTGTCTCCTATACAACAGCTGGAGATGTCCGATTCAAAATTGGCCCCAAAGCTTCGAGAAATAGAGATGCAGCAGCAGGTGGCTTAGTTTTTGTTCGCGACCAGGTAGATGTAGTTGATTTTACTACTACTTTCGCAGCCTTTACAGGAGCTTATCACAAAAATTTAAATGAAAAAAAGAAAACCTTTTTATCATTTGGGTTCCGTTTTGGAATGGCTCAAAAAAATGTTAATTACGAACAAATCAATTTTCAAGATGAGTTTAATGGCATCGATGAATTCATTTTAACCACAAATGAGACCTTGCCTCGAAATAACTTCACTTATCCAGACTTAGCTTTAGGACTTAATTTCTCTACTCGACCCAATAGCAGATCGCACTTAAATGCAGGGTTCAGTGTAGATCATGTGATACCCGTAGACCTTTCTTTTTATCAGGAAGGTAACTCAAATAACCCGACCGTAGAGTTCCCTTCAAATGCTATTTTTCAACGGTATGCAATGGATATCGCATACGGGTTCTTTGCTAATAACTTTAGCGATCATTTTATTTCACTTCGCGGAGCATTTATGAATCAAGGCCCTTTTCAGGAAGCACTCTTTGGAGGACATTGGAAAAACAGACTTTCGCGAGTAGCTGGTAATAATTTTATGTTGGGGGGATACCTAAGACTCAATAATTATATCGATGGTTTCAAGCCCAATGCCGCCGTAATCATGGTCGGTGTAGAATTACAAGATGTTAAATTGGGTATAAGTTATGACATCAATGTTATTGGTGGGAAGTTAGCAAACCGCAACGCCCTTGAATTGTCTGTTATATATATAGGAAATTACGTGAATGAAAGTTATATGTGTCCTACTTTTTAGACTTTGCTTTTTTCCCGCTTTTCCCAAAGTATTTATGTTTTCCAGTTCTCTGCCTAGTAGAGTAATTTGATTGGTCTAAATTGACAAGAAACCTGGAATAATGCTTAAGGTACCGTTATCTGATTCTCAGAAGTTATATTTTTTTAATAAAGCGTAGATCAAAGCATAGCATCTTAAAGTAGTTTCAAGTATTATCTTGATTGCTTCCAGAGCTATGAGTTTATGAATCAAGATCACTGGGTTTTATGAGGCTAGTTAGTAGATCAGCGAATAACTTGAACCCACTATGGCATTTCAATATATTCCTCCCAAATAAATCGACACATAGTAGTTGGGTTATAGTAGTTGGGTTATAATTGAATTCTAATTATCATCTCCCCTTGATTAATATTTTGTATATTTTTGTTAGTTCATTTCTAAATGAATTGTCTCTCTTTAATTTTAAACGATCAATATTACATGAAATACAATAGCCTCATATCGAATAACACATTAGTTTCAGAGATCGGCTTAGGTGCCTGGCAATTAGGAAAAAACTCAGGCTGGCGTAACTTATCTGAAAAAGAAGCTATTCAAATTGTAGAAAAGGCGGTAGATTATGGCATTAACTTTTTTGATACAGCTCCGAATTATGGCCATGGCACAGGTGAATCTAGATTAGGAAAGGCTTTAAAATCTGTTGATAGAGATAAAATAGTCATAAGCACTAAATTTGGACATACAGATTCGGGTTCACTAAATTTTGATTCAGATTATATCAGACAATCACTGGACAACAGCCTCAAGCGTTTGCAAGTTGATTATGTAGACTCATTGCTGTTCCACAACCCTCCTGCTGAATATTTAGATGGCAGCAAAAATGATCACTACGAAATATTGGAAAAGCTAAAAGAGGAAGGAAAAATTAAAGCCTACGGTGCATCATTGGATACGGCAGAGGAAATGAAGCTGCTCATGAATACTACCTCATCTCAGGTGATTGAAGCCTTTTTCAACATATTTTGGCAGGATGCGGTAAATGCCTTTGACTTAGCTAAACAGAAAGAGGTCGGAATTATAGCGAAAGTACCTCTGGACTCAGGTTGGTTATCCGGAAAATACAATGAAAGTAGCTCTTTTAATGATATTAGAAGTCGTTGGTCGAAGGAAGATATAAAAACCCGCGCGCAACTTGTAAGCAAAACAAGAGATATTCTTGGAGCTGAAAATAACTTACCTCAGCATGCGATTGCATTTTGTTTAGCTTATGATGCCGTGTCGACTGTTATCCCGGGCAGTTCAACACTCGAACAATTATCGTCCAATGTAGAAAGTGCAAATGTCCATATATCTGAAAGTCAACTCAAAAAACTAGAGCATTTTTATGAAAACGAGGTTCAGAATTTGAATCTTCCATGGTGACAACTAAAATACTGGTCTTGATACAGAATGAGTATTTTATAAATATTTAGACATTCCCCTTTAGGGTGTAGCTCTAAATCAAGTTTTGAGGGTAAATAGACAAAATATCCAGTCTAAAGGCTGAAGCCATTCAATATCTATAAAATGGCATATCCATTTGTCATAAAAATAGCTTGATTGATAAAAGGTACAATAAACTAGTCTATATCCAGAGGGATATTTTCTACTATTTCCAGGCCATATCCAATTAAGCCCACGCGCTTTCGTTGAGAACGAGTAATCAGTTTTATCTTTTTGATCGATAAATCTCTTAAAATTTGTGCTCCAATCCCGAAATCTCTTTGATCTCCAGTTCGCTTTATTGCTTTCAAGCTCCCCTCCTCCTCAACTTTTTCAAGAGTAGATAGTAAGCTTCTCTTTTCTGAGTGCCGCATAAATAGTAAAACACCTTTACCTTCTTTTTGTATCCACTGGAGACTTTTCGTGATGGTATCTCCATATGAATTAAATAAGAAGCCTAAGATATCACCGGTCTCAGTCGAGCTATGCACCCGAACCATAACATCTTCATCCTCTGACCACTTTCCTGTGTAAACGGCGAGATGAATATCATCGGTAGTATCTTGCCGATAGGCTCTAACCTTGAATTTGCCGTATTTCGTATCGACTTCAGTTTCGTGAGCCACACTAATAATTCGCTCGTGTTCCATTCGATAGGCTACTAAATCCGCAATGGATATAATTTTCAAATCAAACTTATCGGCAATTTTTCGCAATTGCGGTAGACGAGCCATGGAACCATCTTCATTAAGTATCTCAACGAGTACACCAGCTGGGTAAAAACCTGCCAAACGCGATAGGTCAACGGAAGCTTCTGTATGTCCGGTTCTTCTGAGAACACCGCCTGGCTTTGCTATGAGAGGGAAAATATGCCCCGGTCTAGCAAAATCTGAAGCTGTTATATTCTCTTCGGTCATCGCCTTAATACCTCTCGAACGATCATACGCCGAGATTCCGGTAGTGCAGCCATATCCTTTGAGATCAATAGAGACCGTAAAAGCTGTTTCGTGCAAGGCCGTATTATTATTAACCATCCGAGTTAATCCTAATTCTCGAGCCCTTTGTTCCTCAATAGGAGTGCAAATTAATCCTCTGCCTTCCTTAGACATGAAGTTAATTATTTCTGGTGTAATGGCTTCAGCAGCACCCACAAAGTCGCCTTCATTTTCTCGGTCCTCATCATCTACTACTATTATAATCTTACCAGCCTTGAGGTCATCTATAGCCTCAGGAATACTATCTAACATGTGATGACGTTCGAGATTATTCTTTTGCATATATCGGTTTATTATTCTTGTCTATAGTTTGATTTAACAATTCGAGTAAGGGTTGAGTTGCTTTTTTCCATGGAAAATTAATCTCAATAAAAGCTCGCCCCCTATGACTAAGGGTTCTAAATCTCTCTTCGCTATCGAATAGTTGTGTAATTTGATGTACAAAACTATTGACATCATCAGCTAATAAAATATCTTGATTGGGTTCCGCTAAAATAGAATCATTGACAATTTCAGTGGTAATGCAGGGCACACCAACTGCCATGGCCTCTAAAATTTTATTTTGCATACCACTACCAGTAAAAAGTGGAGCGACAAAAACAGATCCTTGACTGTAAGCATCGCGTATATCTTCAACCCAACCCAGCACCTCGATTCGGCTGTCTTTAAGGCGCGTTAGCCATGGTACGGGTCTGGCACCAGCCAAGACCAATCGGGCATTTGGAAGCTTTTCCCACAGGTGAGGCATAAGTTCATAAATCAAATATTGAGCGGCGCGCACGTTAGGTGCATATCCCAAATTACCAACAAAAAGAATTTGTTCCTTGCGTTCCAGGCTGGGTTCAAAATAGAATTGATCGAGATCAATGCCATTGGAGACTACAGTAACCTTTTCCTTTTGAAGAATTTTTAATGCCTGTTGATCCTGTCTGGATATAATCGTGCTCCCATCAAAATCTGAAAAGATAAAACGTTCGTAATGAGCGCAAAGAGCGGCCTCAATGCGATAAATATGTTTCCAGAAAAAATTATTACTATTTGCTGAAGCTCGAAACATTCCCAAAGAAAAGGCATCCATGTAATCAAGTACTTTTGGTACGGGCAGATGTCTTACGTATTCGCTCATACGGATTAAGTGACAGTAGATAAGATCTGGAGGATCTTCAATGTATTTGTCGTTAATCAAGTGTTGCAGTCGCAATGAGCGAAAAAACCCTACTTGAAGAGGCTGTCGCCGCGTAAATGCTAAGAATGTGCGATACATTCTTTCGATAGACGAAAGCTTGACATACAAGATTTCTGAACAATACTTTCGCAGTTCTTCCTCATGATCTGGCTGCGGATCTGCGTCTGCGAGTGTAAATAAGGTGATGTCAAAGTGATTGCTCAGTTCTATCAGCTGAAAATACAGCCGTAGCTTATCACCTTTTTCAATGGGATAGGGATAACGAGAAGTAAATACCCATAATTTCCGCACCAGCACTCTGTATTTGTATTAGGCCTCAAAGGTAATCATTGATTGTTGCTTCTTCTTGCTGATGGACAAGTTTTCGCAGTAAAAATCGTGTAGTTCACGACCTACCTGAAGCATATCAAAATGCTTTTCAACAAAATCTATAGCGCTATTTTGCATTCTAGCCGCCTTATCAGGATCATTTAGGGCCAACTTAAGAGCTGATACAAATTCTTGAGGGGTGTCTGCAATAAGAACCTCTCGTTCATTTTGGGCTGGTATTCCTTCCAAACCAAGTGTTGTGGTAATCACAAGCATGCCTTTCGCCATGCCCTCAATAATCTTAACACGCATACCCGAACCTGAAAGTAAGGGGACGATCATGATGGAGTTTTTATGTAAAAACTGATTGGCGCAGGGAACAGCTCCCTCGAAAGAACAATAGGGTGTAGATTCCAATTTACCCCGCAAAGCAGAGGATGCTCCTCTACCAGCAACCAACAGCCTAGAAGGCCCTAGGAAATTTAAACACTTCCCCCAAACTTCATCCAAAAACCAACGAATCCCTTGCTCATTGGGCCTCCAATCCAAGGTGCCAATAAACCCAATATTTTTGGAATTTGAATCTGAGACTGCATCGTAATCTGCTGTATCGACACCGATAGGAATGGTTCTTATAGGCCCTTTATATCCGAGTGATTCGAATTTTTCTTTGTCACAAGGTGAAATTGCTAAAATAGAGTCGTAGTGTGAAAAGTAAGTGGACTCAAGACTCTCCAACTCATTAGAAATACGATTTAGGTACCACTTCTTAAAGCCCCAAGGGGTATGCTCAGCTAGGCGTTTCCAAATTAAATGTTCAATATTATGAGCGCGCATGGAGACATGAGCATGGGCATATCTTCGTATGGTATCTATATAGGGTGATAGGTAAAAAGATTCTAACTGAACCACGTCATAATTACCGTAGCGTAAAATTTGACCTAATTTTTGATCAAATTCCATATCAATAAATCGTTCAGCCTGGTAGGACTTTCCTTTCAACAAGTGACTCAGGGCTCCACGCCAATTTATTTCATTATCAACAGCTATTCGGGTCACCTTTCCATAATGGGCTAAAGCTTTGGGGCGATCCTCTCCATGAAAAGGATGTTTGCTCGTGTTCATGGCTAGCACATCCACTTCCCATCCCAGCTTTGTCAATGCTCTTGACAAATTGGTAATGGCTATACTTTCCCCATCGTGCAGTGGAAAGGGAAATTTTTTAGTGACTTGAAGTAACTTCATAAATTAAATTGGAATAGAATCAACTCTATAACTGCGTAAGTTTTTATTTCATTATGTGAAAGTAAAAGTAATAACTTAGAGTGACACTTACGAACTGTTATATATTCTTATATACGTCACTTAACCTCCAGGAGGTTGGCCTTTATAAATTTTTATACAAGTTTAATTTAGCGCACGGCTTATTTTATCTCAAAAGACAATATGGTTTGATATAAGTTTGTGTCTCTTACTCTTCACGCTGGTTCGATGCAACGAAAGGTATAAATTTATTACATTGCAGTAAGAAACGAATAATTGTGTCGACTATTTTAAAAGCAGAAGGGATTTGGAAATCATACGGAGAGTTAGCCGTACTCAAAGGCGCTAATTTAGAAGTTGAGGCTGGTGAAATTCTTTCGATAGTTGGTAAATCAGGAAGTGGGAAATCTACCTTATTACATGTTTTGGGAACCCTTCAGAAGCCAGATTCCGGAGAGTTGGAAATTCGCTCAGAGTTTCCCTTTCGACTTTCTGGAAAATCACTTTCTAAATTTAGAAACCGGCGCATGGGCTTTGTTTTCCAGTTTCATAATTTGCTTCAAGAGTTTAGCGCCATTGAAAATGTTATGTTGCCTGCACTAATATATACAAGCACCCAAAAAGCCCAATCCCGGGCAAAGGAGTTGTTGAGCATGTTGGGATTGAAAAATCGAGAATCTCACCGTCCGGGACAGCTTTCTGGTGGAGAGCAACAAAGAGTAGCTATTGCCCGCGCACTAATAAATCAGCCGGATATTGTTTTTGCAGATGAGCCTACGGGAAATTTAGATGAGGAAACTTCTGAAGAATTACATCAAATTATTCTAAAACTGCGCAAAGAGCTTGATCAAACCTTTGTCATTGTGACGCATAATCCTGAGTTGGCGGGACTAGGTGACCGCTGCATGGAAATGACAGATGGAGTTTTGCATGCTGCCAATTGAATTGAATAATATAGAAGGTATATTTTAGCTCTTTTTTCAAGCTATTGTGATCCTTTCATTTCTTATACCTATAATTTTCAAGTCATATTATCATAGCGAGCAAAGCTCGCTCCGCGTGAGCGATGGGAAGGTGGCCCCAAACCGCTGCATGCTACAGCTGCAGCTGGTGCCGGGGAGATCCCGCAAACCCTAAGGGTGCGCGGGA
>CAZVLN010000001.1:64978-193652 GCA_964627995.1 uncultured Saprospiraceae bacterium
GCTACAGCTGCAGCTGGTGCCGGGGAGATCCCGCAAACCCTAAGGGTGCGCGGGAGCCGATCCGCCGGGTGGCGGAGAGCACCTGACCGTAGCGGCCTCGGTCATAAATAATGGCCATACTTGTCTATAAGTCGAAACTTAATTCATTCTTTAGATAGTAACTCTTACTCCTTAATGAGACCGAGGCCACGCCCTATTCATTATTATCTTCTGTAATTGGAGGCCAAATATTATCATCTCTGTTCACATCGCCCAAACGTTCCGAGGGATCGATTACGACCTTCTTAATATTGGAAATGGAGAAGGGCAGAATTATATCATAGCTAGGATGTGTCCATGGCCAGGGACTTGCTGCTTCTTGAGTATCGTACCCCATTTTTTCTAAATTTTTGTGTCCCCTCATCATGCGAAGAGGGATGTGCAAGAGGTGCTTTTTGCCATCCTGCGTTTCAATTACAATATCCAAAGGCATGGGCCTTTCACCCTTTTTTGATAAAGAAAGTCGAGTACCCAGCTCGGCTTCAACTAATGTATCAATACTATAATCCACCATTTTTTCTGACATGAGCTGCATATATTGATAATACCAATGAAGTTCAATCCCTGAAGCCCGCTCCATGCTCCGGAAAAGGTCTTTTGGCTGTGGATGTTTGAATTTCCAGGTATCATAGTACAGAAGCAGTCCGTTATCTCTAGCTTCCTCTCCAATGATATATCCCAATTGATGGACGACCACGGCTCCAGAAGTATAACTTACTATACCATATGCTGTATTCAAGCTAAAGTGGTCTGCGGGGGTGCTTAGTGGTTCTTCTATGCTGGCTTGCATCAAACGATTATGGCCCTTAACGCGCCTTAAATGCGGATCTGCCTTGGGTTGCCCTGGAATTAAGTCCTCCCGGCGAAGGAAATTCATAATTTCTCCAGAAGCATAGGACGTCATGCCCTCATCCATCCATGCATATTGCCCCTCGTCTGTGGCTACGACGCCCTGGTACCAGGAATGCATTAATTCATGCACAGAAACTCCAACTAGTGATGAAAAAGAACGATTTCCGGTAATCAAGGTAGCCATAGGGTATTCCATTCCTCCATCTCCGCCTTGAATAAAGGAATAGGATGGATAAGGATATTTGCCGAAGTGCTCATTCGCATAAGTAAACACCCGATTCATTACCGGAGGGAGTTGTTCCCACTTTTCTTGATAGGCGGTGTCTGGCTGATAAAAATAATGTACATCTATACCACAATCTGCTCGATAGGTATCGTGCACATAGTCGGGGTCTGCAGCCCAAACAAAATCGTGAACCTGATCTGCTTTAAAATGCCAGCTTGTGGTTTTATTGCTTTTATATTCGTCAGAAAGATCTTCGACATCCGCGTAGTTGTGGTGTGGCGCAGTAGCTTCAGGGTTTTGCAGTATACCAGTAGCAGCTACTACGTATTTAGTGGGTACATTTAAATGGACGTCAAAACTTCCAAAAGTTCCATAAAACTCTCGACCAATGTAAGGGTTGGCGTGCCAACCGTCGGAATCATAGGCGCAAATTTTCGGATACCACTGAGACATGCTATATTCAATTCCCTCTTCATTGTCTCTACCACTTCTACGCACTTGAAGCGGGACTTGAGACAGAAAATGCAAATCAAACTGAACTTCGGCCCCTGGTGAGATTGGCTCGGGGATGTTTACTTCCAGTATCGTTCCTACCTCATTGAAATTGCACGCGACCCCATTCAGTTCCATCTTAGTTATGTCAACAAAGCCAATTTCAGATTGTCGTAAATTTTGGATACGGTTTCCAACTCGAGGATCAGGGTCAGAAATATTACGAGACCTTTCATCCATCATACTTCCCGGCTGAAAAGCGTTCCAATATAAATGGAAAAAGACGCGATGTAGCGTATCGGGAGAATGGTTTGTGTAGGTTAACGACTGTGTGCCCTCAATTAAATTCGTTTCAGGCGTCAATTTTATTTTTATTTTGTAATGCGCCTCTTGTTGCCAATATTGACCGTATAGAGTCACCGTAGAGGACATAACGAATAATTGAAGACTTATGAATGCGCAAAAATGCATTAAGATCTGCTTTTGTTTTTTGGTTAGCTTCATGGAGAGTAGATTGAATTTTTGTAACTTTGTTAGCACAAAATAAGGAAAAGATTATGTCAAAGTTGATTTCGAATAAATGGTGGTTGTTTGCGGGGTTTGTTTTTGTGGCCGCTTTAAGTCGATTATTACCTCACCCATATAACTTTACGCCTATCGGTGGAATGGCTTTATTTGCTGGAGGCTTATTGAGTGGAAAGCGGTTGTTTTGGATCATTCCCCTTATTGCTTATTATATAAGCGATCTACTCGTAAATAATATTTTATATGCCTCGTACTTTGACTCTTTTGTTTGGGGGGGACACTTTTTTGTATATCTCAGTTTATTCTCTATTATTATTTTAGGTAAGTTTTTATTGAAAAAAATTACTGTTGGACGATTGATATTAGGAAGTTTAGGGGCCTCTACCCTATTCTTTTTGCTTTCAAATTTGGGTGTATGGATAACATCACCTTTATATCCTATAAATCTGGAGGGGCTGATTTCGTGTTATTCGGCCGCTATACCCTTTTTCCAGAATACCATAGCTGGTGATGCTTTCTATGTTACTCTATTATTTGGTTCTTATGCCTGGATCACGAAAAGTAATCCATCATTAGTACTCAAAGAAGTTCAGGTGTAGTGCGGGATGAGTAAAAATCGGCCATTACGTAAAGGGCGAGACTATTATATTGAAAAGGGAGTCTATGTATTTACAGCGCGATATCTAAAAGAGAGAGGGTATTGCTGCAAAAATGGATGCAGACATTGTCCTTACGGCTTTAAAAAGTAAAGTTTAAGAACATTGTAGGTTAGGGTAAGTGGCGACTTTTCTTCTCCGCGTCAATATCTTCTATTGTAACCATGATAGCCGTTTCTTCTACATCACCAAAGTCTTTATTTAAGGATGTTCCAAAAACTCGCATTGTTGGGGATAAGCCCATATATAAGTTAATTAGAGGCGGTATTGTCTCTCCGTGAATACGTATTGCTTTTCTCAAAACTGAGATGGACTTCCTGTGATCTAGATTCCCAAATTCTCGTGCAATCTTATCTTTATCATACTTAAAGGGGACAGGAAATTTCGGTGTAACCAATTGATTTTTATCCTCAAAGAAGAATTTCATGAAAGACAACAGAAGATTACGGGCATCACGATCATATTCGGGATACATCGTTACTTTTCCAAAAAAGTATTTGAGGTGATCATTTTTGGAAATAAGTGCTCCCAGACCATCCCATAAATTTGCTAAAGCATACAGGCCTTTTCTGGAATTAGATGTAGGTTGATACTCTGGGCGGACCCAGGATCTACCTAACTCAATGGTAGAGGGTAGATATTCATTAATAAATTCTTCTGACAAATCGAAATAATGGGTCGTTGACATGAACTTCCCTGGATTGGCCTGCTTACAAAATTGGCTGCAATCAATATATCGATATCCTCCAATAATGACTTCTTCATCTGGCTGATAAACAATTAATTGCTGATACCCAGGGTCTGCGGTATCCAGATGATCAATATCAAGGGATTTGCCCGTTCCGCCTCCTGCGGCACGAAATGCCAATTCGCGCAATCGTCCTACTTCGTTCATAGCGTTGGGACATTGGCCGGCGTTTATGGAATAAATAAGATTACCGCCCTTTTTGGTTGGGCCAATTAGGTATTTGTGTTTTAGTTCACGTTTTATATCCCGAGGAGGAATAGGGTCTGCTACAGGTTCAGAAATTAATGTCATAGCTTAGATTCCATTCGGTGATTCAATTCATTCTCCATTTCGTATACGCGTGATTTAACCTGGGCGGCCCAATAAGTGTCAGATGGGTTTGAGTTTAATTCCTCCACAAAAATAGGCTTTCCAAATTTCATAGGTACATGCTTTCCCTTTAATTTATAAAATTCATTGACCAAGTAAAACATTTCAATGTTCGTTTTTATACCTAATCGTTTTCTCCAATTTGCTAATCGGTAAAATGAAGTAGACAGCTCTCCTTTAATAAAGACAGGAATGATAGGCTTTTTATATTTTCGCGCTCGAGTAACAAAAGTTTTCTTCCATTCCAGGTCTCTAATTTCACCTTTTTGTTTTCTGCTAACCAAACCTGCTGGAAAAACAAAAACAGCTTGATTTGAGGCAAAAGTTTCATCGACTTTCTTCAAGGAGCTTTTAAAGTTTTTACCCAGCTTATTGACACCTACAAACATGTCCTTAAGGTTTTCGATGTTTAGAAGTACATCGTTGACAATGAACTTAATATCTTCTCTAATCGCCTGAATGGCAGATACTATAACTATTGCGTCCATACCTCCTAATGGGTGATTTACAGCGAAGATACACCCTCCTTCTTTGGGAATATTTTCAATTCCAAAGACTTCGTATGTTATACCCAAGTCGTTTACAGCAGCGTCACAAAATTCCACACCATATTTATCTTGATGAGTGCTTAAAAATGTGTTGACATCTTTCTCGTGTAAAATCTTTTTAAAATAGTTAAGTAAAAAAGACGGCAACCACTTCCGCAATTGGGGGTTCTTACTATCTATCAGTCGATCGATGTCGATAAGCTTTTTTTCCATATCCTTCATTGCAAGTTTTAAAGATATGAAATGTTTGCTAGCTTTCGATTAAAGCAAAGTAGAAGTTGTTATATACCCTACATGATATACTTAGTATCTATTTTATAAGCTCTGGAAAAGCTTTCCTCACTTTTTTCACCTTTGGGATTGATATAGCCTGAATATATCCATCATTAGGATTTCTTCGGGCATAGTCCTGGTGGTATTCCTCAGCCATCCAAAAGCGATCTAGCGGCTGAACTTCAGTTACAATGGGTTTATCGTAAGCGTTATTTGATTCAAGTTCATATATAACTTCCTCAATCACCTTCTTTTGCTTTGCATCATGGAAAAATATAGCAGATCGATACTGCTTTCCAACATCTGGTCCCTGACGATTTAGCTGAGTGGGATCGTGAGCTGTAAAAAATATTTTAAGGATTTCTTTATAATTCCTCACGTCGGGATCATAATATACTTGAACAGTCTCTGTATGCCCAGTTCTTCCTCTTGACACAGCAGTATAAGTGGGGTTTTTTTCAGCCCCTCCAGCGTACCCAGAAACAACTTCATAGACACCTTTAATCTGTTCCAATGAGGCTTCAACACACCAAAAGCATCCACCGGCGAGCGTGGCTGTATCTAATCGAGCTAACTCTTTTTCAGACAGTGATTCTTTAAAAGTGGTTGTCGATACCGACTTTTGATCCTGACCATCACAGGCTTCTACGGAAAACATAAGACCTAATAATGCGTATAAGGTTAGAAACTTCATAACAAGTTTATTTTTAAAACAGATTGAACAGCTATTGAGTTCACCTCTAAATTGTCATTTCTAAAAAAGTACACACTCGACCTCATTAAACTGTATTAATAAATGATATCTTCACTTTTTTACTCATACGAGGCAATCTATCCAAATACAACACGAATTTATGAATTCCCTACCCACTCCTTCAATTCACAAAGAATATGATAATTGGAAAAGAAATCAATTTACTTTAGAAGAAGTCTATCAAAAACACGCCGATAGTTTAGGCAAATATGCTGCATGGAAAGCAGCTCTTGAGAATGCACTCATGTATACCGCATTGCGGCAAGAAACATACAATCCAGATTTGATATTAGACCTAACACCCGATGGAATACAATACGGTTTTATGTGTGTAGAAATAGATTCTGATGGAAAGATGAGTGAGTCAATATTAAATAGTATTCAAACGGCTCTTAAAAACTATCGGCCAATATCAGAAAATGATTCCCTACATTGGGATAAAAGTAAGTTTTCATATGGAGACTTCTCAGTCTATCGAAATAGCTATATAGACAAAGCCTTTGAAAACGTAGCAGTGCATAAAGGAGAGGAGAAAGGAGCCGAAAAATTAATTACGGCATCTCTAAGGTATGCATCAATTTTTGCTGAGACTCGCCATATTGGCCCACCACAATCCGTGTACGACGTATTTTATGATTGGGGTGTGCGTAATGAGGGATTTGCATCTCCATTTAATGCTCGGCTGCTTGGGAAAAACCAGGCCAAGTTTTATAGTTTATTCCCAGATACAGATAAGCCTTTTGGTAGTGGGGGTAGTTTTTTTCACCTTTCCGAGCCTTCCAATGAAGGCGATTGGTCACTAGACCCGCCCTTCCTCCCCGAGATCATGGATAAAGTAGATCTAAGAATTAGAGACTGGCGTGATAAATTTCCAGAAGTAGCCATTCTATATATAATCCCGGAAAGTCATACTCCACAAATAAAACCAGATGAAACGGTAGTTTTACATGCTGATCGCCATTATTATGAAGGTTTGGACGGGAAAAAACAGCCCTTACCTGTAAATGTTTGTGTGCATAGATATGGCAACATGAAAAACTTTGAAGCTCAAGCTATTAAAAAGGGCTATGAAAATTAGCAAAAACCCTGGTTTGTTACAGAGTGCCTAAAAAGTTAGCCAGCAATTTGTCTCCCTGGGGACATAAATATGATTCAGGGTGGAATTGTACTGCCCAAATATTTTGGGATTTATGGCGAATCGACATCAAGCGACCCTCGCTATCTACAGCGGTAGGAATAAACTCTTTAGGACAGTCTTGTGGAAGGGCATACCATGAGTGATAATGTCCTACTTTTATTGGCATATCCAAACCCTTATATAATAAATCACTGGAGTCAATAATCTGCAGGAAGGAAGCTCGCCCATGCAAGGGCTCATTCATTTTACGTAAGGATACTCCTTGATTAACTAGAAGCGCTTGAAGTCCAAGGCATACCCCTAAAATGGGGATACGGCCTACATGCTTATTCAAAATTCTGAGTAGATGTTTAGAATCTTGCGGCAGGCCAGGGCCCGGTGAAATAATCATCCCATCAAAATGGAAATTACTTTTTTCTTTTTCGAATAGATGAGGCGTAAGGACCTGACATTCCAAATTTGGAAAGAGACGAATAGACTCCACTAAATTATAGGTAAAGGAGTCTTTATTATCGAGAAGAAGTAAGCGCTTTTTCACCAGCCTGATAAATTAAAAAAATGAGTTCTCTAGTTAAGCTTTCCATCGAACTTTTTGCTTCCCACCCTCCTTTTGATTTCAAATCGTATTCAAATAACAATTCGAAAACATGCTCAATTTGATGGCGTTCATAGGATTTGGCTGCTCTTTCATATTCCCGAAAAATATAATCACTGTAAACACCAATAACTTTTTGCTTAGCTCGCGGTGATTTCCCCTGAAGTCCGTGTAGCGTATACACTTTACTAAAAAACGCATAAAGACTGGCTGTCAGAAGTGGAAGCGGATGATCTTTGGAGTTAGATGAAAAATAGCTAGCCATTTTCATGGCTTGAGTAGACTTTCGATAGGTTAATGCTTTCTGCAATTCGAAAATATTATAATCTTTTGAAATCCCAATGTATTTTTCAATATCTTCTTTTTGGATATGGTGCCCTGAAGGTAAATTTAGGATCATTTTATCCAGCTCATTAGCTACCTTGCTCAACTGGGTTCCCAAATATTCAGAAATGAGTATCGCTTCTGGATCAGCAATCTTCAAGTTCGCTTTTGAAACATACTGTTGAATCCAAGCCGGCATTTGATTGTCATATACTTGTTTACTAGTATAAAATACGGCCTTTTTCTTTAAATCTTTTGCCACTTTCAACCTACCGTCAATAGTTTTATTCTTATAACATATAACTAAAACAGTAGATGGGTTCGGCTTATTTACGTAAGACTCAAGATCTGCAAATCGATCTAGATGTTGAGCCTCCATTAATACTACAAGTTGACGTTCTGTCATCATAGGCGCACGTCTTGCAGCGTCAATTACATCACCAGCTGAGCTATCTTTTCCATACATCACCGTTTGATTGAAATCGCGTTCGACATCCTTTAGAACCTTAGATCGAATTAAGGATTCTATTTGATCAATAAAATAGGGCTCTTCTCCTTGCAGAAAGTAAATCGTAGCAAAGGAACCCTTTTTAATATCAGCAACAATGGAATGTAGACTAGCTCCTTGGTTTTTAGCCATAACTTAAAATTAGCGAAGGGCTGGCTCATGGTCTTTTAGCATCCGCACGATCGTATCTGCCCACTCATCTTTATCGTTCAACGAAGGTACTAAATCCACTCGTTCACCACCTAAGTCTTCAAACTCTTCTTTGTACTCCACACCAATTTCGATAGTTGTTTCTAAACAGTCTGCCACAAAAGCAGGACAGAAAACGAGAATATTACGATCTCCCTTTTCATAACGTTCCTCCAAAATATCAGAGGTGTATGGCTGAAGCCAAGCCTCCGGACCTAGTCTTGACTGATACGAAATAGTGAAATCGTCATCCTTAAGATCCAGCTCTTTAGCTATAGCAAAAGCTGTTGCATGACATTGAGCACTGTAGCAGTTTTTGTTTTTTGAATGCCACTTTTGGCAGCATTTCCCATTTGCCTGACAATAATTACCTGGATCAGCATCTCGCACTTGAGACTTTGGTACACCATGAAATGAAAATATAATGTGGTCGTAATCTTCCATATTGAAATTATCCCTTCCGTTATCTGCAAATATTTTTATCATATCGGAGTCTACAGGATAAGACTGGATCCAAGAAAGTTCCGGAATAACCCATTCTTTTTTTAGAATATCCATTACCTCTTCAAAAATAGAGCCTGTGGTTGCGGAAGCATATTGTGGGAACAGAGGGAATACAACAATTCGATCCACTTGTTCCTCTTTCATTTCTTGGAGAACAGACTCAATAGAGGGCTTCTGGTAGCGCATGGCTAAGCGAACCATGACGCTGTCGTCTAATCGATCTTGTATTTTAGCTACCAGGTTTTCACCGTAGATTTTCAATGGAGACCCATCTTCTGTCCAAACCATTTTGTAAATTTTGGATGAGGGGCCAGATCGAAAGGGAGCTATAATACCCTGAACCAGCAGTTGTCGAGCCAACCAAGGATAAGTAACTACCCTCCTATCAGTCAGAAATTCTCTTAAATATCGGTAAACAGCACCACGAGTAGGCGCATCAGGTGTACCTAAATTAACTATCAAGAGTCCCGTTTTTTTATCTTTGCCATTGCTCATATTCTCCGTCCTTTGCTTTTGTAATCGTTACTGATGAAAATGTAAATTTTGATAAATTGTTTAGGAAGTGAGAGGGAATTAGAAAGAGTTTAAATATAAGAATAAAAGCATGGAAAATAATCAGCCACTAATTCTGGTCACAAATGATGACGGAATGTTTGCTCCTGGAATAAAAGCATTGGTCCAGGTTGCGAAAGAGTTTGGAGAAGTGGTGGTAGTAGCGCCAAATTCACCTCAATCAGCGAAAGGACACGCTGTAACATTACATGACCCCATTCGCATTAATAAAGTTGATGTATTTGAAGGTATCGAAGCTTACGAGTGCACAGGTACGCCAGTAGATTGCGTAAAATTAGCAAAATTTAAAGTGCTGCATGACCGACAAATTGACCTTTGCTTAAGCGGTATTAATCACGGATCCAATGCTTCTGTAAATATTATCTATTCAGGCACCATGTCAGCTGCAATGGAAGCATCTCTAGACCAAATACCTTCCATCGGTTTTTCTTTGTTAAATTACTCTTTTGATGCCGATTTCGGCCCTTCAAAGGTAATTGTTCGTAAAATTGTCCAAGCCATTTTAGAAAAAAAACTTCAGGAAACTAAACTGCTCAACGTTAACATTCCAGATGTTTCGCTCGATAAGATTCGAGGCGTAAAAGTTTGTAGGCAGGCCGATGGACGTTGGGTGGAAGAGTTTCAGGAGGGAGAAGATCCTCGCGGACAAAAATACTATTGGCTCACAGGTCGTTTCATAATGGATGATGTAAAGGACGGAACTGATATTCATGCACTAGATAAAAATTATGTATCCGTGGTTCCAAGTGGACATGATCTAACTATCTATCCCGCTATTGAAGCAAATGCCTATTTAGAAAAAATAAGATTATAACGATATGAAAAAATACTCAAGCGGCACTTTACTCAAGGGAATCCTCCTTGGAGCCTTGGTACCATTTGGAGGTTACCTGCTTGCTTATGCTATATTTGATGTATTGGGACAAATAACCGAAAGCGGAGGCTTGATGGAATATAGCGCAAGTTTTAGACCTCGAACCCTTATGCTCGTTGGACTGATGTGCAATTTGATTCCTTTCCACTATTATATTCAGCAAGGCGAAACGAGAACCGTTCGAGGAATCGTTTTGCCCACTCTGATTTACGGTCTTATCTGGTTCTTTTATTTCCGCGAGTCAATATTTAGCTCATGAAGTGGTATTTAATTGCTGGCGAATCTTCAGGAGACTTGCACGGTAGTAACCTCATTAAAGGAATTTTAAAGGAAATGCCCAAAGCTAAAATAAGGTTTTGGGGTGGGAAAAAGATGGCTGAAGCGAGTGGTAATAAACCTGTGGTTTCCTTGGATAAAATGAACTTTATGGGGTTTTCTGAGGTGATTCTGCACCTCCCACAAATAATGATGAATTTTAGAAGATGTAAGGCCGATATTAAACAATGGAATCCTGATATCGTGATTTTTATCGATTTTCCGGGATTTAATCTTCGCATGGCAAAGTGGGCCCACAAAAACGGGTTCCCTGTTTATTATTACATAGCCCCTCAGGCTTGGGCCTGGAAAAAGGGACGCATAAAAAAAATGCGTCAAGTTATAGATCACCTTTTCGTCATCCTACCTTTTGAAAAGTCATTTTTTGAATCAGAGGGAATACTCTCTGTACACTATGAGGGGCACCCTTTAATGGATGTAGTTGAACCTTCTAATAAACTTAAACGACCCCAAAGCGGAAGTCAAATTACATTATTACCAGGAAGTCGAAAACAAGAGATTGCAAAGATATTGCCGATCATGTGCAAGGTAGCAAAGAGGCGTCCCTTCCAGACTTTCACTATTGCTGCAGTCGATCACATTGATCATCATTTCTATGATCGTATTATTCAGCAATCAGGAGTATCTAATGTTTATGTCAATTTTGAGGGTGCCTCGGCACTTTTACCCGCATCAGAAGCAGCCATAGTAACATCTGGAACTGCCACATTAGAAACAGCTTTATATGGCATTCCACAGTTGGTTGTATATATGAGCTCAAGTATTAGTTATGAAATAGCCCGGCGAGTAATACAAGTGTCCTACATTTCTCTAGTCAACCTAATTTTAGATCGAGAAGCTGTCCCGGAACTTATCCAATCGGAATGCGATGCTGAACGAATAAATGAGCTTTTGAATAAAATTGAAACTGATGAGGATTACCGCGAACAGTTTCAAAGAAACTATGAGCTCTTACATGGCAAACTTGGTCATGAGGGAGTATCACATCGCATAGCAAAACGGATGATAGGATTAACTAAAGAGAAATCCTAAAACCAATGTTAAGCGAATTATTAGTGATTAGATTATCAAGCCGAAAATTATATTGAAGTAAATCGTGATTTCTCATCCAACAACGCAATCCTCAGGTTTAGTTATTGAGGAGGTCTGATGTGGTCTTCTAACAATTCGTAGATTACAAACTCCAATAGTTAAGCAGATGGATTTATCAATTAAAGGATACTATTTTTTCTTGGATTTAGATTTTTTCGATTTTGCCTTGGACTTCTTTTTCTTGAAAGCGGTGGGCAACTCCTTCTCTATTATTGCTTTCACTTCGTCCAAACTGAGATCAGCAGCTTCCTCCTTGGTCATCCGATTATTATCTTTTGATTTGGGTAGCTTAACATTTTTCTTTTTGAATTTAATGAAAGGGCCCCATCTACCATTTTGCACACTAATGTTTTCTTCATCCCATCTATGGATATAACGCTCTTCCTCCTTTTTCTTTTTGGCCTCCACCATTTCAATTGCAGTAGCTTGATCTATATCATTAGGGTTTATTTTTTTCGGAATGTTAACATAAAGGCCATCCCATTTTAGAAAAGGACCAAAACGGCCTTTCCCTTGGGTTATCGGTTTATCTTCAAAAAAAGCTATGGGCTCCTCTTCTTTAAGTTTTTTCTTAATAAGCGGCATGGCTTTATCCATATTCATTTCAAGTGGATCCATGTCCTTGGGAATAGAAACAAATTTACCATCAAATCTAACATAGGGGCCATATCGCCCAATATTAACTATTACATCGTCTCCTTTATATTGGCCAATCGTTTTAGGAAGTGCAAATAAATCTAAAGCATCATCCAGGCCTATGGTTTCGATGCTTTGACCTTTTCGGAGGTTTGCATATTGTGGCTTTTCGTCTTCTTCGATCTCGTCCGGTGTTCCGATCTGAGCAACTGGGCCATACTTTGCCATTCTTACTAGAAGCGTTTTACCACTTTTAGGATCTTTCCCCAATATGCGTTCTCCGGAAAACCGATCCGCTTCATCGATAGTTTTCTCTACCCTCTCATGAAATGCTGAATAAAACTTATCCAGCATTTTCCCCCAATCCAAGTTACCTTCGGCAATCGTATCGAATTGCTCCTCAATATCCGCAGTAAATGAGTAATCCATAATGCCCTCAAAATGCTCCCTAAGGAAATCAGTAACTACCATTCCAATATCATTACAATACAGGCGATTACTAGTTGCTCCAGAAATTTCAGTTTTCTTCTCCTCCTTAATTTTACCATTCTTTAAGGATAGGTAGTTATAACTGCGCTCCTCACCTTCTCGACTTTCTTTTGTAACGTATCCCCTTTTCGGATCCATAATTTTAGAAATAGTTGGAGAGTACGTAGATGGTCGTCCAATGCCTAATTGCTCGAGCTGCTTAACCAAACTCGCTTCAGTGTAACGGGCGGGAGGACGGGTAAACCTCTCGGGGGATTCCATTTTAGACAATTTTAGACGTTGCCCGACTTTTAAAGGTGGAAGTATGGTTTTCCCTGTAGACGAAGTATTTTCATCATCATCATCTGAGGATTCCATATAAACTTTCATGAATCCATCAAAAACCACAACCTCTCCCTTAGCTTGAAGAACGTGATTAGGAATTTTTGAAATATCAATATCTACAGTTGTTTTCTCTAATTCTGCATCCGCCATTTGAGAGGCTACTGTACGTTTCCATATAAGATCATAAAGGCGCATTGCATCTCGGTCGCCAGATATAGAAGTTGTACCTACATTAGTGGGTCGTATAGCTTCGTGTGCTTCTTGCGCGCCTTTCGATTTGCCTTTATATCGGCGGATTTTTGAGTACTTGTCACCGTAATCAGCTTTTACGAGTTCAGCTATAGATTGAATCGCTGCACCACTTAAGTTAGTGGAGTCAGTACGCATATAGGTAATTAACCCCTTTTCATAGAGTTTCTGAGCCACACTCATGGTACGCTGAACAGAAAAGTAGAGTTTCCTCGAGGCTTCCTGTTGTAATGTAGAGGTCGTAAATGGAGCTGCTGGTCGTCTTTTGGTCGGTTTGACCTTTATATCACTTATCTTAAATTCAGATTCTGCAGATTTTTCTAAAAAACTTTTCGCCTCTGAAAAATTCTTAAATCGATCAGGGCACTCTGCTTTAAGGGTTGTGGAACTGCCATCCTTCATTTCTAAATCGAAGTAGGCGTATACTCTATAAAAAGAGTCTGTTTTAAATTTTTGAATCTCGCGTTCACGCTCGGCAACTAATCGAACCGTAACAGACTGTACTCGGCCAGCAGAAAGTCCCCCTTTTACTTTTTTCCAAAGAAGTTCGGATAATTCAAATCCAACTAATCTATCAAGTATTCGCCGTGCCTGTTGAGCATCCACAAGGCTCAAATCTACAGTTCTAGGTTTTTCAACGGCTTTTTGAATTGCAGATTTTGTAATTTCTCTAAAAACTATTCGCTTAGTTTTCTTGGGATCTAATCCTAGGACTTCACATAGATGCCATGATATAGCTTCTCCTTCTCTATCTTCATCCGTAGCTAGCCAGACTACCTTATTCTTTTTCATTAAGGATTTCAGCTCTTTAACCACTTTTTTCTTGTCTGGGGATACCTCATAAATGGGCTTAAAGCCATTGTCTATTTCAACTCCCATATCGCTTTTTGCAAGATCGCGAATATGTCCATAACTCGACTTTACAATAAAATCCTTTCCGAGATACTTTTCAATGGTTTTTGCCTTAGCCGGAGACTCTACAATAAGTAAATTAGATGCCATAATTTGTATATAATCATTCTGAGAATGCTACAAAAGTAATAAAAGAAAATAGTTCCTTTCAATTATTAAAGTTGATGTCACTGGTTTTGCTTTTTGGTGTTATTGCAATCGCTGTTATTCAGGAGCCTCCCCTTTAATAGTATCGATAGAAATTAACTCTTTCTTAACTTTTTCCCTTGACTTGAAGAAATTGGATTTTCGCCTATCCACCAATCTGTCTATAAGTTCTTTACTTTTAATTTCTTCGTTATTTAAGTGACGATGAAAACCAATGATTAAGAATTCTCCCATATCATCAGGGTGGGATAAACCCCTTTGAATAAAATAATGAGATAATCGGCTTCCTTCAGATAGTTGCCAATTTTTACCGATCCATTTTCCCAAGGTTAACTGAAGACGACCTCGAATAGAATCCTCTGGATATCCAGCGAACCGATCAAGCGTTGAAGCTGGGGTCAGAGCCTGAAGCTCAGAAAAAGCTTCTTGTGGTTGTGCTGGAATATAAGTATCAAATAAATAGGCTTGTTTTATTCGCCATTCATAATTGTCATATGAGTCTACCTGGCCAATACCAGTCGGTAAGCAAAAAACGAATGCTATAACGAAAAGGGGGAAATCGAAAATCGAAACTGTGTATTTACGAAATAAGTTTTTCATTTAATTATCGTTAAAAAGGCGAGCTGCTTCCCGTTGGAAATTATCTTGAACACCTCGCGCATCGACGCTATTGGGACCGTCTAATTGGTTTCCAACATTATAAATTTCACCAAGCCATTGAGGGTTTCGAATTTCGTTTCTCGCATTTGAATGAAGAAGTTGAAACTCATCACCAGCTAAATTGGGGTTGTAAAAAACAAATTTCACATCGACTTGATTATTAACATGAATTCGGTCATAGCTCCAAATTTCGTAAGGAACAGCTCCCTGGTCATTTTCACGTGTTACAATTCGTGTAGGCGGTCCATATCTCAGATAAATCATTCCCCTATCTGTCTCAAAACCATTTCTAAATGCACTGTAAAACTTTTGATCAATAGCATCAATCAACCGCATAAATTCTTTAAATGCTAATTCCGGTTGAATGGGATCTTCTTTAATCCAATATCGGAACAGAAAATCCCTCATAGAAGCATAGTCTTTTCTCTGTATTAGGTTGTTTACAGTTTGTTGATCCTTACCACCCACTTTCATTGCTACAGCTCTAAGTGCATACAACAATTCATCTTCATCTTGGCCATCAAAGAAATTATCAATTTCACCGGAGAGTAGTTTCTCTTGAATAACCTCATCCATTTTAGGATTACTTTGAACAAATATCGCCGATTGGGATAACCATTCTTTTTTATCTCCATCGATTAGGCTTAATTTTATCTTGTAGGTATCCGATGGTAATCTGGAAATATCAAGTCTTTTAGCAATGGGTTCAGTCTTTTGCAGACTTGATAATCTTTGGTAAGTTGTAAGTTTTTCTTCCCAGTTTCCATTTTTCAGGGAAAAAATTTCAGTTTGGAGAATATGATTTCTCAATTTCAGTCGATCGATGCGATACAGTTCGAGATAATAACTTAAAGTATTGAGGTCAGGACCATAAAAATGATGCGGAAGAGGCTCCATCACAACCCCATTAGTAACAAATGGCTTATCAATATCATTTCCCAAAAAGGTTTCTAAGCGAGCTAAAAATTTAATGCTTGATATCCCGGGCTCATTTATATCGATTTCCGGCACTTCTACCGTCTCAGTGTGTGTATATTTATTTTCTTTATTATAATGATCTACAAATTCTATTTCCAATTGATAATTACCGGGATTCAACCGATAGATTCGAGTATCTAAAAATTCAGTTTGGCCATCTTTAACTGGAAAATTGATTTTGTAACGATCAAATTTTACGATACTAGAATCCCTTCTAAAAAGAGTTGTTACTTCTACCGCTGCTAGAATTTGCGGCTTTTTTACCGTAAGAATAGTATCAAATTCTAAGGTGCTCCCGTAGTATTGAAAGTTGAGCTCTAAGTTCGTCGCGGAGTCTACTTGAAAGAATACTGGTGAAACTGATACACCTATGGATTGACTCAATAAAGAAATTGAGAATATTGAAAAAACGAATGTCAGCCACTTATTCATAAATCCTCACTTATTTTATTTTGACTTTTACGAGCGGCGAGTGTCATTTCAAAAAGATAACCTCGAAGTTTAACTGAGAAACCCATAGTATCACCTTTTAAAGACTGAACCTTGTAAAATGTAGGTGAATCCTCTTGGGTTACGATCTCATTATTTATTGTTTTAAAGGAATAACGTCCTTCTTTAGAAGGAAAGTTAGTTTGCATGGAATCCTGAGTAAATTCGAAAAAAGTATTGTCCAATACTCTAGTAGACTTACCGTCTCGTTTAGCAGAAACCAAATCCCAGTGTCCTATTACCTTTTCTTTAACGATATTACTTGGGGACTCAGCTTTATTTGATTCATTGGTATCACAACCCAAAGAAAAAAAAGCTAATACGCTTACAAACGCGAAATAACATGAATAAGATCTCATTATGCTCGGGTCAATTTTATACTAGTAATTTCGGGTAAAATTCCTACTCTTCCTGGGTAGCCTAAACAACCCAGCCCGCGGTTTACGTAAAGATATTGATTTTTTACTTGGTATAGTCCTGCCCAGTGTTTATATATCCACCTGCTAGGACTCCATTTAATAAAACCCGGTACTTCAATACCAAACTGAAAGCCGTGTGTATGGCCAGAAAGAGTTAAGTCAATTTCTTGATAATGCCGAAGAACTTCCCAGTCCCAATGCGTGGGATCATGACTTAACAAAATGTTATAATCTGCCTTCTCAGCTTTAGCCCAAGTTTTTTCCAAGTTACCATACTTTGGAAAATTTGGCAATGCTGAAATATTCTCAACACCCAATATGTTAATTCTAAAACCATCTAAAATGAGTTGTTCTGATTGATCGCGCAATAATTTCCAACCTAAACGCTCATGCTGTTTTAATAATAAATTGAAATTAGCCTCTTCGGACTCTCTAGATTCCCATCTGACATAATCACCATAATCATGATTCCCTAAAATCGAATATTTCCCATATTTCGCATCAATAGAGGAGAATGCATCAATAAAAGAATCAGCTTCTTTAGCCCTTTCATTAACCAAATCTCCAGTAAATACTAAGATGTCTGGCTTTTGATTTTTTACTAATTCAATAGCTTCCTTAAATGGTTCAGCAGAATTGAAGGTTCCACTATGTAAGTCTGATATCTGAACAATCTTGAGGCCCTCTAAATTTTCAGGAAGATTTGGAACTGGAATAGACTCCGTGCGCAATTGAAAGCGAAATGGATTTCGTACAATACCATAGGTTAGTATAAATGCAGGTACACCAGCCATAATTAGGCCTAACTTTGATAAAAAAGCGGATCGACCTGGCATGTATTTATTCTTCGAAGTGTCTCGGAAATAATTTAAAATAAATAATATAAATCGCCTGTAATCGTCGATTATAAGCGGTATAATGATAATCAGCTTAGAAAAGTAAATAATAAATAGGTAGCCTCTAATATAGCTCAGATAACTGGCATTCGAATCAAATTGTTCGATGCGATGAAGAAATATATAAGCTAATAATAGTAGGTTTACAAAAGACAGGATTACGTATCCAAAAGTAAAAATTCTCTTTCGGCCGAAATCTGAAAAACGGAACGCCTGAAATGCATACGCATCCAAGCCGATGAGAATAGAAAAAAATATAATTAATACAACCATTGATATATAAAAGCACCCCTATGAAACAAAGTTCAAAGGGGTGTTAATTTTAATAGACTTTAACGTTCAAAATTTAGAACGTCTTTTTCTCTTTAATTCTTGCTTTCTTACCCGTTAGTTTCCGAAGATAAAACAACTTGCTTCTTCGAACACTTCCCTTCTTCATGATTTTGACTTCAATAATATGAGGAGAAGCCATAGGAAATATACGTTCTACCCCAACACCGCTAGATATTTTCCTAACCGTAAATGTCTTGGTTGGTCCTGCTCCGTTGATTTGTATCACATTACCTCGAAACGCCTGAGGTCTTTCTTTATCCCCCTCTACAATTCTGTAGACAACTTCAATATTGTCGCCTGGCTTAAAATCAGGTAATCCTTTATCAGATTCCATTTGCTCGTGAATATACTTTATCGCATCCATGTCGTTCGATTTTATAAGAGAGCACAAAGATAATAACTTTTCCTTACTTATTGTAAATTTTGAGCGAAATGAAAGAAAGAACTATCCTTATTGAATTAAAGTAGCAAATTCTCTCAGTGTATATCTATTTCCTCTTGGCCCATAAAATTGGACTTGACAAACATAAACACCAGCTGGCAGCATATTTCCAGTATTATCTCTTCTTCCATTCCACCCTATCAGCGGATCGGTTGTCGTAAATACTTTCCCGCCCCATCGGTCAAAAATATTCATCTCAAACCTAGAAATCCAAGCCAATTTGCCGGTTCCTCTGTACGTGTTATTTTCTCCGAAAGGACGAAAGGCATTGGGTAGAAAATATACCGGATTGGGGATGATATCAAGATACTGCAGGGAGGTATCTGTGCACCCATTGATGTGAGTTACCAACAATTGAACCTCCATTATACCTGTATCAGGAAAAGAAAAAACAGGGTTTTGATCATCGCTTGAGCTAAAACTATCAAAGGTCCAATTCCAATTTTCAGCATCTTGGGATAAGTCTGTAAAGCGAGCGGTATTATTAATCTGATCAAAAGATTGAGGAGAGTAACTGAAGTCAGCGACTGGACTTTCTTTTACTGGTATTGCCTGTTCGACAATTCCTTCATATTCGCATCCAATTGGAGAAGTGATACTTAAAAAGACCTCGTATACACCAGGGTCATCATAAATATGTGATGGGCTAATCTGAGTGGAACTATTTCCATCACCAAAATCCCAGTAAATATCATACCGTTCATCTAATGGATAAGACAAGTTGTTGAATTGAACTGTTACGGGCTCGCATTCGCCGTTTGTAGTGGCTTCGATATCGATCTGGTTAGGAATAGGGAAATATGGTATAAATCTCTCTGTAATAGCTACACAGCCTTCATCATCAATTACTTCATAGGAAATAGATTTTTCTCCTGGAGTCAAAAATTCAAAAGTCGTTACCTGGCCCTGAGCAGTGCTTACGCCATCGATCTGCCAATTCCGTTCTACTATCTGATTATTCTCTGTTGAAGAACTACCTTCGAAGGTTACAATTCCAGCTCGACAAGTATCGTAATCAAAAGTGAAATCATTTTCAATAGCACCCAATATATTTACCAAAAATTCAGCTGTGTCTGAACAGACTGAGTTCTTATTGATAATTAAATAACCCGGATAAGTTCCTAAATCAGGGAAGTCAATTAAAGGATTGGCTACATTTGAAATAATGTCAGGCCCATTATTGACCTCGAATGTCCATTCATGTGTAGAAACAAACTCACGTAAAAAACTGGAGTCTGTAAATTGAACCTGGCTTCTCCCGCAAGCATTAATTACAAAATTGCCAGCGTCATCCAGGCTATCTGCTATCATTGAAGCCGTTACAGCTGCATCACATTCAACTACATTAAACTGAAAATCACGTCTTATTTGGCTAAGAATACTGCCCGTGGAATCAAACTCAGTTGCACACACACCCACAACAAATTGACCTAAGTCAGTTGGAGTTCCAGTTATAAATCCAGATTCCGGGTCGATTTCAATGACAGGGTTACCGCCCATGGGAGTAGAACTGGTGAAGTCGCCACCGGCGAAAATGACCTCATTGTAAGGCGGTGGCTGGTCTGGATCTGGGGCGACGCCATTTAAATCCGTTGCCAATCCAGGATTTCCATTGGATCCGGCCAAGCCTCCACCTAAAAAAGGAGCACAAAAACTATACTCAATTCGATTTCCTGATTGTTCATCTGGATCAAACGCAGAATGGTCAAAATTGAGTGACTCCTGATTACAGATAACTACAGGTGGGAAGTTTGAAAACTGTATTGAGTTATTTCCGATCTGCTGAGCAAATGGAGAAATATCAATTGCATAAGTGGCCCCTGAGGCGCCTGGGTTTTCAATATTATTTATAGTATTATTTCGGCAACACCTCTGATAGGCAATGGTATAAGTATGATCTGATATGGGCAACTCCAATCGAAATTTGTATTCTCCTCTCTCTACACAAAGAAATGAAGGCGCGATTAAACAAGGATTGTCAGGATCAATTTCAATAGATTCAACATCGGGTGGCGCAAGTACCACTCGGTCAAAGGGCAAAACTATGTCTGAACGATAAACTGAAACTGTGCCAGGAGTTGCCGAGCCAAAGGGCGTATTTTGTGAATCAAAAAGCGCCCCACCGCTTGCACAGTCACGATATACAATAAGTGTAAATTCATACTCTCCCGGACTTATGGTTTCATAATAAATCTCACCCCCAATGATATGACGCGCATCTATACTACTGCTAAACAAAAGTAAAATTGCGATTGTAGTTGAGATAAACTTAAAATATTTTTCCATTCCCATTTAAACGTTAATATACTCTGATTTAATACATATCATAAATAGTCAAATTAAAAATTTGAGCAAATGCCAACATTAGGACCAAATTATCAGTAATAACTCATTTCATTATAAAATTTAAATCAGCCGACTAAATACTAACAGAATCATAAACACTGTTCTGTTTGTGTATGAATATTGCCATATGAAGATTTATAAAACAATAGAAACAAATTGGGTCAGATCTCTTCGTTCAGGAGCTATGTTAATCCATCCCACTGACACATCCTGGGCAATAGGCACTTCCGCATTTTCTAAAAAAGGTTTTAAAACCTTAAGTAATCTCAACTCAGAATCCACTACTAATAATACTCCACCCACTATTTTAATTGACTCCATTCTTCATCTAAAGAAATATGTATATCAGTTGCATCCAAGAGTTGAAACTATGTTGAGTTATCATCACCGCCCAATTAGTATTCTATATAGTGAAATCAAAATGTTGCCTACTTACCTTTTAAATGCGGATGGATGCGCTGCTCTTTGTATTGTTCAAGACCCCAGGATAAAAAAACTAATACAAAAACTTAAGTATCCAATCATATACAATCCCATTAAATCCCAGTCTAACGTTTTGCAGACTAGTATGCAATCTATCCCAAACCAGCTAAAAAATAAAACGGATTTCATTTATCACCCGAATGGACCACTTTTCAATGCAACGGATGTGGGCAAACCTGCAGTGGTTGCAAATGTAGACGACCAAGGAAATCTGCTATTTCATTAAGTCTACTTTTCGTATAAACACCAAATCGGTTATTAAGTAGCAACTAGAATAGAGTGCCGGAAAAATTAAAGGCAATTATCACTCTAGAGTGAGGTCTAAAGGATAGTCAGCTCTGAAAAACTGATTGGTTTAATTGAGAATCCTTTTACTTCAAGTTTTGTTCCCAAAAATTTATGATGTAATTAATGCTCTGATCTCGCGTAATATTTGCAAAATATGCTGACTGGACATCATTATTGAATAAATAAAAATAATATGTCAAATACTTTTCATAATGGTCTAAATGTAAAGTAATGTCATCACAATATTCAGAATATTCTTTTTGATCTTTCAAAAACAAAGTCCACTCCGACATCATTTTTGGAATATGCAAATCAGATTTGATCTCTCCACGTCGATAAATATATTCATAGATAAATTTTTGATAGAAGGAACTAGACCAAAAATAACAGTCTGAAAAAATGAAAGAATCTAATGATATAAATTCATCAGGAATTATTCCTTCGCCACTCACCAAAGGGGAGCCATACTGTGTTTTGAAGCTGGTTGAGTCGAGATGTTTAATGCTATCAGCAGAGAAGAATTCTCCACTCTTAAGTCTTTTCGCATTGCTGTTAGAGTAGTCAGTTTGCTTGTATGGACGCTGAATCATTCTTCCACTCGGGGTTAAATACTTGGCGGTAGTCAGGCGAATGGCTGATCCATCTGTCAATCCAAATTGCTCCTGTACCAAACCTTTCCCGTATGTTCTCTGACCAAAAACAATACCTCTTTCCCAGTCCTGTAAAGCGCCAGCGAGAATCTCAGAAGCAGATGCAGAATTAGAATTGACGAGAACAGCAATATGCTCGACGGTGTAAAAGTTTTTCCCAGTACTTTTAAACTCCTTCTGCAGCCCCTCCCCATTCTCAGTAGAAACGAGAAGTCGACCTCCGTCAATGAAAAGCTGGCTTAAAATCTTTACAACTTCTGACAAATAGCCGCCTGGATTATCGCGAACATCAATAATAAGTTTATCGATTTTATAATCGGATGATAGTGATTCTAAAGCCTCCATAAACTCTTGATAGGCATTACCGTTAAAGTGACTTAGTTTAATATAACCTATATTAGAATCAATTTTACCAGAAAAATCTACACTGTGGTAGGGTATTTTATTTCGCTTGACCTGATAGACGTTTGGATCAGGGCCGGTAGGGTGCAATACCTGCAAGGCTACCTCGGATCCGGCGGGACCCTTAATAAGTTTCTTTATACTATCGGTGCTTTCAATATTTGATAATGAAATACCATTAGCTCGCAGGATTTTGTCTCCGGAACGAATACCCGCTTCTTTTGCGGGTCCTTCATCTATAACTCTCACAACAACAACGGTATCCTCAATGCGAACATACTCGACTCCAATACCTTCAAAGTCGCCTCTAGTTCTTTCATTAACATCTTGAAATTCCCCTTGAGATATGTAGAATGAATGAGGGTCTAAACTGTCAAAAACAGCTCTAAGCGCAATATCCATTAATTCGTCAGAATTTACGTCAGAAATGTATTGAGCATCTATAAATCTGAGGGCCTCAACCAATTTGTAATGGTCTGACTTGCTTCGCGTCCACCCCTTTTTCGACTTGTCGGAAGCATCAGCTGTTTGTGGATTGTAGATGTCTAATGTCCCACCAATAATAATCCCGAAAATAAAAACAGTGGCAAGCAGTATCGGTTGCCAGGGCCAAAAGGATTTCATCTTTTCCTCTGAGATCATAAGTGTTAAATGTTAAGTGAACACCAAATAGTTGTTTACATAAAAATGTTCACCAAATCAAAGTCAATAAAACCGAGGGCGTCTAACATTCGCTATATGCTTGGCCAACCTGACCACTTGACAACAATAACCAAATTCGTTATCATACCAAGCATAAACCATGGCAGATTTACCATCCTCCGAGATGGAATTGCTTGGGCTGTCTACAACAGAAGTACTTGTCATACCAACAGCGCTTGTGGATACATACTCAGTATCAGTGGAAAAGTGAATTTGTTCAATGAAATTCCCCTCCAAGGATGCGTTTCTTAAAAGATTATTCAAATCATCTAAGCTGCTTGGGTTTTTTAGGTGAAAATTCATGATAGCAAGAGATACATTGGGGGTAGGGACTCGAACAGCATTTCCAGTAAGAACACCCTTTAAATGGGGCAACACACTCGAAACAGCTTTGGCTGCACCAGTCGTAGTTAGCACCATGTTAAGTGCTGCAGCTCGACCGCGCCTAGGCTTTTTGTGGAAATTATCTAAGAGATTTTGATCACTAGTATATGCATGGATAGTTTCAATGTGGCCTTTTTCAATACCAATTGAATCATCTATTGTTTTGATAATGGGAACAATAGCATTTGTAGTGCACGATGCTGCACTCACGATTTTCTGCCCGTCTGCCTCGGATTGATTTGCTCCGTAAACTATATTGACTATATCTTTGCCTGGGGCAGTAAGCATCACATTTGAAACTCCTGGCTGCAGATGTTGACTTAAGCCCTCTTTGTCTCTCCATACTCCCGTATTGTCAATCAGAACTGCATCCCTAATACCATATTCAGTATAGTCAATAGTATCTGGTCGATTCGAGAAAATAAAATTTATTCGACTGCCATTCACCACTATAGATGATTTTTCGGCATCGACACTTACAGTACCTTGAAAATCACCGTGAACAGAGTCAGACAGCAACAGTGCCGCCCTTTTTTCAAGTTCAGCTTCAACGCTTTTCATCTTGCCCCTTAGCACAACCGCTTTTAATAACAGTTGATCCCCTCTTCCCGTTGTAGAAATAATGCGGCGCGCCAACAACCTACCAATCCGACCGAATCCATATAGAATAACATCTCTTGGTTCAACAGCAGTATTAAGGTCTCCACTAAGGTTTTTTAAACAATGATCAACATATGAAGGGCAATATAATTCAGCATTTGATTCTATTTCGGCAGCCATTTTACCAATGTCAAGCTTCATGGGTTTTAAATCGTGGCGATCATAAATATGCTTAGCAATTTCCAGAGTAGTTTCGATAGAAATATCCTGATCGATATAGTTTCTGGCAATTTTATGATCATGCAAGACTTCACTAGGCCGAGAATCGTAGATATCTCTTCGAAATAAAACCAATTCAATTCCCTTGTCAAATCTAAGATCACCAACGATTTTAAGTAATTTCAGAGCCGACTTCTCTTTTTTGCGCCAGTCTGATAAGGTATGATCGCGCTGTGTCTGCAATTCATGTACTTCACTCATAGGGGGAATATTAATTTTTTCAAATATAACATTTATAGGTTTCAAAGGAAAGAAGATAAAGCCAATAACTCCTTATTGGAATTTTAAGACTCTGATGATTCTTCTTTTGTATCATCTGCTTCAGTTAAGTTTTCTGCATCATTTAAAAACAGTAGTGAAGATTCCTTTTCCCACTTTTCAAGCATTTTCATGCCTTGGTCTTCAAATACTCCTTGTTGTAAATCCACACTATCCATTATACCACTTGATAATTCCATAAACCGCTCCATCTCACCAACTTTGTGTGCAACATCATCTGCAATCACTTCAATAGCCTCATCAAACATTACTTTTTTATCATTGTCTCCCTGAATGACATTCATAGCAGATTGCATCGCACTATGGGAGGCTTTAATTGCTTTACGTTCCTCTTCTTTAACCTTAATTTGATCCCGAGTATCCTCTAATAAAATTTCAGAATTACTATACATTTTATTCAATACCCGCTGTAAAATTTCTAGCTTATTCCTTAGGCTCTCATATTTTTCATTCGACTCCTTTAAACGCGCTGCCTTTCGAGAGGCAAGAACCATTTGCTTCTCCATTTTCTTTTCTTTCGCTTTACTGGCCATTGCAAGCTGATTATCAACCTCCCCTTCATTTTTTTTAATTAGCGTACTTAATTTATGTAATTGGCCCTGGACAGTTCCGAGTTGGTCGCTCATTTGACTTAGATTCTTCTCTAAATCCCTGACATAGTTTTTTAAAATACCTATGGGATCTATAGTTATAAACCAACTTGTTATGGACCTAATCGTACTTTTGTACATAAATCCTAAGAGTGTGCGCATCCGCGGATCAAAAACCATGTAAAGTAGGGCAGCTAAAACCAACAACATTAATGTCAAGTACAGCGCATTCTCGGCTAACTCAATCAAGGCAGGCATAACCCTATATAAGCCATATACACTAGCACCCAAAAGAACAAGCAGAAAAACAGTACCAAAGATACCATCAGGGCGCTTATAATAGGGTTTGCGTTTAAAATTTTTATTGATAGGTTGAGGATAGCTCATGGCGTTTCAAATTTTCTACCGATTCGGCTCTATTTAAACACTAAAATAAATTCTTTTTTATGAAAAAACGGATTCTTTATATAGAGTGCCCAAAATAATCGGCAGACCGCAGTATTTTAGTCTTCTCCGCTTTATATCTAATGGGATTTATTTTATCTTCTCTTTAATAAATTGATGTGCTATCTCCTCTGCAAAAGAAGGGCCTTTCAGCGGGTGGCGAAGAAAGCCTACATGACCTCCAAATGCCGGGAAACAAAAATTCAAAAAACTATTCTGCCTGATTTGGTCTTCCGGGTAGTCAGAAGAACTAAGGATGGGGTCATCTAAGGCACTTAAAAGTAGTGTTGGAATTTGAATATTATCTATCCGTTCTGTTGCCGAACAAAACTTATAAAACTCTTCTGCACTGCCGAGGCCATTTAGCGGGGCAGAAAATCGCTCATCGAACTCTAGCCATGTGTCAACTTCATCAATACCTTGCGTGTCTAGAAAACCTGGGAATTGAGTGGCCTTTAACTTTATTTTCTTTCTTAATTTCTTCAAAAAGTAGTTTCCATATAGTTTTTTGAAGCCCACCTCCAAATTGCGAGATGCAGCTTTAATATCACATGGGGATGATATCGCCACAGCAGCACGAACGGGGGAATCTATTTCATCTCCTTTGCGCCCTAACCAATTTAGAATAATAGCCCCGCCCATTGAAAATCCAACAAGTACAATGTCACTATATTCTTTTGCAACTTCTCGAATGACAAAATCTAAATCCAACACATCGCCATGCGAATAGAGTTTTGGCATTTTATTCATTTCTCCAGAACAAGACCTGCTATTCCACGCTATAACATCCCAGCCTGCAGAAAAAAAGTGATGAGCTGAAGTATTAATATAAGGTCTTCGGCTACTGCCTTCGAGACCGTGACCCAGAATAATTACTTTTTTATGCCCGTTTCTAAGAAAGTCAATATCGATGAAGTCCCCATCAGGCGTATTCCAACGCTCTCTTTCATAGGGTACTGGTGGTGTGTTTAAGAACTTAGAGGCGTAGATGGTATGAATATGGCCGTTTTTCAACCAAAAAGGCGGCCTATATTCCCTCGCTTTTGATTGCAGCTTTGCTTGATTCATTATAAGAAATCTACGTCAGGAGCGAAAGGATAACGCATGAGATAATTAATTGATCGGGATATATCGAAACCTTCGAAAACCACTCGGTATAAGACGCTCATGATGGGTACCTGAACATCGTAACGTTCAGCAAGGGTCACAGCGATTTTTAAAGTGCGGATTCCCTCAGCTACTTCGTCCATATCTGAAAGTATTGTGTCCAAGTCATCTCCCTGCCCGAGTCTATATCCAACGGAATAATTTCTACTTTTAGAGCTTGTTGCTGTTGCAATAAGGTCTCCAATTCCAGCAGTTCCGAGAAATGCTCGACTATCTGAACCTACTGCTTTTCCTAAATAAATCATTTCTCTCAGTCCTCTTGTGATAAGCATAGCCTGAATATTCTTCCCCAATCCTCGCCCATCAAGCATTCCCGTACCTAATGCGATTATATTTTTCAGAGCACCCGCCAGTTCAGCTCCTCTCATATCATGGGATCCAAAAACAAAGAAGGTTTCGCTGTTTAGGGCGTGTTGCCCCATTTCAATTAATTCATCATAGGGACTAGCGATAACAGAGGCTGTGGGAAACCCCTCCTGAATTTCTTTAGCTAAATTAGGACCCGCTAAACAACCTACTCTGCGCACGACTGATTCTTCTAAAATCACTTCACTCATCGTACGAATTTTAAACTCTGAATCAGATTCGTCTATACCTTCGGATTGATCATGACTTTTAATATCAAAGCCTTTGGTGCAATGAATCATCATATGAGATGGACGCAAGTAGGGGCTAAAGTCTTGAATCATTGAACTGAAGTTCTTGGAAGGAACAGCAGGAAATATGAGCCGGACCTTTTCGCAAAATTTGGATATATCAGAAGTCGCACGGATGTCTGGTGAAAAGCTAATTCCCCTACTTTGATGGGTTTGGTTTATTTCACGTTCCTGACCCTGCGAACGCACATAAATCAGAACGTTTTGTTTTTTTGACAATAACATGGCCATTGTAAGTCCAAAACTACCAGCTCCTATGACTCCAGGAGGAAAACTTTGAGTCATGATTAGTCTTTTTTGGTCACCTGCTGCCAGTTCAATTGTTCAAATTCTCTTTCGACAAAATAAATGAGATTTCTTAATTCTTCAGGAGCCCCATGATTAATCGCGATGAAGTTTCGTTTCTTTCCATTTTCACTAAATACATAGGTCCAGGGCGCGTCAAGAATTATTTCTTCTTGATTATCGGGATATCTTTCATTTAAATCATAAAATTCCATACTCATCATCTTCTCATCAAGTGCTTCAATAATGCGTTTGTGAATTCTGGCCTCGTAATGTCCTATGCGCTCTACATCCTGCTTTCCATGGTACATCACTTCTCCACTTGCTAAAATTGTAGCTGTAAAGACAGGACAATTTCCAAAACAAGCTGTTTTTACCAAATGAATTACTGTATCGGGATTAGAGACAAATGGATTTCGGCGAACCTTTGACGAATTACCGGCCTCTGCATTCGAATTTTGATACACCTCAATACTGTTATTCGTTTCATTAGTTGCTGTTTGGGCAACCGGTTCTGTCTGCTTTGGAGATTCTACCGATTCATTAGCCTGGCGATTGCAAGAAAACAGGATAATCAAACTAAATAGGATATACGTTTTAGTGACAATTTGCCATTTCATCATTATTTCTTTCCTTTCTTTTTATCTTGAATTTTTCTTTGTTCTTCCATTGCCTTCTCTAAACGAGCTCTAAATCCGCTCTTTTTCTTTGGCTTTTCTTTATTCCGATTCAGTTCGGCCTTAATCTTCGCATCGTTAAATATAAATGACTTCGTAATTGCGGTCTGAGAAATATTGAAAATATTTGAAAATAGCAGATAGCATGTCAATCCTGAAGAATAACTATTTAAGAAAAATAGAAACATCACTGGCATTAAATACTGCATGTATTTCATCATAGGATTTGACTGCATCATGGATGTATCCATATTACGCATATTATACATTGTATAACCAAAAAGTGACACAGCCCATAAAAGGGTAAACAAACTTATATGAGACCCGTAGGCCGGAATGTGAAAGGGTAGCTCGTAAAATACATCATAAGTTGATAAGTCCTCTGCCCATAAAAAGCTTTCCTGCCTAAACTCAATGGAGGCAGGGAAAAACCGGTAAAGCGCAAACCAAATGGGCATCTGCAAAACCATTGGCATACATCCACCCAGCGGGTTAACCCCAAACTCGCGGTACAACTTCATGGTCTCCATTTGCTGGGTGCTAGAGTCATCTTTATTTTTCTCTTTTATTTTAGCTATCTCTGGCTTCAAGGCAGCCATTTTGGCTTGCGAGTGCAGCATTTTGTATGTCAGCGGATAGAGAGCAAATTTTATTACAAAGGTTAAAATGATAATCGCTATACCTAAGCTTCCCAAATAAGTGGAGAAAAAGGCAAAAACAGGTCGAATGACCCACCGGTTTATCGTTCCAAATATGCTCCATCCATAGGGAATCACATCTTCCAGTTCATGCCCCATTGCTTTCATCGCCTCGAAGTCGTTCGGCCCCACGTACATCTTCTGGTCGATTTGACCTGATTTCGGGTTTGTAATCTCATGGACCAGAGACGTACGGGCTATTTTAAGCTTATCTTCTTCATTTTCCAGGTTTTGAATGTCAAGCTCACCGCCATTGTAGGAACTCTGGGAAATGAAAGTGGAATTAAAAAATTGGTTGGCATGAGAAATCCAATTTAAACTCTCCTCAATATTTTCTTGATCATCAGCCGTCCATGAAAGTGTGGTGGGTGACTCCTCGGCAAGCTTGTAGTGTACAGTGGTATAAGTTTCTTCATATCCATCAGGCTTCTCATGGCGTTCCAAAACGTTTATCCAGTTGAACTGTATTTTTCCTTGAGGTTGAATGTAAGTATCCAAACCGGAGAACTCCGTTTGAAAGTCAACTTCATACCCGGATTCGGCAAGAATATAACGGAAGGTCATTTGACCTCCTTGAGGTAAATTCGCACGGAGTTCTAGTAGACGGTCGTTGGACGTTTGATTCTCAAAAACTAAGTCGCCCGTGTTTATATAACCTCCACCTGCCTTTGGAATAATATATTCATACCGATGTTGAGGGTCATTCATCAAACTCAAGGGAGCGTAGTATTCTTCACCGTTTTGGTCTATCGCTACTCGATCATACCCCTTTATTCTCGCCTCTTCAATGAATCCGCCAAAATTGGAAATTGATAGCGCCAATTGCTCATTGCTGAGTGTATAACTTTCCTTCTCTACTTTATTGAGTAGTGTATCCGTTTTTTGATTTTGCGTTGTGTCACTTGAGCCCTGTAAGAGCTTTTCTTGATCTTCACCTTCAGTAGGAATATTGGCTTGCTCCAGCATTTCTATAGAGTCCTGTAATCGCTGCTGCTCAGCCAATTCTTCTTGTGTAGGTGCGTTTATTTGGGCCCATAAATAGAATAAGCCAAAAATAAGTATGATTCCTATAACGGTATTTCTATCCATAATGTAAAACAGTATAATCTGCGTTAGACGTCTATATTAAGAATCCAAAAGTACGTATCTTTATAATTCTATCCCAAGATTACTTTTAGATTAGCCTAAAGAGTTTTTATTCCCCCCTGCCCCTACCAGTAATTGGGCCTTTTTTCTTGCCCTCATATACTTTTTACTCTGATGTTAGCCTTTAATGATAGGATGCCACAAATAGTCACCTAATTTTTCATTAATTTTGTAATTCTTAGATTCAAAAAATGATAATATATGTTTGATAATTTAACTGATCGCTTAGAGGGAGCGTTTAAATCTCTAAAAGGCGAACATAAACTGACAGAGCTAAATGTAGCCCAGTCTATAAAAGAGATACGTCGAGCTCTGGTTGCGGCGGATGTAAATTATAAAATTGCCAAACAATTTACCGAAGAAGTAAAAGAGGAAGCATTAGGACAACGAAATGTCCTAAAAGCTGTCAAACCCGGCGAATTGATGGTTAAAATTGTTCAGGATCACCTCTCTGATCTCATGGGTGGGGAGAAAGTGGACATTAATCTCGAAGGCAAACCTGCCGTAATCCTAATTGCTGGCCTGCAAGGATCTGGTAAGACCACCTTTTCAGGAAAATTAGCTCTGCATTTAAAAGCAAAGAAAAATAAAAAACCGCTGCTCGTAGCCTGCGATGTGTATCGTCCTGCTGCGATTGACCAACTAACGGTCATATCAGAACAAATCAATGTTCCAATATTTAAGGACATAGAGGATAAAGATCCGCTTTCCATTGCAAAACGGGCAATTGAGCATGCAAAGGAAAACCACAATGATGTAGTTATTGTAGATACAGCCGGACGACTTTCTATCGATGAAAAAATGATGGAAGAAATATCTGGACTCAAAAAAGGCCTGGATCCATCTGAAACTTTGTTTGTCGTAGACTCCATGACTGGACAGGACGCTGTTAATACGGCAGAGAATTTTAATAAACGAATTGATTACGACGGTGTAGTTCTGACAAAACTCGATGGAGATACACGAGGGGGAGCCGCTCTTTCTATAAAGTATGTGGTAGGAAAACCTATCAAGTTTGTAAGCGCCGGAGAAAAGATGGATACCCTGGATGTATTCCATCCCGACCGAATGTCTCAGCGTATACTCGGGATGGGTGATATTACTTCCTTTGTAGAAAAAGCGCAGGAGCAGTTTGACGAAAAAGAAGCCCGCAAACTCGAGCGAAAAATCAAAAAGAATAAATTTGATTTTAATGACTTTCTCACCCAGTTAAATCAAATTCGAAAAATGGGAGACTTGAAAAGTCTAATGGGGATGATTCCGGGCATGAGTAAAATGACAAAAAATATGGATATTGATGATTCGGCATTTAACAAAACCGAAGCCATAATTTTATCCATGACACCCGATGAGCGGGGAAATCCAGAATTGCTAAACATTAGTCGAAAACGTAGAATTGCAAAAGGATCAGGCCACAAAATGCATGAAGTCAACCAGTTCATTAAACAGTTTCATCAAATGAAAAAAATGATGAATATGATGAGCAAAGGAAAGAATATGAATAATCTACTAAGTCGAATGAAGGGCCAGATGTAAATCGCGGTTTTTAAAATTATGGCTGTGAAATTTTAACTCAGCCGGTCTGAATTCCTTCCCACTATGAGCGATAAAATTTCAGGTAATTTAGTAGATGTCAGGAATCGACGAATATTTCCAGCAGAATTAGAAATTGATAACGGTGTCATTAAATCCGTTTCCCCTTGTACGGATAAGAATTTAATTCAGCCAGGATATATCATGCCGGGGTTTATTGATGCTCATATTCACATTGAAAGTTCAATGTTAATACCTGCTGAATTTGCTCAATGGGCAATTCCCCATGGAACCGTAGCTACGGTCTCTGACCCTCATGAGATTGCCAATATTTTGGGCGAAAAGGGAGTGGATTTCATGATTGAAAATGGAAAAACAGTCCCGCTAAAGTTCTTTTTTGGAGCACCGAGTTGCGTACCTGCCACTCCATTTGAAACAGCGGGAGCAGCTTTACCCGCCTCCTCAATACGCCAAATGCTGCAGCGTACTGAAATTAAGTACCTAGCTGAAATGATGAATTGGCCGGGAGTTCTAAGTAAGGATTCTGAAGTCATTGAGAAAATTAAAGCTGCGCAAGATTACGGTAAAGTCATAGATGGACATGCACCCAAATTAAGAGGTCAGCCGGCGATAGATTACTTTGCTGCCGGCATCTCGACTGATCACGAATGCACCGAGTACGAAGAGGCCATTGAAAAAATCAAAACGGGTGCTAAAATTGCGATCCGAGAAGGAAGTGCTGCTAAAAATTTCGAAGCTTTACATCCTTTATTTTTAACTTATCCGCAAGCCCTCATGTTTTGCTCTGATGATAAGCATCCGGACGAGCTAATGGAAGGGCACATCAATCGTCTTGTCGTTCGCGCGCTACAACAAGGGTATGCTTTATTTGATGTGCTTCACGCAGCATGCATCCACCCCATAGAACATTATGGCCTGGAAGTGGGAAGCCTTCAAACCGGAGATCCCGCTGATTTTATTCGCGTTAATAATTTAAGAGATTTTACCGTAGAGGAGGTTTTTATTGATGGAGAAAAAACCTATGATTACCCAAACATTCAATTTAAAAGAACACCTACTGCCTATCCCCGGCAAATGGACGCTAAACCAATAAAGTCCGACGGTATAAAAATACGCGATGCAGGATCTCACATGCGAGTTATAGAAGCTCATGATGGAGAGCTCATTACATCAAGTTGTGTAGAAATGTGCTCAGTAAATGCAAATGGTGAAGTAGTCAGCGAACCCAAAAAAGACATTCTAAAAATAGTCGTTCATAATCGATACCTAGATCAACCGCCAGCTATTGCGTTTATAAAGGGGTTTGGACTAAAACACGGAGCTCTAGCCTCGAGTGTAGCACACGATTGTCACAATATTATTGCTGTAGGGACATCCGATGATGATATTGTTAGGTCCATCAATTCAGTGATTTCTGCTCAGGGTGGCATTTCCTTCGCTGGGGAGCAGGAGACCTTCACCTTGCCATTGCCCGTAGCTGGAATTATGACTGATCAAAATGGAAAAAAAGTAGCTGAGCGATATAAATTTTTGGATCAGAAAGTAAAAAAGGCAGGTTCTACCCTTTCCGCACCTTTCATGACATTATCTTTTATGGCACTGCTGGTGATCCCCTCATTAAAGCTTTCCGATAAGGGGCTTTTTGATGGAGAGAAGTTTGAATTTGTCGACCTATTCTTTACTCCGAACGAATAAGTCGATGCCACTTAAGGCGCGGGAAACTAGCTCCTAATCTTTGACCCAATCCGTGCATTCAATAAAGCCCCTGATCGCAGCCACTATTTGTGATTTCCAAACAACCCTAAATGCCCGGGTGAGGGATGGGAAGGGTCTCTGAGCGCAATGCGAAGAGAGTCCGCAGGACGGAACCCCTGGACAGCCCGACCCCGTCTCAAAGCTATGTGCATCATAGCTAAAGAGCGGGGGCACCCCCAAAACCTATTAAAAAGTAAATACAAAATGATATCGCCTCTTGCCGTTTATCTCGTATCTTAGAGGATAATTGGCCAAAGCTGCGCTAAATCTTTGGTGCAAAGTGTAAGTTATGCTGATCAAAACCCTCAAAAAAAGAGGTAAATATGGTTTCGCCGATGCCCGTTCTGATCTTTTGGCGGGCTTAATCGTAGCTGTTATGCTAATTCCGCAAGGCATGGCATACGCCCTGCTCGCAGGCTTACCTCCCATTTATGGTTTATACGCCGGCCTGACACCACTTCTTATTTACCCTTTTCTAGGATCTTCCAAACACTTGTCGGTAGGACCTGCGGCCTTGATGGCCTTGATTATTTACTCGGGGCTCACTCCCATGGCTGAACCCATGACTGAACGGTTTATTGAGTTGGCCATTACAACAGCTTTTCTAGCCGGAGTTATTCAGGTTGTTTTATCTATCATTCAAATGGGTTATTTGGTCAACTTTTTATCTCGACCAGTAATTCGTGGGTTTACAACCGCTGCCGCTTTAATTATTATCATGAGTCAATTGCGGTACCTATTAGGTGTACAAACTGAAAGGTCGGGGAGTACATTACTAAATGCTTATCAATTGATTACCCATCTCGATGGGATTCATTGGCTGACCACAGCATTTGGAGTGGTGAGTCTGGGCTTCATTCTTTGGGTGAAATTTTCAAATCGAAAATTACCCGCCTCTTTACTCATGGTGTCACTAAGTTCTATCATAGTTTATGCTATGGCCTGGGAATTTCGCGATATGCAGTTGATAGGTTCCGTACCCACGGGACTTCCTCATTTTATGTTGCCAGATCTTAGGATATCCACATTGTGGCAGGTTGCGCCTATAGCAGCTGTGGTTTGCCTAATCAGTTTTATTGAATCCCTTTCAGTCGCCAAGGTTATAGCTGCCAAATCGGATAGCGCGGCTATTAGTGGAAACCGGGAGCTATGGGCCTTAGGTTGGTCAAAGATCATTTCTTCGTTTTTCCAATCCTTTCCCAATACGGGTAGTTTTTCACGAACGGCCTTAAATGCCGAGGCCGGCGCTAAAACGGAGCTCGCCTCCATATGGACCGCTGTATTTACTGGTGCTGGTCTTTTATTTTTTACAAGCCTTTTCTATTACGTACCACAAACTGTCTTAGCAGCCGTGGTCATTGGATCCGTCGTTTCTTTGGTAGATATCGGCGAAGCTCGACGTCTTCTAAAGCGAGACCCAAAAGACTTTTATGTATTCATGCTTACCTTTGGTTTAACGGTTGCCTTTGGTATTTTGGAAGGCGTTTTGGCGGGAGTTATTCTATCGTTGATTTTTATACTTTACAAGGCTTCCAGGCCCCATTACGCTGAACTTGGTGCACTCCCAGATTCGGCAATTTATAAAAGCGTAAGCAGATTTGAATCGGCCGAGGCGCAATCTAATTGTCTTATTTTTCGGTATGATGCAGATTTGTTTTTTGCGAATGCAGAATATTTCTATGAAAAAATCGTCCAAGCCTCCCGGGATAAAAAAGGCCTCAAAGCGATTATTATTGATGCCAGCGCCATAGGTAGTGTGGACAGTACGGGAATCGCCCAGCTAAAACTGCTCAAAGAAGCGGCTAACCGAGCTAAAATTAAACTCTACTTCACAGGTCTAAAGGGACCCGTTCGTGATATTTTTGAACGCCACCAGGTGTTCAGCTGGTTGCCAAGAGACAACTTTTTCTTAAATGTAGATCTCGCCATGAGTCGCATAAATAATGAGAAAGCAAAGTCTCTGCCACACCCCGAAAAAGTGAAAGAGGATGAACGCGGCGCTCTCTGATTATGCCAAATAGTCGTTTAAGAAAAGCTGATAAACCGTCTTGCTCCCCATAAATTTATCTTCCATCAACGCTGAGGACGGAAATGCAAAGTCTTTGTATCTTTAGTTCAAAGAATAATTCACAACTATGCGTAATATACTTCTCCTACTCAGTTTCGGCCTATTTTCCTCGCTTTCTATTCAAGCGCAACCGGAATCCGTGCATGCGGCACATAGCTGTCACCAGATCAAAAACAAATTATCGCAACGGCCCATGACACCCGCAGAAAAAATGGCGCGACAACGCGCCCTTGCGCGAAGTGATAGCTTTAACATTATGCATTACGATATCCACGCAGATCTCACTGATTTTGGATCGGGTATATTTCAGGGTGAGACGCGGATAGATTTTCGGCCGAAATTAGACAGTCTCGATCGCATTCAATTTGACTTTGAGGGGCTAACTACCGAACGCGTATGGAACAGCGATGGAGATACCCTTGATTTTTTCGCTGGCGATGCCACACTCACTGTATTTTCTCCTACTGAATTTCGAAAAGACAGCCTGTACAGCCTGTGGTTTGAATATGCCGGCCAACCCATCACTTGCCCCTCCGGATTTGGCGGGTTTTATTTTGAAGGTGGCTACGCTTACAATTTAGGTATTGGCTTACAGGCCAAACCACACAATTTTGGCCGTGCATGGTATCCGTGTTTCGATAATTTCGTAGAGCGGGCAACTTATACTTTTCGAATTACTACCCATCAAGGGCGCAAGGGCTATGGCGTGGGAAGTTTTATTGAAGAAATAAATGAAGGAGGCGATACCTTGACTCGGGTATATGAAATGATGCAGGATATTCCTACATACCTTAGCCATATTGCGGCATCAGAATACGAAGAGATCAATTATATGCACCAGGGCCAATATGGTGCTATTCCTATACAGCTCGTTGCTCGGACGGGCGACGTCAGCGACACCCGCACCTCCTTCGGTCCTCTTACTGATGCGATCGATTGCATGGAAGACTGGTATGGCCCCTACCCTTTTGAACGCATAGGCTATACCATTACTACGCGAGGAGCAATGGAGCACCCCACAGCGGTGGCTTATCCACGCTCTTCGATAATAGACGGTAATACCAATTTAGGTTTGATCACACATGAACTGGGACATCATTGGTGGGGTAATGTAACCACTTTGAAAACAGAAAATGATATGTGGATTAAAGAAGGACCCGCCAGCTATGCTGAACATCAAATCGTTGATTATTTGGAGGGCCCTGAAGCCTTTCAAGAGGTTGTTCGCGGCAATAACATCAGTATGCTGCTCACTGCTCATATTTCCGATGGAGATTTTCTGGCCCTGAGCCCAATGGCTGACGCCCAAATTTATGGTCGCCACACCTACGATAAAGGAGCTGCCATGATTCATAACCTCAGGGGATATTTAGGCGATAGCCTGTTTCGCGTAGGTATGCAGCATGTACTTGCAGTACGAGCCTATGAGGCCATATCTGGAACTGAATTTCGCGATGAGCTTATAGCGGGAACAGGATTTGATTTGACAGACTTTTTTGATAATTGGATATTTAGTCCGGGATGGAGCGACTTTTACTTGAATGACTGGACGGCAACTGATGAGGGTTCAGTTGTACAAGTCAATCTCGATATCCGCCAGGGTCTTTACGGAACAGACCAGTGGCACGAAAATGTTCCGATAACAGTAGGTTTTTATCACCCCGACCATCCCTTGGTGGAAATAAAGGTTACGGCGTCTGGACCGCAGACGGTAAGCAATGCTTCCATAGACTTTATTCCAGAACATGTTTTTATCAATCCCAATCAACGATTAAATCTTGCAAGCGCATCATATTTTGAAATGCTCGAGTCTCCCTATTCTAAAAACTTTACAGGCACAAACTGGGCCTTTAATGCGCAGAACGTGACAGCTGACTCACTCCTTGTCCAATTGACCCATCACATGGTGCCTCCGCCCGGGCAACAACAGAATGAACGCTTTCGACTCTCCAGTAAGCACTTTTGGTCTGTATGGTCTGGTGAAGACCTCACCCAAACAGAAACGCTAATTTCTTATCAAGGTCGAAATGAAAATCAATTTGACTACGATTTAGTAGGGGTAAACGACGACAGCCTTATATTGGTGTATCGGCCTTTTGAGGACACCATGTGGAGAGAGTACCCCCATTACACAAAAAACACACAGTTACCTGGAGATAACCGCGGCATTTGTGTGCTCAATCAGATCTTGCCTGGCTACTATTCTTTTGCCAACCAGAAAAGCACCTCTTCCATCGCTGATGATCATTTGGCCTCGGAAAATATCATCTATCCGATTCCCTCCAAGCAGGTGCTGTATTTACAAACAGAACAGGCAGCCAAGTTGTATCAGATATTCAATGTGCAAGGAAAAATTGTCCAATCGGGCTTCCTTCCAGAACGAGGTGGAACTTACGAACTTAACACTACAGACTTGTCCACAGGCATTTATTATTTACACTGGAAAGAACAGTCGGGCTTATGGCATAGTAAAAAGTTCTTTAAGCAGGATTAAGCTATTAATTTATTGGGCGTGTCCAGCACCGCTATGCCGGTGCTGGACCAGGCTATGCGTGGGTTCCGTCCTCAAGCCTCAAAGCGACTTTCGGACTCCCACCTCGCAAGCGAGGCGTGACCACTCCTATCCTTCACGCGAAAAGGAAGAAGTGCCTTGAAGTCTCCGTGCCAAACGAGTAAATTCTATTACTTTTGAAGAAAATTGGGTATGAAAGCCATTTGGAAAAAATACAGTGAAGACGAGATAAAATCGAGAATTTTTAAAGCTCTGGAGCGAAATGTAAATTATCAAAAACAAAAGATTCTCGGATTGCCAGCCTCGTATTTAGATGATAAAGTTTTTCATCAAGATGCATCTTTCCTCAAGGACGCTCCTTACATGTCAACCATGGTGCAGAATCCAAACCACATAGGATGTCACACCCTTGGAACATCAGAGCCGTTTTTTAGTGGCACACAAGAAATTGAAAAAGAACTCATTGAACTCGTATGCGTAGATATTTTGCGTGGAGAAAAAGGTAAGCATGATGGATATATAGCATCTGGCGGCACGGAAGCCAATATGCAAGCCATCTGGATTTACAGAAATTACTTCCAACGCGAATTTGGTGCTACCAATGACCAAATCTCCATTTTATGCAACGCCGATAACCACTATTCCATGGATAAAGCGGCGAATGTCTTATCGGTAGGTGTCAGGAAAGTTGAGGTGGATCAGGAAAACCGTGAAATGAAACCGGAACTCCTACATTCCACATTAAAGGAAGCCTGGAAAAAGGGCATACGGTATATTATAGCGGTGCCGACGATGATGACAACCATGTTCGGTTCTGTTGACGATATTGAAACTTTAGTAGATACATTAGAGCAATTCGATTTTCATTACGAGATTCATGTCGACGGAGCATACGGTGGCTTTTATTATCCGTTTTCCAACCCCAAGAACACTCTGAGTTTTGCACATCCCAAAGTGACGTCTATTACCCTTGACGCCCATAAAATGGCTCAGGCTCCCTACGGAACGGGTATTTTTGTTATTCGAAAAAATTGGATGCAGTATGCCAATACTCGTGAGGCTAGCTATGTAGCAGGTGAAGATTGCACCCTTATCGGTAGTCGCTCCGGAGCTAATGCCATTTCAATCTGGATGATTTTAATGAAATATGGACCATACGGATGGGAGGAGAAAATTTATATCCTTCAAAAACGCACCAATTGGATTTGTAAAAAACTCGACGATCTCCAAATTGACTATTTCAGACATCCCCTATCGAATATTGTCACTATGCGGTCGAAATATATACCAAAAGACCTAGCTCAAGAGTTTGGTCTCATCCCTGATCACTATCAAGCGCCCAAATGGTATAAAATTGTTGTGATGGAACACGTCACAATAGAAAAAGTATACCCCCTCATTGAAAAATTGGCGAATAGAATCAATAATAATAAAGCGCGATCATGAAAATGCTTAGAAATCGGTTGCATCTTAGAAAATACATTAGAATTGCTTTATTCGTGCAGCTTATCACGGCAGCTTATCTATCTGGCATATCAAGTCAAAACACCTCATGGGATCAGCGTCCCACCTTACAAATGGGAATAGAAGGAAGTTTGCTGTTTGAATCGCAACTGCTCCAAAACTTTTCGTCGAGTATTCTCGATGAAGCTAATAGTATTCGCCTGGAAGCAATCACCCAAACGGGTCTTCGGTATGGAGCTTTTATTCGCTGGCGATATTATAATAACCAGAATATAGAGTCTGGAATCTACCGGATAAGCAGGCAGTATAGTGCAACCGCTATAGACCCAGTGTCTGGAAGTGAATTGGCCGATTCTGAAGTCAGCAGTGTAGCCTATGAAATTCCACTTGTTTGGACTATTGCAATACGTACGTCACGCTCCACTTATCTATATGCAGGAATGGGTGGTATGGCGTCTTTTTTAGCGAGTGATTTCGGATCCTTTACGGGCGATATACAATTGTCGGGAGGGGCAGACCCTCGCTTTATCGCAGGCATGGTGGCTATAGCCGGCTATGAGTGGGATTGGGGAAAGACCGGAGGACTTTATGTTGGCGGGCAGTTTCAGCATAGTTTTGGGCGAGTAGGACGTTTGAGCATGCGCTATAGATCCGGGACGACTACTCTTGCCAATGGAGTTCTTGATCTTAATGGCGCTTACTTGGCCGTTGTAGTTCGATACATGTTGCCTGGAAGCTAAAATGCAGATGCATAGAGCCTAAGGATGAAAACTAATTCATTACCCTGGCATTGAAGCTTATTGTTGAACGATGGGCTCAATAAAGTAAAGTCCTAAAATTTAATCTCGCACTATTTATTACAGCCTATATATGACAAAAAAAGGGAGTAGATTTCTCTACTCCCTTTCTGATTATATAAAACCTATGGTTTACATTTTATCCTTCCACATCGCAATATTCTGTTCGTTGCGCTTTACGTAAGTCTCATATCCAGCATCCATAGCCATCTGCTTAGACTTTTGTGCTGTTTGAATTGCACCTTTAAGATCACCTGTTTCAGCCTGAATTTTAGACTTAGCTAGTAAAGTCCAGAACTTAGGTTCATCCATTTCCAAATGCTTATTAATCCACTCCAGCGCTTGATTGGGATCTTTACCCTCAGCCAAATAATATGTGGCTGCGTTGTAATAATCTCTGGCAGATGGTCCTGCCATCGCTGCCGCAATGCTCGCTTCTACGATATCATCTGTAAACACTGTAAATGGAACAATTACTTCTGTCTTTGCCCATCGTATATTCAATGTAGCAGAAGATGAAGTAAGATTATTTACTCCAATTGTGAAAGATTCAACAAATTTAGAATGATCTTGAGGCTTTGCAGTCACTCGTAAAGCATCTTTTGTCTCATCGTAATTTCCTGTTCCACCTTGTTCGGTATCGGTATTGAAAATGATGGTCCATTCTTCTTTACCAGGAATTGTAAATAAAGCATAAGATCCAGCCTCTAAAGTTTTACCTTCTATAACAACATCATCGGAAAACGTAACTTTAGTCGCTGAATTCGCGCCAGTTCGCCACAATTTGTCGAAAGGGACTAAATCGCCATAAATCGTTCGCCCTTTAGCGCTTGGTCTGGAATACTCAAGGTGAACTTCTGTTAAACCCACCATTTGTTCCATTTTAGCTAAAGGTGAGGGAGCAGGAGTAGTAATTTGAGCTTCAATTGACCAACTTAATGTCAATATAAGTAGGAAAGAGAGTAAATAGCTTTTCATATTATTTTCTATTTGATTTAAAATTTGTTAAAAGTACGCTTTTATACAGTAATTTAACACGGATAGAACATTATCGTTCAAAAAAGATTTCATTCTTTTGAGGAGGAATCGTCACTTTCTTTCCGGTTTGACAACTGTTTTTCTCTTATAGAAGGTAATGGTTGTTTGAGTTCAAATTTAGTAGATTCTTGCAGTTTGTTTTGCCAGTCCTCTAATTTTTTCATGCCTGTATCTTCCAAGACTCCTTTTTTGAGATCCATGGTTTTCAAAAACTCATCGGATAACTTCATGTAGTGTTCCATTTCTCCAACCTTACGACTCACATCATCAGCAATATCCTCTAAAGCTTCATTGAATTCCGTAGATGCACCTTTTTTATCGTCCAGAAGCTCCAAAGCAACTTCCATGGCCGAATGGGATGTTTGAATAGCATTGCGCTCCTTCCGCTTAAGTTCAAGTTGATCAGCCAGGTCGACAGACAGGTCGTGGGAATGCTTTTTCATCTTCGATAATCCTCTATATACATTTTTCATCCGCTCAAGTAGATTCGAAAGTTTTGTTGTTGAATCTTCAAGCCTGCCTGCCTTTCTTACCCATAAGGTGAATTCAGAATCATCACGAGCCTCTGGAGTTTCTGTTATCTTATCTCTCAATTTTCTTATTTCCCTTTTGTTTTCTACTATTTCCTCCTGCAGGACATGCATTTGACTATTCAATCGGTGCATTTGCCGATTCATCTTTGCTGTATTTTCACGCAATTCGACAATATAGTTTTCGAGTACTTCAATTGGATCTATGGTTACAAACCAAGAAGTAATATTACGTACCATGCCATTGAAATAAGTCTGAGCAATAATTCTCATGGACCTATCGAAAAAGACAAATAAGAGCGATGCCAGGATCAGAAAAATAAAAGTTAGAAAAATTGGGTTTTGCATAAGATTCTGCAAGGAATCCAAAAAAAGGAAAATCAGGCCGCCGCTTAAAACTGCAAAAATAGTAAGCAGAATAAAGCGAACATACTGTTCAGGACGCTTTGAATTCCGACTGGATACCGAGCTTGGATCTTGATTCATGGAAACAAATTGATATACCTGCGATAATACAAAAAATATATGCATTTTTGTAGATATAATACATACATGCTATAATGAATAATTCTATTGGAATAGACTCAGAAATTGCTCGTCTTAGAAAAGTTATTGTACATAGACCGGATATCGGCATTGGGCGTATAAGCCCCAAACGCTCGGACGAACTGCTGTTTGATGACATTGTACATCTACCTAAAATGCAGGAAGAGCACGATCTTTTCGTTCAATTATTAGAGGCGTTTTTAGGCGAAAACAATGTCTTTGAAATTGAGGATTTGTTGGAAGAAACCTTAGATATATCACCTGAAGAGAAAGAAACACTCATCAATCGAGTAGTGCAGTTTGAGGAAGTACCGGAACATTATGGCGAGATGATGAGAGAGATGGGACATCGTGTATTAGCCCAGGTTTTGATTTCGGGGTATTTCCCGGGTGAGGATCTATACATGTTTGATCCTATTCCAAATTTTATTTTCACACGGGACATTGCCGTTACGCTGCCACAGCATATTATAATTACGAAGGCCTCGAAATTAGCGAGACAGAGAGAAAATTTACTCACGCGTTTTATATTCGCCCTACACACACAGTTCAAGACTCTTCAGAAAGAGGAGGGCATTATTAATTTGAACCTAATCGACGAGTTTCCACCTTCCTCCAATGGAGAAGCTGTCTCTTTGGAAGGTGGAGACGTCATGATGATAAACAGAGATTATTTATTGATTGGTTGCTCGGAGCGAACCACTTCACATGCTTTTCAATCCCTTAAGAGAGAACTATTTCGTTTAAAGGCTGTAAAAAATGTGGTTCAAATCACAATTCCTGATGATCGGTCGTTTATGCACATCGACACCCTATTTACAAGAATAAACCACAAAGATGTCATAGCTTATAAACCCATCGTAGTAGACGGTTTGGCATCATTAGTTGATGTTTACGATGAAGATGGAGAATTTCGCTCTTATCCTTCCATTTATGAATTTTTTAAGAAGGAAATTGATCCGGACACGCGATTCATACTTTCGGGAGGTGGCGAAAGCCCCTACCAGGAAAGAGAGCAATGGACAGACTCCTGTAATCTGGTCGCATTAAAACCTGGAGTAGCTGTTGCATATGACCGCAATACAAAAACCTTGCAAGCACTACAAAAAAACGGGTATTCCATTCAATCAGCAAGGCAGGTAATAGAGGGTATTCAGGCAGGCAAAATAACCCCTGACGAGATCGAGAATACCATTATCACCCTAGAATCTAGCGAATTATCCAGGGCTAGAGGTGGATCCCATTGTATGACATGTCCCATTTTGCGCGACGACCTTTAAAATGATACCATGATTGAGCATCGAGTACAAATACGCGTTAGATATGGTGAAACTGATCAGATGGGAGTGCTTTACTATGGTAATTATGCTCAATATTATGAAATTGGCAGAGTGGAAGCGCTTCGGGAATTAGGACTTGTTTATCGAGATTTAGAAATACAGCACGGAGTTATGTTGCCTGTTTATGAGGTGCATGCTCGCTTCCATGCTCCTGCAACCTACGATCAAAATTTAACACTCATTACTCAAATTCGTGAAAAACCCGGAACGAGAATTAAGTTTTTTCATGAATTGTATAGTCCCGATCTTAAACACTTGCATTCTGCTAAAGTTACCTTAGTGTTTTTTGATATAAAAAAGAAAAGACCTATACAAATGCCGTCATATGTTGAACAAATCATAGGCCCACATTTTGAGTAAAGAGAAGATGGATTGGGAAAGTTATTTACTGTCTAAGCCAAAAATAAGGTGGCTAGTCATTAAAGCTAAGACTACAAGTGTGGTTGGCTTAAGTGGTGTACCTATATATAATGTGATAAAGTTTATCATCCACGAATCAATAAATGACGACCTCATCACCAGAGCACGTTCTGTTGCATTTTCTTTCTTTTTGTCCATTTTCCCTTCTATCCTTATTCTTATTTCAGTTGGAGCATTACTGCCATTTGATTTGGTTCCCTGGTTACAATCAGTGCTAGGCGGCGTCCTGCCTTTGACAGCTGAAAATTTTCTTTTTGACGTGATTGGTGATTTAGAAAAACTACCGCATAGTGGTTTATTATCTATTGGTTTCTTATTGGCCATTTATTTCTCTAGTTCCGGAGTAAATACTTTGATGACCGGATTTCAGAAAAGTTATCCCTCTACATTTAAGGAGCGGTCCTGGATCAGGCATCAGTTTGTGGCCATCCTTCTTACTGGAGTTTTATTTTTAATGCTTATCGTAACTACACTCCTTCTACTCACAGGAAATTTTATAATTGCTTGGCTAGTCGACAAGGTCGAATTAGGAATAGCTCCAACTATCCTAATTCAGCTATTAAAATGGATCATAATTGTAAGCTTATTCTATTCCATTATTGCTATGATTTATAAAATTGGACCCGCATTGAGGAAAAAATTTAAGTTCTTTTCTCCCGGCGCCTCTGTAGCGACTGTAATTACTATAGTAATTACGCTGGGATTTTCAGTCTATGTAAATAACTTTGGGACATATAATAAACTGTATGGCTCGATTGGTGCGGTTATTGCCTTAATGGTCTGGCTTCAGTTGATATGCACAATTATCTTATTAGGATTTGAATTGAATGCAAGTATTGCTGTCAATAAGCAATTACGTGAGAAAATACGTGAGAAGAAAGATGTAGACAATGAATAAAGAACCCATCCTACTCACTAATTTGTCTACCAAAATTTTCGAGCCACTCTCCCACTAAAAATATACTGCCTGTTATCAAAACGGCATCGAAAATACTTGCCTTTTTCAAAACCTTTCTATAAGCCTGAGTAATCCCTTGATGCCCTTCCGCTCTAAGACCATGTAGGGATTTTGCTTTATGCATATATTTGCTGTGGTGCATAGCTCGAGGAACATTAGCTTGAGTGAAATGGTACTCCAAAAAAGGCGGAAGTTCAGGTAAGAGTTTATCCATATCTTTATCATTAGATACCGCAAGAATTACGAAATACCGTTCGGCGTCAATCTCAAGAAAACTCTTAAATACAGACTGGATAGCAGCAATATTATGCGCTCCATCAAGAATGACAGGAGGTTTTTCCCTAACGATCTGCCACCGTCCTACCATACCGGAGGTTTTCCGAATTCGACTCAGTATTGATGAGCTTTGCCACTGGTTTTTGGAGAGATCATATTGAGAAGCAACCAATTCATATGAAGCTAAAGCGGTTCGTAGATTTTCAAGCTGAAAGTCTCCATCCAAGTCTAAAAGGGCTGAAAAAGTGCTTTCCCCTGGTCTTTTGATATCTACCCACTGACCTGTAATATATGAATCACTAAAATTTTGCGATGCTCTTTGGACAGAAAACAGCTTCTCAGCCAAGAAAAGGGGCGATTTCATTGAGGCTGCCTTTTCCTTAGCCATTTCAAAGTATTCTGAAGAATTTTCACCTAGAAGTACTGGGACTTCAGACTTTACGATTCCCAATTTTTCCGACGCAATTTTAGGAATGGTATTACCCAGCATAGCCTGGTGATCCCATGACACATTGGTGATCACAGACAATATGGGTTTAATGATATTAGTAGAATCAAGCCGCCCGCCAAGCCCCGTTTCTATGATTGCGATATCCGGTCGATGCCGATCGAAGAAAAATAGGGAAAGTGCAAAAGACCATTCAAAAAAAGAAGGTTGAACCTCTGAAAAAACATCTTTATATTCGGTTACAAACTCAATGACTTCAGTTTCTGAAATAGTCTTGGAATTGAGTCGTATTCGCTCTTTGAAATCTATATAATGGGGTGAAGTGTATAATCCAACGTCAAGACCAGCATCTTGAAGTAAGGCAGAAAGTATATGAGAAACTGAGCCCTTGCCATTTGTACCCGCAATATGAATCATAGGGACAGAAAGCTGTGGGTCTCCCATCATTTCGCATAAGCTGCGAATATTTGTCAAATCCTTTTTGAAAGCACGAGTACCTACACGTTGATACATCGGCAATTGGGAAAAAAGATATTGAGTTACCTCCTGGTAGGTCTTCATAATATTAACTTCGATTCTACTTTAACCTAAAATCGATAGTTATTGTTCCGCATTGACGCTCAAGTGTTCCTTCAGTAAATCTAAATTTACGGGCTGAATTTTCTGCAATTCTTCGCAAATCAGAATCTGTGGTGGTTGATCCTCTTTGCGTATAATCTGCTGATACCACATTTCCTTCAGCGTTGACACATACCTTGACAACCACCCGTCCTGCTTTCTGAGTTTGGTCCCTAATTGCGGGTTCAAAAGCAACACCACGATCACTTAGTCCACCTCCTATTTTGCCCTTACCTGTGCTTATCCCTTTCAGTTTTTCTGCATTGGGATCTCCCTTCTCATCACCCTCGCTACCGGGCTTATCTGTAGAGCCTTTACCTTCCCCCTTAAACGCCTCACTAAAGCCTGATTTTGAGGCTTCATACTCTTTTTGTTTTTGCTTTCGCTCTGCTTCCTCTTGTTTTTTCCTCATAGCTTCAGCCTCAGCTTTTTTCTTAGCCTCACTTTGCTGTTTTGCTTTCTCTGCCTGCTCTTTAATTTTCACATCTGAATCATCCTCAGTCAACACTTTTTCCTCTGGCTTCAAACGCGAAGCCTCGGTTTCTTTTTGTACTTCTTCCTGGACTTCCGGCTGTTTTTCAGGTTCTTCTTCATTGACTGGCGGCTCAGGAGTTATCTCTTCGCTTTTCTGTGTTTGAGGTGCATCCTGACCGCTCCCTTGATCGGGTGCGCCAAAATTAACTAGAATCCCTTCTTTCTCTGGTGGAGGATCCGGATAGGTCATTAGCGGGAGTAGGGCAATTAAAAACAAGACTACATGAACCCCTATACTGAAGTACAACCCTCGTTTTTTATTTTGCTCCTCTACCTCATTGTTTTCTTCCGACTTATTCATTGTCCTAAATTTAAAATATAACGAATCTCACAGCCCGCCTCGTGTAATATACAGAAGATAATTACTGGTCAGGTTCCGCCAAAACTGTATTCACCTTATATTTAAATGCTAAATCCATCACCCGAACAACATGTTGATTTTCTGTTTTGGGATGTGGTGCTATTGTCAAGTTCTTCCCCGACCGTGATAATGATCGAATTTGTTGCTCCAGTTGATCATCTGCTACTCGACCTCCATTAAAGACATAAGTGCCATTCGACTGAATCACTAATTTATTGGGCCGGGTTATAGATTGAGAAGAACCGGTCGATGATGGCAACTTCAAATTTAGGGCATTTGGAATGACCATTGAAGAAGTCAACATGAAAAAGATCAATAACAGAAATATGATATCTGTCAATGAAGACATGCTAAATTCTGCAGAGACTCTTGATTTTTTTTTAAGTGCCATATATTTTGTCCCTTATTTGATGGGTTGTGTAGCTATAATTGCCCGGCATTTCAAGTTATTCGCTATTTTCATTAATGCAGAGACCTTTTCCCATGATACCCCCCGCTCCGCTGCGATAGTTAGCGTAGCCTTATCCGGATACTTTGACTCAGCGATAAGACCTTTAACCTCACTTTGAATATAGCGGAAATCAATTTCCTTTCCATTGAGCTGATAAACACCCTCCGGACTTATCTGAACGATAACATCAGATGGTGCAATCGTTTTAGCATCAGCTTCCGGTAAATCCACGCGTATTTGAACTAAAGATGAGGTTAGCATGAAAAATATCAATAACAAAAAAATGATATCTGTTAAAGAAGACATGCTAAACTCTGCTGAAACCTTACTTCTACTCTTAAGACCCATTTTATGCAGGTTCTTGAAGTAAGTCGAGAAATTCCATTGTACTCGACTCCATTTTAAAAATCACCTTTTCTATACTGGCTACTAAAATATTGTATCCCACAAATGCAAGAATTCCAATAAACAGACCAAAAGCGGTTGTTATTAAAGCCTGGTAGATTCCCCCAGCCAAAACATCAGGCGTTACATTTTCCTCCGTAGCCATGGTGAAAAATGCTAGAATCATACCCGTAACAGTTCCAAAAAAACCAATCATTGGGGCAGCTCCGGCGATACTCGCTAGAGTAGACAAATTCTTCTCTAATTTAAAAACTTCTAGATTCCCCACATTTTCTATTGAGGCATTTATATCGCGTAATGGCTTCCCGATCCTTTGCAAACCTTTCTCAACCATCCGAGCTACCGGCGAATTATTATTTGCGCACAGGGCTTTCGCTGCGGATATATTTCCATTTTGAACATTCGTTCGAATATTATTCATGAAGCTCTGGTCAATTTTGGCCGCCTTTTTTATGGTCAAATAACGCTCAATAAATATATATGAAGCAATCACAGAAAGAATCAGAAGGACACCCACTATGATTACACTCAGTATTCCTCCCTTGAGTATAATGTCTAAAAAGCTTGTCGCAGCAAGACCACCCTCTCCTGTCGCTGCGGTGTCTACAGCATTTTGAAATAAAAATATTGCCTTCATTTGCGTCAGATTTCAATTTTCTCGATTTAAAAAGATAATGTGAGCCTTTAACGGCTCAAAAAGTGAAACTCGTATATAATTCAAATATATTAAAGAAATTCTTTATTTGATAACAATCATCAGCAAATGTTTTACGCAAGTCAAAAAAGTAAACGGCTTAAGCAATTTTTGTTTGCAAATCAATTGGTCACACTTTTTTGAAAACACACTCCTAAGCTATATTTTTTTGTTAATCAATGACTTCCAGTGAATAAAAAAATTATAAGCTGGAGGCTGGCCAAAGTACCTTTCGAATTGAAGAGATTCATCAATCGCAACCCATCTAAGAAATAGATAATTATTTCGTACATTAAGGTCGTACTAATTAAAAATTCATATGAAACATATCAGTCAAGTAGCTGTATTGGGTTCGGGAACGATGGGAAGTGGTATAGCCTGTCACCTCGCCAATGTAGGATTAAAGGTTTTATTACTCGACATGCCCAATGAGGATGAGTCAAAAGGAAACCGAAATATAATTGTAAACAAAGCTCTTCAAAAAGCAATTAAAAGCAAGCCTGCTCCACTGTATAAAAAAGAGTTTGCTCAGCGCATTACTACAGGTAACTTTGAAGATGACCTGGATCAAGTGGCCAATTGCGATTGGATAATTGAGGTTATCGTTGAAAACCTTAAAATAAAAAACCAGCTATTCGAAAAGGTGGAGGCCCACAGAAAAAAAGGGTCGATCGTGAGTTCGAATACTTCAGGTATACCCATTCACCTCATGTCAAAGGAGAGGTCAGAGGATTTTCAACAGCATTTTTGCGGCACCCATTTTTTCAATCCTCCCCGTTACTTGCGCTTGTTAGAAATTATTCCCGGACCGGAAACTAAACCTGAAGTACTAGAAAAACTAAATCAGTTTGGAGATTTAATTTTAGGCAAGGAAACTGTGCAGGCCAAAGATACACCTGCCTTTATTGCTAATCGCGTAGGAGTTTATGCTATGGCATATATTTTCTCGGCGGCTGAAAAGAAAGAACTCCCAATTAATATAGTTGATAAACTGACTGGTCCTTCTATAAGCAGACCCAAAACAGGCACGTTTAGATTAGGCGATTTGGTGGGGCTGGATGTAGCCGCAAAAGTTCTGGGCGGAATGAAAGAGCACTGTCCGGATGACAAGCAAGTTCAGTCTTTAGAATCATCGAAAGCTTTTGATCATCTTGTTAATAATGAATGGCTCGGAAATAAAACAGGACAAGGTTTTTATAAGAAAACCGGAGAACGAGATGAAAAGGGAAAGTCGATTATACACGAACTTAATTTATCAACATTAGAATATGAGCCTAAGCGTAAATTAGATCTGGCTTCTCTGAAACAGTCTAAACAAATAGATGATCCCAAACGCAGAATCAAAGCGGTCACCCAAGCAGACGACAAAGGAGGAGAGCTGCTTCGAGACTCATTCGGAGCCTTATTTGCTTATGTTTCGAAGCGTGTTCCGGAAATAGCTGAAGACTTATATGAAATCGACGAAGCCGTGAAGGCAGGTTTTGGTTGGAAATATGGTCCTTTTGAATACTGGGATATTGTAGGTATAGATAAGGGTATTTCCTGGGCTAAGGAAGCCGGTTTTGAAGTTGCAGATTGGGTAAAAACAATGGCGGAGGTCGGTAAAGAGTCCTTTTATGCTGCCACAGATGGTGTCTTTACTTTTTATAATATTGAAGACAGAAGCTACACGCCCAAACCAGGAAGTGAAAACATAGTAAATCTTAGAGCCCTAGACAGCCAGGAGCCCGTTTATCAAAATGACGAGGTCCTTGTCCACGATATTGGAGATGGGGTGCTGTGCTTAGAGTTTCGTTCTAAACAAAATGCCATTGGAGAAGGCATTCTCACCGGAATCAACAAAGCGATTGAAATCGCAGAGGATGAAGGCTGGAAAGGTTTAGTCATTGGAAACGAGGCAGACAACTTTACAGTCGGAGCCAACCTAATGCTCATCGGTATGATGGCTTTTCAACAGCAATGGATGCAACTTCAACAAGCTGTGAACCTTTTTCAACAAACAACCATGCGTTGTCGATACTCTGCTGTACCCGTTGTTGCTGCTACTCAGGGATATGTTTTTGGAGGGGGATGTGAAACACTCATGCATTGCGATGCTTCAGTTTGTGCTGCAGAATCCTACATCGGCCTGGTAGAAGCTGGTGTCGGCTTGATTCCTGGCGGAAGCGGAACAAAAGAATTTGCCGTCAGGATTTCAGACTCCTTTGTTGAAGGTGATGTTCAAATACCAACTCTGGTTGATCGATTCAAAACCATAGCTACAGCTCAGGTAGGCACCTCTGCTCATGAAGCAAGAGATTACGGATATCTCAATCACAAGGATAAAATTATTACAAACGCGAAGCGGAATATTACAGAAGCAAAAAAAGAGGTTTTGCGCCTTTCTCCAACCTATGTCAAACCTATAGAGCGCCAAGATATCCGGGTGCTTGGTCGTGGAGGTTTAGCTAGCCTTTACGTGGCAGCTAATGGCCTAAAACAAGGTAATTATGCAACTGATCACGACATAACAATAGCAAAAAAAATTGCATGGGTTTTATGTGGCGGAGATCTCACCGGAGAGCAAAAAGTATCAGAACAGTATCTGATCGATTTGGAACGGGAGGCTTTCCTCAGCTTGTGCGGAGAACCAAAAACGCAGCAACGTATTCAGCACATGCTTGAGCACAACAAACCATTGCGTAATTAAAATTATAAAAAGATAAAAATATCATGGAAGCATATATAGTAAGAGCATATCGCTCTGCAGTTGGTAAAGCAAAAAAAGGTGGCTTTAAAAATTATAGATCAGATGATCTGGCAGTGGATGTAATAAAATATCTACTTGAGAAAACGCCTGAGCTAGACCCCCATCAAGTAGATGACTTACTCGTAGGCTGTGCAAACCCAGAAGGTGAACAAGGGTTGCAAATAGGTCGGATGATCTCAGTAAGAGCACTGGGAAAACCGGTGCCCGGCGTAACAATTAATCGATATTGTGCGAGTGGCCTTGAAACCATCGGCATGGCAACGGCAAAAATCAAAGCGGGTATGGGCGAATGCTTTATAGCCGGAGGAACAGAAAGTATGAGTGCAATACCCATGACAGGCTATAAGTTAGCTCCTAATTATGAGGTGGCTAAAGATACGCCTGACTATGTTGTTGGAATGGGAATCACAGCAGAAAAAGTAGCAGAGAAATATAATATCTCAAGGGAGGATCAGGATAAATTTGCTTTGAGGTCACATCAAAATGCAGCTCATGCTCAGGACGAAGGCTACTTTGAAGATCAAATAGTGCCGATTCAAGTCCCAAGTGTTACAGTTAAAGATGGCAAAAGACATGAAGAGACCAATACGGTAAAGTTAGACGAAGGCGTGAGAAGGAGTACTGACCTAGAAACGCTAGGTAAACTTAGACCGGTCTTTGCAAAAAACGGATCTGTAACAGCTGGAAATGCCTCTCAAACTTCTGATGGGGCTTCTTTTGCACTCGTCATGAGTGAGCGAATGGTCAAAGAGTTAAATCTTGAGCCTATAGCTCGACTCGTTTCTTGCCGAGTCGCAGGAGTGGATCCGCTATATATGGGTATAGGTCCCGTAAAAGCAATTCCGAAAGCGTTAAAAGCTGCTAACCTAAGTTTGGACGATATCGACCTAGTCGAGCTCAATGAAGCATTTGCTTCTCAGAGCCTCGCTGTCATCCGTGAAGCAGGACTCAACCCCGACATTGTAAATGTGAATGGTGGGGCTATCGCCTTAGGTCATCCGCTTGGTTGCACCGGCGCTAAACTGACAACCCAAATCCTTAGTGAACTTACACGTAGAAATAAAAAATATGGTATGGTAACAGCATGCGTTGGCGGCGGCCAAGGTATAGCAGGCATATATGAGATGATGTAAGAATTTGCATAGCATTTCGTTATAACTGTGTAATATAAATTTATTGGAATACAGTTTTTTGTATTTTCCAATTCATTGAAGCTGGGATTAGAATCGCAAACTATATGACTTTGCCCTTTTCTTTCTTAAAAAATATCTCTTCACTCATAGGGCTCGTATTTGTGGTTATTTTCTTATTGAATCAAGCGAGCGCCCAGGATGATATTTCCTGGGAGCACGTTTGGAACAAAGAAGTTCAGAGTGCTGCAGAATCAGATTCCACAAAGGTGAGGGATATTGTGAAGTGGATTTCTAATCGAGTAGAATACGAAACCGATATTCGATATCAAAAAAATCGATCTAATATCAACTTGCCCGTTGCCAAAAGAGCTTACCTGGATGGAAAGGCCGTATGTATAGGCTTTGCTAAGCTTTTTCAGGCCTTGTGCGAGGCCGCAAATATACCTGCCATTACGGTTGAGGGAGTAGCCTACCTTCAATTAGAAGATAATTTCGAAAATCACGCCTGGAATGTCGTGAAATATGGCGGCATTTGGCGTGTTGTTGATCCAACCTGGGGTAGTGGCCATATTGAAAACAGAGAATACCAAAAAACCTTTTCACCGAGGTTCATTGACATCAGTTTTGAAGATCGAAAATTTAGCCACTATCCCTATGACCCAGCACTCCAGTTACATATTCATCCCCTAACTTTCGAGGAGTTCAATAATAGGGAACTAAGTACATACACTAGCTCTAAAAGCTTTGACTCCCAGAGTCTAGATAGTATCCTGCAAAACTATTCCGGGCTTACGGATACCAGCGCATTACAACGCAGTTTGGAATTTAAGCCGGATGATTTGTTCTTAAAACAACTCCTAGCCGATGAGTACATGCAAATTGCGGAGAAGCATATTCAGTCCTGCATTCAATGGTACAGTCAGGGACCCGATCAAGAAGAAATAAATACCTGTCAAGAAATCATTAGAGAAACAGAGAATTGGCTTAAAAAAAGTCAAAAGCTTTACCTCACGGTAAAAAAAGAAAGAAAAAGAAGTTCTAATTCTAGCACAGATGTAAACTTGCAAAATATTGAACGAAACTTAAAAACGCTTCATCGCATGAAGTCGTTTTCACCCTAAATTAATTTAAGATATGAAAAAGGTCCTTGTAATTGGCGCTTCTCCCCAACCCTGGCGATATGCATACAAAGCGGTTCGAATGCTACAAGACTATGACTATAAAGTATTAGCATTGGGTAAAACATCAGAACGTATCGAAAATGTATATATCGAAACTAAAAGAAAAGCCTGGGAAAATATTCATACCATCACATTGTATCTGAACTCACATAATTCCTCAGAAATGCAAGATTATATTCTCTCTCTAGAACCACAGCGACTTATTATAAATCCGGGTGCTGAGAATCCTCAACTTGAGGATGCTGCACAAAGAAAAGGAATTGAAGTAGTTCGGGCCTGCACCTTAGTTCTTCTGAGTACAGGACAGTTCGAAGCGTCCTCTGTAGTAAACAATTGATGTCAGTGAGCGATTAGATCGACAAACTCAAACCTACTGTTGATCCCGACGTTTTATCTCGGTTTTTAACATTTCATATTCTCGACTCATATCACCCGTCACCGAGGAATTCTCATGTGCGCGGCGGACCAAATAGGGAACAACATCCCTTACGGGTCCATAGGGAACATATTTAGCTACGTTATACCCTTCTCTGGCCAAATTAAAGGTAAGGTGGTCACTCATACCCATGAGTTGGCAAAAATTAACGTGAACATGATCGCGGGGAATTCCCATTTTTTGAATCAGCTGTACCTGAATTTCCATGCTATCCATATTATGAGAGGCATTCGCAAAGGCGATATTCTCATAGTGCTCCATGCAAAATCGTATCCCGTCATTATACATCTTATCCGTAGCGGCTTTATTGGGATGAATAGGACTCGGATATCCTCGTTTCTCCGCCCGAGTTCGTTCTTTTTCCATGTAAGCTCCACGTACCAATTTCGCACCCAAAATAAACCCCTCCCTTTGAGACCGTTCATAATCGCGCTTTAGATTCGAAAGCATATCTGTCCGGTACATCTGATAGGTATTGTAAACGATAATAGTGCCTTGATTATATTCCGCCATTAAATCCATGACTAAAGCATCAATAGCGTCCTGTATCCAGGACTCTTCAGCATCTACAAAAAGCCCAACGTTTCGCTCTTCTGCATACTTGCAAAGCCTTTGTAACCTATTCTTCAAAGCCTCTAACTTTGATTTTTCTTCGGTATCCAACTTTATCCCTTTTTGAATATTTTCCAGGACCTTATTTTCAGTCAGACCGGAAATTTTGGTGCTGATGACCTTTACACTCTCATGCTTAGAAGCGAAATCTATTGATTTAATATTTTCTTCAATAACTAAGTCAAAGGCACGTTCATTATTTTTTCCCTCAGCCCCATAATCAAGCATGGTGTTCACTCCAAATTTATACAAATGAGATATAGTAGGTCGTGCATCATCCAAGCTCTCGCCCCCACAGAATTGCTTGTACAATGTTTTCCGAATCACAGTTTTTACAAAGGGAAGACGCAATCTAACCGCCCAAATGGCAAGATTACCGAACACATTCACTAAAAATCTGAAATTCATCAAGTAAAACATCCAGGCTGTTTGCCTCAACTCGGCATCAGACTTTGCTTCAAAAGCAACACCCGTATCCGTAAAATCTGGAATCGGGGATGATTGTTCTCTTGTTTCCATAGGCGTTTACATATCCGTACTTAACGGACTTCAAGAATAACAAAATTCTCTCAGTTTTAATAACTCCAAGCGCTCAAAATATACCTGCCTGCTGACAAGAAAAAAGAGCCCCTTATCCCCTGTTTTTATCCCAAAAAAGGTTTTTTTATAAAAAGAAGAATAATCCTTTTCAGCTATTCATAGAATTGTATTATATTTGCATCGCTTTAGAAAATTAGCGAGAGTAGCTCAGCTGGTAGAGCACGACCTTGCCAAGGTCGGGGTCGCGGGTTCGAATCCCGTTTCTCGCTCAAATTACAAAGGCCTTCAAAGCGAAGGTCTTTTTTCTTTAGCCCGGATGGTGGAATTGGTAGACACGCAGGACTTAAAATCCTGTGGACAGTAATGTCCGTGTGGGTTCAAGTCCCACTCCGGGTACTTTTTTTCTCTTCACAAACTTCCCTCTCAATTCGTATTAGTTTATTACCCACACATTACTATTTCCCCTGACTGGATATGTCTATCCAATAATTTATTAACTCCTGTCCCGATTACTAGCTTGAGCTGCTGAAACTTTTATATATTTAAGGAGTAAATAAATTATTCTGCTATGTCAAAGATTCTATTCCCTACCGATTTCTCCAGTGCCTCTGAAAATGCATGGCCTACAGCTAAGGCTTTCGCAAATTTTCTAAATCGGAAAATTGAGGTGGCTCACTATTTCCACCCCGTGACTACTGATGTAAGTGGAGTCGATTATAATTTGGCGAAAGAACTCCAAGAGCTAAAAGAAGAGCAGATGAATAGTTACGTAGAAGGTTTGGATACCCAAGGCGTGGAAGTAACATCCACCGTCCAGGTTGGGTTCCCTATCCAATCCATGGTAGAGCGCTCTAAAGAAGATGAGGTCTCTCTGATCATTATGAGTACCCAAGGAGAAAAACACGCACTCGACCGATGGCTTGGTTCTGTTTCCTCTGAATTATCTGTAAAGGCCCGTTGCCCGGTCATCCTTGTGCCCGATGGCGATCATAAAGTTACTTTTGAGAATGTCCTTTATGCTACCAGTCATGAATCGCTGGACGTCTCATCCATACGAAGATTACAAGATCTTATTCAGCAATTGGGTGCCGCTATTCATTTTCTTTACGTGGCGCCAGATGATACCAATCGCGAGTCGCTAAGCTCCCAACTCCTGGATACCTTATTTGCTGATGGAGAGCCCAATTATTCCTTTACAATAGAAATATTGGAAGAAGATGACGTTATATCAGGCATAAATAATTACGTCAAGGAAAATCAAATCGATCTTACCATCATGTACAATGTTACCCGAACATGGTGGAAATCGCTAGTCCATAAAAGTGTTTCGAAACGGATGGCCTTTAATACAAAAACTCCTTTACTCGTTATGCATCAAGATGATGTTTATCCGGATGAGAACTAATATTTTTTTGGCGGTATCCCATCCGCACCAGGCGCGGCTGGGTCGGGCTATTCAGGGGTTCCGTGCTCGAGATCGCCATAGGCGATCCTCGGCACCCATCCACCTGCAGCGGATGGCCCTTACTATCCCTTACCGATAAGAGTAAATACTCACATTCACTGCACCTGATGCCCTACCTTATTTTATTCGACAACCGTTATAGTCCCAGTAAATTGAAGCAACTGACCGCTTGCATCTGTAATCTGCAATGAATATACATAGACGCCTGGATTTACTACCTCCCCATCCTTAGTTCGACCATCCCACAATGAAACTACTATTCCCTCTCCCGATCGAAGCTCGAATAAAAGCGTACCCCAGCGATCGAAAATGCGACAATATTCAATACCTTGAATAGGCGCAGATGCCTGTAATTCAAAAATATCATTTATCCCGTCTCCATTAGGGGTAAATACGTTTGGCAGAGCGATAGAGCCCGATGCTTCAAGAATGATACGGTATACCTTTTGGAAATCACAGCCGTTGGAGTCAACAGCTGTAAAAACATATGTAATATCGCTTTCCGGCAAGGCCGATGTTGGTAGGCAGTTATCACAACTGAGATAGGTGGAAGGTGTCCAATTTATATCCTCATAGTTTGTAGCATCAATATTCTCCCCTAATTGAACACTATCGTCTTCCCTGACAAACAAGTCAAGAGGGGAACCCTCTTGAACAGGTTTCGGCGGGAAAATTTCAACTTCGGTGGTGAATATACAATTGGCTTTTTGAATTTCGAATATATAGACACCGGGAGTCGGCGCTTCATCAATATATATTGAATCGGAAATCGCCTGACCGTTCACAGACCAGGAATAGGAGCTGTCCGAACCCAGACGAGCCTCTATTCGACCGGAGTTGCTCGTAGGCACATTGGGAAGGGTGTCCTGACCTTCAAAACAATTCACTTGCTCTATAAGCCATCCATTTCGCTCCCAATTAATTTGCCCAATTTCCACAGTGTCCAATCGAGTACAACCCAGATTGTCACTTAATTCAAATGCATAGTTACCTACTCCAAAAGTCCGAGAAAACATTGTATTACCATCAAACCATTCTATATCAACCTCACTATTATCAGGAGTAATAATTACGGAACCATTTGAAGCAGTGCCACATGCTTCTTCAATAGTAATATCAAAATCAATTGGCGTTCGCTCAATAACTTCTGTGATCACCACAGAGTCGCAAAGATCAGGACTTGAAAATGACTCTGTATATGTCCCCGCACCTACCCTATTGCCATTAATGATAATAGAGTCTCCAAAACAAATTTCAATAGTGTCGGAAGTGCTCACTGAAGGCAAGAGGCCTACTTGCACCGTATCTTGAACCTCACATTCGTTGAGGAGACCAAAAACAGAAATCGTGTTTTCCCTCAATACATCGATATTTATGCTATTACAATCATTACATAAGGTATCTCCGGTATCATTGAGCCAAACTAACTGTGAATATTCATTGCCAAGATCAAATCGCAATTGATCTCCGATGCATAAACTCGTATCTGGAGGTAAGCCCATATCGTTTGCTTGGGAAAATGTTACCCGTATGGAATCAGATCCCCGATTTCCGCAATTATCCGTTACCATTAACCGGTACATTCCAGACTGGTCGACTGTAATAGTTCTTGTCATAGCTCCTGTGGACCATAAATAATTACTATAGCTTGTATCCGGCTCCAATAACACCATCTCTACCTCGCTTGCGCAAACACTTGTATCATTACCCAAGTCAAGTGGAAACAACAAATAGGGCGAGAGATCTACAAGTTCAAAATTATTTTGATAATTACATTCCGGACTTAGGAAAGAGTTAACATCAGTGGTATCAATAAAAGGTAGACCGGGGGGTATGTTTAATGTGAAGTACGCTTCTTCTAAGATTCCGAATGGTGGAAAAACGTACCGTAATTCCACACATTCCCCCGCTTCCATAAAGATCGGCTCCTGAACATTCCATACCGGTGGGTTGACCACCTCGAGGGGGTTATCGGCGTAGGCTGCAACAAATAGTTGTATAGGAGCGCGCAAATCACCCGTATTACAAACTGTCATTTCAATAAACTTACTTCCATTTTCGCAAACGACTTCTATGCGGTCAAAAACAAAATCAGGGCCCGGAGAAATGGGGCGACTGTATTGTTCTAAGTATCGGTTCAATCTAAACTCACCAGCTGTTTCGGGGATATGAATAGGCTGCATATTGGCAGGGACAGATAAATCATCTTCTATGTGTGTATTGAAAAACGGCAATTGATTCCAAACGGGTCTTGCAGCTGACCATGGGTCTCCATTAGAAGTATACGCCAATAAATTGTTGCCACAACTTACCAATATTTCGCCCTGAGGATCAGTATCTACATTTGCAATTACAGGCTTATCTAAAAAGGTAGAAGAAAAGCAATTAGTCTCTGCCAATATGCTCCCGTTAAACCCATTGATTACACGCAGTAAGTCCTGACCTCTATGTACAATTTCTGCACGTCCATCACCAGTAAAATCAAAAGCCACAGGGCCAGACCTTCCCGATAAGTCTTGAGTAGGAATTTCGTAACGCACAAAAAAACTGCCTGCTCCCGAATTTTCAAGCGCCACCAACATCAGGGATGTAGAGAAAACTATATCCGTAAAGCCATCACCGTTCAAATCAGTGAGTAGCGGAACGGAAGAACTTCCTGTGAACACAGTGTTTGCACTATTAGAATAAGTAAATTCGGCTAAAATCTGTTCCGAAACGGGATTCCATACATAGATCAGTAAATCCTCTCCTTGCCGCTCAGCTACTACAATATCTATGTTGCCATCCGCATTCATATCGTTAATTGCAGTGAATCCATCTCCATATACATTTGTATCAATATTTGCTGCAAGCACCATATCTTCACCGGCAATATCCACTGCATAAACCTGCCCACCTGCAATGAGTTCCAGCCCTTCACAGAAAGCACAGGTAGAGTCTGGTAAAACATCTGCTGCAACTGGAGAGAAAAAACGATATCCCACCTGCCGGGCCTCTTGTATACCTTGATGTCCGGTGGCATTGCCACTCATAAGTTTCCGCCCAGTAAGACCATCGAAAATAGAATTTCCCACATAAACTTCAGTCTGTCCATCTACATTAAAATCAGCAAAAAGAGGGGTTGCGTTTCTATCCTCATCAGAAAAACCATGAGGTCTATCGCTCCTCCACACAAGATTACCGTCCGGATCATAACACTCCAGGTGTCGGCTGAATGTGCTCTCTTCTGATAGGCCTATAATGATATTCCCTTCTCCATTTGAAGTAACATCGGCCAATCCGATAGACGTAGCATATTCGGACATCGGTGGTGTAGGAAAACTACCCTGCAATTGACCGGTTTCTCCGTTGATAAGTATTATATTTTCTCGCGAGCCCGCACCGACTTCCTGGGTAGTAAGTCCGACAATAACCGGGCCTTCACTCTGTCTCAGTCTCCCAACTAGCGGTGTATTTATATTATCCCATTCTCCCGAAAACTCCCATAGTAGGCGCCAATCGAAACGGGGATTAGAGGGGCGATTGATTTCACAAAGGCTACCTCCACAATCCAAGTAATAATGATCTGGACAGGCATCGCAGCAAGCCGGATCAAAACAGTCAATCAAACCGTTACCGTCATCATCGATTCCGTTTGCACAGTTTTCCTGACTCCAAAGAGGGGGATCAGTGAGAACCCATGAGGCCACCAGAACAATGGATAAAAATAAAAGATGGCGAGAAAAATTCATGAATGTGGCCTTTAACTGCGAGATCTTTCCAAAACTATAGATATGTATAAAAGTACAGAAAGCAATACAGATTCATCCAATAATTTATAAAAAAGGTGGCGGTTTTTCTATCAAAAGGGTAAAAGGACTAGTATTTTATTATGAGGCCTTACATTAAATAATTCCAGGCATTGAAAAATGCCCCCGATGGCGCAAATATTAATAAGTATAAATCAATGTATTTGGGAAAGGGATAGTAGCGGGCGAAGCGTCTCGTCATCGACGAGACCGAGCTCTGCGAAGCCGCGCATAGCCCGGTCCCGACTCGCTAGCGAGTCGGGATTTCCCCTAAAACACAATAATTAAGAATAAGAGGTGGATTGACAACATTATCCTTACTAAGAAGTTAAAACATTGTTATTTTCGCCGACAAACAGCTGCAATTTTTTGCTGAATATTAGCATATGGAGAACACAGATTGGTTGATGCCGCTGGCTATTGGGATCATCATGTATGGGATTGGGGTTACGCTAAAGTTTAAAAACTTTAAGAATGTATTTTTATACCCCAAATCGATGCTTTTAGGTCTGGGCAGTCAAGTGATTTTACTCCCAATTATCGCATTCCTATTAGCTGCAGTACTTCCCATTGACCCCCTGTATAAAGTGGGTATTGTTCTAATAGCCTCAGCACCAGGGGGTACGGCTTCTAACCTCGTCACTGCCATGCTTAGAGGTCGGGTCGCCCTGTCCGTTTCAATGACCTCTTTCAATAGCTTTATTATTTTATTTAGTATTCCATTTTACGTGTCTACGGCACTATATTTATTTATGGGCAAAACCAGTCAAATCAGTTTATCTGTAGACCAAACTCTAGTAGAGATTCTGCAAACAGTGGTTATTCCTGTAGTATTAGGTGTGATGACTAATGAATATGGCCCGGAACGCATTACCAAATGGATCAAAAAGCCGCTTCGAATATTGCTACCCGCTTTACTATTAGGTGTATTCGCATATGCATTATTCTTTGACGACGTTAATCAATCTTTTGAATTTTTGAGTCATATAGAGCTTTTGATTCCATTGGTGTTTTTTAATTTTTTGACGATGTATACAGGGTATAAAGTAGCCCAGTTCGCCAATTTGAAGACTCGGGACCGATTTACCATAGCCATTGAGCTGGGCTTACAAAATTCAGCACTTGCTATTTTTATAGCTACTCAAATACTTGAAAGTCCCGAAATCGCACTTATCGCCATTTTGTATAGCAGTTTTTCCTTCTTTAGCACTTGGGGCGTAGGCTGGCTTATGAAGCATTTCTCCTATTTGTTTGACAAATCTCCCAAGTCAATTTTAAAAAAAGAACCAAAAAGCTAGTCTCTAACTCCGTTTATTTCGACGTCCGCCGGAGTGATTTCGAGAAGAATTCTTTTGGTTTCCTCTGCCTCGAAAGGAGGAACTTTTTTGATTGGGATTATAAGTAGGGCCATCGCCAATTTTAGGAGGTAGAGGCGCCTTGGGTACTTCTCGCTCTATAAGTTCTTCAATTTTCGCAAAATCCCTCATATCAGATGGGGAAATAAAGGTAAGTGCTACGCCAGTCGTATTGGCTCTAGCCGTTCTTCCGATGCGATGTACATAGTCTTCGGCATCTGAAGGGACATCAAAATTGATCACTAAATTGATGTCCTTAATGTCTATTCCCCTGGAAACGACGTCAGTCCCAACCAAAATGCGTGTATTTTTAGCACGAAAGGAGTTTAACATTTTTTCTCTTTCTGATTGATCCAGATCTGAACTTATCGCGCCAACAGAATACTTTTTACGCTTCAATGTTCGCGCAAGTTCACTTACTTTTTTCTTAGTGGAGCAAAAAATAAGAATGCTTTCGTAGTTGGGTTTATCAGTAATTAGCTCATGAACGAGATCAATTTTTTGCTTTTCATACACGCAATATGCCGCTTGCAAAACACCTTCGGCAGGTTTAGATATAGCAATGGTAATTTCTTCCGGCTTGTATAGAATTTTCGAAGCGAGTTTACGTATTTTTTTATCCATTGTAGCGCTAAACATAAGCGTTTGCCGCTTTTTTGGAAGAGTATCAATGATCTTTAAAATATCTTCATAGAAACCGATGTCAAGCATTCGATCGGCTTCATCTAGAATCAGCAATTTGAGGTTATCGAACTGAATATCTTTTGTATTGATATGAGATATTAACTTTCCGGGCGTGGCAACTATAATATCAGCACCGGAACGAAGCGCTTTTTTCTGATCTACCCAATCATCGGCTCCTCCTCCTCCATAGACCGGAAACGAACTGATACCGGCAAAATACCCCAGTGCCTGCACTTGCTGCTCAATTTGAATCGCCAATTCTCTAGTGGGCGCTATAATTAAAGCCTGAGATCCTTTGGTTTTTCCCAGGGAAGCTATTTTCTGAATGGTTGGCAATAGGAAAGCGGCTGTCTTACCTGTACCCGTTTGTGCGCAACCTATCAAATCCTTACCCTCCAAAATAATAGGAATAGATTTCTCTTGAATAGGTGTTGCTTCTTTAAAGCCCATATATCCAATGGCCTCTATGATTTCAGGATCCAGATCAAACTCGTCAAATTTCATAAAGTGTGGCTATTTTACGCCACCGAAGATAAGCAATTGTAAGCGATTGGAGTAAGAATAGGATTAGAGAAACCTCGGATAGCTATAGAATGATCAAAAAGGAGAAAAGTCGCAAATGAACCAGCCATCCTAAGCATTGATATAGGCTTACCGAAAATACGGTTTATAGAAAAAGTATCGATCAGATTAAAAGCTAAGTCTTAGATGATTACGTAGCTAATTGCTGAGGAAGTATAAAAATCCATTCCTTACAGCTGATACAATCTATTACCCCCATAATACAGTTGCCGTATATAATGGCTTAAAAGTCACATAAGACAGGAAGATGTAGAAAATAATCTATTCATAAGGTCTTTTAGAAAAGCATTTAGTATGCCGATCAGCTTATGAGAAAAAAAGACCTCTGTGATATCAGTGGTAAATGAATAACAAAAAAAAAGTCCGGGGAACCACCCCCGGACTAAACCAATAAACCAATAAACCAATCTCATGAACTAGATGAGATTGAGAATAAGATCATCTTTGTGATCGTGTAGAGAAACATACTCTATCGATCTCGTATCTTGAATATAACATATTACTATTTTCTATCATATTGCTAAGATATGCGCTGGAAAGAATATATGCAAGACATATTACATTTTTTTTTAATCTGAATGAATATTAATTTTTCTTACTATTTAAAACGTTGATTTTCAGTGATTCGTTCCAGGCATAAAAAAAGCCCGAAAGAAGACTTTCGGGCTTTAAAAACTGTATGTAATGAAACTTAATCTACATTATCGTGCAAATAGGAATTGCCTCTGTCTAAAGGTTCTTCGCCTTCTCCAATGCTAAAGTTACTCAATTGATAATCCTCGCTATCTGATTCATCCTCTAATTCTACCTTTCGCCGTCTGTAAGCCGGAGTATTTTCCATATCGACGATTGCCTTTTTAGACAAGTTCTTGGTTCTCGACCGCAGAGATTCCCGACGCTGCGCATCTGAATGCATGCGTTCGCGCTTGCGCTCTTCATTTTTCCGGCGAATTTCATCCTTGATGAATGGCTCTTTTCGTTCATTACCTCTATGAAGGTCATTATAGTCGTCCTCAATATCATCAAATTCAACTACATTTCCAGAATGGATGTTATCCGGGTCCGAGGAATCAATTTCTAGATCTTGATCATTTTGTTCAAACTGATCTTCAAGTGGAATTCGTATACTGTTAGTTCTGCGGTTCTTTTTATCATCTGGTAAAGTACTTTGCTCAAAGCCCGTTGCAATGAGTGTAACACTTATTTTATCACCTAAACTATCATCATAGCAGTGACCCCAAATTAAGTCTGTTCCATAGCCTGCCTCATCTTGCAGGTAATCCGTTATCTCAACGATTTCATCCATTGTGATTTGCTGAGAGCCCGAGGTTATATTCAATAATATATGATCGGCTCCCTTTATATTATTCTCTTCCAGTAAAGGTGAGTTCAATGCAGCTTCTATAGCTCGATTAGCGCGATCCTCTCCTTCCATAATAGCTGTTCCCATAATGGCAACACCGCTATTTCGCATGACCGTATTCACATCCTCGAAATCCACATTGATCTTTCCTTCAATCGTGATTATTTCTGCAATCCCTTTAGCAGCTGAAGTCAAAATATTATCGGCTTGGCCGAAAGCCTCGTCCAAAACCAGATTTCCGTGCATCTCTCGCAGTTTGTCATTTGAGATAACTAACAGAGAGTCCACATATTTTCTCAGCTCTTCGAGACCGGCAAGGGCCTGCTTAGCTCTTCGTCGTCCTTCAAATGAAAAGGGTAAAGTGACGATTCCTACAGTTAGCACTCCAGTCTCTTGAGCCGCTTTAGCTATAACTGGCGCTGCACCAGTTCCAGTTCCGCCACCCATTCCAGCAGTGACAAATACCATTTTCGTATCCGTTAGAAAATCTTTCACTTTATCTACGGATTCTATACAAGCTTGTCTACCAATTTCAGGTTTGGATCCAGCTCCTCTTCCATCTGTAAGTTCAGGTCCCAGAGGGATCTTAGTGGGGACTGGGCTGGCTTCTAGAGCCTGACGATCTGTATTTGAAATAGCATATTCAACACCTACTATTCCTTGGCGGTACATGTGAGTAACTGCGTTCGATCCACCACCGCCAACTCCAATGACTTTGATGACAGCTTTTTCTTCTTGGGGTATATCAAATTCTATAGGCATAACTTTTTCTTTTTGTGGTAAGGTTTATATAATGTTACGAGTTCAGGTCATCGATATTTCGATCATCTGTCGCTTCAAAAAATTCTTTTACTTTAGTCAGGAATCCATCAAACATTTTGGGTTTGCCTGGGCTTTGGTCTTTGCTTTTGTCCGCTTGCATTGATTCTGATTCACTGCCAGCTATTTCAGAAACGGCCTCATTTTGTTCTTTAATTGCGGATAGAGGTGCTGTATCGTCATCATACTTGAACTTGATTTCACTGCGAACCAATTCTGAAATGGAGGAGATTGTGCGTGAATTGACTGCTTTCAATAATAATCCAATTCCCGTTGAGTAAATTGGGCTTTCCAATTCTTTCGGATATCCATGTGCCAAATTCTCAATAGGCCGGCCAATACGAGCTTCCATTCCCGTATGAAATGCGGTGAGTTTATCGATATTTTTCAATAGAGATCCACCCCCAGTCAATACGATTCCACCAATCAGTTTTTGCTCATACCCTGACCGCTGAATTTCCCAGTACACGTAATCCAATATTTCTTCAACACGTGCCTGGATGATAAGCGCTAAATTCTTTTCGCTAATCTCTTTGGCGTCCCGACCTTTCAAGCCGGGTATTGTGATTATTCTATTATCTGAAATTTCTTGTTCTAGTGCAGAGCCAAACTTAATTTTTAGTTTTTCAGCCTGATCTTGCATTACAGTGCAGCCTTCCTTGATATCCTTTGTAATAACATTTCCACCGAAAGGAATTACAGCCGTGTGTCTAATCAATCCTTCGTGAAAAACGGTGAGGTCGGTTGTTCCTCCGCCCATATCAACAAGAGCAACTCCTGCTGTTACCTCTTCATCTGTCAATACAGACTGAGCGGATGCAATGGGCTCAAGAGTCATGTCTTTAACACGCAGACCGGCACGATCAACACATCTCTTCATGTTATTGAAAGCGGTTTGCTGTCCGGTTATAATATGAAAGTTTGCCTCAAGACGAATTCCTGACATCCCGATGGGATCATTTATGCCGGCCTCATTATCTACTGTATATTCTTGTGGAATAACATGCAAAATCTTATCACCAGGAGGTAGACCCATTTTATGCATGGTGCGGCGCATCTCTTCCAAGTCCTCCCTCGAGATCTCCACCTCTGAATTGTCACGGGGAAGAACTCCATGGTGTTGAAAGCTTTTAATATGCTGCCCTGCAATACCAATATACACGTCCTTTATCTCTGACTGAGTGGATCGCTCCACTTTCTCGACAGCTAGCTGGATAGCCTTCACTGTTCGATCAATGTTAGCTACTACCCCTCGAAGTACGCCCGTAGATTGAACTTTCCCAATCCCGACAACTTCGAGCTGACCCAAATCATTCATGCGCCCGGCGAGTGCACAGATTTTGGTCGTCCCAATGTCTAAAGCTACTACGACTTCATCCATAAAATGTTGATTCTTATTCATAATTCGTGTTTTTAAACTTTCATTTTTGCAATAACCTGATCTTCAAAACTCACATCGATACTCTCGTACTGAGTCCATCCTTTTTCTGGAAGGACCTCATCAAAAAAATGCTGTAAACGTGTAAACTTATTTCCTATGTCGGTCCATGTTCCAAAGTGAATCTTTAAATGTCCCAATATGGGAATCATTGTATATGTGCCATCGGTATTCCTATAAATTTGATCGATAAGTCTGCGTTCGTATTCGTTCTGATCAAAAAAGGAGATTAAATCAATTAATTCGGACTGCCATTTCTCATTCTCCACAAGCTTAGGCAAATGCCCCCTCAAAATGGGAAGTCTGGGGGTATAGACTGAGGTGTGCGGTAAAAAAGTAGCATTGCGATCGAGGAAAAAAGAATTGCCTTCAGAGAAACACCTTAAAATAGGCTTACGCTGCTGAATTTGAATATGTAATTCTCGATTACCATCTATAAAAACATCTGCACGATTAACATAATCAAGACTGTTTAATTGCGTCTCCCATTCTGCCACTCTAAGATGCTTCATTGAAATTTCGGTAGGAGAATAACCTAAAGTCTTATTTATAAAGTGATCACGTATAGACTCTGTTTCTAACATATTACCTCCAGAAGGGAGGGGCTCAATGTGCACATGAACCGCATTGACGGAAAGATCTTGCTTGAAATTTTGTGCCGTTCGCAACAATGCACCTATGAATAGAATGGCGACACCCATTAATATTGCTGCATACTTTTGAGAAAGCTTCCAGTTTTTCATATAATCCAAGGTTGAAGTTCACGAATAATAGTATCGACAGCGTCTTTGCGATCAAATTTGGAAATGTTGTGCTCTAGCTCTTGAAGCTTATCCGGCTGATTCACAATTTCTATTGCCTTTTGAACGGCTGCTCTCCCACTAGCATCAGGAATAAGGATAGCAGCATTTTTATCAGTAAGTGTTTTTGCATTTTTTGTCTGATGATCGGCAGCTACATAAGGAGAAGGAACCAGAACCGCAGCCTTGCCCATCGCACTTAATTCCGATATAGTCAGGGCCCCTGCACGACATATCACAATATCTGCAGCTGCATATGCTTTCCCCATCTCGCGGATGAAAGGAAGTAACTTGACTTGTGGTAATTGAGCAACAGCAGACGCCTTACAAACTTCATAATGAGTCTTCCCACATTGCCATAAAATTTGAATATCTGGATTTTGGTGAAGCGCAGGAGCCGATGCCATAACGGCTTCATTTAGCGTTTTAGCTCCTAAGCTTCCTCCAAAAACCAAAAGCGTTGCATTGAGACCCAAGTCAAAAAAGCGCAAAGATTCCTGCTTTTCTAACTGAGATTCTTTTAGCTCTGAGCGAATAGGATTTCCCGATACGACAATGCGATTAGCGGGGAAATATTTTTCCATATTCGGAAAAGCCACAAATATTTTCTCGGCTGACTTAGACAGCCACCGGTTTGTAATACCGGGATATGAATTTTGTTCCTGAATGAAAACTGGAATATTCATTTTAGCTGCCATCCATAATAATGGTGCGCTTGCATATCCTCCAACGCCCATTACAAATGCTGGCTGATGAGACTTCAGCAATCGATAGCATAACCAAAGACTGTATATCAGGCGAAATGGGACTGAAATATTTTTTAGCGTAAATCTCCGCTGAAGACCCCGGATGGGAAGCCCTGTAATTTCAAAGCCTGATTCTGGAACTTTCTCCATTTCCATTTTCCCTTTTGCCCCGACAAAGTGAATATCGATATCAGGATGGGCTTCTTTAATGCCTGTCGCAATAGCAATCGCCGGGAATATGTGTCCCCCTGTTCCTCCACCACTAATCATTATTCTCATGACTGATCGTTTTTTGGTGAAGAAATAGATGGGTCTGATTCCGGATTTACTGAATCCGCTGTAGATTCCTCATTCTCCTTTTCGGCAATTCGCTGAAGCTCTGTAAAGTGGCTTACGGATAATACCATCCCGATTGCTATAAATTGAAACACCGCCGAGGTTCCCCCCTTACTCACAAAGGGGAGATTTAAGCCCGTCACAGGCACTAAATCTACTGAAACCGCCATATTTAATAAGGCTTGTAAAAGAAGTGCCATACTAATCCCTACGGTCAACAAAGCAGCAAATGATCGCGTAGTTAGGGTTACTATTTTAACACATCGGAATAGTAAAAAGAAGTAGACAAACATCAGTCCGACACCACCAATCAAACCATACTCTTCTATAATTATAGCATAGATGAAATCCGCATAGGGAGAGGGAAGAAAATTTCGTTGTACACTGTTACCGGGCCCTTCTCCGAATAATCCGCCCTCAGCAATAGCAATTTTTGCCTGTGTAATTTGATAAGTGTCACCCTCTTGCCCAAGGAAAGCGGTAATTCGATTGATCCAGGTTGTAGACCGAATAGAATCAAACAGTGTCCCCAAACCTATAAACAAGCTCCCAACCACGAACAGCATACCAAAAGTGAAAATCAATAAACGCCAGTGGATTCCGCTTACAACTAGTAAAATTGAGCATGTGAGAAATAACATCAATGCCGTAGACAAATCAGATGGCATTATAAGTCCACAAACTACCATCATGGGTAGCAAAATATGGATCATAAAAAACTGCCCCTCGGACGCCTTAGGCCCTGCCTGAGCAATGGTGTAAGCCAAATAAACTATGAGTGACAGTCGTGCGAAATCACTAGTTTGGAAGCTGGAGTTAATGATGGGAATCTGAATCCAACGCCTGGCATCATTTATTTCCATGCCATAAAACAAGGTGAATACCAAGAGAATAACGCTGAGACCAAGTGCTAATACACTGATTTTACCAAATATAGTGTAATGAATACCTTGAATAAAGTACGCCAATGCAAATCCCAAAAACAAAATAGCAAGTTGCTTTAGCAGGAAGGTCTCAGTGGAAGGGCCACCCACGCCATACGATAAGCTACCCGATGCACTATACACAGCTAAAACAGATGCTATAGACAAGACGACAAGGCTTAACCAAATTAAGCTATCTCCTTTCAAGCGCTTTTGTATGTTATCTACCAACTGCATCTATCTTATCTTGAGAGTTATTATGGTCAAAACCGCCAATAAAATGGCTACAATCCAAAACCTAACTACAATTACTGACTCGTGAATTCCTTTTTTCTGAAAGTGGTGGTGAATCGGAGTCATCAACCAAATTCGTTTCCCTATTCCCTGTGTACGACGCGTATACTTAAAATATCCGACCTGTAAAATGACGGACAGATTTTCTATCAAGAAAATTCCACATAGAATGGGTATTAACAACTCCTTTCGGATCAAAATAGCTAGTGCAGCAATAATTCCTCCTAACATTAATGACCCCGTATCGCCCATGAATACTTTTGCCGGGTAAGCGTTGTACCACAAATAACCTATACATGCGCCTAAGAGGGAAGCAGAAAACACTACAATTTCACCTGTGTAAGGCAAATAAAGAATATTGAGATATTCCGCAATAATCGTATTTCCCGAGACGTAGGCTAGTATGGTTAATGCCGCAACAATAACAGCTGAGACGCCCGCGGCCAAACCATCTAAACCGTCCGTCAAGTTAGCTCCATTTGAAACGGCTGTTACTATAAAAATAACTAGGGGAACAAAAACTACCCAGGCCCAAACTTCAGCATGCTCTCCAAGGAAAAACAGAATATCCTTGTAATCAATAAGGTTGTTTTTGAAAAAAGGAACATTAGTTAATGTGGTTTGCACATAAACATATCCCTCTGTTATATTTTCTGCCTCCATAGAAGGTGGAATCACCTTCGAAATAGCCAACCCTCGTTCTTGAGCTTCAGATGCATCCATTCGAACGACGATATCTTTATGAGATAGCATAGTAAGAGCTACAATCAAGCCTAAACCAACTTGACCCAGCACTTTAAACTTACCGGATAGTCCGCGCTTATCTTTCTTAAAGACCTTTATGTAATCATCAACAAAGCCAATCGCTGCTAGCCAGCCTGTGGACAATAATAAAAGCTGAATGTAAATATTACTTAAATCAGCAAGCAAAAGACTCGGGATAACAATGGCTAAAAATATGAGTAAACCTCCCATTGTGGGCGTTCCCCTTTTTTCTTCCTGCCCTTCAAGACCTAATGATCGAATTTGTTCTCCAACCTGTAATCGCTGTAAAAAGGAAATAACTAGATGACCAAAAGCAATCGTAATTATTAGAGATAATAGAATAGCTAGCCCTGCACGAAATGTGAGGAAATAGAATAGACCAGAACCGGGAAGTTCCCATTGACTGTCTAAATATGTAAAAAGGTGATAAAGCATACCAGCTGTAACTATTATTAAATTTCTTTTAAAAATTAACAGTATAGCGAGTAACTGCAAACGTCCCAACCACAGTACGTATAAGTATACCCGCTATAACTGTTAAAACCAACCTGATTTTGATAACAAAACCAACTTCTTAAGCAAGTGCTTCTTTAAGCACTTTAAAATCGTCAAATGCGATTCGTTTGTTTTTTATTTCTTGGTATTTTTCGTGCCCTTTGCCCGCCACTAGAACAATATCTCCTGACTGAGCAAGTGAACACGCCACACGTATCGCCTCTTGGCGATCCGGTATAGACAATATCTTATGCGCTCTTTCTTCCGACACGCCTGCTTTCATATCGGCAATGATATCTTCCGGGTCCTCTGATCGAGGATTGTCGGATGTCAACACCACTTTATTACTCCCTCGTACAGCAATTTTTGCCATTTCGGGTCGCTTTGTCTTATCCCGATCTCCACCACATCCAATAACAGTAAATACTCGACCCTGCTGGACATTAAGCTCAGATATGGCACGTAAAATCTTTTCAACTGCATCTGGTGTATGAGCAAAGTCCACTATACCTAGTCTTCTTTTCTTTTCATCCATTACTTTTTGAAACCGACCTTCTGCTCCAGTAACCTGACTGAGAGCTCGTAACACTTCATCTCTGTCTTCTCCACACTGAACTAATGTCGCATAGACAGCTAGAACATTTGAAGCGTTATAACTTCCATTCAAAAGAAGGTGTAGTTCTCTACCCTCTACCCGGACTGACATTCCCTCCAAGTTCTGCTCCAAAAGTGACATTGTATATTCAGCCATTGCATGTAAAGCATAGCTTACAATCTTAGCCTTAGAATTTTGAACCATAACCTCTGCATGTCGATCATCTTGATTTATAATCGCGACAGAATCTGGTTCCAGTCCATCGAATAAAATCTTTTTAGCCTTTAAATAGGCATCAAAACTTCCGTGATAATCTAAATGGTCATGAGACAGATTCGTGAATATGCCTGCGGTGAACTTAATTCCAACAGTACGCCCCTGATCTAAAGCATGAGAACTCGCCTCCATCCAACACCATTCGCATCCAGCCTCAACCATTTCAGCTAAAGCGCGGTGTAAAGAGATTGGGTCTGGAGTAGTATGTTTTGTAGCGTATTTTTGAGTGCCGATATAAACGCCTGTAGTAGATAATAATCCGGCCTTGTATCCCAAATGTGTACTTGCCTGGAACCCAATAGTAGCTACAGAAGTTTTACCATTTGTTCCTGTTACTGCAGCTATCTTTAGTTTTTGAGCAGGATTATCGAAAAAGTTGCCGGCTAAAATCCCTAATTTTTCTCGCAGATTTTCTATCTGAATATAAGTGACTTCCGGATTTTGGGTTTCAGGCCATACTTCACAGAAAACAGCATGAGCGCCTGCTGAAATCGCTTCCGCTATATATTCATGACCATCAACACTATACCCTTTCATGGCGACAAAAGCTTCGCCCCCATTTATCTCCCGCGAATCGAGCTGCAAACCAGTCACTGATTTCGTGGTTTCGCCTTCTATCTGAAGTGGATCAACACCATCCAGGATGGACTCTAAAATAATATGTGTCTGCGGTTGATTCATCTATCCGAGAATAAGTTTAATTTTTTGTCCATTGATGCGCGTACCTGCCTGTAGAGATTGAGCCTGTATTTTACCTACATCACCCTTCAATTCGACAGATAGCCCGGCATTTTCCAATATGAAAAGTGCATCTTTTAGTGCCATACCTCTTACGTCGGGAACACGTTCTGTCTGTCGAAAAAATGGCAATCCTATAATACTATCCTGACGGCCTTTCATGTAGTACCACTCTCCCTCTGTTTCCGTATAAAACGGAAAATCATACCGATCGATAAAGAATTCCCAATCCGACTTATTTAGTTTGTGCTCTAGTGGCAGTTTAATTCGATGCGATTTTGACTTCGCCACCTCAAAAGGATTAGCCAACTTAAGATCTGAAGAAAAACAACGGTCAGCTATATCTCTAAAGACTGGCCCCGCAACAGTTGCGCCATAAAATCCATTTTGCTGTGGATCGTAAATCATCACTAAGCAAGTGTATTTCGGATTATCTGCAGGAAAGTAGCCGACAAAAGAACTTTGGTAAGTCATGTTTTGTCTGTCCGTATAATTGACCTGAGTCGTTCCGGTTTTTCCGGCAAATGAGTAATATTTACTTTGCATCTGCTGAGCTGTACCATTAGTAACCACACCTTCCAATGCCCTTTTAGCAAGTGAAATTGTCTCGGCGCTAGCTATGGCCTTATCTTTAACTTTAGGCTCGAACTTTTTATGCACTTTGCCGTCCTTGAGAATGTGATCGACGATATAGGGCTCCATGAGCTGACCATCATTAGCTACTGCATTGTAAAAAGATGCGATCTGCAGAGGCGTTAGCTCCATTTCATACCCAATCGCCATCCAGGGCAATGAGGTGCAACTCCAACCATCCTCAGCACTGAATGCATCCTTTATATAAGGAGTAGGTTCTCCTTCAATTTCAATATTAGTCTTTTCATCTATTCGGAATTGACGCAATCGTTGAATATATCCCTTGGCTTTTTTCTCCTTACCAAAATGGTTCTGAACCAGCGAAGCAATTCCTACATTAGACGATTTCTCAAAGGCTGTTTGTGCATCAGTCTGCATAATATCGTGGGGCTCGGAGTCCTTCATGTCCTGATCACAGAATCTAGCGTACCCTTTATTCAGTTTTATCGGACTGGAATTGGTAATCGCCCGGTCCTCTAACAAAGCCATATAACTCGCTAGTTTCATTGTACTACCGGGTTCGACTTTCCTACCTACTGCAAAATTGTATGATTCTGCATACTGCCCACTATTTGTTTTCTTGAGATTTGAAATGGCTTTGATCGCCCCCGTTTCAACTTCCATCACAACAACGGTCCCCCATGTGGCATTATGTTTCTGCAAAGCGCGTAAAAGAGAGTAGTGAGTCACATCTTGGATATTTACATCCAAAGTAGATACCACATCCATACCGCGTCTCGGTTCAATTTCCTTTAAATCATCACGAGGAATAAACTCGTTAGCACCCACTTTCAACATAAATCTATGCCCCTCCTCACCTCGTAAGTATTTATCAAATGCACCCTCAATACCAACGTCCTGCGCATTATCGCGGGTGTAACCAATTGTGCGTTGTGCCATACCTCCAAAGGGATTTGTACGCTTACCAAATGGTGTTACTATAAATCCTCCACCGTTTGCACCTCTCCGTAAAATCGGGTATTCTTTAATCTCATTTAGTTGCCCAAAAGTGACATTGTCTGCCAATTTCACATACCGATTCCCTTCCTTCTTATTTCGCATTTTTTGAAGCCAGTTCTTGTAATATTGAACTGACTTTGAACGGTCCACAAAACGGGAAAGACAAAGCGCCAGGGAATCGACCCCTTCTCGCCATACGCGGTCATCCAAGCCTGAAGCTTGAAAATCCATTCTTAGTTCAAAAAATTGTAACGAGGTTTTTAGTAATTCACCCCCATTGGCATAAATATTACCTCGCTCGGCCTCTATGGCTTCCTTTTTTACATACCACTTATCTTTCTTCGACAACCACTCGTCACCCTCTATTACACTTACTTTTACGGTGCGATAGATAATGAGCATCCCAAAGCATATAAAAATGCCTAATATGATGAAAAGTCGCTTTAGTAGTTGATTGTTAGGGTTTGCCACAGCTTATTGGTTTATAATTTATTTCAGAATAACTGGAGGCTGCCCGCCGCTATTCAGCTGCAGAGACCTTACCTCATTTTCGATTCTTGAATATGTGGTGCTTTTCATTAGCTTCGCTTTCTCACTCATATACACCCACCGAGTCTCTTGAACCTCCTTTTTCAATTTTGAGATTTGGCGCAGTTTCCGGTCAGCTGCATGCACGCTGAATATATAGGTGAGAGCTAAAAATGCTAGTAGATAAAGTAGGGGCAGCTGTTGAAACATTCGTTCCTTACCAATTCGCCAACTCCATTTTTTCGTTTCTTTTTTGTCGATGTTCTCCATTTAAATCTTTTCTGCGATTCTCAATTTTGCGCTCCGCGCTCTCTTATTTTTCTCAATCTCTGATTCACTAGGCTTCTTCACACCTTTTACCACCTCTTTCCATATCTTTTTTCTTCTGCCGAAAGAGTCCTCTTGAACAACACCCTTCGGATTACCTTTTTTGATTAATTGCTTGACTTTGCGATCTTCTAAAGAATGATAGCTCATCACAACTAATCTGCCGCCTGTTTTTACCCAATCATTTAGCGCTGCCAAAAAATCATCTAAAGCACCCATCTCATCATTTACCTCTATTCTGAGAGCCTGATAGACCTGAGCATAGTATCTAAACTTATTACCTCTGGCGCAGGAATCAATCATGTTGTTTAAGTCGCGAACTCTATAATCCTCATTCCCTTTTCTCTGCTCCACTATAGATTGCGCTAAGGTCTTTGCATTTCTTATTTCACCATATTTGCTAAATATATCTTGCAGTTCTTCGACCGTGGCTTCATTAAGCAATTGACCTATGGTGCGTTCAGCTTTAGGGTTCATCCGCATATCTAGTGCTGAATCAAATTTATAAGCAAATCCTCGGTCAGGCTCATTGAGCTGATGAGAAGAAACACCCAAATCAGCTAAAACACCATCTACTTTACCGTACCCGAGAAATTCCAACCAGTAGCTTATATGGCGGAAATTAGAGGGCACAAATATCATGCGGTCATCACTATCTTTAACTTGCGCTTTTGCATCGGGATCCTGATCAAACACAATCAATACACCATCCTTCAAATGCTCTAAGATCGCTCTGGAATGTCCGCCGCCACCAAAAGTTGCATCGACGTAAACGCCATCTGGCTCTATAGACAGTCCCTCAATACACTCATCCAGCATGACGGGGGCGTGATACATTACTCGTCAGTTGATTGTGAACCGCCTGGGGTAAACATTACCTCCTCGGCTAAATCGGATAAAGAATCTGGCTGGTCAGACATCATAGCATCGTATTCCTTTGGTGACCAAATTTCAATTCTATCTTTAAGTGGCGTTAGAATTACATCTTTAGCAATTCCAGCAAAATCCATCTGACGCTTGGAAAGAAGTACGCGATCTGCGGAATCAAGCTGAATAATAGACGCGCCTCCAAAAAAAGATCGCATAAATTGTCGCTCTTTCCGATTGTAAACACTCAATTTCTCCATATCTCCCACCATCTTATCCCAGACTGGCTTTTCATACAACATCAGACATTTGTCGAAACCTCTGGATATAACAAAAGTATAAACACCCTGTCCGTCCATTTGACGAATTAAAGGAGTGGGAAGCCGCAGTCGTCCTTTGGCATCTACCTTGCATTCATACTCTCCAAAAAATGGCATTTCTATCTTTTAGTTCTCGACTAAGCCAAATGTAAAGGAATTACCACTTTTTTACCCTTCTTTCCCACTAATATTTAATTTTTCATGATATGTTTCTAGGAAAATTGTTTTATTGTAATCATATTGATTATTTTATGTAATCATATTAATATTTATATATATACTAAAACCTATAATCCAAGTTAATCTTATCTTAAAAATGAACATTTTTACACTTTTTCCCACTTCAATAATAAATCTAAAACACTTTTCCCACTTTTTTACCCTTTATCATAAAAATCTAATCCTGACTCAAATAAACGTCACACTTAGGCAGAAAAAGGACAGTCAATTGCTTTGAGAAACAAAATAGTGGATGAGAAAAATAATCGTGAACAGTTTGGCGAATTGACTTTGTCAAGTGACCTAAATAAACAGTTTGTATCTGAAGCGTGCAGACACTAAATAAATACTAATTGAAAAAGCTAATCCTGAATTGAGAGTAACATAGAAGAATCTGAGAAGGATTACTCTTCTATTTTCGATAACTGGAAAAGTAGCTTTTCCATTTCATTTGAAATACACCCCAAATAGCTTCTTTAACTATTCCCTTATGCATTTTAGAGACTCCTATTTCGCGATCAATAAAAATGATGGGGAACTCTTTTATTCTATATCCTAATGACCAAGCCGCAAATTTCATCTCAATCTGAAAGGCGTAACCAATGAAACGAATTTTATTGAAATCAATGGCTGATAATACTTCACTTTTATAACCGACAAAACCGGCTGTAGGATCTTTGACGTTCATCCAGGTAAGAGCGCGAACGTAAAGAGAGGCACCGTAAGATAGCATGAGACGTCCTCGAGGCCAATTCTTAACCCCTCCCCCACTGACATATCTGCTGCCTACAACAACATCTGTTTTTCCTGCCGACAGCATTTCATAAAAATCATCCAAATGTTGGGGTGGATGGCTAAAATCCGCATCCATTTCATAAATATAATCATACCCACGATCTAATCCCCACTGAAATCCTGCAATATATGCTGTACCTAATCCCAACTTTCCCTCTCGTTCCAAAAGAAAAACTCGATCTGGATAATCCTTTTGTTGCTCGCGGACTTCATTAGCTGTGCCATCCGGCGACCCATCATCAACAACCAAAATGTGAAATTTGTACTTGAGCTGCATCACTCGACCTATAATATGTCGAATGTTATCGCGCTCGTTGTAAGTAGGAATGATGACTAATCCAGCGTTCAAAGCCTTGATTTATGTTAACCTATATTTTTCGTATGAACAAAAGTAATCATATTATTCAATCTATCGATCCTTCACTCTCACAAATCTGTGGTGCAAAAGAAATTTTGCGATCTGAAATAACCACTTCATTAGAAGCGGTATGGATAGTGGGTAGGTCTAAACTCATTCATAATATTATATAATCGCTCTACTACATCAGATGCATTGGGTTTTGTGAAATAGTCCCCATCGCTCCCGTAGGGTGGTCTGTGAGCGTGAGCACTAATACACTGAGGAGCTGCGTCCAAATCAAAATATGCGTCTTGATGATCCAATACTTGTTGCATCATATAAGCGGTCCCACCACCAGGCACATCTTCATCTAAAAATACAACCCGATTGGTTTTACTAATAGAAGTTCCAATAATATGCTCTAAATCAAACGGCAGTAAAGTTTGAACATCAATGAGTTCGACCTCTACCCCTAAATCAGATAACCGATCACATGCATCTTCCGCAATTCTTACACACGACCCATACGTAACTAAGGTTATATGCTGGCCCTCTCGAAGAACTTCTGGCTGCCCCAGTGGAACGGTATATTCACCAATATTGTTGGGCTGCTTCTCACGTAACCTGTACCCATTCAGACATTCAATGACTAATGCGGGTTCTTCGCCTTTAAGCAGGGTATTGTAAATACCTGCGGCCTGCGTCATATTTCGAGGAACGGCAACATGGATTCCTCTCAGAGCGTGTACGATCATTCCTAAGTGAGATCCGGCGTGCCATATGCCCTCCAAACGATGTCCGCGCGTTCGAATGATAGCAGGTGCTTTCTGCTGTCCTGCTGACCTATATCGCAATGTGGCCAGATCATCTGTAAGTGGAGACATCGCATACATGAGATAATCGAGATATTGAATTTCAGCTATGGGACGTAACCCTCGCATTGCCATACCTATGGCCTGACCGATGATCGTCCATTCACGAATTCCGGTATCAAATACACGGTCAACTCCATATTTCTCCTGCAGACCCGCAAAGCCTTGATTCACATCTCCTATTTTCCCAACATCCTCACCAAAAGCATAAACCGATGGATTATTCTCTAGGACTCCATCGAAAAATGTATTTAAAATTTTATACCCCGGCACACTGGAGGCATCTTCGTCATATTCCACAGGAACAACAGGAACATGTATTGCACTGTCATCACCTTCACTATAAAGATGAGTATGATAGGCCGCTTCACCCTGCTCCTGCCGCTCTAAAATAAATGAACTAAGTGAATCTGGACAACTTCCTTCCTCTTGAATATAGGCCAACCTAGCTTCTCGCGCAACATCCAAAACCTCTGTAACTACAGGGTTAATTAGTCCATTTAATTCCTTCAAGTGAGCGGAAACAACGTCTGTATTTGTTCCCGATAGTATGGTACTCAATTCCTCTTTGGCATCCTTTATACCCGATAGATAGGATTCCCAGGCTTGCTTCTTGCCTGCTTGGGCAGCCTTCTTAGCTTTCTGTGATAATTCTTCAAGTGTGTCTTCCTGAGCAATATCATTTTCCACGATCCAATGCCCCATCTTCCGAATACAGTCGTACTCCACCTCCCATTCTAGCCTTTTCTTATCTTTATACCGCTCATGAGAACCAGATGTCGAATGCCCTTGAGGCTGGGTAACTTCATCGATGTGAAATAAGGCAGGACGACGCCATGAGCGCACCTGCTCAATTCCGACTTCATACATTTCAATCAATGCCGGATAGTCCCAACCTTTCGCTTCGAAAATTAATATTCCGTTCGCGTCTTCTCCTTCTTGAATAGCAAATCCGCTAAGCGCCTTTGAAATGCTTGATTTAGCTGTTTGTAGTGCCTTCGGAACTGATATGCCATAACCGTCATCCCATACAGAAATGGCCAGTGGTGCTCGCAACACAGCCGCAGCATTGACGGTCTCAAAAAACACGCCTTCTGATGTGCTCGCATCGCCAATCGTACAGAAGCAAACCTCCGCTCCCTCACGGCTAAATTTGCTGTCCTTTAGTGCTGCATTGGAACGATACTTTTCAGAGGCAAAAGCTAATCCGAGCGCCCGAGCCATCTGACCGGCTGTAGGGCTTATATCTGCAGAGATATTGAATTGATCGACATGATTCAACCAAGAACCATCCTCAGCAATGTACGGCGTGGCAAAATGCGCATTCATCTGCCTACCGTGAGAAAATGGATCTCTTTCAACATCAGCATACAACTGAGCAAAGAATTGCTCCACAGTAAGTAGTCCAAGCGCAAACATGAAAGTCTGGTCTCTATAATATCCCGCTCGATGATCACCCCGCTGAAATGCTCTAGCCATAGCAACTTGTGCCACTTCCTTTCCATCACCTAAAATACCAAATTTTGCTTTTCCAGTTAACACCTCTTTCCGACCTAACAAACTTACTTCGCGGCTCAGACAAGAGATGTAGTAATCCTTTAAAACCTCATTGATATAACCTTGATTTTCAGACTGTTCATTGACCAGAACGTCCTGTATATCATCCAAAACTTCCATATTTGAATCTTTTTTCTTGAATCTTGTGAGGATGAATAGGCCACTTGCCCAGTGCATCCCCTACGACCTGCAATTGTATAATAAAGTACGTAATAAATAGATGCATAAAAGTACAAAAAATACTCAAATTTGATAACCTTTGACCAAAATCCACTTTACTCCCCACTAGAACTTTTTAGTTTTTAGGGCGCGCCGCCCGGCTGCATTAAAGCATAAAAAGAACAATTTAATCGAAATTCAATGGGGTACTCAAATCACTTGCAGCCGGCCGTCGGGCTATGCAGGGCTGACGGTCCCCAAAAGTTTGGGGACCCCGCCGCTGGCGGGCCCTTTCTATCCCTCGCGCAATATTATTAAAGAGAATTTAACTCATGACCAAATAGTCTAACTGACTGGATATTCAAGCTTTATCATATTATTAACAACTGATTAACAAGAATTGAAATATGTTCGACCTATATTTGTATAAACAAAATAAGAAATCTCATGAAAAACGTAATTTTAAGTGTGGCTGCAGTTTTTCTGTTTGGCTTTGGTTTAATGGCTCAAGGAACAGAAACAGGTCCCAAAATGGAATTCGAATCTACTGTTGTAGATTACGGAACAATCGCAAAAAATTCAGATCCGATCCGTATTGCTAAATTCACAAACACGGGTACGGAACCTCTTATCATTAAGAACGCTAAAGGAAGTTGCGGTTGTACAGTGCCTGCTTGGAGCAAAGAACCTATCATGCCCGGTGAAAGCTCGGAAATTGAGGTGCGATACACAACGAATCGCGTAGGAACAATAAACAAGACCGTAAGAATTACCACGAACGAAAATGGACAACCTCACGTTCTTCGAGTAAAAGGTAAAGTGCTAAACGAAGAAGCACCTGCAGAACCTAAAAAAGAGAAAAACCCAATGCAGGGTTAATAAAATCTCTAAGAATTAGATAAAAAAGGCCTCAAAGTAAACTTTGGGGCTTTTTTTATTTTTATATAGATACAATTAATTTAATCCTATGCTTGTACTACTCTCTCCCGCAAAAACAATGAATTTTGAACGGCCCAACCGAGCGGCCGGCTCACAACCAATGTTCGAATCTGATGCTCAGGAATTAGCCACTGTCCTAAAATCCAAAAGCAGTCAAGACCTTCAAAATTTAATGGACATCAGCCAAAACCTAGGTGATCTTAACTATGAAAGGTACCAGGAAATGAAGTTCAAGCCCCAGCCGGATGATGCAAGAGCAGCTTTAGATGTATTTGAAGGTGATGTCTACAAGGGTATCGATTCACAGACTATGGAGGAAGAACACTGGCAGTATGCCCAACACCATATCCGGATCCTCTCTGGCTTATATGGGTATTTACGCCCCCTGGACTATATCCAACCTTATCGCTTAGAAATGGGCACAAAGTTGAAAATTGATGAAAACACTAAAAATTTATATGACTTTTGGCAGCCTAAACTTGTGGATCTATTAAAAAATGATCTGGAAGATCAAGACCATAATATCATTGTTAATCTGGCATCTAATGAATATTTTAAGGCTGTACCCATCAAAAACTTAGATACCAATGTATTGGAGATTAAGTTTAAAGAATGGAGAGATGGAAAGCTAAAATTCATCACATTTTATGCGAAAAAAGCTCGAGGGCTTATGGCCCGCTATATGATGGATCACGCTATTACCCAGCCGGAAGAACTAAAAAACTTTGATGTTGAGGGCTATCAATTTGAGAGTGAGCTGTCCAGCGAATGGGAATGGGTTTTTACTCGTGAAAGCTGATTTTTGCTATCTTTGATTGTATGAAATATGTGTATACAATCATAAGCCTTTTATGCCTGGGAGCCTTTCTTTATTATGGGCACGTCAGCCCGATAGGTAAATTGCCACCGGCAGTTGATTTCATGAATCCCTATACGGGTTGGTGGCAACAGGCAGAAAGACCAAGGTTGGCCAGGCGCTTTTTTACAGGCCCTGTCGATAAAGATATCCAGATCATTTTTGATGACAATTTGATTCCTCATATCTATGCCGATAATTACAAAGATGCAGTATATGCACAAGGGATTTTGCACGCGCATTTTAGGCTTTGGCAAATGGATATCACAAATCGAGCTACGACAGGAAGGCTATCCGAAGTGGTTGGCAAACGCGCTATTGAAGCAGATGAAGAAAAAAGAAGAATAGGACTTAAATCTTTAGGTGATCATCTAATTCATCAAGCGATTCAAGATCCGGAAATTCGCGAATTATTAGCCACGTATGCCGAAGGAGTAAATCACCTGGTCAAACAATTGTCACCTAGCGCTTACCCCTTGGAATACAAATTACTTCGATACAAACCAGAACCCTGGACGCTGGCTCATTCTGGCGCTGTGGCTGCTAGCCTGGTTCACAATTTATGCTTTAGAAATGAAGATTTGGAAAATACAGGAATCGTTCAAAACTATGGCGAAGCTTTTTTTGAAAAATACTATCCAGAATGGAATCCGCGACAAAAACCAATTATTCAAAAACGGTACTCCAATCAATCCTTCAGCCTCTCTCCTTCTAAGACAATTTCGAATAAAACCTCTTCAAGGTGGTCACAACCGGATCCATCTAATGGCAGTAACAATTGGGCTGTTCACCGCTCTAAGACAAAAAACCAAAACAACCTATTAGCTAATGATCCACACTTGGGCTTGTCTCTTCCTTCCCTATGGTATGAAGTCCATATACATCTTCCGGAAAGACAAATTTATGGCGTTAGTTTTCCAGGCATACCCGGCATAGTGTTGGGCTTTAATGACAAGATTGCATGGGGCTCCACTAATGTGTCTCACGATGTGGCTGACTGGTTAAAACCTGTATGGAAAGATTCCTCCTCCTGGACATATTTATATGAGGGTGAGTGGCTGGAAGCTGAAATGGAAAAGGAAGTCATTTACGTTCGAGATCAGGACTCTATAAATATAAATATACCTCAAACAAAACTCGGCCGAGTGCCGTATCCCGAGAAAGACCACGATTTGAGTAGAATGGCTTTTTATTGGGGGCCTCTGCAAACTACTGGTGCAAATTTATTCAAGACCTTCATCGGCTTTAATCGGGCAGCAAATTACTCTGCATTCAAGTCGGCGCTACACTACTATACATTCCCCGCTCAGAATTTCGTTTTCGCTGATAAAAAAGATACTGTCGCATTGCATGTCCAGGGTCATTTGCCCCTGCGAAGCCAGGGATTGGGAACATTGGTTCAGGATAGCGTTAGCAATTCTGTTTTCAAATCAAAAGTTCCTCAGGATGAACTCCCGTATGAAGTGAATCCAGATAGAGCTTTTGTAAGCTCTGCCAATCAACACTCAACTTACCCTCAATATCCCTACGCGTACCGAGGATTTTTTGATGGTTTTCGTGGCCGAACACTGGACTCCTTACTCCGCTCAAAGTCGACTTTGAGCTTTGAGGATATGAAGCAAATACAGATGAGTACGTTTTCGCTAGAGGCTAAAGAGGCATTACCTATACTTTTAGAAAAACTAGACTCCTCATCCATCAAGCATTCGGAATATATTAATAAACTAAGAGCCTGGGACTATACCTATCAAACGAAGAATGAAGCTGCCACACTTTTTTCTATCTGGTGGCAGGCTGTTCAGGATAGCATTTATTCATCCTTGAATGTTGAGAAAACACCCAACAGCTGGCATCTTATCCAAATAATGGACAATCAACCTGAGGATACGCTTTTCTTTATGAATAAGGACAGCATAAAAAGGGGACTCTCGAATATAATTACACGATCTTTTACAGAAGCCATTCAGAAATTTGAAGAAAAGTCTAAAAAAGAATGGTATGCCCACAAGGGAACCACTATTCCACACTTAGGTAAAATAGAGGCCTTTTCAACGTCTTTATTACACAATGGTGGTACCCGACACGCACTAAATTCTATGAAAAAAAATCACGGCCCATCATGGCGTATGATTGTTGAAATGGGAGATACAATAAAAGCTGTAGGCGTTTATCCGGGTGGGCAATCCGGAAATCCCGGATCTCACTTTTATGATAATTTTGTAGAGGATTGGACCAACGGCAACTACCATTCACTTGATATGGTGGAATTCGATGACTGGAATGAACGGGTTGTAAAGTGGGAAATAAAGTCGAAATAATATGAGAAACATTCTACATTTAGTCGCACTTGTTATTTTAGTGCATTTGGTCAATTTCATGCTAGATCCACGATGGTGCTGGGCTATTTTAATTCTTTATGGATTCATTATTCGACAAAGCAGGTGGCAAGGGTTTTTTCTACCTTTTTTCGCTGTATTCCTGAGCTGGGCTTCTTACAGCTTATACCTGGATTTTAGCAATCAACATCTGCTAGCAGAAAAGATGGGCGTTCTTTTAAACGACCTCCCCTCCTCTTCCCTCCCCTGGATTAGTGCCGTTTTGGGGGGAGTCGGCGGTGGCCTCTGCGGTTGGGTAGGGACTAATTTTCAAAAATTACTATCACTATAATTAATGATGTATTCATGAGTGAGGATATCTACGAGGAAGCAAAAAGAAGGGTCAAAAAGAAAAAAGACTTCCACTCTGATTTAACGAACTATTTGGTTTGGTCTGCAATCTTATTATTTATCAACCTATTTGTAACCAGGGGATATTTCTGGAGTTTTTGGGTAATCGGTTTCTGGGGTTTATCCATGCTGAGAAAAGCATTTTCTGTGTATGGAACGCCTTTCTCGTCCGAGGACTGGGAACAAAAAGAAATCGAAAAGGAAATGAACCGACTTAAAAAGAATGACTTCCCAAAAAAGAAAGAACACGATAAAGAAGAAGTGGATAAAAAGTGGAATGATGATGAATTGGTATAGTAAAACTCCCGGTTTCAAGTCCTGTAGACTTATTGCAATAACTTTCTGGCTATTTGTAGGATTTAATCTAGTTGAAGCTATATCTCAGAAGGTCCAGGTAGATATCATGTCAGCTGAAGAGACAGAGTATTACTCTACGCGAGATTCAGTAGATCATTTCTTTGATCGCGTTCAGCCTCTAGAAGTAAGCATTCAATTACAGGACAGTTCAATTGCACATTTGACACAGCCCCAGGCTGCTAATCAGCTGCAAGCGGCTATGTTACATCAAGGGGTTGAGGCTAAGGCTAACGAAAAACTACTATCGACCATAGAGTCAAGCATGAACGAGGCACTACGTCTTTCCCAACCTCTATTGAAAATGTACCCTCTTCCGGATACTATACGAGTGGGTATTATTCAGGGTGATCTTTATGGGCCCTCTGTATTCTATACTCGAGAAAACGGTATCTATGTTCCTGAACCAATGGCGAAAGCTGGGAATGAACAAATGCTGACCGATGTTTTGATCCATGAAATATTTCACATCCAAAGCCGAAACTATCCCGAATTGCAAGAAAAGCTATATGCCCACCTGGGATTTAAAAAACTAGATCTCCCCATAATTTATCCCGATGGCTTTATTCCTCAAACTCTCCTCAACCCTGATGGAACAGACTGGGACTATTACATCCCACTTTCCATTGATGACAAAAAAGTCCTTGCCTTTCCCCTTATCGTGAGTAAAAAATCTCATTTCGATCCGGATGAACCTAACTTCTTCAGCTATCTGAAATTCCAATTGTTTCCTTTACAAAAACAAAAAGGAGGGTATAAATTAAGCTATGAGGGTGACTTTGATGGATTGGATAGTAAATGGATGACACCCTTTTTTGAGCGTATTACTAAAAACACCAATTATATTATACATCCCGATGAGTTGATGGCAGACAATTTTGTATTACTCACAAAATGGATAGAAAGTAATAAGGCACCTGACAAATTATCTGAACCTGGCAAACAACTCTTGCGCAAGCTTGCTGGCGAATACCAAGTCAACTTACCCTAAAGGTCTGCAATCATTTTATGAGTTTTCAAGTCCTAAAAAGAGATGAGGTCGATACTAAAAAGTGGGATGCCACCATCAAAAAGACACCCTACGCCGCACCCTATTCCTTAAGCTGGTACCTCGATGCTGCGACAGATAAAAGTTGGAAAGCACTAGTTCAAGACGACTATTTGAAAATAATGCCGCTGCCTTATAAAAACCGACTGCTGTGGAAACAAGTGTATCAACCACCCCTGAGCCAACAATTAGGTATTTTTGGAGAGCATGTTTTAAAAAATGATATTGTCGATTTCTTATCACAAATTCCAAAAGAATTTGCTCCTGTGTCTATTCCAATGAATGCAACTTTAAAAGCTGTAGATATTCCAGGCTGGATTTACGAAAAACGAGATAATTATATTCTCCATTTAGGTAAACCATACGAGGAACTGAGGAATAACTATTCCCACGGATTAAAATCACGAATAAAAAAGAATACGCCTAAGGTCAGGATCGAGTCGTTTGATCGCGTATCTGAATTGGACACTCATTTTAACAAGCTCATTGGATCAAAAATTGGAACGAAAAAAAAACACTTGGAAAGGGCGAATGCAATATTAACTGCAGCCTATCAAAAAAATCACGCCTTTATGATTCAGGTTATTGGCCCTGATAATTCCTGGGCTTCGCAATTGTACTTTCTCCGCATGCCGAACCGAATCATAAAACTTCGTGCCGTTGCCAATAAAAAAGGACGAAAGTATTGCGCAAATCACATTGCAATAGACCATGTGATTAGAACATTTTCAGAGCAAGATATTATTTTTGACTTTGAGGGCTCATCCATACCCGGTGTAGCCTCCTTTTTTAAGAGCTTTGGCCCGAAACTCAAGCCCTACTACTTGTATGAGAAAAAGGACTGGGCCAAGACTGCATACACCACCATAAAAAAAATCCGAGATCAGTTTCAATAGCCAAATCAACGAAATCTCCTTTTTTCTTACGTTCTGATTTTTTGGAACATTCGACGCTAACTATACACTGACGGTGCAATATCACCAGTGTATCTAAATTTTCCGCCTGTCAAGTAATCGACGGACACTGAACCGTCCGGAACCATTAGCCATTATTAGAAGTAAAGCGCCCATAATAGCTAAATTTTTAACAAATAAAGCCGACTGAATGCGCCGTCCTTCGCCAGGTTCCAGCGTCCACCAATCATGTACAATCAGCGTCAGGGGCAGCCAGTAAGTCAATAAGATTAAACCGGCCAATTTGACCCGATATCCAATAAGCAACATAATCCCGCTTAAAACAAGGAAAAAAGTTGCTCCCACCAGGAAAAGATCGGTATTCCAAGTCAATCCATACGCTACCATCTTATCTAAGTTAAGTTGGTAAAAAATCATATTATCAGCGGCTTCGTAGAAAAAGAAAGACGAAATTAAAATTCGAGCTGCAACGTCTAGAATATCCTTCATACTTATCTTTTTTATGCTCTGTTCTCAGTCGGTTGATTCATATATTGAGCTACTGCCTGGGCTACATTCTGACCGTCAAGGGCTGCTGAAATTATACCTCCTGCATAACCGGCACCCTCACCACAGGGAAAAAAGCCTTGCACTTGTGTGTGCATAAAAGTCTTTTTATCTCGTGGTATTCGAATAGGGCTGCTCGTTCTACTCTCTGTTGCAATGGCCACAGCTTCCTCTGTAATGAAACCTTTCATCTTTTTTTCAAAATAAGGTAATGCCTTTAAAATTCGCTGCATTATGCCCAAGGGCAATAAGTCCCCCAAATTCTGGCTGACCAAACCGGGAATATAAGAGTGTTTGGGAAGGTCAGTTGATACTTTTCCCTTAATCAAGTCAGTCAAACGCTGAGCAGGAGCTTGCTGACTGCCGTCTCCAGCCTCAAAGACTTTCTTTTCTACCTGAGCCTGATAACGCAAACCAGCAAATACATCTTTATCATCCGAGGAAAAATCACCTATTTCCAAACCCACTACTATGCCGGAATTGGCAAATGGGGAGTTGCGTTTAGACAGTGACATCCCATTGGTTACAATCTCTCCGGGGGCCGTTGCTGCCGGAACCACAAGCCCTCCGGGACACATACAAAAAGAGTATACTCCCCGCCCGTCAATTTGTTGAACGAGTTTATAAGAAGATGCCGGCAACCCAGGCTGCCGGTCTTTTTGGTTATACTGGATTTCATCGATTAAAGCCTGAGGGTGCTCCACCCGGACTCCCAGAGCAAATGGCTTCGACTCCATATGCACCTTTCGACGGTGGAGAATTTCATAAATATCCCTGGCGGAATGCCCGGTTGCCAAAATTAATGGCCCGGGGATGTCCCACCATTCATTTTCATTAAGTTGAATCTGGCTAATTTTTGAGTCCTGAATCTTTACGTCCGTCAATCGTGTATCAAAGTAGATTTGCCCCCCATGGTCCAAAATGGTATCTCGTATGGCGCTAACTATTTTAGGAAGCTTATTGGACCCAATATGTGGCTGAGAATCGATTAATATATCTTCAGGTGCCCCGTGCTCAACCAATAGCTTCATGGCTCGGAAAATATCGCCTCGCTTATGAGAACGCGTGTAAAGCTTTCCATCTGAATAGGTCCCCGCCCCCCCTTCTCCAAAACAATAATTAGAGTTGGGGTTTACCTCGTGAAATTGCTGAATCGCACGAAGATCCCGCCTTCGTGCGCGCACATCTTTACCGCGTTCGATGACCACGGGCTTGAGTCCTAATCGAAGACATTCTAAAGCGGCAAAATAACCCGCAGGCCCGGCTCCAACAATGATGACCTTAGGCGCATGCTCTACATGCTTGAATTCATCAGAATACCTGGGTAAAGGTTTCCAATTTTTACGCTCAAAAATCTGAACTCTAACTCGAAATACAGGGCGCTTGCTGCGTGCATCAAGCGAACGACGATCCACTCGAGCTATAAAGTTAGGGTTTTCTTGTTCTCCAATTTGAGCTAAGGCATGTTCGCATATCTGATCGCGATCCCATGCCTCCTCGGGTTTAAGCGTAACGGTTATATTTTTCACGATCGTGCTTCTCTTGATTCACGAACCACTTCATATATCCGCTTACTTTTCTGAACCACTTGCTCTAATTTATCTAATGGCAACATATTGGCAGCATCGGATTTGGCAATTTCAGGCTGATAGTGAGTTTCTATGAAAAGACCTCTCGCACCAACTGCAGCTGCCGCACAAGCCATGGATTCTATAAGTTGAGGACGGCCACCCGTTACGCCGGCAGATTGATTCGGTTGCTGAAGGGAATGCGTGCAATCCATGATTACTTCAGCACCAAATTGCTTCATTATGGGAATAGATCGAAAATCAACGACTAGGTCCTGGTATCCAAAAGTTGTTCCTCGCTCTGTTAACCAAACGTGATCACCACCGGAAGACTCTACCTTTTCTTTTGCGAATCTCATGCTTTCTGGACTCATAAACTGTCCCTTCTTAATATTTACCACTTTTCCACTTTCGGCAGCGGCTTGAAGCAATGCTGTTTGGCGGCAGAGAAAGGCCGGAATCTGAAGAACATCTACAAAATCTTTGACCGTATCGACTTCTTCACTTTCATGAATATCTGTAATGACTGGAACCTGAAACTCTTTTCCCACCTCAGCTAATATGGATAGAGCTTTATCATCCCCTATCCCCGTAAAGGAATCTAGTTTAGAGCGATTGGCTTTGCGATATGAACCTTTAAAAACAAAGGGAATCGATAAGCGTTGACAAATTTCAGCAATCTGATCACCAATTTTAAACGCCATATCCCTACCTTCAATGGCACATGGTCCCGCTATAATGAAAAAAGTATCCTCTGAAAGGATACGTTTCAAATTTGAGTTCATAACAATATCTTCTATTCGTTAAGGATCCAGGCTCCGGGTTCTATTTCTTTTCTAATCGTTCGTAGCTCTCTGAGTATATCCGGCGGAGCACATGGAGCATGCACGCCTACACGCGTTAATCCACCTACAGATGACTGGTATACTGAATGGCCTTCCGCAGACAATAATGCCTCCATCCTTTGAACGTTGCTGGTGCTTGAAAATGCACCTACTATTATTACGCACTGGTCTATCATTTGATTTGTCGACGCTACATCTTTATTATTTGAATTTTCCGGACTGGAAGTAGTCTCTCTTTTTGACCCCACTAAAGGCTCATTTTTATCGGATTCTTCAGCAAGCTTCCGATGGTTGAGATCAAAGGATGAATAGCTGTCTTGTTTACTATGTTGAACCGACGTGCGTTTAATGGAGGATCCTACTTCTTCTGGGTTTACATTGAGCCTTTCTTTCTGAACGGGCAACTCGACTTCTGTCAAAGGCCGATTGGAAAGCGGCCCCCAGAACCAAAGACTTCCAATAATCATGCTAAGAGCCAAAATTAATGCTAGAATAAGGACGATATATAAACTTCGCGAAGATGATTTCTCCTCCTTAGATTCATCCACTGATTCACTGGTTTCAGGAGGCACTGATGCTGCTACCGATTCCTTTCCAGAATCACTGAATTCTGAAGTTCCTGGATTCGGAAGGCGGATATCCGGCAAATCCGCTAAAGAGGACCAATCCGCTGCGGGAGAAGAAACCCAAATGATTTTACCAGACTGTGTTTCAAGTGTCCCCAAACGACCAAGCTTCCAATTCCCTGCCTCCTTTTTCCCCTCGGCATATCTGGTGATTTTTTCAGCAAGACCCTGGATATCTAGAGGCTCAGAAAAAATAAATTGAGATAATTCAGCGCTCAATTGATCTTGGCTCAGCTGAGGAACTTCAATGAAGCTTATCTCCTCACTAGGCGGATAAATAAAGCCCTGCCGCTTATTCATGCTTGCAGAGGTGCGATGAATAGATAGTATTCCCCAATGCGGCAATACCATACGCCCTTTGAGGAGTAAACACTTTTCAATAATTTGTTCTAATCCATTCATGACTACAAAAGTACTAAAAAAGCGTGCCAAAGTTAGCAACCCTCAATCCTCAAAGCCTGAAATTATAATATAAAAGTAATTTTAACGGCCTTTGATGGCTTGAGCCTCGATGGCTACATTTGTTTCCATTTACTGACAAACACCTTTCATGCTTTCACTGTATATTTGCATAAAAACCAGTCTATGCTGAAAAGAGAAAAATCGGCGGAATTATTTGAAGAAGCAAAGAAATATTTTCCCGGTGGCGTAAATTCACCAGTTCGTGCCTTTAAGTCAGTGGAAGGGCCACCCTTATTCATAAAAAAGGGTAGTGGTAGTTACATATACGATGAGGATGAAAACGAATTTCTTGATTTTTGTTGTAGCTGGGGACCCTTAATTTTGGGACATGCACATCCCAATATTTTATCCTTCCTTCACGAAACACTAGATAAAGGCACCTCTTTTGGTACGCCTTCCGTATTGGGAAATAAACTGGGTAAACTCATCACAGAAAATCACCGATATATAGATCAAATCCGATTTGTTAGTTCGGGTACAGAAGCTGTTATGTCTGCCGTTCGCCTGGCGAGAGGTGTCACAGGAAAAAACTATATCGTAAAGTTTGAAGGCTGCTACCACGGTCACGTAGACTCACTCATGGTAAAGGCAGGCTCAGGATTAGCCACCTTTGGCACTAGCACATCCGCCGGTATCCCCAAGGAATTGGCTGAGCTAACCTTAGTTTTACCCCTCAACGACGATCAGGCCTTAGATGCATGCTTGGAAGAACATGCACACAAGATTGCGGCCATCATTATCGAACCTGTCCCAGCCAATAACGGATTATTAATTCAACGGCCGGAGTTTCTGAGAAATCTGAAAAAGAAATGCGCCGATCATGGCATTTTATTGATTTTTGACGAAGTAATTTCAGGCTTTAGGATCGGATTTGAAGGCGCCGCAGGCTTGTACAATATGCAGCCCGATATCATAACCTTCGGTAAAATCATCGGTGGAGGCATGCCCGTAGGTGCATTCGCGGCATCTCGTGAAATCATGAAGAATGTAGCGCCTGAAGGTGATGTATACCAGGCTGGAACCTTATCCGCTAACCCGATGGCCATGGCAGCAGGCTATGCCACACTGCAGGAACTTCTGAAAAAAGATACGTATTCTAAGTTAGAGGATAACACAAACTTCTTTACTGAAGTCATTAAAAAGCATATTCGGGAAAAAGACTACGATGCGGGCATTCAGTCGCTCGGTTCTATATTCTGGATCCGTTTCAGCCGAGAAACCATCCGATCAGCCGATGAAATCGATGGCAGTAAAATGGACATTTTCAAAAAATTACATGCGAAATTATTACACGATAACATATACCTGGGGCCTTCCGGATATGAAGTAGGATTCATTTCAACTGCCCACTCCAGGAAAGATTTGCAGCTAGCTGCAGAGAAGATCTGTAGTGCTCTAGATGAAGTAATGAGCCCACATGCTTAATAAAAACCCATTGCGGCTTAGATTACTTTCCTACACGGTGATAGCATATATGTGCCTAGCATTTACTTGGTGGAGTATATTATTATACACCAAAAATCAGGATGCCTTTCAAGCTAAAGTAGAGATATTGAAAATGGGCGCCGCCGCAGAAGGCTTATACTCCAATGAAGCCGTATTTAAAGCTTCAGGCCCTTATGAAAAGTTAGATGAAGAATACCAACGCCAGCAATGGATGATTTTAGGCGAGGCTGTTCTTTTTATGCTGAGTATTATCATTGGAGTTTGGATCATCAATAATAGCTATAGTCAGCTGATCCGATCCGCTGAGAACAAGCGTAATTTTTTATTGTCCATCACTCACGAACTGAAATCTCCAATTGCTTCCGCACAATTGGGTTTACAAACGATTCAAAAACGCAAATTGAGTCCCAAACAAACGGAAGAAATTTCCATAAACGCCCAACATGAACTGGACCGATTGAAAAACTTGGTAGATAATCTTCTTTTAGCCGCTAAGGTTGAAACGAATTATACGCCTGTATTTGAGGTTGAAAATGTAAATCGCATGATAAAGGAATATGTAGATCGTCTTATGATCTCTTATCCAAAGGTAAATTTCGATGTAGTTCTCGAAGGAGAGTACCAGACAGCAGAAATTGACCGATCAGGCCTTATTTCCATTTTGGGAAACTTAATTGAAAATGCGATAAAATATTCGGAAACGCCCGCCAATGTGTCCATCCAGACCAAAATCGATGCCACAACATTGGAGATAATCGTGGCTGATCGCGGCATGGGCATACCGGAATCTGAAAAAAGTAGTGTTTTTGAAAAGTTCTATCGTGTAGGTTCTGAAGATACACGCAAAACAAAAGGGACTGGATTGGGTTTGTATATAATAAAGGAAATGACTTTAGCACACAATGGAGAGGTTCATCTGAAAGATAATCCGGAAGGAGGAACCATTTTTAATGTGCAATTGCCTCGATTTCAAAAATAAAACCTACTGAAATGCGCATATTATTAGTTGAAGATGAAGAGAACATAAGAAACCTCGTCAAGCTTAATCTCGAGATGGAAGGCTACGAAGTCTTAGCTATTAGCAACGGGAAAAAAGCTGTTGATGCAGTCGATCAGCAACATTTTGACCTGCTATTGCTAGACATTATGTTACCTGAAGTAAATGGCCTCCAAATTGCCGAGCACGTTCGCTTGACTCAATTTGATGTGCCGATCATATTTCTCACCGCGAAAGGAGACCCGGAAGAGCGCATTGAGGGACTGAAAAAAGGTGGCGATGATTATATCACGAAGCCTTTCAACTTAGAAGAGCTGTTACTTCGCGTCAATAATCAACTGCGGCGAAAAAAGAAAGAGTCAAATGATGGTCTAGAAAAATACAGCTTCGGTGACTTCTCGGTAAATTTCAACACCTACGAGGTGGAAGGGCCCGAAGGAAAGTTTGAGCTCACCAATAAAGAGGCCATGCTACTAAAACTTCTCATAGATCGCAGAGGCGAAGTCGTTTCCCGCCAGCAAATACTACAGGCCGTTTGGGGGTATGACGTCTACCCTTCTACACGCACCATCGATAATTTTATACTGTCCTTTCGAAAGTACTTTGAAAAAGATTCCAAAAATCCCGAGTTCTTTCATTCTGTGCGCGGGGTCGGCTATAAGTTTGTGGATGAGTCTGAATAATCCCACCAGATACCAGACTCTTATCGTGTGCACCTCCTAAATAGAGATAGCACATTTATATATAAGCATGGGTAATTAATATTATTTTTTTGGGCCTACCCCGAGGCGGCGCCTTTCGGCGGCGCTCGAGGGTCGCTACGCTTCGCCACTCGTTCCGTTTTTCTCCTTCATCCGCCAGCCGGCGGATTCCGGAGCGTCACTCGGTCCTTCTTCCTCGTCTGTGTCATTACCACTAAATAGTTATAGAAAAGTCGCAGTAGCTTTTTGTTCAGATCAACGCGCGATGAAGGAGCATTAGTAGAGACAAGCTTGTCTCTACTAATGAAGAGCAAAAAAGATAGATCAAGGCTTGATATTTAACGAATTTAGTGGTAATGACACTAAATCGCTTTCAGCGATCCTCGGGATTCGGACTCCCGCTCGCCATATGGCGCAGCGGAACGGCTTCGCATCGCTAGTCCGAGCTTTGGCGAATAAAGCTCTGAAGGAGCGTACACTAACCAACGGAGCTTTGAAAAAGCGTAGTTAGTGGCGGTCATTGGCCGGCGAAACTGCGAAGGCAGTCCGCGCACCGGGCCGAAAGTAGCGGCACGACGGAGATCTAAACGCATGTCAGCAACAAAACATGCAATCCCCTAATAATGCCCTGCAAAAAACACAATAAAGATATAAACCATACCCGAAGGTGGGGTTCATATACAGAATGTAGGTGTATTCCGTACTTTTGGTGTGGATATAAGTAAGTACGAGGAAATGCCTTCGGCATTTCCTCGTACAATGGCTAAACGCCATTGAAACGGAGCCTAGCCACTGCTCGGTTCCACATCAGTCCAAAAGGAACCAATCAAAACTCTGGATTAAGGTTGATCCGGTTCTTTGAATAAAGTGGGGAGAAATAATAAAAAAGTAGCTTATATTGTTTATCAAATCATAGCCCCCAGAGATACTACCACGTATTGCCATATCGCCAACGCATAACAGAACCATGAACAGATTACTTAAAATAATAATTCTCCTCCTTCTCATCTCATGGCAGAGCTATGCACAACCACAAGTAAAAAGCTTAAAAGCTCCGAAAGGTAATCTTTCTGACTATTCTAAAAGCTTTGTTTCACTCGACACACCTAAGATAGCCTTGATAAATGCAAAGGTATATGACGGTACAGGCAATTCACCTAAAACAAATCAAAGTATCCTATTACAAAATGGAATGATTGTAGCTATACTCAATTCAGAAGACATTCAGATTGCTGATAATTTTTACCCCATAGACCTTACGGGCAAAACCGTAATCCCAGGAATTATTGGAATGCACAACCATATGAGAATTCCAAGATCTGCCATGCTCGCCACGGCACCAAAATTGTATTTAGCGGCTGGCGTAACCACGATACAGACATGTGGAACAGGAAATCCTTATGAAGAATTAGCTATTGCCAAATCTATTGAGAACGGAGGCCAACCTGGCCCGGAAATAATCAATTCGGGACCTTATTTTACCGGACCTGAAGGCAAAACCAACTTCATAAGGTTTACAGATGAAGAAATGGTTAGAGACACCATTAAATATTGGGCAAAGAAGGGTGTGAAATGGTTGAAGGTTTACCGCAATACCAGACCTTCAGATCTACAGGTCATTGTCGACGAAGCGCATAAAAACAATCTCAAAGTAACAGGTCACCTGTGTGCAACCACCTATACGGAAGCAGCCAATATCGGTATTGATGCCATTGAACACGGATTTATACACAACTACGACCACGCCACTGAAAGAGAAACGGGTCTTTGCTCGGGTAATACCGATTTCAGGACGAATCTCCCAATTGATGGCGAAGCAGTCAAAAAAGTACAACAAAAGCTTATTGAAAACGGTGTGGCAATTGGCTCAACCTTAGCTATTTTTGAAGCTCAAGCTTATATGGAAGCCGATGAACGAGACCTTGAAGTAATGGCACCCTTTCATCAAGAAGCCTATCGCCAACGCAAAATTCGATATCAGGAGCAAGGTGAAGATTGGTACTTCAAAAAAGAATGGCTCAAAAAAGCAATGGCTTACGAACTCCAGTTTTTCAGACAAGGCGGCTTGTTGGTGGCAGGCTTGGACCCAGGACTTCACAATATGCCGGGCTTTGGAGACCAAAAAAATTACGAATTATTTATTGAAGCCGGATTTAAACCGGAAGAGGCCATTCAAGTGATGACGTCTAATGGCGCAAGGCTATTGGAGAGATGGGATATCGGGACCATAAAGATAGGCAACCTAGCCAGTTTGGTTATCCTTGATGGGGATTTAGAGCGTAATCCAAAAGTTATCCGAAAGGTAGAAACAGTTTTTAAAGATGGAATTGCGTACAATCCCAATAAACTGATTCATTCTGTAAAGGGTAACGTTGGTTCTGAAACGGACAATTCAATGGCCCATTTTGGGCAGAAACTACCTGGAAATAATCCCAAATTTTATGCACCTCACCTTATTTCAAAACCAGATAGGCACGAGTTTGGCTGCACGCTGTCAAAAGATGGAAGTGAATTCTATTTTGGCGTTGATAATAATGGCGTGATGGAGATTCATTATACCAATTTAGAACAGGGTGTTTGGTCTCCGCAAAAAAAGCTTTTTGATTCTGATTCTATCAGTTACAACGACCCGATGTTTTCACCTGACCACAAAAGACTTTACTTTATATCTAATCAAGCACTTGATGAAAAAACGATGAAAGAGGATACGGATATTTGGTACATAGAGAGAGAAAATAAAGCATCAGAATGGTCAAAGCCCATTAATTTAGGCTTAACTGTAAATAGCAATTTGAACGAGTACTATGCTTCTTTCACAAACGATGGGACGCTTTACTTTGCTTCAAAAGACAAGTCAAAAGATGCCCCTAGATATGCTTTTGACATCTATCGCTCTAAATATAAAAACGGGAAACTCCTAAAGCCTGAAATACTTTCTGATTCAATTAATACAAACAGATATGAAGCAGATGTATTTATAGCGCCTGATGAAACCTATATGATATTCTGCTCGATTCGTAAAAATGGACTAGGACAAGGTGATTTATACATCAGCTTCAGGGACAAAGCAGGAGGTTGGACTGAGGCCGTCAATATGGGAGAGCCCATTAATACTGAGCAACACGAATTATGCCCTTTCGTAACTGCAGATGGGAAGTACCTTTTTTACACCAGTAACCAAGACATATTTTGGGTTAGCACGGACATATTGGAGAATTATAAAAGCAGCAGACCACCAGATAAAATGGATTAACAGCAGTAGCGAGATCTGCATAATTTTCACCGTAAATTTATTGGTTGAATATCTGTACTGTAGGCTACTTTTTTAAATTAAAATACTCTACGGCTTATGTAAGACTATGCTGTAAATTGTATCTAATAATAAAACTATCCGAATAGGCAATTTGAGGATGCCAAAGTAAATAAGTAATAGCCACTTACCCTTTAATATCATTAAAAAAATAATCTCCAATAGCCAAAGTTATCGGTGAGAAAATCAGAAAAAAAACGTATATTGTTTTGAGAAATATCTTCAATCACACATGAAAAAAGCGGGAACCCTACCCCTGTGGATTATATGTTGGCTCTTCACTCCTACCCTTATGGCACAGCCTGCTGACTTGGGTAACTGGTTAATCTATTTCGGTAATAAGCAACTGGATGGACGATGGAATATACATCATGAAGCTCAGTTCAGAAACTATAATGCAGTTGGCGACCTGGAGCAAATCCTATTGCGTACAGGTTTAGGGTATAATTTGACAGAAAACAATAATAATGTGCTAGTCGGTTATGGATTTATCCATAGTCAAAATTATGTGGGTGCTTCAGACACTAAAGAAAATAACAACGAAAACAGGATTTTTCAGCAATTCATCACCTTTCAACGATTAGGTAGAGTGTCAATCCAGCATAGATATCGTTTTGAACAAAGATGGTTTGATCACCAAAGTTTTCGTATGCGGTATCGATACTTTTTGTCACTTAATATCGCCTTGAATAAGCCAAAAATGTCAGACGGAGCCTTCTATTGCTCGGCCTATAATGAAATCTTCATTAATGACCGTGATAATTTATTCGATCGGAACCGGTTATATGGGGGCTTGGGCTATCGCTTGAACCCCAACACCCGATTTGAAATCGGGTATATGAATCAATTTTTACCTAATGAGAACAGAGACCAAATCAACCTCATTACATTCTTCACCTTTTAATACTTAAAAATGAAAAAATCACTTAGAAATGGAATCGTACTTTTTGCCGGTATCGGCATACTCGCAGCTTGTAACGTCGAAGTACAGGAAGAACAAACCACTGAAACAGAAAAACCGGAAATCGAGGGCGTAGTTGAGGATGTTTTAACCCAGGAAGAACAAGATGCTCTAACCCCCGATATGGTCATACAATCCTTCAAAGAAGGAAATGAGCGTTTCATGCGCAATGACCTAACCGCTCGTAACCATTCCGAACAGGTTCGCAAAAGCACCAATTCACAGTTTCCAAAGGCAATTGTCCTTTCTTGCGTTGACAGTAGAGTCCCGGTTGAAGATGTCTTTGACAGAGGAATTGGCGACATCTTTGTGGCCCGAGTTGCCGGAAATTTTGTCAATGAAGACATCCTGGGTAGTATGGAGTTTGCATGTAAAGTATCCGGTTCTAAATTGATCCTGGTTATGGGGCATGAACATTGTGGAGCGGTAAAAGCCGCTGTAGATGATGTAAAACTGGGTAATATTACTCCTATGCTTTCCAAAATCAAACCTGCAGTGGCATCTGTTGAATATGAAGGCGAAAGAAGCTCAACTAACCCCGAGTTTGTGCACAAGGTTTGTGAACGCAATGTGGAAAACACAATGGAAAACATCCGAATCAACAGTCCGATCTTAAAGGAAATGGAAGACAACGGAGAAATTAAAATAATTGGCGCCATTTACGATATGGATTCGGGAGAGGTTGTTTTCCTGGATTAAAATTGCATTAACATACCTATTACTTTAACAGCAGGCAGCTTGCGTTAGCAGCGCTTGCTAAGCATTAAGTTGAGATCGCCTATGGCATACTTTGGTATTTACTAAAAGTTGGTGGCACCGGCAGCAATCATTGGTCCTTGAAAACTCAGGGTATCAACCATAGGCGATGTCTCAGCTTCGATAGAATTGATTTTGGTGGTTAAATGGAGTTGTCTGAATTAACTGATAGTCCCCCCTCTAATAATGCCTTTGTATCTTTACTGCACTCCGAAGAAAAGTTCAGCTTGATGATAGGGTTTCAAAATCTAGGCCATGGTAAACATAACGTACCTCACAATATTTCTTTTTTCTGTTCTTTTGCACTCTTGCAATAGTTCAGCCCCAACCACAGAGTCAGAAAGTGGGACTGTAGAACCTGATGAGCGTAACAAAAATGATTTGTACTTCCACTCGCCCCATTCGGATTATTCCGATCAGATAAGCCAGGTCGTAAGATCGGTATTGCAGGATAGTAAAGGCAATTTTTGGTTTGGAACTCAAGGAGGAGCTTTTAAACTTGTGGGAGATTCACTGCTCCATATCAATAGCATTAAAAGTGAAACGGGGAAAGGCGTTACGATAAAAGACATCGCTGAAGGTAAAGAGGGAGAAATATGGTTTGCGCATACCGAAGGTATCAGCAGTATTGACGGAGAGTTAGTGGCAAATTACTATGAGTCAGATGGTTTGGTAAGCGGTGATGCTTGGAGCATAGAGGCGGATTCGAAGGGGAATATATGGGTGGGGACTATTGACGGAGTCAGTGTTTTTGATGGCAAGGAATTCACTGATTTCGAATTGCCTGAAGGAAAGCTTGACACCACAAGAGGGGTGTCAAGCACTAAAATAGTTCATTCGATCCTGGAGGATAGTAAAGGAACAATGTGGTTTAGCACCAATGCAGGCCTCATCTCTTTTGCCAACAACCGCCTTACAAATGTATCAGAGCCTCTTGGAATTCAAACTCCTTTCGTCAACGAAATAATAGAAAACAGCAAAGGAGAGTTTTGGATTTCAACAAAAAAACATTTATTTCATCTCAGTGGAGATACACTCGAAAATGTTACGGAGGGTAAGTTGACTGTGGAAAAGGGAGCAGGCAGCATAGCGGAGGATAAAAAAGGGAATATATGGTTTGTTTTTAATCAACATTACTTATATACATATGATGGGAAAAACCTAACTGAATATCAGAAATCAGCAGAAAATAAGGGACCTGTGATTTATGACATGTACAAAGACCAAGCTGGCAGACTTTGGCTTTTTGGCTTTGGTGGCGCTTATCGATTGGAAGAGGGAGAATTTGTTAATGTCACTAAAGATGGGCCTTGGTAGTAGAATACGAGCATAGAGTTTTACCTATGAAAGACTACTGCAGTGAAATGAAACAGGATTAAAATGTCAACTATGGATACAATTTTACTTGTTCTGTTATCACTATTGGGATGGGTAAGCTCATCGTGCGCAATGGACGTAGATTCTATATCGCCCGAGATGCGTTCATTTTGTAAAGAAATTGGGCTGGAGCATTCGATTATTGGGCTCGGTGAATCCACACATGGAACAAAAGAGTTCACCCTGGTTCGATCTGAAATCGTAAAAGAGCTCGTTTTAAAATATGATTTCAGGGTGTTTATTCTGGAAGCTGAATACATACCGTGCTCTAAAATTAATACCTATGTGAAAACAGGTAAAGGAAATCCGGTAGAGCTACTACAGGATGTTTTACTTTGGCCGTGGATTCATAAAGACTTTATTGAATTGCTTCATTGGCTCAAAGACTACAACAAAGAAAACCCATTAGATCAGGTTTCCTTTTTTGGTATGGACTCTCAACTCAGTAAACTATATGCTACAAAAGACTCCATTCGCACTTACTATCCGGTAAAAGGAACACCAATTATTAAAATTGTTGAAAGCGACGACAAGCCCAAACAGAAAATAAAAAGGCTTAGAGTACTTTCACAACAGATCCTGAATCAATCCAATGAAATAGATCTGAGATTACATTATTATATCTGCTGCCGCATCAACCGACTGGCCAATTCTTCATATCGGAACTTAAGTGCCAGAGATAAAAACATGGCCAATTTCATCAGCTTAATTCACGAAAAGTATGGGAAAAAATTAATCATTTGGTCTCATAACGGGCATATTTCCAAGAAAAAATCCTCTTTATTTGGCAAAACTCCGGCTGGCTCTCACCTTTCACGAAAATTTAAAGACGAGTATGCCTCTATTGCTCTTGATGTTAAATCGGGGAGTTTTAATGCAATTTCTTATGACAGTATTGACCGAAATGAGCTGAAAGTTTTTCGGCTCAAGCCTATTGAAAATACACTGTCCATGGGAATCGACCATTCTGATGAGCGTACGGTAGTCGTAGATTGCTCTACACTGAAGCGCAAAACATACATCAATGCCATCGGTGCCATTTACGTTGCGGATCCTCAGGAGGGAGATGCGTTTACTACAAAAATTAAAAAGGACAAGCAATTTGATTATATCCTAAGTCTACCTCGGTCTACTCCTACGGAATTACTATCCAAGTAGATACGAATCCCTAATTTTAGAGGATAAATTTGGAAATAAAACTTAAATTCGGATTAAGACATAATACATTTCTCCAATGATCTAAAATGATAAATGGAATTCAGGTTTTTTGAAACAGATAGACTTATTATTCGACCCACTCAAATAGAAGATGCGTGCTTTTTGCTCGAACTTTTAAACACAAAAAAGTGGATTGAATATATCGGTGACAGAAAGGTGAAAAATAAAGAAGCAGCAGAGGAGTACATAAAAAATAAGATGTTGCCTCAACTAAAAAGGCTTGGCTTTTCCAATTATACTATTATTGAAAAAGAAGGCCAGAATAAAATTGGAACAGTTGGACTGTTCGATCGGGAAGGATTGGGAGAAATTGATATTGGGTTTGCTCTACTCCCTACTTACGAGAAAAAAGGATTTGCTTTTGAAGCATCCCACGTAATAAAAGAAGCGGCATTTAATGAATTTGGAACCAAGGCGCTTTTTGCCCTTACCAGTGAAAATAATTTATCGTCACAAACTTTATTGAAAAAACTTGGACTTAAAGAAATAGGAACTAAAAAACTATCGGATAGTAGTGAAGAACTACTTTTATACCGAATTGAAAAATAACAATTGCGTAAAAATACTAGAAGTGCAATAGCGAGACCACCGGAAAATATGAACCGGACCATAAATTAAGTCTCGTGTCGAGGACAGCAAATAGCTTTTGAACCCGCCCTACATCTTCGCGTACATCTTGTACATTATTGAAAATCAAAGCAAATAGGATATGTTGAAAAGAATATTTTTGGTTTTAATTGTCGGATTAACAACCTTAGTGGGTTAAAATGCACAAGCTATAAATTCGGAGGGCGTCCTCTGTGGTTATAGATTCACACAAGATGGAGAAAAAATGAAGCTCCGCGACTTAGCGAAAACCATGAAGTCCAACGAGACAGCGTATAGGTTGATACAACATGCGCGGTCCCGAAATAGAAGTATTAACGTGATTGGATTTATAGGGGGTGGACTTATAGGCTGACCTGTAGGAGTCTATTTAAGCGGTGGGGAACCCAATTGGACCTTAGCGGGCGTAGGACTAGCATTGGCCTTTGTTTCTATCTCAATGTCATCAACTGCCAGTAAAAAAGCTAAACAAGCAGTAGATATATATAATGACTCACTGGATGAAACCTCATTTCATCCAAGGAAACCCACTTTTTGATTTTATCGCCGGCGGAAACCGAGTCGGATTTTTAGTGACTTTTTAAAATGTACATCATAATCCACAATTACTAGATCGGTGCAGGAGAGTCTATAGCAAGGAAAGTATTCGAAAACTTATAAAGTTGAGTTCATAAATTAACCTAATTGGCGTTTGTGTCCTAAGCACCTATTCCTTTGAATTGGCGATAGATGATACGAAGGCTCACAATCTGGCCGATTAGTAAGACCAACAACTGTAAAGTAAATAGAACCGTCTCAAAACGCCGCAAAACATCCAGGGATACATTGGCATAATAACGAACCAAAAGTTTTTCCAGGAATATTCATAAGCCCTCTTGTGGAACCTTCCATAGATTTCTAATTCTGTGGTTTCACCTTCAGGTCGCCCGATATCCCCGCGTAAGGGGTGGTAGGGGCCGAGAGCGAAGCGAGCGGGTCCAGAGGATCGCCAACGGCGATCTGGAGGACGGAACCCCCGGACGACCCGGTCCCGTTTCGGAAACGAAACGGGATACGCCCTAAAAATAAATAGTAATATTCTTGCTAAAAGAAAGCTCTAATCCTTCTTGCGCTTCTTACGCTTCGTCTTAAAGAAATTCTTCAGCTCTTTTTCTGTCATCCAGTCGAGATCAAGGAACATGCGCATGATGAACTTCTTGAAATCCTGATAATCCCGGCCTCGCTTATCGGTATACACTTTGTTGAATGAGCGGGCATAATCGAGCGTGAAATGCTTGACAGCCTGAGAGAACTTCTCATTCTGGAAAATATTGATATAGCTAATGAAAATAGGATAGGTATCCATGAATTCACGGAAATCCTCGGGCTCAAAACCATCGACTACAGACTTGAAATACTTCAAGATCACAAGCCGAAGGCATTCATTAATTGTAGACAATCCGTCATGAGCGTAGAAAAATTCGCGTACCGTGTTCTGGGTCTCCTCACTGGTATATCCCTTCTCGTGAATGATATCCGTCATGTTATAGTACATGCTCAAGTCATCATCTATCGATTTATCTAGTAGACTAGAAACTCTTTGGTCGCATTCTGCTGTTACGGGGAGTCTGCTGTCCAATAATTCGCGTAGGAATTCAAAATAATTCTTATTAAACCCTTCGACATCCTTGCGCTCAATATTTAGTCGCTTTTTGAGCACACCGCTGGATTTGTCAGAGAGGTCCAAATAGTTAATAAACAAGCCAAAGAGATAAATGTATTCGAGGCTACCGGGTAAATCGTCCTTTCTCACGAAATCAACGATATATGATTCTAAAGAGGAATTATCGTTTTCGCGTAATATGCGCTCGACAATGAATTTCTTCAATTGTGGATAATATAACTTCAATTCCGTCTTCGTGTCTGGAAATTCCGCTGTATAGAAGTTCAAGCTTGAAAATTGACGCGCATAGTTGTGGTAGAGTGCTTTTCTCGCATCCAAATCTCTATATTGACGCTGTCGTTGCTGTTCTAAAAAGCTATTTACTCGTTTTAACTTGATTGACTGTACAATATTTGTCACCCAGATATCTGAGCTGAGTGCAAAGCCGAGCTGCACACCTTGACCGATTCTATTCTTAACGACATCAAAGTTTGCCGATTGACAAATTTGCATAAGCACCATCTTAAAGTGCGATTGGGGTTCTATAAAGAGGTAATCATCATTGACGACAGCTCGTAATATGGTAAAGCCTAGAATTCTTGGGGTATATAAGGTCTCAAGAGAGTCATCCAGTAAGCGCTTTTCTAAGTCGATCAGTTGCATGGGGTGTTTGTTAGCAACTTCCTGATATAAGGCTTCGATTTGGGGTTCAAACTTTAAAGAGAGTTCGCGGTATGAACTTTCCTCTTCGTCATCGAGGTATTGATTGAGCTCTTCCGACTGTTGAACTAATTCAACGATCGCATCTAATTCCTGGATATACTTTGGGTCTAATGCTTCCATGATTACCTTTTGATTTTATACGAATCAACCTGATAGGATTTTAAGGCCCTATCAGGTTGATAAAAAATAAAAATGAGCAAGCGATTAAGACTTTGCCCATTGTGTAAATACTACTCTTCCTCTTGCACATCTACTTTTGGCGCTGTGCCAAACAAGCGTGCTCGGAGATTTTCTTTTTCTTGTGCGCTTTGTTCTTGGCGCGTTTTGATCTGGCCTTCCTTCTTCTCAATGAATTCAGCATACATTTTTTCTGCTTTTTCTTCAGTCAGCGCACCTTTAGCTACACCTTTCATTAGGTGATTGCGGTACAACACGCCTTTATAACGAAGAATCGCTCGGACAGTGTCCGAAGGCTGTGCTCCTTTTTGAATCCATTCTAAGGCTTTCTCGCGATCCAAGTCTATTTTGGCCGGTTTCGTCATTGGATTATACGTTCCAATTTTATCGATAAACTTACCGTCGCGAGATCTTCTTTGATCTGCAATTACAATGTGGTAAAAAGGCTGCTTTCGGCGCCCTTTTCTAGAAAGTCTCATTCTTACTGACATGCGAATATTTGTTTTGTTATATAATACCCCTCTACTCAGTCACAGCTGACGTCAGAGGTTTTCGCGTTCGCAAAGGTACGTAATTATTTTGAAATTCTTATAAGAATTATGATAAGCAAGTGGAGAACTTATTCCAAAAGCTGCAATTCGTTCGATTCGCCTCACTCTCTAATCTTTTTCTTTCAAAGTAATGGTATAGTCTGGTTTACTATTTTACTGATATTCCCCCCAAAATAAAGCTTCGTATCCATTTTCTGTGATCCAATGCAGGGCTAATCGACTTGGACGTAAATCAAAGAAAAGCAGCTACATCTTGTTCTCGCTTATGGCTTTCATTCGGTGAATAGTGTCTGAGGGGGATTCTGAGGAGAATATCGCACTTCCAGCCACTAATGCATCTGCTCCTGCCTGAAGAATTTTTTCCGCATTATGCAGGCCAACACCTCCGTCTACTTCGACAGTGACCGATAGGTTTCGGACTGTTATTTCCTTTTTAAGTCGCTCTATTTTATCCAGCGTTCGATAAATAAATTTTTGCCCTCCGAAGCCGGGATTTACAGACATGATAAGTACCAAATCAACATCCTCTAAAACATCAAAAAGCGACTCTACCGGCGTATGCGGATTGATAGCCACTCCGGCGCGAGCACCAAGTTCTTTAATGTGTTGAATCGTGCGATGCAGATGGGTGCAGGCTTCCGCATGAACGGTGAGAATATCAGCTCCCGCATCTATAAAAGCCTCAACATACTTTTCAGGCTCTACTATCATCAGATGAGTATCGAGTGGAATTTCACAAACAGAGTTCACCGCTCGGATAATATCCATACCGTATGAAATATTAGGTACAAATCGACCGTCCATAACATCCAGATGCAGCCAATCAGCTTCAGATGCATTGATCATTTCCAACTCCTTACCCAGAGTTAAAAAATCAGCGGCTAAAAGTGAAGGAGAAATAATATGCTTTGACATGAGTCTATTTTTAGGCGTAAGTTACTTGTTTTTCATCCAGACTGCCCTCCCCTGTTATCTGCAGATAAACAGCTGCTGTGACAAAAACGTCACGCTCGCAATACCGGGAAATGCGATCCAGGTCCTCATCTTCATAGAATACGGAACCAACCTGCGATCCATCAATATCCTCTTTTGGTGAAGGAATATCAAAAACGGAAGCGAGTAAATCTAATGAGGTATAGTGTTTATAATCACCGAACTTCCAGAGCTGAAGCGTGTCGATAATGTGGTTGAGCTCCCATGGTTTCTTTCCATGAAGCTGTAAAGCAGGCGGCAGACTTAATTGATGAATTAGCATGCGTCTGCAGATATAAGGAATGTCAAATTCCTTGACATTATGACCACAAACAGCCGAGAACGTTTGATCGCCAAAGGAGGTACTCAGGAGATCAGCGAATTGCTGCAAAACGCTTTTTTCATCTGTACCTGAAAAGCTCTTAATTCGCATACTCCATTCCCCGTTCTCTTTGGGTAACATATACCCCACGGAAATACAGATTATTTTACCAAATTCAGCAAGTATAGCTGCGCGATCACTGTAAATGGCCGACCAATCAATTTCGTCCCTGGCAAGTTCTTTTTGATCACTCGGTACAAATCGTGCAGCCTTCTTTTGCCAGAGTAATTGAAGGCGAGCGTCTAAATCATTATAAGATTTTTGCCCGGAAACTGTTTCAATATCGAGAAATAATATTTGCCGTGGATTCACTTGACTTTTTTGCTAAAGTAAATAAAAATATTGTCGAATATCTGGTACAACTACAGCTTTATATAAAAAGTCAATGGAAAGCCTGAATTATTGTTATTTTTTTGAATCTTTACCATTCCAGATCTAAAACCAGCAAGCAATGTCCCGAAAACCCCGAAGAGATCAGTTAACTGCTATTGCCATTATTGCAATCATGTTGTTGCTCGTGGTGAATGCCTACATGATGTACAATAAGTATAATCAGGATAAAATCATCCTGAAACAGCAAAATGAACTCGAAGAAGTCACTGAACTAAAAAATGACTTAGACGAAGAATATTTTGAAGCCCTATCTGAACTCGATGACCTCAAGTCCGATAATGAGGAGCTCAACGGAATCATCGAGGAGCAAAAGAAAAAAATTCGATTACAGAAAGAGAATATAGACAGACTTATAATCGACCGCAGTCAACTCCAGGAAGCCAAAGTAGAACTCGATAGTATGAAAGTGAATATCGATGAATATCTGGCAGAAATGGAACAGTTGTATAAAGAAAAGGCTGAGCTCAATGAACTCAACCAAAGCTTGTCTGCTCGAAACGAAAGCTTAGAAGATCGGGTAAACCGCGAGCGAAGAGAAAAAATGAGATTGAAGGAACAAAAGGACACCTTATTATCTTCGACCATTCAAATGCAAAAGCGACAAGAGAGACTGGCCGAAAAAGTTGACTTGGCCTCTGTGATCAGAGTTGATAATATTGAGTCAGAAGGCTTCAAAGTATCGCGCAGTGGTAAATATCGAAGCCGAAGAAAGGCTGATAATATCGACATCATAAAAATTTGCTTTGAAACTACTTTTAATCGAGTAGCACCTAAGGGTGAGGAGAGGTTTTATATTCGAATTATAAACCCCTTGGGCGAAACAATGGCAGTAGACGCGCTGGGCTCAGGTGTTTTTTCTATGGAAGATGGTCGAGAGATCCGCTATACACAGAAAATCGATATTGAATATCAAGGCGAACCCAACAGATACTGCATGGAGTGGAAACCTACAGCAGCATTCAAAAGCGGCTTGTATGAAATTGAGCTCTACAATAAAGGTCATCGTACTGGCAAGACTACCATGGAATTGAAATAAGGACGCGATGAGCGCAAGTTGTAAATAGCAGCTAAGTCAGTTATACCGATCTCAAAATCAAGATTTACCGTACCCCGCTTAAAAATTCGATCAGCGTTTTTGTTTTTCTTTTATCTTAAAGTACAAAGGAACGGCCGTTATTGCCTTATATAATAAGACAGAAGCAAGTCTGATTATACTACATTGTGCTAAGAGGGCTCCCGCTAAGTCCTCCAATTAGAGGGATAGGGAAAATCGATAATTGATATGGCCTGTTCGGTTTTAAAAGCCAAATGAATACAACACTACGAGAAATATTAGTCGAAGTATCTTTTTATACGCTATATTCATAGAAAACACGTTCCTGCTGAGCGGGTGAACATTTCGTACAAACTTTTATTATACAGTCAATGATAGGTTGGAAATTTCAAAAGTTTACTGGAGCTCAAACTGATCAAAATCCTTTTGATCGTTTGCTCCAAATATTTCAAGAGCTAATGATGTATACTGCCGGCGACGCCGGGGAAGCCATTCAGTGGCTTACCGTCTTAGATCGTAAACACCAACTTACTGATGATGAATACGGCATCGGTGACTTTATTGAAGATTTAAAGAAAAAGGGTTATCTGACTGATGATGACAATAAATCAAGCACCAGTCCGGGCACACCAACTGAAAAATTAGAAATTGCTCTACGTCGCAAAGCCCTGAATGATATATTTGACGATTTAAAAAAGACTACGAAAGGGGACCACAACACTCAGGTAAATGGACGCAGCTTCGAACAGGACGATGGACTGAGACCTTATGAATTTGGAGACAAAACGGAGGATATCGCGCTTTCAGAATCGCTGCGTAACGCGCAAATATCTTACGGAATCGATCAATTCAATCTTGGACAACAAGACCTGGAAGTCAGACAAACCCGACATCAATCTCAAATGAGTACGGTCTTGATGATTGACATATCCCACTCCATGATTCTTTATGGGGAGGACCGAATTACGCCGGCCAAAAGAGTAGCCATGGCTTTGGCGGAATTGATCCGTACACGCTATCCCAAAGACACCCTTGATATTATTGTCTTTGGTAACGACGCCTGGAAAATTGAAGTGAAGGATCTCCCCTACCTGGAAGTAGGTCCCTATCATACCAATACGGTGGCCGGACTCAACTTAGCGATGGGATTGCTCAAAAAACGACGAAATCCGAATAAGCAAATCATGATGATTACCGATGGCAAACCCTCCTGCCTAAAAATTGGTAAGAAGTACTATAAAAACAGCTTCGGTCTCGATCAAAAAATTGTGAAACGAACCCTAAGCCTCGCGTACAAATGCCGTAAATCTAATATCCCCATAACTACCTTTATGATTGCCAGAGATCCCTATCTCATGCAATTTATCGATCAATTTACGAAGGCAAATTATGGAAAAGCTTTCTACAGTTCTCCTGAAGGCGTAGGTAAATTTGTATTCATGGATTACAAAAAGAATAAAGGACGCAAAACGAAATAATATATGAACTTACCCTCTAACTTTGGCGAATTAAAATCAAATCACGATTACAAGCCCCAAAGTATAAAAAGTGAATTGCGATCTAATCTGATCCATAATATTCGCAACAACATCAATTCCTTTCCCGAAATTCAGGGGTTCGAGGATTCGGTCATTCCAGATCTAGAACGAGCGATCCTATCGAACCACAATATGCTATTGTTGGGATTGCGTGGGCAAGCCAAAACCAGAATCGCCCGACTGCTTGTAAATTTACTGGACGAGCATATTCCCGTACTCAAAGATTCTGAATTAATGGATGACCCTATGCAGCCGATGAGCACGCAAGGAAAAACCATTATCATGGAACAGGGGGATGATGCCCAGATCGAATGGGTACACCGTTCAGAGCGCTTTGTTGAGAAACTCGCCACGCCCGATGTAAGTATTGCTGATTTGATAGGCGATGTGGACCCCATCAAAGCTGCCAATCTGAAACTTCCCTATTCAGATGAACGTGTAATCCACTTTGGCCTGGTACCGCGTGCACACCGATCTATTTTTGTACTTAACGAATTGCCAGATCTTCAGGCTCGCATCCAGGTCGCCCTCTTTAATATTCTCCAGGAAGGAGATATTCAAATTCGGGGGTTCAAATTACGTATGCCCCTTGATATTCAATTCGTTTTTACCGCCAATCCGGAGGATTATACGAACCGCGGGTCTATTGTTACCCCTCTGAAAGACAGAATCGAGAGTCAAATTCTCACTCACTATCCCAAAACGCTCGATGTAGCCAAAGCTATTACCAAACAAGAAGCTCGCATTACGAGCGAGCGGAAGAAGAATATCCAGGTTTCAGAAATTTTGGAAGACTTCATTGAGCTGCTTGCATTCAAAGCGAGAGAAAGTGAATATGTGGATGAAAATAGTGGAGTTTCTGCTCGAATGTCCATTTCAGCTATGGAAAATTTAGTATCCACAGCTGAGCGCCGTATGCTAAAAAACAATGAGGATAAAACTTCAGCCAGATTAGTCGATTTCTGGGGTGTCATCCCTTCGTTAACGGGTAAACTCGAATTGGTTTATGAAGGTGAGCAAAATGGGCCATACGAAGTCGCTCTATCTATCATACACTTAGCCCTGCAGGAGTCATTTCTCATGCATTTCAAAAACCCCGACCAATACGTTTCCGGAGAAGATTCGCCATATACGGACGTAAAAGACTTTTTCGAAAATGGCGGGAAAGTTAAATTACTGAATGATGCCAGCAATAAGGAGTATAAAGCCGAGTTAGAAAAAGTCAACGGCTTAGCAGCCTTAGCTAAATTATCAAATTTTACGGCGGAGGATCAGTACACAGCCATGGAGCTTATTTTACATGGTTTGAGCACCTTCAATGTGATTGAACGAGAAATTGTTGAAGATGAAATTCAATTTTCCGACCCGCTTTCTGACATCTTCGGAGAAGACGATGAATCGCTCTAAAATTGGTTTTAGTATTCAAAAAATCTTTAACGCTTATTAATAGGCGTTGAAGCAGTTCCGGATCCCCTGCCCACCTTGATGAGTTTGTGCTCCATAAAGTGTTTTTCTACATACTCTATGAAGAATCTAATTTGGTAGAACTACCGCAATGGTGGGTGCATAACGTATGCCCGATGAATGCGTATTATATTGCTGATTAGGTATTACAAAGTCGACGTACTTCATTGCCTTGATTTTCGTTTATAGTAAAATAAAACGATTGAATGATAGCCCAAAAGCGGGCGCCAAGCTCAAATCACGAGCTTTCAAATCCATTTCTTGCTCTTCCTATAATATGAGTAGAAACGCTATCTTTGGCCCAGACAAATTTCAACTATGAGCATACTGATTTTCTTGATTGTTTATTATGTGTTATTATCCTACAGCTTTACTCAGATCTTGCCTCTGATGGGCAAAGATGGCAAGGTGGGCTGGATACCGGGAAAAAACTTTGGTGCCTGGTCTGAGGCGGTGGGTCGATCGCCACACTATGCCTGGTGGCTGTTGTTTCCCATTGTAAACCTCTTTATCTATGCCAATTTAGCCATAGAAACCGTTCGTTCTTTCGGACAGTTTAAGTTTGTCCACTCAGTTTTAGCGGTCATTGGCGCTCCCTTCTTTTTTATTTGGATTGTTAAAAATAGAGCCAATGCCTTTAAAGGTCCCTCCTACAAATTGGAAAAAGAATATCAGGAAAAGCTCAAAAATGCACTGGAAAACGACAAAAAATACGAATATCAAAAATTAGTCGCTCAAAATCCCTATAAAAAAAGTAGCGGCCGGGAATGGGCAGAGTCGCTTATCTTTGCCGTCTTCGCTGCCGCATTTATTCGCATGTTCCTGGTTGAAGCCTACACTATTCCCACCTCCTCCATGGAGGATTCCCTTATGGTTGGTGACTATCTTTTTGTGAGTAAGGTCCATTATGGTATGCGCACACCGATGACCGTTCTACAAGTCCCGCTCTTACACAATCGCATCCCCATTCTCAATACTGAGTCGTACCTATCATCCCCCTCTCTGCCCTACTTTAGACTGCCAGCGATTAATAAAGTGAAACGGAACGACCCCGTAGTTTTCAACTGGCCCGTTGGTGATTCGGTTTTCATACTCCCCAGCCGCACATTCGATGTAGGCCAGGCTCGCCGATCGGGAAATTTCGAAAGCTATCAGAAGCGATATAATCTAGTTACACGGCCCATCGATAAAACAGACTTCTACATCAAACGGTGCATAGCCGTGGGGGGCGATAGCCTTCAAATCAAAGACCGACAGGTATTTATTAATGGGAAAGCCGCTGCAAATCCCGAGGAGTTGGCCTATACCTATATAGTTCGGCTAAACGGTGAATTCGTGAATACCCGAAAATTTTCTGAATGGAAAATATCAAAGGAAGATATCCAGCATATGGATCAGAAGGTAATGCAAATCGTGCTCACGGAGCAGCAAAAAGAGCGCCTGGAAGGCTTGATGCCTGAAGCGGAGTTCACTCCACTGGATATGAGCCAGTATCCCTTCACAAAAAACCACTTCTTCCCCCATGATCCGGACATCTCCGGAGGCTGGAATTATGACAATTATGGCCCCATATATATTCCAAAAAAAGGAGCTACTATCGCACTAAATGTGGAAAACTTAGCCTTTTATCAACGCATTATTCAAGTCTATGAAAATCACGATTTACGCGTCGAGGGCGATGACATTTACATCGATGACGAGCTTACTGAAAACTATACTTTCAAATGGAATTACTATTGGATGATGGGAGACAATCGCCACAACTCAGAGGATTCTCGCATTTGGGGCTTTGTGCCCGAAACACACATTGTAGGCCAACCCCTATTCATATTTTTCTCCACGGTGGAAGGTTCTATGAGCAACGGCATTCGATGGGATCGAATATTTAGTTCCGCCAATGTTAAGCCTGAAGAATAAATTTTAATGGGCCACCCGCCCCCGACTCGGTGCAGTCGGGGGCGCCGGGCTATCCGTTCCTACGTCGCTTGCGGTTTCGGGCAGGAGTACGGGGCCGCATCAAGCACTTGGAGTCCTAAATTGCCTAAGTACGAAAAACGATAACAAAACCGCCCCGGGGCCTGCGGTGGCTTCCATTTGGTCGCCTCCTCGCCCCACTCCTGCATCCGAAACCGCTGTGCGACATACCACTTCTATCCCTGGCGGATGAAGAATTGATGGAGTAAGGAATGGCATGAATGTATTAGGGCTACCTGCTCTTTTTCGGTTGGAAAGGCTGATTTAAAGGAATGTACTTTAGAAAAAATGCCTGTATGAGTCAACTAATGCTAAGCTTAGATACGTTATACTATTAAATATCCAGATCCATGGAAAGTACAGACCAAATGAATAATACGATTGATCTTGGGTCCACAGCTCCACAACGCATTATTTCTCTGGTGCCTTCCCAAACTGAATTTTTATATGACTTGGGCCTTTCAGACGAAGTTGTAGGTATCACCAAGTTTTGTGTCCATCCAAAACAATGGTTTAAAAATAAAACTCGAGTCGGTGGAACGAAAAAAATAAAAAAAGACGTCATACATAGCCTAGAGCCAGATTTGATTATTGGAAATAAAGAAGAAAATACTCGAGACGACATTGAGTATTTACAGCAGTATTATCCGGTTTGGATGTCCGATATAGTTACTGTTGAGGATGCACTCGACATGATGATAGAATTGGGGCGAGTCACGCATAAAGAAAAGATTGCCGAGGACTGGATTAAGCGTATTAAAGAAGAAAAAAATAATATTGGCCAAATTTCACCTCGACCCCATGTGGGCTATTACATTTGGAGGAATCCATGGATGGCAGTAGGAAAAAATACATACATTCACGAATTTTTAGAGAGCTGTGGATTTCAGAATGCGTTTTCAGAATTCAATCGCTACCCGGAAATGCCTATAGAAAAACTAAAAAACAGAAAATTAGATTTCATTTTCCTATCCTCCGAACCCTTCCCCTTTAAAGAAAAACACATTACAGAGCTTCAGGCGCTATTGCCGGACACTCAAATAAAACTCGTAGATGGCGAAATGTTCTCATGGTATGGTTCCCGCATGAAAAAAGGGTTTCGGTATGTCGGAAAGTTGGTTGAAGAATGCGAAAAAGAAATCGAAAATTTCAAATGATAATAAAGATTATTTATTTCACTAAAAGCACTTATTTTTGAATAACGCAACTAATGTATTATGAAATCTCTTAGCATACACATTGTAATAGGATGCCTGCTCCTTTTGATAGGATCAAGCGTCCATGCACAAGAAGAATCAACTACTCTCCTTATTCAAATGGAAAGTGAGCAGGCATGGAACCAATTTATCCAAAAAGCCCAACCCCAAAAAGCCGGGATAAATTGGAAGACGGTTGGAGATCGATTTCACATTTACCAGCTTACAGTCCCAATGAGCCAGCGAGAGCGATGGATGGATCGCCTTCGCAAGGATTCAAATGTTCGACATGTAGAAAATAATGTAGAAATTACCCTGCGAAATCAACCACCCAATGACGAGTTATATTCTGAACAGTGGGCGCTGCCGTTAATGGGGGCTCCGGAGGCATGGAAAGAGCTAAAAGGGAGTGAAACAGCCCTAAACGATGAGATTGTAGTGGCCGTTTTGGATAATGGCTTTCTGGAAGACCACCCCGATTTAGAAAATCAGCTATGGGTCAACCTGTACGAAATACCGGGAAATGCGATCGATGACGATGGCAATGGCTTTATTGATGACATACATGGATGGAATTTCCGAATGGATATCCCTTTGCACGAGGAAGGATGGCACGGCTCACCCGTTGCCGGAATACTTGGAGCTTCGACTAATAATGGAGAGGGCATAGCTGGAATGGCTTACAATACCAAACTCATGCCTCTTACCCCTTCACTTAGAACCAACGAAATTTATGCTGCACTGGAGTATGCCTTCGAACAGCGCAAGCTATATAATGAATCGAACGGGCAGGCGGGAAGTTTTGTCGTTGCTGCCAATCTTTCCTTTGGCGTAGATTTCACTTTCCCAGAGCAACTGCCAATTTGGTGCAACTTAATAGATAGTCTCGGCAAAGTCGGAATTATTACTGTAGCCAGCACCACAAATGCAGCTATTGATATCGAACAAGAAGGCGACATGCCTGCTTTGTGTGGTAACGATGCTCAAATTACAGTCACCAAAACAGATCGAAACGATGAAAAAGACAGTTTTGAGGGGGGCTTTAGCTCCAAATTTGTCCACTTAGGTGCCCCTGGGCAAGGCATTCAATCGACTACATCTGATGGAACCTATGGGGAATTTAGTGGTACTTCAGCTTCTGCCCCATTTGTAACCGGAGCAATCGCGCTATTATATAGTTCGCCTTGCACGGAGTTGGCAACGCTTGCGCTGGAGGCCCCTCGCGAAACGGCATTAAAAGTCAAAGATTTATTGCTCAACACAGTAAAACCATTGCCGAGTTTGGAGACGCTTACCATAAGTGGAGGAAGACTAGATGTGTTTGAGGCTGCAAAATGGGCTCCCATATACCTATGCGGAAAGGATAGTACTTCCTTCATCCAAACTTCACCTTCTGTTGATATAATGCAAGTTTATCCAAACCCCAGTGGAGGTACGCTCAATATTTCATTTTCTCCAGTCACCTTTGACCCTGTAAATATTCAATTATTTGATATGGTTGGACGCTTACTTTGGGAAGAGCAATTTGACGTAGTCATTTTTGATCAGGAAAATTTAGTTGTCCAAATTCCTAACAAATTACAAAGGGGAGCATATATCCTAAAATTGGAACAAAATGGGACGGAAGATGCTACAATAGTCATTTATACACCATAGAGCTGGAAAAACAATGGAGTTTTTCTCAAAAGAATTGTACGGTCGGGGAAAAAGTCATATCTTTGCCCTCGCAAAAGTTTAGAGAGGTGGAAACCTACTCGAATTTGGCTTCGTAGCTCAACTGGATAGAGCACCTGACTACGGATCAGGAGGTTGCAGGTTCGAATCCTGCCGAGGTCACTACTGGTTTAAGACCTGGGAACTTTTAATTATTTGCGAATAGTAAAGCAAACTTTGAAATTATGGCACGTGTATGTGATTTAACGGGAAAGCGGCCGGTTAGCGGCAATAATGTATCATTTTCAAATGCGAAAACAAGACGACGGTTTTTGCCTAATTTGAAAAAGAAAAAATTCTATGTCCCGGAAACGGATCAGTGGATAACTCTAAAGGTTTCCACCAAAGCATTGAAATCCATTAATAAGTTAGGAGTTTATGCCTACATGAAAAAATTAGAGAAAAAAGGAACTCCACCCAGAGTAAAATTGTAATAGTTTAAAGAAGTATTATGGCTAAGAAGAGCAAAGGCAATCGTATTCAGGTAATTCTTGAATGTACTGAAATGAAAGACAGTGGTCTTGCAGGTACGTCGCGATATGTAACACAAAAAAATCGGAAAAACACACCCGAAAGAATAGAATTGAAAAAATTCAATCCTATTTTAAAGAAATATACAGTTCATAAAGAAATCAAATAATCATGGCAAAGAAGGTATCAAAAAATGCGAGAGTTGCCCAAAGGGCAGCAAACGCAGGATCAGGTAAGGATCACGTAAAAGTAGTGGATAGCATCAAAAATCCATTGACGGGTAAGTACTCGTATAAAGAAGTGATCATTCACAAAGATAAGGTTAAGGAGTTTTTCGCTAAAAAATAATGGCTTCTCCTTATTCCATAAGTAAACAGGCTTTTCTATAAATAGAGAAGCCTGTTTTTTTATTTCATATCATCAGTACCCTATTATGAGCTTTTTCTCTAATTTTTTCAATAAAGAAAAGAAAAAGGACCTCGACGAAGGTTTAGACAAAACCAAAAAGTCCTTTTTCTCTAAAATATCTCGGGCCGTTGCTGGAAAATCCACCGTGGATGAAGAAGTGCTCGATAATTTGGAAGAGATCTTAATCTCTTCTGATGTAGGCTTGGAGACAACCATACGAATCATCGACCGAATCGAGGCAAGAGTTGCAGAAGACAAGTACATGAATACAAGCGAACTCAATGCTATTCTTAGAGATGAGATTGTACAACTACTCTCCGAAAATAATACAACGGGTATTGAAGACTTCGACTTACCTGACAATGCCCAAAAACCTTATGTTATATTGGTCGTGGGTGTAAACGGCGTAGGGAAAACTACTACCATAGGAAAGCTAGCTTATCAGTTTACCCAACAAGGTAAAAAAGTGATAATCGGAGCAGGCGATACCTTTCGTGCGGCCGCGGTAGATCAACTTGAAATTTGGTCGAAACGCGTAGGTTGTGACTTTTACAGTAAAGGAATGGATACAGATCCTTCAGCGGTGGCATTTGAAACGGTACAGAAAGCGATTCAGCATGATTTGGACATAGCTATTATCGATACTGCTGGACGTTTACATACTAAAAAGCATTTGATGAGAGAGCTATCCAAAATGCGAAAATCAACGAATAAAAGTATGGAAGGCGCTCCCCATGAAGTATTATTGGTTTTAGATGCGACTACGGGCCAAAACGCCATTGAACAGTGCAAAAAATTTACAGAAGCTACTGAAGTTACTGCTTTAGCACTTACCAAGCTAGACGGAACTGCTAAAGGCGGGGTAGCCATCGGCATTAGCGACCAATTCAAAATTCCAATCAAATATATTGGAGTAGGTGAGGAAATCGAAAAGTTGCAAGTATTCAATAAAAAAGCATTCGTAGAGCAGCTTTTTGAACAATAGCTCTCTGAGAACAATAGCAATTAATTCATAAATAGAATATTTTCTGCAAGCGTTTGCTGCTAGCAAGGCATATTTATCCTAAAGACTTGATTTTAGCTATAGCGGTTAATCGTCTAGTTTCAATACCTGGAGAAATGCTTTTTGCGGCACTTCCACAGAACCCACTTGACGCATTTTCTTCTTTCCTTCTTTTTGCTTTTCCAAAAGCTTACGCTTTCGCGAAATATCACCTCCGTAACACTTCGCGGTCACATCTTTACGCAGTGCAGAAATTGTTTCCCGCGCAATAACCTTGGCCCCAACAGCTGCCTGAATAGCAATCTTGAATTGCTGACGAGGCAAAAGCTCCTTTAATTTTTTACAAATACGACGCCCCAACTCTTCAGCCTTAGTCCGATGAACCAACGCACTTAGCGCATCAACGGATTCACCATTGAGCAGAATATCTAATTTTACAAGGTCGGACTTTCTATACTCGTGAGGTTGATAATCAAAAGAAGCGTATCCACGAGATATCGATTTTAAGCGGTCGTAAAAATCAAAAACAATCTCAGCCAGGGGCAAATAGAAAGAAAGCTCTACCCGCTCTTGAGTTAAATAAACTTGTTTGGTTAATTCTCCCCTTTTATCGATACAAAGTGTCATGATCGATCCGATATATTCGGGCTTCGTAATGATTTGAGCATCAATGTAGGGTTCTTTTACATATTCTAATTGCGTCGGTTCCGGAAGATCTGTCGGTGTATTAACACGGTACTCCTCCCCTTTCGTAGTTTTTGCGAAATAACTTACGTTGGGGACTGTTGTAATGACTTCTTGCCCAAACTCTCGGCTTAATCGTTCTTGTATGATCTCCAAATGAAGCATCCCCAAAAATCCACATCTAAAACCAAATCCTAGGGCTGTTGAGGTTTCAGGTTCGAAAACTAAAGATGCATCGTTGAGCTGCAACTTTTCAAGACTATCTCTCAAATCCTCAAAGTCATCATTATCAATAGGGAAAACTCCCGCATAAACCATAGGTTTTACATCCTCATAGCCTTTAATGGCCTCTTTACAAGGATCGTCGACAGAAGTAATTGTATCTCCAACCTTAATTTCCTTAGATTCCTTAATTCCGGTAATTACATAGCCCACATTTCCTGCAGATATTTTCTTAACAGGTACCTGACCCATTTTTAAAATACCTACTTCATTGACCTCGTACTCATTTTTCGCATGGAAAAACCGAATGAGTTGATCCTTTTTCATGGTTCCATTTAAAACCCTGAAATAAGCTACTACACCTCGATAGGGATTAAATACAGAATCGAAAATCAAGGCTTGAAGAGGGGCTTTAGGATCGCCTGTGGGTGGGGGAATATTATCTACAATAGATCGCATAATATCTTCGACACCTAAACCCGTTTTGCCTGAAGCATGAATAATCTCGCCGGGCGTACATCCCAATAGATCAACAATTTGATCAGAAACTTCCTCTATAAGCGCACTCTCCATATCCACCTTGTTTAAGATGGGAATTATCTCTAAATCGTGCTCTAGTGCTAAATATAGATTGCTAATCGTCTGAGCTTGAATACCCTGAGCTGCATCCACAAGTAATAATGCACCTTCACAAGCCTTTATAGATCGAGAAACTTCATAAGAAAAGTCAACGTGGCCAGGCGTGTCAATAAGATTAAAGGTATATATCTCACCATCATCATGCTTATAGTCCAATTGAATTGCATGACTCTTAATGGTTATTCCTCGCTCGCGCTCCAAATCCATATCATCTAGCGCCTGATCTTGCATCTGACGCTCAGTAATAGTCTTAGTAAACTCTAATAGGCGATCTGAAAGTGTACTTTTCCCATGATCAATATGCGCAATCACGCAAAAATTCCGAATATTCTCCATTTTCATAATTACAAAGATATTAAAAGTAATGGTCAAACAGCATAGCTGATCATCTGATTAACCGACTTTTACCCTGAACAGATGCTCACCCCCTGATCCCTCGGCTAAGGAATATTTAATTTGGGGTATCCCCGCGCAATTTGTTGTATCGCAAGCGCAAATGCACAATCCATACCGCCACATATGCGACAAAAACTACCTTTTCTAGGATGGCATGAGTAGTTAAAACCCAATGACTCCTCCACATCTCAGGGCCCCATTTCAATAAACTCCATTGAATTAGAGCCAACAAACCGGCAGACCACCAGGCATATGAATGCAATGACTTACATTCGGGCTCAATTTTCATTGCGATTCCCGTAGCTACAGCGCCCAATGCATAGCCAGCAGCCATTCGCTCCCAAAAAACAAGAAATTTAAAATATGCTGTATCAAATGGGTACAAGCGAAGACCGTAACTGTGAAAAGCACCCAATCCCACAAGTAGGAATGCTGCTCCAGCCCAAAGTCGAGCTTGATGTACGCGCATATTGAGCATCCACATCAAATGTAGTATGGCCATACCTATTCCCGATAACAATAAGAAGTTAACCCAGAATCCTTCAGCACGTTCATTATTTTCTAAATTATAAGCTTGCATTCGCCCTAATTCCATAAAAAGGTTTTCAGACCAGGAGAACCCATCTTGATGCATAGATAGAGCTGATCCACCTGGATAAGCCCAGACGGATCGAATCAGGTATATAGAGGCGGCCACCCACAGAACCAAAATTGTAACCCAAAGGAACCATCTGAGTTTTTGCATGGTTTTTTTTTTGCAAATGTAAGCAACGATAGAGAATCTCAGCGTAAACCGAAACTTATTAACCCCTTTAAAAATTCCAAAGATGGAATTAATTGTATATTCGAATAGAAGAAAAAATTAGAAATGATCAACTTACTTAGTGATACTGTCACGAAACCTACTGCAGCAATGCGAGATGTCATGTTCTCAGCTGAAGTAGGAGACGATGTATTCCAACAAGACCCTACTGCTAATGAATTGGAATCATATGGAGCCCAATTACTTGGAATGGAAGCGGGACTATTTTGCCCATCGGGTGTGATGGCTAATCAAATTGCCATACATCTACATACTAATCCTTTAGATGAAGTAATGTGCGATAAAACAGCCCATATTTATAATTATGAAGCTGGAGCATGGGCCATGCATTCCGGGGTGTCGATTAAGTTGTTAGAAGGAAACCATGGTATCATAAATGTGGAACAGATTCATCAAGCGATCCAACCTCGATTCGATTGGTTACCTAAATCAAAACTTTTGGTTCTTGAAAACACTTGCAACAAAGCTGGAGGCACACATTACGACTTAAGTCAAATTCAAAAACTAACTGCATTTGCGGAATCAAAAGGTATTAAACGGCATCTGGATGGCGCGCGACTTTTTAACGCCTTAAGTATTACAAACGAAAATCCTCAGGATTACGGAGCTCACTTCGACACCATCTCTTTTTGCTTATCTAAAGGACTCGGTGCTCCAGTTGGCTCATTATTGGTAGGATCTAAAGAAGATATTATAGAAGCCCGACGCATTCGCAAAGCACTAGGAGGGGGAATGCGGCAAATTGGATTTTTAGCAGCAGCAGGACTGCACGCTTTAAAGCATCATCGCGAACGCCTTGCTGAAGACCATGTTAAGGCAGAACACCTGAGAAGTACCTTAAAAAAAGTAAATAGAGTTACACGTGTACTGCCCGGTGAATCCAATATTGTCATATTTGACCTGGACCCAACGTTTATGTCATCAAATAAATGGGTGAAGGAAATGGAAAAAAAGGGGATATTATGTGCAGCTTTTGGCCCGCAAACTATAAGATTTGTTACTCACATGGATGTAAGTCTAACAGAAATCGAAAAAGTTTGCCATGAAATAGAGCAACTATAGATTTAGTGAATGCTGCTTAATTCTCGCCACCCTCTCCTTTCCGTCGGTTCATCTCATCCCTTATTTCTGCAGCTTTTTCATAATTTTCCTCCCCGAGCATTTTATCAAGCAGCTCGTTCAAGCCTTCAATGGACATGGACTCCAAGCTGTCTGTAGCTTTAGGCACAGAGCGTCTTTTTCCTTCTTCTTTGGACTGTCCTTCATCATCCATGTTAACCCCAGCCTGAGTCAAAATTTCTTCATAAGTATAGATGGGACATTTAAATCGTACTGCCATAGCAATAGCATCAGATGTACGCGAATCAATCTCCACCGTTTTTCCGTCAATTGTGCAGACCAAGCGGGCATAGAAAACACCATCGAGCAGATTATTTACGACAACCTCTTGTAAATCAATTTCAAAGGTTTCTAGGGTGTTTTTTAACAAGTCATGGGTAAGTGGACGTGACACGTTCATATCTTCCATGGCAACTGCAATAGCCTGCGCCTCAAATCCACCAATAACAATAGGTAACCTTCGTTGACCGTGTTTTTCACCTAAAACAACGGCGTAATTATGGGACTGAGTTACACTATGAGAGAGCGCTACAATTTCAAGTTCTATTTTTTCCATACTTGTTGAGCCATCATGATTTATATATGCAATAAAAGTTAAAAGCCCTGTGGGGCTTTTAACTATCTTGTAACTAGGAAGCCTTAAACTTTTTTATCGCTTCAGTTAGTCTAGGCACCACATCAAATAAATCTGCAACTACACCATAGTCGGCAGATTTGAAAAATGGCGCTTCCGGATCCTTATTAATCACAACGATCGTATCGGAGTTATTTACTCCGGCAAGATGTTGTATTGCACCCGAAATGCCAATTGCAATATACAAATTCGGGCGAATCGCAATTCCTGTTTGTCCGACGTGCTCGTGATGAGGACGCCAATCTGAATCGGAAACCGGACGACTACAGGCAGTTGTAGCTCCCAAAGTGTCAGCTAACTCTTCAATAATGCCCCAATTCTCAGGACCTTTCATACCACGGCCGGCAGAAACGACGAGCTCTGCTTCTGGAAGAGGAATTTCACCCTTTACTTTATCTACCTTAACCACCTTAACTTTAGGGGCTTCTATATCCAAATCAAATTTCTCAACATCGACTTGCTCATCACCCATTTCCTCTGGCGGCAAGCTATTCCCAACCAAACTCAGAACCCGACGATCTGAACTGATAGAATAGGTAGCGAATGCTTTACCCGAAAATACAGGTTTCTCTACCTTAAACCCACCCTCATAAGTTGGCAACTGATTAACCGCAGAAACACTCCCACACCCCCAACGAGCTGCTAAGCGGCCAATTAACGATTTACCATCGGAACTATGTTGAAGAATGACCGTATCGGCTCCTAATTTTTCAGCAGCCTGGTCTAAAGCTTTTGTGTAAGTCCCTGCATCAAATTTCTCAAGGGCACCCGATTGCAATTGAACCACTTTATGAGCGCCATATACACCCAATTTCTCAGGGTTATCGGAATTAACAGTCGCGGCAATGCATTCAGTACCTAAAATATCCGCCGTCTTGCGGGCATAGGTTACAACCTCAAATGCTTTTTTATTGAAAGCACCGCCATGTGCTTCGGCATATACTAAAACAGACATAATATTTTACTTTTATTTTATATAACTTTTGCTTCCTCGTGTAGTAAACGAACTAATTCTTCCATGTTTTCAGGATCGATCAAAGTAACTTTTCCTTTCTCTTCAGGTAATCGGAATCCGACCACTTCTGCAGGTTGATTAACCTCTTCCGCTTCTACTACTTCTAATGGCTTGCGTTTCGCCATCATAATACCGCGCATGTTTGGAATTTTTTGCTCTGCCAGGCCTTTCGCAGCACTTAGACAAAATGGAGGCGCTACTTCGAGAACTTCAACACCTCCTTCAATGTCCCGGGTAATCGTCGCCTCATCCGTAGAATCCATTTCCAATTTACTTGCATAAGAAATAAACGGTAGATCCATAAGTTCAGCAACCATCCCTCCTACTTCAGAGCCATTGTAATCAATAGTCTCTTTTCCAAAAAAGACACCATCAAAGTCTTGGTCTTTTGCATAATTCGCAATGTGCTTCGCGGTCTCATACGCACTACCCGGCTCTGCATCAACACGAACTGCTTTATCAGCTCCTATAGCTAATCCCTTGCGGATAATTGCATCATTTGCAGCTGGCCCCACATTTAGCAAAGTGACTTCACCCCCAAATTGCTCCTTTAATTCAACCGCACGTACTAAAGCATACCATTCATCGTATGGATTCATGATATAATTTACACCTTCGGTATTAAATTGGGTGTTATCATCGGTAAATGAAATTTTCGCCGTCGTCTCTGGCGTCTTACTAACACATACTAATATATTCATTCGCTTTGTATTTTTGTCACTCAAAGATAACGAAAGTGCACGACAAAGCCTAAAGACCGACCCTTTTGTGGGGTCAAAAAAGCGTAAGATATGGACAAGAGAGCTCAACTAAAATCTCTTCTTAATGAAGATCCGAAGGATTCCTTTTTACTTTTTGCCCTTGCTAAAGAGTGGGAAAAATACGATACAAAAGAAGCAATAAGGTATTATCTATACCTTAAACTCGAACATCCCGACTACCTCGCCCTTTATTTTCACCTGGGACAACTGTATTATGATAATGGCAAAATCACGCGAGCTCAACTGATACTTAAGGAGGGGTTGGAAGTTGCACAAGATCAAGGTGATAAAAAAACGGAAGGCGAAATCCAGCAGCTCCTTCTTGTCATTGAAATGGAAGAGTAGTCCCCATATAATCATGCGATGCTAAATAGCTCCCCTGCTGCCTTGAATCCCATTTCTAAGTTAAACCTTTAACTTATCTGATTCAGGAACCCCGGGGTTATGGTAAAGGAGATTAAAAATTACATATCTTTGATATATGAAGCACCTACAAATAGCCCTCTGGTCATTACTATCTGCCATTTTAGTTGTGGGAGTGTACCATTTGTGGATTCCCAAACCGGAGCGCGTCGTGATACAAGAACGGCAACCTGATGCTCGTTGGGTAAAGAACTTCAGCGAGCCCTACTGGGACCGGTCGGTAGCTCCTTTTAAGAAAAAAACACCAGACACTACAGCTCACCATGTGCCGCCTAATTTTGTAAAAGCAGCATCTAAAGCCACCTCTTCAGTAGTATACATCAAAACTCAAACTGCCACTTCCAAAGAAAGTTGGCAGCCTAGTTACACTCACTCTAATGGGTCAGGCGTTATTGTGTCACCAGATGGATATATCGTCACGAATAAGCACGTCATTGAAGGCGGCGAACACATTCAAATCGTGCTTGACGATAGACGAGAACTCTCCGCAAGGCTTATCGGTTTTGACGAGTCTACAGATTTGGCCTTGCTAAAAGTCGATGGCAAGGAACTCCCCTATCTTCAAATAGGTGATTCGGACGCATTAGCTGTTGGTGAGTGGGTACTGGCCGTCGGAACACCTTTCCGACTTCAGTCTACAGTGACAGCTGGTATAGTAAGTGCCAAGGCCCGCAGTTTAGAAATTATTGAGGATCCAACGGGTATTGAGTCTTTTATTCAAACAGATGCAGCTGTTAATCCGGGAAATAGCGGTGGCGCACTTATCAACACCTCTGGGAAACTCGTAGGTATTACTACGGCTATTCTTACGTTTTCTGGCCGTTCCGAGGGCTATTCTTTTGCCATACCAGCTAATTTAGTAAAAAAAGTAATCAGCGACTTACGTGAATTTGGGACTGTGCATAGAGGTATACTCGGTATTGAGGCGAGTACTGTAGATTTTGACCTATCCCAGGAAATGAAATTAAATGAAGTACGCGGCGTGTATATTTACCGTGTAAACCCAGAAAGTGCAGCGGCCGAGGCAGGACTAACTCCAGGAGATGTTATCTGGTCACTCAGTGGAAAACCGATTTATACATTGACGGATTTAACCGAAAAACTGGGCCAATACCGGCCGGGCGATAAAATTGAATTAGTTTGTATTCGTAATGAGAAGAAAATAGTTCGACCTCTCGTGCTAAAAAACCCTTTTAATACGACCGATCTTGTCAATATCAGATCAGAAGGCATACTAAAAGATATTGGATTTGAAGTTCGCAATCTTATTCGTAGTGAACGCGAAACTGTCGAATCTGCAGGGGTTAAGGTGGTTAGTATTTATCGGGGCTCCCTTATTGAACGAACCAAGATGGACCCCGGATTCATCATTACTCATATTAATGATAAGCCCGTCCAATCTTCAGATGAACTCATAGCTGAATTGCAACAGCTGGAAGGCCGCATCGTTTTACAAGGTATCTACGAAAAATATGAAGGGCCTTTTTGGTACGTGTTTAATAAATGATGTTCGATCTATAATTTACCTGTTCCTAGCTGAAATGGCAATTAATTTTAGCGAAAATCAGATAAGAAGACAATTGCGGTATTACAATGCAAAAATTAAGTAAAACTACAAGGGCTAAACCTCGGTCTTCTTTTTCTTTATTCCGAAATAGATAAGTAAAACACCCAAGAGTAAAAGTAGACCAGAACCTATAACGTAGCCTTTTCCGTAAGAAGACAAAAGCTCGTAATCAAAGATATAACGCCCTCCTTGAAAAATCCCTAAAAGAACAAAAACAACACCAAAGATTAAGAGTAACTTTTTCATCTAAGCTAGATTAAAAATTGCCAGGATTGAGATCAACCCTGGCATGTAAAACTATCGAATCACCTTAGTAGTAGTAGGTGTGTATATCCCTGCGGTTAGGGCATTTAATAAGCCGTCAACAAAAGTATGCTCGATGGTCACTGTATAGTTTTCAGCATCACCGGCCATTTCAGTGGGGTCTGAAGTGTTGATTGGAGCTAAACCATAGATTAAGTAATGGTTCTTCTCCTTCATTTCGATACCTGTTTGCGCCCCATCTCCAACATTATATGTCAAAGTATAACAGGATGTCATAAACAAGGTAAGGAAAAGCGCAATCGCTAAATTAAAAAGAGTGCTTTTCATTTCATTTGATTTAAAATTCATTCCTACTCATAAGGCTTTTCGGTATCGCCCCGTTTTTTAACCTGGGATCTGGACTCCACTTTTCAGTTCATGCAAAAAAGAGTTCTAAAAATCTCTTTGCTACTAAAACTATTTATGTAAAAGTAAACAAACTTTGACATTGATTGCCTCTGGATTATTTTTTTTGAGAGATATGCTCATTCAAGATGAAGACGACTGACATTTTTTCAATAGTGAGGTTAATGCTATAAGCGCTCCTATAATATTCCAATAGTATTAAAAGAATTGCAGAATTTTCTATTCCTCGATAAAAGTCTGTCATTCTGTGATGTTCAAAACTGTTGAACCTGCCAAACAGGACTGTTGGGCAATTGAATCATTACTAGATAGATAATCAAAGCCTATTAAATACTCTCGGTAAAGTATTTAAATCTGGGCTGACTCGCCATTACGCGTTCCAGGTATCCATTTAGGCTTTGAATTGGTAGAATACTTCTATTAGCCTCTTTATAAAGCTCTAGTGACCAAATTTTAGAATCGGAATCGACCCAACAGTCAAAATAACTTCCATTGAAAGACTTGTCTAAAACCATTTAACTCCTCAAAGAGCTTGGAAGAAAGACTGTTTAATAGTGTAGCAAATCAATACAACCAAAAAAAAGGGCGCCTCCTTGCGGAAACGCCCTTTCGTCTTTTGATCTCAGATGGAGCAGCGTGCCTATCGACCGCTCACCACCATCTTCTTCGTGGCTTGGAAGT
>CAZVLN010000002.1:0-124725 GCA_964627995.1 uncultured Saprospiraceae bacterium
GACATCAGGTTTTCATCCTGGAAACAGGGGTTCGATTCCCCTATGGGCTACAAAAGTTAAAGGCTGTGTTTTACACAGCCTTTTTTTTATTCCTCAGAGTTATAACAATTCGTCTACATTTTCAGGTGGACGACCAATTATAGCTTCCCCTTCTTCAATAACAATAGGACGCTCTATTAATTTCGGGTTCAAGGTCATGATAGTAATCCATTCGTGATCACTGAAGTCTTTGCCCTTATATTTCTCTTTAAATACCTTTTCGGATTTGCGAATGAGATCAAATGGCTTGATATCTAGCATCTTTACAACTTGAGACAATTCCCGTTCTGAAGGAGGTGCATTCAAATATTTTCTGATTTTCGGTTGCACTCCGGCATCCTCAATCCGCTTCAAGGTCTCTCTACTCTTTTTACACCTTGGGTTATGCCATATTTCCATGTCTATACTTTGATCTTTTTGAAATTTACAGCGATTTATTTTATCACCTGAAACTTAGTTCTCCAAATATTTTCGCCTTCCTTTAACACGAGTATGTATGTTCCATTACCCAGATGGCTAACGTCTATTTCATTGACAACTTGTTTATTGTAGTGAACAAGCTTTCCATCTGAATGATAAATCATTATGGTTTTATCCTCCGTGGGATTCACCTCCATTAACTCAGTGTTAAAAAACAGCTTATGTGAAGAAGGATTAGGATATACGCTAAGGGCACGTATAGGCTGAATATCTATTGAGGATATGATTCGATTGCCAGTGACTTCAAAGGCATCGATACCAGCTTCCACAATATGTCCACCGCCTTCCGGATAGTCCGAGGCGACAAACTCCATTCGAACACTATCTCGTCGAATGAGATTTAAACTGTCTAACTGTACGGAAAAGCTTTTCCACTCTGAGTTTGGTTCCGTAATTGTAAGCACGGAAACGCTTTGAGTAGGCGAGGAGATCGTAACTCTTAGCGAGTCGTTAGGAGGAGTTGCCCCAGCTAGATTGAAAAACCAATAGTCAAACGAAATTTGAATATCCGACAAATCGCTCAAGTCCATCCATGGCGATCGTAAAGTCACATCGCCATCGTCTACATCATCAAATCCTACTGACTGACTATTGTTTCCGGTAACGTAGGCTTGTTGACCAAAGTCGTTAGGACTAGAGGTGTTGGGGTTAGAAATAACATTATCAATTTCTGTGCCCTCCGGGATAACTCGCTCCCAATTTCCGGTTGGACTTGTGGCCTCTGTAGTCCAGTTAAAATCTAAATTAAAGTAATCTCTATAGCCTTTCGCTAAAAAAAGGCTATCCGATCGATTCATATTCATATTGAAATCGAGAATCCACCCTTCTTTCCATCCCCATTTGCCGAAATATAATTCGAACTGTCCTTCAGGAATAAGGGGCTGTTCTAATTGACCGTCAGCTTTAGTTTCATAAAGAAAGTCCTCTTCCAGTTCAGTATCAAATAATCGAATTTGGGCTTCAGCCAAGGGGCTGTTTTGCGCCGAATCCCTGACATTTAGGTTCCATGTAAATAATTGAAAATCAGGTACTAGCTCGACATCGTATTTTAAAGTTTCACCGGCTATTAAATCCAGGGTGTCAGAAAAAGGCAGGTAATTTTCCTTCTCGAAATGAACTACTACACTATCAAATTTTGCCGTTCCTGTTTTATAGGATCCGTCAGCTGCTGTTGCTTCTGAAGTAGAAATAAAATCCTCAATTCGAATTTCTACATTTTGAATGGGGGATCCCGTAATAATATCTGTGACCTGTCCTTCTAATCTTGCCACAGGTTTTATATCTGTATCAAAGACATACAAACCTGTATTTATATCTGAAACTAATAAACGCCCGGACGGGAGAAAAGGGTATGCGCCCCATGCTCCATTAAAACGGCGTTCATTTCCATCATATGTATCGTACCAAGCCGCAGGAACTAAATTTGTTGGATCGGTCGCATCTAAAACCACAACTCCAACAATATACCAAGCAGTATGAAGAAAACCTTCATGGTAATGGGTATTATGAGGAATGATTCCATCTTCGATGGCATTATTGGGTCTCCAACTGTCTAGTCGCTGAATGTTGTCAAATTCACGGATGTCGTATGCATCGACAAATCCACCAGCTATTTCATCGGTCGTAAATACAAAATCATTATTTGTAGAGGACCATGCATTATGTGTAAAGGAGCCGGTAGTGGGTTGAAGGGCTACGAGTTGCGGCGCGGTTTTATCCGTAATGTCAAAAATAGATAACTCTCCATTGTAAATATCATTTCCAAACATGAGGTTTTCATTTGTATATACATCATGAGAGTAAACACTATGACCTCTTCCTACCAATTTGGGTTCCTTTTTGTCCTCATTTAAATCAAATATGAGCATTCCCCCACTATTCAGATTATTGCATCCACTCAAAAATAGGTATCCAGTAGAGGCATCTACATATAAGTTGTGGCATTTTGTAATCGTATTCAGAACCTGTCCGTCGAGGCTGAGCTCTGGGGTCCAAAAGAAGTAGTCAATGCTATCTTGGCTTATCTCGCTCATATCAATGATAAGCAGCCCATCTGCACCAACATCTGTTGTGACGTAGACGTGATCTTCAAAGTGCTTCATATCTCTCCAGGTAGATCTTGTGCCTGGAATGTATGCGATTTCCCTGGGCGCGCCGGGTCCATCTATAGCTATGATCGCTGTTGCCTCCGTAGTACCCAATATGGCGTATTCATCGCCATTTTGGTCAACATAGCCCCAAATGTCATTGCAATTTTCGGGATAGTCAAACTGCATGAGGAGATCTAAATTGAAATTCTCACGCTGAGCGAAGCCGTTCAGGCTAAATAGCAGAGATACGAGAAATAGGGGTAAAGTGAGTTTCATAGTGTGTTGTTTCTGAATTAGGGTGTTTGAGATAAAGGTAGGTGTTTTCTTTCAATATTACGATGCAGCCTCATACTTCCTTACTAAAGGCCTTCAGGGTTTACCGGCTAATGATCATACATGTCAGACGACTTGTACAGAGGAGTTGCCCCCGTGCATTTTTGATAGAAATGCGCCAGACATGAATGGACTGACCGATTCTAATGGGCTCGACCATTCCGTAAACGCGCCCGGACCGAGCCGATTTTAGATGATTAGCATTGATTTCTACGCCTACTGCCATTTTTCTTTCCGCTGGGGGAATACAAAGTTGAGACGCAACAGAGCCTAGCGTTTCGGCCAGGGCTACATTAGCCCCTCCGTGAAGCAGTCCCATCGGTTGTTTGGTGCGTTCATCTACGGGCATAGATGCCCACAGTCGGTCAGGTCCGATCGCTACAAACCTCAGTCCCAGATGATCTCCAAGCGTGTTTTTACCTAAAGCATTCAGGTCATCAATTTGCGGCTTAAGCTTCCAAATGGTGTGTTTATTCATTCTGTAGTTCCTATTTCCGTGAAAAATATCTGACTTTCATTTAATATAACGAAAAAAGATCAAGCTGAGTTGCATCAGCGCTGTGAGCAGGGCAAGGCCCTGGCCGCTGCCGTCGCCAACTTGTTGGGGACCGCGCTGCGATCATAGCGACCCTCGAGTGCTTGTAAGTACTCGAGGGTGATGCCCAAAATATCCCAAATAAGCTTAATCCCAATTTCGAAGTGTGTTTTCAATAATATCACAACATTCATTGATCTCTGCTTCGGTCATAATAAGGGGAGGGGCGAATCTGATAATATTACCGTGGGTAGGTTTAGCAAGTAGGCCATTCTCCTTAAGATCGACGCAGATATTCCAAGCTGTTTTTGATTCAGGGCTATCATTGATGACAATTGCATTCAGTAGGCCCTTACCTCTCACCAATGACACAATATCCAACTCGTCTACCAATTTTTGCATGCGATTCCGAAATATGACGCCTAATTTTTCAGCTTTATCATCCAGGCGGTCATCACGAACGATCTCCAATGCGGCCTTGGCTACGGCACATGCCAATGGGTTACCTCCAAAGGTGCTTCCATGCTCGCCAGGCTGTATACAGAGCATGATGGGATCATCAGCTAAGACTGCTGAAACAGGGTAAACCCCACCAGAAATAGCCTTACCCAAGACAAGTATGTCGGCCCGGGTTTCATATTTATTTTCGCAAAAACCCTTGCAGTCGCATTGTCCGCAGGTAGCGAGAAGCTTTCCGGTTCTGGCGATACCCGTTTGCACTTCATCTGCGATAAATAGCACTTGATTTTTTTTGCAAAGTTCTTTTGCTCGAGACAGGTAATCCTGATCGGGTACGACCACGCCGGCTTCACCTTGAATAGGTTCGACCATAAAGCCTGCTACATGGGGCTCTTGAAGGGCGCGTTCTAGTGCAGGAATATCATTATATGGTACAATATCATATCCCGGCACATAGGGACCAAAACCTTCTCGGCTACTTTCTTCTGTTGAGGCGGAAATAGCACCTAAAGTACGACCGTGAAAATTACTAGAAACAAATACGATACGAGCTTCATTTTCAGGGATACCCTTCTTTTCATAGGCCCATTTTCGGCATAGTTTGATTGCGGTTTCAACGGCTTCAGCGCCAGTGTTCATAGGAAGCAATTTGTCGTAACCGAAATAATCTGTTGCAAATTCCTCAAATGGACCGAGTTGATCATTATGAAAGGCTCTTGAAGTAAGCGTGAGCTGATCCGCTTGTTCATTTAAGGCCTTTAATATTTTTGGATGTCCGTGTCCCTGATTGACCGCTGAATAGGCCGAGAGGAAATCGTAATATTTTTTACCCTCTACATCCCAAAGATGAACTCCTTTTCCCTTTGTAAGCACTACCGGTAGGGGATGATAATTATGTGCTCCGCGCTCGTGTTCTAAGTCTATGTAATATTGCTGATTTTTATCTGATTGTTGCATATGGGTGTGTTTCAAAATGTATATTATCTATAGATCGAATCGATCGATTATGTTTTCGAGCTGGAAGATAAGACTATGATGGCCATCGTTCAAAATTATAGCATCTGATTGCCGACATTTTTCTTTTTGAGACATTTGTTTATTGAGTCTATTTTCTACATCCTCTTTGCTGCTATTATCTCGAGAGACTACGCGGTCTATTAAAACATGAGGAGGTGCGGCTACCGTAATAACATAATCAAAACTGTTTTGATGGCCTGCCTCGAAAGTTAAGGCCGCTTCTTCAAAAGCTGTTTGCTCTCCATTTTTTCTATGCCTCTCCATCCATTTGTTCATATCTGCGTGCACGGCGGGGTGCACAATGGAATTCAGCTCATTTAAAGCTTCAGCGTTAGAAAAAACTCTTCTGGCGAGATATGTTCGATTGAGTTTATTTCCAGAGTAGGACTTAGGCCCAAATAGTTGTGATATTTTATGTTTGAGCTCAGGATCATTTTCCATGAGGAACTTCGCTTGCTTATCAGCATAATATATTGGGTAGCCCATGATTTCTAATATTCGGCAGCAACTCGTTTTTCCACTTCCTATATTTCCCGTAATTGCTATTTTATTCATATACTCGGATAAATTAATGCGTTTTCTCTGATTTTATTGAAAAATCGTGATCTGTGATCAAATCTTCTTTATCTGCGCTGTGTCCCACAAAGTGGGTCGAAATGGTATCCCAGAATTCTTCAGTTTGGGATTGAGGTATGGCCAATTGAAAGGAGGGGAGCTGTTCAAAGTTTTTTTCTAAAATATCAACCTTAGCATATTTCAAGGCTTCCATGAATATGGGCATAACCGCATAAGGGCATTGAACTCGAAAATAAGTCAATACTTTTTTTGGTTTGATTCGAGCTTTGTCGAGTGCGGCGGCTGTACTCTCTCTATATGCCTCAATAAGTCCGGAAACGCCTAGTTTTGTGCCTCCAAAGTAGCGGACGACAACGGCACCAACTCGCATAATATCAAAACTGTGCAACTGTCCGAGTATGGGCCTGCCGGCGGATCCCGAAGGCTCGCCATCATCATTATGCCGCTCTAAGGGGTGAATAGGACCTAAGCGGAATGCTGTACAGAAGTGGCGGGCTTTGTGGTGCTCTTCTTGAATAGACTGTAATTTATTTTGGAATGCCTCTTCTGAATCCATAGGGAAAACATAGGCAATAAAGCGGGAGCCCTTATCCTTGTACTCACCCGTATACAGGGTATCAATAGTCTTGTATGTATCCTTTGCTTTTTTCATTGAATGTAGGATATAAGCCCAATTGAAATAATAGCTAATACAAATCCAGCCCACTTTTTTGGGCTTAGCGACTCATTGAAGAAAAGCTTCCCAAATATAGCCGTGCAGCCGATGATACCAACGTTGACGATAGGATAAAATGCACTTCCTTCCCAGCCGGCATTTAGCGATAAGAGAATAAAATAAATAGATCCGTAATTTACAAATCCGAGCAGCAAGCCAGCTTTTACTTCCCTTGTAGTTAATTGAGCCTGAGAGCGTATTAATCTAAATATGAGTACCACTGTGCCCACTGAAGCAGCAATAAAAAAAATGTAGGTGACCAAACGAAGATCTGAGCCGGAGTAGAGGTTTTGAGCTTCCATGGATAAAAAAGTAGAATCTATAACACTATTAATGATCAATACCAAAAAAGGAAGAGCCAGCACATATCGCGGCAATTTATCTATTTTGGGCAATGAAGTCCCTTTTTTGGGATTTTGATTGAGTAAATAAATGGAGGGTAATGCTGTGATAATACCCAACCATTTAACCCAGGATGAACTCTCATTAAAAAATAGTATTCCAAAGATCGCGGTCACGACTAGAGACATTTTCTGCATTAAAGTTGTAAAGGTCATGCCATAAAACTGCACACATATGGCAATCACGTTAAAGCCTACAATAAATACGATACCTATAGCTCCAACATAAGGCCACCACTGCGCCTCCAATATGTCGGGACTTACGAGTTCTTTTCCATACTGTACACAGCCAATCACTACACATGTGAAGTAGTTGACGACAATAGCAGCAAAGGTGTTAACATTCCAGGAATTAAAATACCGAAAAATTAATCCGATGAGGGCATTAGTCAATATGGCAAGAGAAATATAGAGCAGCTTATAAAAGTTTTTGGTGTTCGTTTAGGACATATGCAAATTAATAGATTATTTTTAAGAAATTTGCAAAAAATGATCCTTTGAAAAAAACCCTGGACCAATACCGACAAATTGAAGAACGCTGCAAAGCTGTTTTTTTAGGTAAGCATCGAGATTATGGTGTTGCCTGGCATATCTTACGGTTGTCCTCTCTAACGGATCAAATGTACATCAAAGCCCGTCGTATACGAAGTTTGGAAGAAAACGATCTGCGGAAGGTCGATGAAGGTATAGAGCCTGAATATGTGGGCCTGGTCAATTACGGTGTGATGTCACTTATGAAGTTAGAATTGGAAGAGGAGGCCATTAAAGGGCTCTCACCTGAAGAATTATCTGAATCCTATGATAAGTATCTAAAAGAAGCCAGGGATCTCATGACGAATAAAAACCATGACTATGGTGAGGCCTGGCGTCATATGCGCGTTTCTTCCCTGACCGACTTGATCCTAATGAAGTTACTTCGGATTCGTCAGATAGAGGATAACGAAGGAAAGACGATGCATTCTGAAGGACTGGATGCGAATTATATTGATATCATAAATTATTCGATCTTTGCGTTAATTCGCTTAAGCGAGTAAACTAGAAAAACACATGACCCTAATAACCCTTATTCTTTACGTGGCTATCGCCGCAGCTGCACTTACCGCAATTTTTGGACTCTTGTTCAAAAAGATAGAAAGCTACCTAATTAGTTTTTTGCAAAACTTCGCAGGCATTCTTTTTTTAGTTTCTGGATGGGTCAAAGTAGTTGACCCACTAGGTACCGCCTATAAAATGCAGGACTACTTCGAGCAGTTTGAATTGACTTTTGAGGCGACATGGCTATCTTTTTTGGCTCCGCTCTTTCCCTTTCTATCCGAATATGCAGCATCTTTTGCGCTGGTCGTTATTATTTTAGAAATGGTATTGGGTTGGATGTTGATCGTGGGGTATCAGCGTCGCATTGTGGCCTGGCTCTTTTTTCTTTTGGTTTTGTTTTTCACCTTTTTGACGGGGTTTACTTTTTTGACGGGTTACGTTCCACCGTCAGAGAATTTTTTCGATTTTTCTGTTTGGCAAGACTACGATCCTAGATATATGAGGGTTACAGATTGCGGATGCTTTGGTGATTTCATAAAATTAGAGCCACGCGTTTCTTTTTTAAAGGATATATTCTTGTTGATACCTGCTTTTTTATTCCTTATTTTCTGGAAAAGAGAGCATCAAATTTTTAGTTCTAGAGTAAGATGGGTAAGTTCTCTGGCTTTGATCGGGATACTATTATATTATGGGATGAGCAATTATGTTTGGAATATTCCTGATTTTGATTTCAGACCTTTTAAAGAAGGAGTAAACGTTTACGAACAAAAAATGGCCGAAGAAGAAGCTTCAAATAATATTAGTATCGAACGCGTCAAGTTAACTCATAGCGAAAATGGTCAGGTGGTCGAATTGTCTTACTCGGATTACATGGATGTGTATCAAGAATATCCGAAAGAAACTTATGAGGTGAGTTATGAATATGAAAAGCCGGCGATAGAGCCAACGAAGTTAAGTGAATTTGTCGTTTACAATTCCGATGGCGATGATTTAGCTAACGAACTTCTCAGTAAAGAGGGCTATAGTTTCATGGTGGTTGCAGATGCCCTGAAGGGAGACATATCTTATACGGATATTCAAGTCCAGGATACAGTTTTTCGATTAGATACCCTACAAAATGAGGAATCTGATTCTATGAAAGTCGTACAGCGAGTTGATACGATTATTACGCGCACGACTTCCCAGTTGAAAGCAGACTGGAATGAGGAGTATGTCAATAAGTATAGAGAAAACTTTATTCCTATTATGGATAAAGCAATTTCGGATGGACATGAAGCCTATATTTTAGCTGGAAAGGTTAGTTTTGAAGCCATGGAAAACTTTATGTCCAGTCATGAGATTCCAGGGATTATTTATGAAGCAGATAATATTTTACTCAAGACCATGATTCGATCCAATCCAGGATTGATTTTGCTGCATAACGGTAAGATCTTAAAGAAGTGGCATTGGAAACAATTGCCATCGTATGACGTGATTCATAAGGAATATATAAGCAAATAATTCATGCAGCAATTTTCAATGCTACTACTCAGTTTGCGAAAAAACAATACTTTATGTTAAGTCGAAGGAATATTCGAATAAAAGTTATGCAGGCTCTATATGCTTATGCTTTGGATAGCAATATGACGCTAGACGATGCCCAGCAAAAGTATAAAGATGGCGTTGATCGCAGTTATGACCTTTTCCTATTTTCATTATATCTTATAGCCAGAGTTTGCTCCTTTGCATCCTCAGATGAAAAATGGAGAAGAGAAAAATATTTGCCTGATGAAAAAGATAAAGCCTTTAAAAGTATTTTTTCCTCTAATGCACTCGCCCAATCCTTTATTCAAAATGAATTTTTACTGAAGCGCGCGAAAAAGAAAGATTTTGACAATTTGTTTGATGCAGATGTTTTAAAGAGCTTATACCAGGATTTTTCTCAATTGGATGCTTATGAGTCCTATTCGACAAAGAAAGAATGGGAAGATCAAGAGCATATTGATATGTTTCATGAGCTGCTTCGGTTTTTAAAAAAGAAGGACACTTTCACTGAATTACTTGAGGATGCTTTCCCCAATTGGATCGATGACAAATCTTTAGTATTAGGAGCGATAAAAAAGACTTTTAAAGCATTTCCCTTGCAAGAAGGATGGTTGCGGGATTTTTATCCCGATGCACCAACAGTGCAGGAGTTTGGGGAGAATTTATTTGTTAAAACAGCTTCTAAAACTGAAGAACTAGAAGAGATTATTAAACCCAAGTTGAAAAATTGGAATATTGATCGGCTTGCTCTTATTGATAAACTTTGCCTTGAAATGGCCATTGTTGAATTTATCCACTTTCCTACGATTCCCGTCAATGTTACGATCAATGAATATGTAGATCTATCAAAACGATACAGTACCGACAATTCTAAAGAATTTATTAATGGGCTACTGGACAAAGTAAAAGGCGATTTACTAGACAGTGGAAAGATTGTAAAACAGGGTAGAGGCCTACAGCAATAGGTATAAAACACAGCATATGAACCAACGGGTTATTATTTTTGATTTTGGATCGCAATATACACAGTTGATTGCTCGGCGTGTTCGCGAGCTAAATATATTTTGTGAAATCTTACCGTACAATAAAACTATAGAATACGATGAGAATATCGCAGCTATAATCTTATCAGGTAGTCCCTTTTCCGTTCGCTCTGAGAATGCATTAGAATTTGATTTGGAATCTGTCAAGAAAAAAATTCCAATATTAGCTATATGTTACGGAGCGCAATATGTTGTTCAAAAGTCAGGTGGACGGGTAGAGTCCTCGCATCAAAGGGAGTATGGAAAATCTGACTTACAATTACTAAGTGAGAACGATCCGATTTTTGAAGGTATACCCGATTCCTCCACGGTTTGGATGTCTCACGCAGATACAATTACTGCTCTTCCCGATAACGCTGCCGTTCTGGCAAAAACGGCCGGTATTCCGGTAGCCGCATTTAAGTATGACACTGGCGGATGCCCTATATATGGACTACAATTTCATCCTGAAGTTACCCATTCCGAAAGAGGTCTTGAGATTCTGTCTAACTTTCTATTTAAAGTGGCAGACTGCACTGCTGATTGGACACCAAAGGCATTCATTGATGAAACAGTGGCAGATCTCAAAAAACGAATAGGTAAAGATCATGTTCTTATGGCACTGAGTGGGGGTGTAGACTCTTCCGTTGGAGCGATGTTGCTTCATAAAGCCATTGGAAAGCAACTACATTGCTTTTTCGTGAATAATGGATTATTGCGAAAAGATGAGTTTGAAGAAGTGCTCGAATCCTATAAAGATTGGGGACTTAATATAAAAGGTGTTGATAAATCTCAACTTTTTTACGATAGACTCGAGGGTGTAGCTGACCCTGAGCGAAAACGGAAAATTATTGGTGGCACATTTATAGAGGTATTTGATGAAATGGCTCATGACTTGCCCGAGGTGAGTTGGTTGGGACAAGGTACGATTTATCCTGACGTAATTGAATCAGTATCAGTCCATGGACCTTCAGTGACCATTAAAAGCCATCATAATGTGGGAGGATTACCTGCGCATATGAACCTTAAGGTCGTAGAGCCACTCCGAATGCTTTTTAAAGATGAAGTTAGACGTGTTGGTAAAACTATGAATTTACCTGAATCAAGTATTAGTCGACACCCTTTTCCAGGGCCAGGCTTAGCAATTCGAATTTTGGGCGAAATTACTCCGGAACGCGTCCGAATTCTACAGGAGGCCGACGCAGTTTATATTCGAAAGCTGAGGGAGTTTGGTTGGTATGATAAAGTATGGCAAGCTGGCGTGATTCTACTTCCGGTGCAAAGTGTTGGCGTTATGGGCGATGAACGCACCTACGAATCTGTAGTTTCTCTTCGTGCGGTTAACTCTGTAGACGGCATGACAGCTGAGTGGAGTCGTCTCCCACATGAGCTTTTAGCTGAGATTTCTTCAGAAATTATTAATACGATTAAAGGCATAAATCGGGTGGTTTATGATATTTCTACCAAACCACCAGCTACTATTGAATGGGAGTAAAGTACGCGATGAGATATTTAGTTTCAGTTCTTATACTAGTTCTCTTTTCCGCCTGTGGGATTTTTAATTCTACACCTGAGCGTTCACGTCCCTCCAGTCCGCGCAGTCCCCAAAAGCCCAAAACAGAGAAAAAGACAAAAGAGAAAAAAGTAGAGAAACCATTCGAAAAACTTGATTCGGTCAGTTCAGAAAATCAAGTTGATACTGTAGTTGGTAGAGACGAGGAGCCCGATCCGGAATTTCGCAAAAAGGATGTATATACTATTCAGTTGATATTGCCGCTGGTTCCCTTAGATGAAGGTGGATTAATCGAGGAGATTGAAACCAAGACGAATCGAGAGTTTGAGGAGAGGAAAGAAAAGTTACTGCCTTTTAACGTGCATTTCCTGGAGTATTTTTCGGGATTTCAGCTGGCAATGGAAACTTCAGTAGAGCGATTTTCAGACTTCAATTATCGCCTTCATATTAAAAGCTCAGGTGATTTTGATGCACTTTTAGAGCAATCTTATGAATGGTCTTTAGATCCTAAGCCCGATGTGATTTTAGGTGGGATAAAGCCCGCGAGTGTGAATCATCTCACCTCAATTTCTTCTCAGCATAATGTATATTATATTTCTCCCTGGATAACAAATAGCCCTTTCTCTAATAATCCGCTTTTCTTACAACTGACTCCGGGATTAGAGCAATATTGCCATTTTATGGCTGAAGAAGTGGCTAATGACTCCACCATTTCTTCAGTTACTCTATTAACTTCTTCCGGATTTGCAGATAGACTTGAGATTTTCACTTCTTTTTTCGATACGATATACCCTGACTTAGATTATCAAAGCTGGGTTGTCGATCGTTTTGAGGATGAAGATAATGAGCCACTTCTCATTCCGGACAGGATGGTCCTTGATACTACACATAAATTGATATTGGCGATGGATAGGGATGAATCCTATCTTTACGAAGCACTTTCTTATTTCTCTAATCAGGAAGAATGGAAAGGGGAGATTTACGGGTTTTCAAGCTGGCGAAATTTCCCCCTGCTATTCGAATATTTCGAAAATGGCAACATTCATCTGGTTTCACATACTTCACCGGTTCAACAGGATAGTTTGTTTAAACAGTTTGAGAAGTCCTATTTTGATAGATTTTCTACTTTGCCTTCCAGCTGGGTGAAAAAAGGTTATGATCACGGGATGTTTGTGGCGGAAGGATTAGCACTGTACGGCCTTGATTTTTATGCTTATCTAGACGAGATCGATTATCAGGGTATCGAGCTCTTTTTTAAATTTCCTCCGCAAAGTGATGAACAGATGGAAGGCCTTCCGATGTTACCACTTATAAATGAAGGCGTTGAGATGCTCCACTACAGAGATCATATTTTCCGTCTAGAAAATGAGTAATACCTATGAAGTTTCAGTCCAAAAATCCATACACCGGTGAAATATATTTTGAACGATCTTTGCTGTCCTCTGCTGACCTTACACAAAAGCTAGGGCAAGCAGAAGCACTTTTCCATAAATGGAATGCTTTAGAATTGGAGAGTAGGATAGATGCCATTCGTCCCATCGCCGGATATTTACGAGAGCACCTAGAGGAACTGGCTCAGTGTATTACCCGTGAAATGGGAAAACCTATTTCTGAGAGCAGGGCTGAAATTCAGAAATGTGCGTTATTAGTTGATTATTATGTAGAAGAGGCTCCTTCGGTCCTATCCTCAGAAAAAACTTTTAATGATGGAGTAGAGGAGGGCGTGCGTAGAGATGCCCTTGGGGCGGTTTTAGGCGTGATGCCCTGGAATTTCCCTTTTTGGCAAGTTTTTCGCTTTGCAATTCCTTCTTTATTAGCAGGTAATGTAGCTCTTTTGAAGCATGCCCCAAATATGCCCGATACTGCAGAAAGAATTGAGACTCTAATTCAAGAAGCTAGTGGGTATCGTTTGCTTACTCAATTGACCATAGATGTAGAGACCATTTCCGACGTTCTCGATTCCCCAATTGTAAGAGGTGCTTGTCTCACTGGGAGTGTAAAGGCGGGCCAGGCCTACGCTGCGCAAGCAGCTAAGCGCATAATCCCTACCGTATTGGAACTAGGAAGTAATGATCCATTTATTATTTTATCCGATTCTAATCTGGAAAATGCCTGTGATACCTTCATAGATTCACGCTTCGGCAACTCAGGGCAGACATGTATTGCAGCCAAACGATTAATAGTGGAGGAAACAGTGTACGATGAAGTCGAGCATATGGTGAAGCAACGCATTGAAGAGTTGTCTGTGCAAGATCCTATGAAAGATGCGACACGCCTGTCTTGTATGGCTCGTGAGGATCTCGCTGATCAATTATTCAAGCAGTGGTCAGCATCCATTGAAGCCGGTGCTGAAGTTATCATTAAACCCGAGCAGAACGGCACTCACTTTTCACCGGGCTTTTTGCGAAACCCTCCTCAAGATGCCCCCGCCTGGTCAGAGGAGTTATTCGGTCCCGTTGCCGTAATTTGCAAAGCTTCAGATATGAATCACGCAATTCAGATGGCTAATGATACACGTTTTGGCCTGGGAGCATCCGTATGGACATCAGATTCGTCCAAAGCACGTCAGATGGTTTCACAGCTTAATTATGGAACGGTGGTAGTCAACCAGAAAACAGCAAGCGATCCACGGTGGCCATTTGGTGGCATTAAAGATTCAGGTTACGGAAGAGAACTCGGGAAGGAGGGTCTTCTCGAATTTGTAAATTTGAAGACCTACAAAATCGATCTTTAGTATATATTTTTGGGCGTATCCCACGCCCACTGGCGTGGGTCGGTCCCTTTCGGGGTTCGCTTTGCTCCGTACCAGCTTGCCTAAAGGCTACGCCGGTACCCAGCCCTGCAGGCACCTTACGCTTGCGGCCTTCCGGCCGCTGATCTAGTAATAGTTGAAAAGGCTCTCATACTTAAGTGCGGCAACATATAGAATAGTTATATACAGCGCCAATGCCTACCCAATAATATTAAACCTACTAGGTTAGTTTTTCTAAAGCTTTACGAATTCGGTTTATAGCCGTTTTTATTTCTTCTTCGCTAGCTGCATACGATAGCCGAATGCAGTTATCCTCACCAAACGCACTACCGGCCACTGTAGCTACATGAGCATATTCCAGCAGAAATGTGGCGAGGTCTTCTGAGTTTTTTATTGTTGTTCCTTCGTACTGTTTTCCATAAAAGGATGAAATTTTAGGAAAGATATAAAATGCTCCTTCAGGGTGGTTTGCTTCCACTCCAGGAATTTCACTTAATAGAGAGACAATGAGGTCTCTTCTTTTTTCAAAAGCCTGGCACATCATAGCTGGCTCATCCAGAGCCGTGTTCAAGGCATAGGCTCCTGCCATTTGAGAAAAGCTGGCTGCACCTGAAGTAAACTGTCCCTGAATTTTAGCACAAGCCTGAGCGAGAGCTTTGGGCGCTCCCATATATCCGAGCCGCCAACCCGTCATAGCAAAGCCTTTTGAAAAGCCATTAATAGTAGCAGTCTGCTTTTTCATGCCAGGAAACTGAGCAATACTAACATGTTCACCGACAAAATTAATATACTCATATATCTCATCAGCTAAAACCATGACCTCTGGATATTTTTGTATACAATTCGCTAAAGCTTCCAGCTCTTCTTTTTTATAGACAGATCCAGTTGGATTACACGGTGAGGAAAAAATAATCATCCGTGTTCGGTCTGATAAGTGAGGCTTCAAAATATCCGGATTCACTTTAAAGTCGTCTTCTATCCCAGCTTTCACAGGAATCACCTTCGCTCCAGTTAATCCAACAATATCATTATAACTTACCCAATACGGCGTAAAAAGAATCACTTCATCCTCAGGGTTTAGTAAGGCTAAACATAAATTAGCGATCGACTGCTTAGCTCCATTCGAAACGACAATTTCATCCGGAGCATAGTCCAGCTTATTTTCACGTTTAAACTTATCTGATATGGCTTTTTTTATCTCAGGAAGTCCGGGAACTGGAGAATATTTGGTATACCCATCTGCTAATGCTTGTGTCGCGGCCTCCTTTATGCGTATAGGGGTATCAAAGTCAGGTTCTCCCAATGATAGGCTAATAATGTCTTCTCCTTTTTCTTTTAAGTCTCGTGCCAATTGCGCCATGCGCAAGGTGGCTGATTCACTCATTTGATCTACAAGCTTAGAAAGTTTCATGGGTCATATTTTTACTACTCCTTCAAAAGTAACGCTTTTCTTTCCCTTCATGGGGCTTGATTGAAAAAAAAAGAAACTTTCTAGTATAGACGATGTAGCTTTATTGTAGCCTTGTCATAATTTATTTTTTCCTTTTGGTATTGCTTCTTATATTCAAGTCATGAAAAAGCCCAGTTCACGCCGTTCTAAATCTTCTGGTTCTTCTTATTCATTTTGGTCGCATTTGTCCTCCGTGGTATCAAATTCGCCTTCTCAAGAAGTTTGGCGTCGGACTTTTTTTGTTTTAGCTGCTTTATTATTTTTTCTTTTCGTCGGGGCCGCATTTCAGACAGGGATCAATGGAGATGAAGATGTTCAAGTTCCATACGGGGTCAAAGCCTTGGATTTTTATACCTCATTTGGCGCAGATACAGCTGTTTTAAAAAGTAAAAAGGGCGATGCTATCAGATATTATGGGGGTGGTTTTGAGGTGCCAGTTACGCTGATATCAAAAGCTGTTGGGTTTGACATTCCCAGCCGAAATTATTTTCACTTAAGACATTTACTGCTGGCTCTACTAGGGTGGTTAGCTATGTTGGCAGCTGGAGGTACGGCCAGACAATTGGGGAATTGGCGAATGGCTGTTTTGGCAATAATTCTGGTAGGTTTTGCACCTCGTTTTTTTGGCCATAGCATGATGAACCCCAAAGACATTCCCTTTGCTGCTGGATATATGTTCAGTATATATTTCATGTTTTGCATTTTTAAGCATTTTCATTTACCCCGGCTCAAAGATTTAATCGGCCTTGCTGTAGCCCTGGGTTTCAGTTTATCTGTTCGAGTGGGTGCACTTCTTCTATTTATTTATTTTATTGCTTTTCTATTGTCTTATTTATTCATACTAAAACAGGCAAAAAAATCCATTCCTTCGGCAAAACAATTATCCATGGTGGCTGGAATTCCCATTTTAGGAGGTTTTGCCTTGGGTGTCCTTTTTTGGCCTTACGGTCTTCTTAGTCCGATTTCACATACTATTGAAAGTTTGACCACATTTAGCGACTTCCCCGTAAGCATTAATGTTTTGTTTAAAGGTAGTATGGTTTGGTCCAATGATATTCCATTTGAATACCTATTTGTTTGGATTGCTTATACGGTCCCGCTTGCTTTTTTAGCAGGTCTGCTTTTTTTAGTTTTTTCATTGTGGAATAGTGTAAAAAGCGGCCCCCTGTTTTTGCTTTTGAGTTCATTATTCGTAGTCCTTTTTCCTCTTTTTTACGTTGTCTATAAGGATTCGCCTTTATATGACGGATGGCGCCATTTCAACTTTGTTTATGTCGCGGCAGCTCCATTGGCAGCCTTGGGATGGGACAACCTCATTAAGTTTTTTAAGAATAGAGGTAAATTCGCTCAGTGGATTCCAATCGGTGCTTTCATTTTGCTTTCTTTAGAGCCAGCCTGGCATATTGTCAAAAATATCGCTACTCCATACGTGTATTTTAATACCATTGCTGGAGACACTGAAGGTGCATTTGGAGAGTTTGAAATGGATTATTGGGGGATCAGCACGAGGAAAGCAGTTGAAAAGATGGAGGAGGCTGGTATATTTTATCCGGGAATGGACGAGGTGACTATAGGTGTGAATTTCAGCTATGGTGTTCGGCATTGGCTACACCCGGATTATGCAGATAAAGTTAAGCTTACATATGTACGATATCGTGAGCGGTACCAATCTTCAGATTGGGACTACAGTATTTTCGTAGGACGTTTTATGGATGGAGCCCATATGAAGGCCATTGACTGGCCCGGCTCTGTGCGGGTTATCGAGACGGTAGAGGTGGATGGTGTGCCGGTTTGTGCTATTTTTGAGAAAGGGGCAAATTATGCTTACCAGGGAATTAATGCAGCACGCAGGAGGAATTGGGATCAAGCCATCTCATTACTTCAACAAGAACTGGAATACGACCCGGTAAACGAATTGGCGTCATTCCATTTGGCTGAATCTTATGCAGGAAAAGGTCAGATAGATCGAGCGATTGATCAGTATGAAAAAACACTAGAACTTAATCCGCATAGTCAGCAGGTTATAATGAAGACTGCACTTGCATATATGAATCAAGCAAAGTGGATAGAGGCGGAGCGCCATCTGGAGAGCCATTCCCAACGAAACCCCAGGGACTATGCAAGTTTATATTATTTGGCGTTAATTCATGCCAGAACTAGTCGTTTACCATCAGCCGCCGAGTACATTGAACAATCGATCAAAATAAACCCTAATTTCAAAGAGGCGTATCAACTTGGGGCACAAATCTATGAGGCTATGGGTAATTCTTCCAAGGCCTCGTACTATAAATCGCTTGCAAACTAAATATTATGGATAAAGCATCACAGAACCGACTTCATGAGAAGCGAGAAAAGGCCTTAAAAGGAGGCGGCCAAAAGCGTATAGATCGACAGCACGAAAAAGGGAAGCTTACGGCTAGAGAGCGCATTGAATTGCTTATGGATCCCGGTTCGTTTGAGGAAATTGGAATGTTTGTTACCCACCGTTCCACTGACTTTGGAATGGAATCCAAGAAGTTTTTAGGAGACGGTGTTGTAACTGGATATGGCAAGATATCAGGCCGTTCTATATATGTTTTTGCTCAGGATTTCACCGTCTTTGGAGGGGCCCTAAGTGAAACCCATGCTGAAAAAATATGCAAGGTCATGGATCTCGCTTTACAAAACCTAGTCCCGATTATAGGTCTAAATGACTCAGGGGGCGCTCGCATTCAGGAGGGCGTTAGTTCTTTAGGAGGGTATGCTGATATTTTCTATCGTAATACGCTCGTTTCAGGGAAAATCCCACAAATATCTGCGATCATGGGTCCATGTGCTGGTGGGGCTGTGTATTCACCTGCGATTACTGACTTTACGATTATGGTAGACCAAACATCTTATATGTTTGTGACAGGTCCGAATGTAGTGAAGACAGTGACCAATGAAGAAGTAAGTGCAGAAGAATTGGGAGGTGCTCAGACTCATGCTACGAAAAGTGGAGTCACACATCTTGTAGCCAAAAATGAAATTGATTGCATTGAGCAACTTAAAATCCTGCTTTCCTACCTTCCTCAGCATTGCGATGCAAAAGCTCCTAGATTACCCTATACAATGGGAGAGGAGATCCGAATTGAGTTGGATGAAATTATTCCTGAAAATCCCAACCAGCCCTACGATATGAAGGATGTGATTGAAGGAGTGGCTGATGTAGACTCCTTTTTCGAAATCCATAAAGGATTCGCTGAAAACATCGTGGTTGGTTTTGCCCGAATGGCAGGGCGATCTGTTGGTATCGTAGCTAATCAACCCTACAGTTTGGCAGGTGTACTCGATGTAGATTCCAGCCGCAAGGGTGCTCGCTTTGTTCGCTTTTGCGATGCTTTTAATATTCCACTACTTGTTTTTGTGGATGTGCCTGGGTTTCTTCCGGGGACAGATCAAGAATGGAATGGAATTATAACCAATGGAGCAAAACTTTTGTATGCCTTTTCAGAAGCTACAGTTCCCCGATTTACAGTTATCACGCGCAAGGCTTATGGGGGCGCCTACGACGTTATGAACTCAAAGCATATTGGCGCAGACATGAATTTTGCGTGGCCTACCGCTGAGATTGCAGTTATGGGAGCTAAGGGTGCTAGTGAAATCATATTCCGAAAGGAAATTAAAGAGTCTGATAATCCTAAAGAAACGCTCGCAGCGCGCGAGAAAGAGTATGCAGATAAATTTGCTCATCCTTATCGAGCGGCGGAGCGTGGTTTTATCGACGATGTTATTGAGCCTCGAATGACGCGACGGAAACTAATCATTGCCTTAGATGCCTGTAAACATAAAGAGGGTATTCGTGTTATAAAAAAGCATGGGAACATTCCACTTTAAACAAACTAATATGAACAAAATTCTATATACTATTTCTTTCTCGGTTTTATTTTATTGCATGACTTTTGCCCAAAGTGAGGTTCTTGTGCAAAAGCGCCTTTTTAAAATTGAGCCGCAACATGCATTTACCTTTTCAGTTGAGCGCTCTGATGTGAAGGATAAAGAAATCGTAAAAATGTGGAATAGCTATTTAAAAAACTTTAATTCAAAGCCCGACTTTGATAAAGACTTGCAAATGGAAGTAGCTGAGGAGGTGCAGATTGAAAAGATATCAAGCGATCCCTTGCGCATATATATGAGAAAGAGTAATATTTCAGACGCTCAAACAGAATTTGTCGTTTGGCTGCAAAACTCTAAAGGTAATTTTATAGGCAATGAATCTACTGATGGTGATATTCGTATGGCTAAGCAGTGGGTGCTGGAATATGGAATTTGTATCAAGAGACATCAAATCACAGAACGACTAGAAGAAAATCAAGATGATCTAGAATCTCTTGTAAAGGATAAGGAAAAACTAACAGAGAAATTGGAAGATAGTCAAGAAGAGATTGAGGATCTAAAGAAGGAGATTGAAAAATTAAAGAAGGACATTGAAAAGGAAAAAGAAAATATTGATGAAGTGAACGAAGAGCTTCCTGAAGTTGAGGCTGAGTTAAAAAAGAAGCAGACTGAAGTAGATAAATTCAATAGGCAATTGCAAGAATTGAAGGCCTTAAAAGAAAGAGCCTAATATTTTTCAAATTCTTCTGAAAGTTAGAAGAGTTCAGATATTTTTCTTAATTTGATTAGCTAATTATATGGTCAAACCAAGAATATAAATCTATGATTTTTAAGATCCATCCCGCAGATCCCCAGAAGAGAAAAATTCAGGCTCTAACCAAAATTTTACAAGACGGTGGAGTAGTAATATATCCCACTGACTCTGTTTACGGTTTGGGATGTGATTTTGCAAATTCGGAAGCGGTGGATAAAATCTGTAAACTCAGAGGCCTAGATCCGGTTAAAGCTAATCTTACTTTTATTTGTAAAGATATTTCTCAAGTGTCTGAGTACACCGCTCAAATGAACAATGATACTTTTCGGCTCATGAAGCGAAATCTTCCAGGACCTTTTACCTTTATATTGAGGTCAAATAATGCTGTTCCTAAGATGTTCAAAAACAAAAAACGCACAGTTGGAGTTCGTATTCCATCCAACAACATTGCTATAGATTTAGTAGAGGAACTTGGACGTCCCATTTTAAGTACTTCATTAAAAGCAGATGAGGATATCGTAGAATACTTTACTGACCCTCGGTTGATTGAAGAAAAATTTGGTAATCGAGTTGATGCTGTAATTGATGGTGGAATAGGTAATTTAGAGCCTTCTGCTGTTGTTGACTGTACTGGAGATGAGCCGCTTTTGGTCCGACCTGGAGTGCAAGACCTTCGGCTATAATATATCCACTAAAGTATCTTTACGCCTTAGCGTTTCACCTGCATGTTATAGCTACTCTAGCGTAAGCGTATATCAGACAATATGTGTTTATCTTTCTTGACACACACGATTCGGTAGTTTTAGGATTTAATAAAAAAAGCTCGGAGTGGTTGGGTCTCCGAGCTGCTTAAAATCTGTAACAGGTTGGTTTTAACGGTTACAGTATATATGCAGTTTAAGTGCAACAATTATGCCAATAATTTTTAGAATTTTCTGGCTTTGTTAAACTATACATTATAAACGTCGTTTTAACTAAAAATTTATGTTTGGATTATTTAAGAAAAAGTCAGAAGTTGAGAAACTTCAAGAGGAATATCAAAAGTTGAAAAAAAAGGCTTTTGCCCTAAGTAAAACAGATCGTTCTGCTAGTGATAAGATAACCGCAGAAGCGGAGAAGATTTTAGATAAGATTGATGAGCTGAAGAAAAAGTCCTAATATTTTTAGTCAGCTAAGACTTCAATTTTTTTCCTAGTTCTATCTACTGTTTTGTGTAGTGTTGCGAAGAATTTGCTTCTACGTTTCTCTTCTGGTCCAGAAAGTTTTGTACTCTTCGAAATTAGCTTCTTAAACCAAGTTTCTTTGTAATCACATAGCTTTTTGTTCATGGTTACAATAAAGTTTGGGTTAGCAAGGGTAGTATATAAGCTTCTAATGCTAGGTGATTTGAAGTAGATGGTGTTATTTGTATAGATCATCTCGTTGTGGAGAACCTTCATTTTTCCCTGTCCAATGGTTGATTCGGGAACTCTTTTTTTCTCTTCTATACATAGGTTTTCTAAATGATCTAGCAGTCTGTCCATGTCGTCACAAAGAGCTAACGCATCTTCTATATTTTCAAAGGAATTGATATCTGCGTGATAAAAAATCTGATTCAGAGTGTTATCTGCAATATTAAGTGACCACAACTCTGTTGTTTCCATTTGGCAATACCCATTGATGAGTTCGTCAGCATCTTTTTTTATTCCATATGGAATAAGATCAAAACTAAATTTGAGTTCCTGAAAGGCCGAGATGTCCCAAATAGTTTTGCCCCATACATACAGTTTAAATAAAAATAGACGCGGGAAAAAAGCATAATAGAATACAGGTATTTCACTTGTTGCATAAAAAATGTGGCCATCGGGTATCGCCCGTACTTTTTTAAAGTTTGCATCTAATTTCTGCACGTACTGCTCGACAGACTTTATGGGTGTTTTAAAGGCAGAGAATTCAAAAAACATGCGACTTGGTGCATCCTGAATTATAGCGTCTAGCGAAATCGCATAGCGTTGACATATAATACCCAATTCGTCGGCAGTCAAAACCGTATCTCCTCTTAGTCTTCTGTAAATAGCATCTTTTCGCAAGTGCAGGAGTTCGCAGAGGTCTTGAATAAGTTCGGTACGGTTATCAAATATTTCCTCAAGACGAATAAATAGCTGTTCTTGTATCTTCATATTAGATTTGAATCCCTTATTTATGTAAATTACATAAAATATTACATTGATACTTACTCCTTTTGAAGCTTTCTTTACTCGTCTCAAATTGCTTACTTTACATAGTCGTAAAAATTGGGATAAAATGATATAAAATAAACGCCAATGATTAGTGTGACGAAAATAAAGAACTGGATTAAAGGTGTAGCTAATTTTTTACATATATACATTACTAAAAATCAGCTGTATGATCGCCAAACCCAGTTGATTCTTAAGCAAATTATTAAGCCTGATAGTAACTGTATTGATGTAGGATGTCACAAGGGTGAGGTGCTCGATCTAATTTTACAGTCTGCACCTAATGGACAACATTTTGCTTTCGAGCCTATTCCAAATTTATTTGAGAATCTTTCTTTGCGATATAAAAGTGATTCGCGTATCCAATTGTATGATATAGCATTAAGTAATAAACAAGGTCAAGTTTCTTTCAATTATGTGGTTAGTAATCCGGCCTACAGTGGATTGCGTAAGCGTGCGTATGATAGAGAGGGCGAAATCGATAAAAAGATAGAAGTTCAGACTAATCTCATGGATCAAATATTACCCAATGATTTTCAAGTGGACTTTATGAAAATAGATGTAGAAGGAGCGGAGTTTTTAGTTCTTCAGGGGGCTGAGGAAACTGTATCTACCTATAAGCCCTATATTATTTTTGAATTTGGTATGGGAGCAGCAAACCATTACAATGTTAGCCCTCAGGATATCTATCATTATTTTAATAATAAAAAAATGTCTTTAAATACTTTAGGTGGTTTTTTAGAATCTGAATCTCCATTTTCTGTGGAGGACTTTAGCCGACAATATACCGAAGAGAAAAACTACTACTTTATTGCCTATCCAGATACAAGCACTCTTAACTAATGAACATAAGCTATATGCGGGTAAGCGCTGTGGAGGGGCCGCGAGGCATTTGCCGATGCGGGTCTCGCTTACGCGAGACCGAGTGAATAACGAGTCCCGTAACATAGCGGCGCGGCGACAAAGATTTGGTGCCGCGCTACCCCCGTGAAAAACATAGTCTGAGATTGAATAAGGATTTTAGCGCGACCAGGTGTTATATTTGAAAATGCAATACATGGCTCTAAAGCCGTCCTTCCAATTGATTTTTTTGCCCTCTGCGTAGGTTCTACCGTAATAAGAGATGCCGACTTCATAGATGCGAATCCCAGGTATGCGGCTTATTTTGGCTGTTACCTCGGGTTCAAAACCAAAACGCTTTTCCCTCAGGCTTAGGGATTTAAGTTTATCCGCATCGAAAATTTTATAACATGTTTCCATGTCACTCAAATTGAGGTTTGTAAAAATATTGGACAAAAATGTTAAAAATTTATTTCCAATAGTATGCCAAAAGAATAGTATACGGTGGGGGTGATGGCCCTTGAACCTCGACCCATAAACCACATCTGCAACTCCTTTTACTATAGGGCTTAAAAGAATATTGTATTCATCGGGATCATACTCGAGGTCCGCATCCTGAATTAGAATGTAGTCTCCTTGAGCGCGCTCTATACCGGTATGTATTGCGGCACCTTTTCCACGATTCACTTTATGTCTGAAGAGTTCAATATGTCCTGTTTTTTTTTCGGCAATATACTCCTCAATAATGCGAACTGATTGATCGGTGGAACAGTCATCTACGATAATAATATCTTTTTCTATATCATATATCAAGTTGACACGCTGAACTGCATCAAGGATTTCTAAGATGGTATTTTCTTCATTGAATACCGGTATAATCAGGGATAGTTTCATTTTATTTTCCGGTGTAGTTAAAAGGTGTAAATGATTTTAAGTGTTTCTTTATTTTCGAAGAGACGTCCAATCCATCTATAAAAGTATGAATATCGGCTTGTTGTATTTTTGATTTACCTCGTGTGAATGCTTTGAGAGCTTCGTAAGGCTCTGGGTAATTTTCTTTTCGGAGGACATTTTGGATGGCTTCAGCAACTACCATCCAGTTTGAGTCCAAATCCTGATGAATACCTTCTTTGTTGAGTTCAATTTTACCCAAGCCTTTTTGAATAGAGGCTATAGCGATGAGGGTATGAGCGAAGGGAGTACCAATATTTCTACTGACGGTAGAATCTGTCAAATCACGTTGCAATCGAGAAATGGGCATTTTCTGTGCTAAATGGGAAAAAGTAGCTCTCCCAATACCTAGATTCCCTTCGGCATTTTCGAAATCTATTGGATTTACTTTGTGCGGCATAGCAGAGCTACCCACCTCGTTTGCAATCACCTTTTGCTTGAAATAACCGTTCGATATATAGGCCCAGATATCCTTAGTGAAGTCCATTAAGATGGTTTGAATGCGTATCATATTGTGAAATAATGCCGCTAACTGGTCATAGTTTTCTATTTGAGTGGTATAGGATTGCCGCTGAAGTCCTAAGCGGTTTTTCAAGAAGTCATCTGCAAACTGAATCCAATCCATTTTCGGATAAGCGGCATAATGCGCGTTGAAGTTGCCGGTAGCACCGCCAAATTTGCCTTCTATGGGTAAGGTTACCAAACTTTCATATTGTTTTTGTAAGCGGTATCGAAAAACAGCTATTTCTTTCCCGAGGCGGGTGGGTGAAGCTGGCTGTCCATGGGTATGAGCTAGCATGGGCTGGTCCTTCCACTGGTTTTCGAGGTTTTCCAGGCGTTCGACCAAGGATTTTAGTTCCGGCCCTATGACAGATTGAATCGCTTCCTTTATGGATAAGGGAACTGCTGTATTATTAATATCTTGACTAGTCAGTGCAAAATGGATAAATTCTTTATTGTGATTGAGACCTAGTTCTGACCATTGATTTTTTATGTAATACTCAATAGCTTTGATATCGTGATTGGTTGTTTTTTCTATTTCCTTTATTGATTTTGCATGTTCGGGCGTGAAATTCAAGTATAAACTTTGCAAACTATCCCGCTCTTTTTGAGTAAGACCTGGCAATTCAGATAATCCAATTTCTGTTAACGCGATGAAGTATTCTATTTCAACTCGCAATCGATACTTTATTAGACCATATTCTGAAAAGAATGCGGAAAGAGCTTCAGTCTTTGACTGGTATCGGCCATCGATGGGGGAAATAGCTGTTAACATATTTTGATTTGAGTTTTTTAGGGTTGGTCTTCATCTGAAGACTTGTAATATTGATCTAGTCTTCTTTTATAGTAATAGTAGGTTTCGTACTGGCTTCGAATAGCGAGATCTGATTTATCTCTTCGATAAGAATTGGTGTGATTTTCATCAATAACTCTCGCTTTTACATTGTCCATTTTTTGAATATGTAAAATATCGAGAATTTCCTTTTTAATTTCCTTGTCGTAAATAGGGAAGGTCGTTTCAATACGGTAGCTTAGGTTTCGTACCATCCAGTCGGCCGATGAAAGAAACAACTTTTCTTCTCCTTTATGGTGAAAAAGATAAACTCGGGCGTGTTCTAAAAAACGGTCTACAATTGAAATTGTGGAAATATTATCAGAGAGACCTTTTATACCCGGCACCAATGAGCAGATCCCTCTAACGATAATATCTATTTTTACCCCAGCCTGGCTGGCTTTATACAGTTTTTTGATCATTCGAGGGTCTTGAAGACTATTCAACTTAATAGTCATCTGCCCCTTACGACCTTCTTTAGCCTCATTGATTTCAAAATCAATTAGTTTTTCAAGACGCGGTCGTAACTGAAATTGTCCCACTAAAAGATGTTGGAATTGCTTTTGAGGTATCTGGACGGTTTCTAAAAAAGAGTATACTCGTGCGACTTCGCTAGTGATTCTAGGATCGGCTGTGAAAAAGCCGTAATCACAATATAATTTTGCTGTTTCTTCATGAAAATTACCCGTACTTAGATAGGTATATAATTTGGGGCCTTGTTTTTCTTGTCTTCTTACAATTGCTAATTTTGAATGTACTTTTAGTCCCGGGAATGAATAGTGGACATTAATTCCAGCTTCTTCCAGTTTTTCGCCCCAATTTAAATTGGCCTCTTCATCAAATCTAGCTTTTATCTCTATAAATACACTTACTTGTTTGCCAGCTTTAACCGCATTGAGTAATGCGTTCATAATTCTGGATTTTCGCGCTACTCGGTATTGAACAACTTTTATGTGAGTAACTTTTGGATCCTTTGCACTTTCCTCAAAGAACCTGATAACACTTTCATAGCGTTCGTAGGGCATATGAAGAAGGTGGTCTTTTTCCTTTAGAGCTTGCCAAAAATCTTCTACATCTTCTAACTGCGGGTAGGGAAGTGGTGGAAAGGGGGTATTTGTGAGATGATCCATACCGAAATTAGGAAAGGAAAAGAAATCAAAATTGTTGTGGTATCTTCCTTCTTGCAACATATCATTCCTATCCAAGTCGAATACGTCTATCAGATAATCCAGCATTTTTTGCGGGATTTCCCGATCATAGACCAAACGGCTAGCAGGTCCTACATTTCGTCTATTGAGAGAATCTTTAATTTTAGTCAGTAAATCACCTGAATATTCATCATCAATATAGAGCTCGGCATCTCGCGTTAGCTTAATTGAGTACGAGTTGACGATTTCATACCCCGGAAATAACCACTGTAGGGAGTACCGAACGACATCATCAAGGATTATAATTTCGTGACGTTGTTTAAATGAAGGGAGTTTGATGAATCGAGGGAGATGGTCTGACGGAATTTTTACAATGGCGTTTAGCTTCTTACCCGACTTCGATGATCTATCTCGCAATCGAATAGATAGATAAAGCGCTGCGTTATTAAGGAAAGGCCGAACTTTGTCTTTGATCAGAACTACCGGTTGAACATAGGGGAGTAGGTTATCTTTGAAATATTGATCAATAAAAGACAGTTGTTCCTCCGATATTTCGTTAGGTTTTTTAACAAAAATATTATGCTGCTTGAGTTCAGGGATTAATTGATTCTCAAAAATTTGAGAAAATTCAAGTTGTTGATCATTGACCACCGAAACAATTTTATCTAATATTTCACGCGGATTTTCATATAATTGACTTTTTGTTTTCTTTCCAACGCGAAGTAAGTTTCTATGGTTAGCTACTCGAACCCGGAAAAATTCATCTAAATTATTGGAATAGATAGCGAGAAACTTGATTCTTTCAAATAGAGGAACACTTGGGTCTTTAGCTTCCTGCAACACTCTATAATTAAAATCTAGCCAGCTTAAATCTCGATGGATATACGGGTATTTCGGCTCACTCATTATTAGTCTGTTTTATAAGGTCTAATATACCGAATCCGAATGTAAGAATTCCCATTATTCTTAGATTCCGATGGATATTGAAATTCCGGCACGTAGCCATCTTCCCGGTAATAAGACGCCGCCTGGCCCATAAACCTCAGCATTAAATAGATTAACACCTTCTACAAATATTTCATTTTCTTTCCATCTATAGGCTACATTCATATCGGCAAGGAAATAATTAACAGTTTCTGCAGAGGGCTGCGTTGCCGCGTTTGGTTGCATCCATCGAAGTGCTGATCTCAAGCGTATATTATCCTTCACAATCAAAGAAAATTGATTGATCCACTGCAGATTAAGCATGTTGAAATTATAGCGCGAGTTTTCATCAATGTTTTGGATGGGATGAAGTAAAGTGATTTGGCTAGACACCTGTTCCAGTCGAATATCACTACCTCCGAAATCTAGAGGACGCCACCTTATAGAAGCTTCTTGTCCATAAATTTCTAGACTTTCACCAAGGTTTGTGACCTTCCAAATGTTTTCAGTTCTTTTCCAATCAATTAGCTCTTGCACTCTGCGATAAAAAAGGGTGTACTGTACATCCCAATGTTGATTTAGGTATTTGAATCCCACGTCAGTTGACCAAGCCTTTTCCGGAATCAAATTGGGATTTCCTAGCTCTGCTGGACTTTCGTAATACAAGTCTGTGTAAGTGGGCACGCGAAACGTCCTGCCCGTGGATGCTACAAGAGTGGTATTTTTCGAAATGCTATAGGCTGCTTCGACACCCGGAAGCCAGGTATACCCATGGTCAGAATAGTAATTAAGAGCCACTCCGGGTGTGATCGTTAAAGCGTTTCTTGTCCACTGATGTTCGGCTGATAATGCAAAAACATTTCGTTCTCGGTCACCCAATAAGTTGCTTCGCAGTATTTCCTTCCTAGTATCTATACCAAGCCCTGTTTGCCCCCATGCATTTATCCACTGTAAATGGCTTTCAAGGCCTATATTATTCCCCAAGTGAAAGTTCCGGTAAAAGGCGGGATTATCTCTTATGAATAAGTACATGTCCTGATTCCGCCTCCAGTATAAGTTAGAGCGAAGAACAAATTTGCTGCCGTTATATTGATGCTGAAAGGCAGTATAGCTGGATTGAATTTCTTCGTATTGATCTCGGAAACTCGTGTCCGCATAGAAGCCATTGGCACCGAATTTCCGATCCGTAAATGCTCCTTGAAACGCCCAGAGATGTCTATTACTTTCTAATTCAGCTTTATAAAAGAATTGATATATAGAATAGTCGGTATTATATCTAAAGCCATCACTTTGGTCGGTTCTTGCGCTTAATTGATGGTACACTCTACCTGTTTTTTGGCTTAGAGAAATGCCTCCACCATGGCTATTAAAATCACCGCCATAATAATTAGCTTTAATTTTAGAATCTGGTTTGGACTTTGTTATAAGGTTGATAACGCCTGCAAAGGCATTCGGACCATAAATACGAGCGCCGGGCCCTTTAATGACCTCAATGCGTTCGACCATTTCCATGGGTATGGGGATATTCATATTGTGATGTCCCGTTTGTGCATCATTCAATTTTACTCCGTCAATAAGTATGAGGACCTGGTCGAATGTTCCGCCTCTAATACTTATATCTGCCTGGACATGAGCAAAGCTTCGGCTACTGATATGTACTCCATTTATATATTGAAGGGCCTCTTGAATAGTCTGAGCTGGAAGAGCTTCGAGATCTGCTCGATCTAGGATTAGGATACTCTTTGCTGATTGCAATACCTGCTCCTGAATTCGATTAGCTTGAATAGTCGTCTCTGGCAAAAATGCGATTGTATCCGTATTCTGAGCGCTTACTGTTTTAAAAAAAAGGTATATAATGATAAAGTATATATTTCTCATAATTCTCGCCTTTTATGCTGTAGATATGAATCAAATTTAGGAGTAAAAAATGAGTTTAGATAGGATCGAGTTTCTGGTCCGGCACAGAAAAGCGCATCTATAATAGAAACAGATCGAATAAAACCCCACTTTTCCTCATAAACCTGGGGATACCAAAACTCAGGATTCAAATTATTTGCGATGTATGGTTTGTTCTTTGAATTCATGATGTGAAAAGACTTCTTAATACCTCCAAAGTTGGCCGTTTTATCCACTTTAATTGAAAAATCCAAGGTCTTGATCCAGAATTGCATCCATTCCCAATTCCAATCCCACAAAAAAGTATATTCTTTTGCATAAAGGTCTTTAATTTTTGGAAAATAATGGTCAAAGTATGGCGCGGAGCGGTAGTTTGTCTTGAGTGTTCGTAGGTGCTTCGTTTTCCAATCTCCACTATTTGATATACGCACAGATCTGATTGGCATTTTATTATTTTTCCCCCTTTCAAGAGGAATAGATAAAGTATGTTTTCCGTTCGAACTTATTATAGTAGCTCGATTCCTCCACGAACGCTTTTGATAGTTTTCATGAGCCTCTATTTGTAAACTGCCTGGATCATGATTGAGTATAGCAAAAACATATAGGGGAGGACACCAAAACGTGAAGGAGTGATATTTAATTAGAGAAGAAGATATCATAAAGCAAATGTAAGAAACTGATGGAAACCCTAGCTAAAAACATATGAGCCTTAAATTAGTATCAATAGACCATTTAAAAGCATATATGAGCGAACTTATTACATTTTTTTATAATTTGTATTATCTTTGCCACGGATTTATTGATGGAAGAATTTAAGCATGAAAGAAGCACATCCGAACTACACCATGACTATTTTATCGGTATCACTGGTGCTTTTCTTATTTGGAATTTATGCATTTGTTTATACGCATCCTGATGTTATAGTAGATCGCCTCAAAGAGGAACTCCAGATTGTTGTGGAGATTGATAACAATTTAGATCAGGAAAAACAGGATTTAATTTCCGCAAATATTGATTCGCTTCCATGGGTAAGACCACAGACGCTTGAGTTCGTAAGTGCTAGAGAGGCTGCGCGGGATATGAGATTCGAGATGGGGCCTCTTGCTGAGGAATTAAATGTTGAATCTCCTTTTAGCGATCTTTTTTTATTCAGTGTTTTTGCAGAGCACTATGAACCAGTGACTCTTGAAATGCTAAAGGTTCAGGTTCAAAAACTTGATGGTGTGTCGGAAGTATATTATCAAACTGATGCCCATCAAAACCTTGAAAGAGCGTTGAAAGAATGGTCTACTTATGCATTGTATTTGGGTATTGCCTTTGCTTTAATTGCATTTATACTGGTATACAATACCCTTAAATTAGCCTTATATAGTCGCAGGAAGACCATATTGACACTAGATATGGTCGGAGCACATAAGTCTTTCATCCGTAAGCCTTTTATGTGGAGAAGTGTCTGGCATGGCTTTCTTTCTGCTGTATTTTCGATCCTACTTATACTCGTGGGCTTGATTATAATTGGCCAGGAGTTTAATGGTGTTTTTTCATTGTTCTATGGCGAGCGTTTTATTTTTTGGATTTTGGGTATGCTTATACTTGGGATAAGTCTACAGGCGTTAAGTACTCGATTTATCCTCCATAGGTTTTTATCCGGGCGAATTCAATAATGGGTAGTCTTGGGTTAGGTCTAGAATCTTATTATCTTTGTTTTACAAGTTCAATGTATGAGTGAATCCAATCCATCACGTAGAAAAAAGGTTATTTCAACCCAAAAAGAAAGTTCTAATGAAAAGGCTCAAGTAGCGAGGAGAAAAAAAGCTTCCTCGGCTGCTGATGATACTAGTTTTGAATTATTATTTAAGAAGAAAAACTATTTGTGGGTTGGGATTGGCCTTTCATTTCTATTCTTAGGTTTTGTTCTAATGATTGGAGGTGAACAATCCTCTCCCGATGTTTGGGAGCCTGAGGAAATTTATTCATTTCGCAGAATCACATTAGCTCCTGCACTTATCTTAATAGGTTTAGGCATTCAGATTTACGCTATCTTTAAAAAGTAAACTGTTTTCATGCTAGAGGTGCTCAAAGCCCTGATTCTGGGGGTGGTACAAGGTCTTACAGAATTTTTGCCGGTATCGAGCAGTGGTCATTTAGAGATCGCACGCTATTTGTTGAAGGACGAGTCTACAGCAGAAGTTGGATTGTTGATGTCTGTTGTTCTCCATTTCGGAACGGCACTCGCTACTGTTTTTGTTTTTCGCAAAGACATTTTCAATATTCTTACTAATGCATTTTCAGGAGAATCAGACAGCCGCAATTTTATTTTGTGGATCCTTGTCTCCATGATTCCAGCAGCATTTGTAGGCGTGTTTTTTGACGAAATTTTAGAGCAATTATTCAATAAAAATCTACTTTTAGTGGGGAGTATGCTCCTTGTAACGGCAGCTCTTCTGTGGTTTAGTGACCATAAGTATGAGTCAACTCGAAAATTAAATATCTCAAATTCTTTCATTATAGGTCTTGCTCAGGCGCTTGCTATTTTGCCTGGCATTTCGCGATCCGGTGCCACGATTTCCACGGCTCTTTTCCTTAAGATTCCTCGAGCAGATGCCGCACGTTTTTCATTTTTAATGGTGGTCCCTTTAATTTTTGGTAAAATTTTTAAGGACTTGATTTCTGGAAATCTTTCTAATTCGGATTTGAATTTTATGGCTTTAGGAGTGGGATTTTTTGCTGCTTTTATTTCAGGAACTTTGGCCTGCCTTTGGATGATACGTATTGTGAAACGTGCTAAATTGAGATATTTTGCCTTTTATTGTGTTGTAGTTGGTTTGTTGGCCATTGGAATTCAGGCTATATGATTATTTTTGATAAACACAGTGATATATCAGAGATAAAGTCTTTAGAAGGCGCTACTTTTTTAGTCAATAAACCAAAGGGTTGGACCTCTTTTGATGTAGTAAAGAAACTGCGTTATGCGTTGAAAAAGATTTATAAGCGAAAAAAATATAAAGTTGGTCATGCAGGCACCTTAGATCCTCTAGCTGAGGGTTTGCTTATTATATGTACAGGGAAGCATACCAAAAATATTCAGTCTTTTCAATCACAAAAAAAGGAATACGAGGCTGTTGTGAAATTGGGAGCGACAACACCGTCTAGTGATGCTGAATTTCCAGAAGAAAACATAAAAGATATTTCACATTTGGAAATCCCACAAGTAAAGGATAAGCTGTTATCCTTCGTAGGTGAAATAACGCAACGCCCCCCTGTTTTTTCAGCAATTAAAAAGTCAGGCAAAAGATTATATCAATATGCTCGAGCTGGTCAGGAGGTAGAAATACCTGTACGTCAGGTTCATATTGATCATATTGAAAACATTTTGATTGATTTACCTTTTTTATCCTTTCGTATGCAATGTAGTAAGGGGACATACGTTCGTAGTCTAGCAGCTGACATAGGTGAGGAATTAGGAGTAGGAGGATACCTATATCAATTAAAGCGAACACGGATAGGAGCGTTTTCCTCATCTGATGCGTATTCAGTTCAGGAATTGTTTGATAATTTGATCGATCAAATAGAAAAGGATTAGCATGTCTATAGAGGTGAATAAATTGACAAAGTATTACGGGACGCAGCAAGCACTTAAGGAAGTTTCCTTTTCTGTTAAACCTGGAGAGATTGTTGGTTTTTTAGGTCCTAATGGAGCAGGGAAGTCTACCTGCATGAAGATCCTTACTTCCTATATACCCATGGATTCCGGATCTGCTAAAATAGCTGGCTTAGATGTTGATTTAGATGCTCTTAGTCTCAAAAAAAAGGTAGGATATCTTCCTGAGCAAAATCCGTTGTATCTAGATATGTATGTTAAGGAATTCCTTTCGTTTGTGGGGCGGATCCATCAAGTAAATGATCTGCAGCAGCGCGTAAGTGAAATGATTGATATGACGGGATTGAATTTAGAAGCTGCAAAGAAAATCCGGTCACTGTCTAAAGGTTATAAACAGCGAGTGGGTTTGGCTCAAGCTATGATTCATAATCCGGATGTTTTGATCTTGGATGAGCCTACTGCCGGCCTAGACCCCAATCAGTTATCGGAAATCAGGCAACTTATTCAAGAGTTTGGTCGGGAGAAAACTGTTCTTTTTTCTTCTCACATCATGCAGGAGGTTCAGGCAATTTGTGATCGTGTTATCATAATAAATAAAGGAAAAATTGTAGCTGATGATCAAATAAGCTTGTTGAGTCAATCCCGGAATAGTGAAGAGACCATTCGTGTTAAAATCAAAGAAGTAATCAGCGCAGAGGCCTTTAAGGGAATGAAAAGCTTAGAAAAAGTGTCTCAAAAAGGCGAATTTTTTGATTTAACTTTTTCGGAAAACCAGAATGGCGCTGAAATAGTGTTTCAATGGGTTAATGATAAGAATTGGACTGTGCTTCACTTGCAGCAAGTTGAGTCTAGTCTAGAGGATATTTTTCATGTCTTGACAAAAGAGTCGTAATTATGTGGTCAGTATACAGGAAGGAAATAGTTTCTTTTTTGAGTTCCGTAACAGGCTATTTGGTGATGAGTGTCTTTCTTATACTTTTGGGGCTTTTTATGTGGGTTTTTCCGGATACGAGTATTCTTAATTACAATTATGCAACATTGTCTCAACTTTTTGATCTTTCTCCTTTTATTTTTCTGTTTCTCATACCAGCGATATCAATGCGTTCTTTTTCTGAAGAGTTTCAGATAGGAACTATGGAGTTGTTATCCACGAAACCTTTGAGAGATGCTGATATTGTATTGGGAAAGTACTTTGCTATTATTACTTTGGTTTTCCTTGCTTTGCTACCTACTTTGTTTTACGTGTATTCTGTATATGATTTAGGTGCTCCACGGGGCAATATTGATTTGGGAGCTGTTTGGGGTTCTTATTTAGGCCTTTTATTGTTAGCTGCATCTTTCTCCGCAATAGGCTTATTTGCTTCTAGTTTGACATCAAATCAGATTATTGCATTTTTATTTGCTGTTGCTCTTTGCTTTATTCTCTATTTGTCATTTCAGTACATCAGTAAATTTCCTGTTTTTTATGGAAATATAGACGGTATTATCCAGCGTTTAGGTATGGATTATCACTATGTATCTTTATCTAAAGGATTGATTGACAGCAGAGATGTTATTTACTTTTTATCGTTAATAGTATTTTTTTTAATCTCAACTCGAGTGAAGTTATCAAGCAGAAAGTGGTAAAATGAATCGGCGTAAACAAAATGACTTGCTAACGATACTGGCTGTGCTAGGCCTAGTGGTATCTATAAATGTGCTCAGCTCCTATGTGTTTTTTAAATGGGACTGGACAGAGGAAAAGAAATACACCTTGACCGAGTCGACACGGAATATAATTGATTCCATTCAGAACCCTTTATATGTTAGGGTTTTATTAGAAGGCCAGTTTCCGGCAGGATTCAAGCGACTTCAGAACTCAACTCAAGAGTTTTTACAAGATATTCAAAAGCGAAACAGTAATATTGAGGTTCAATATGAAAACCCTTCCGAGGGTACGACCGAACAAATTAATAAGGTTCGAAAAACGCTTTCAGATAGAGGCATAGTGCCGGTCAATTTTAGACTGAAAGAAAATGATGAAATTGTTGAGCGTCTTATTTACCCCTATGCTATAGTGGCGTATGGAGAGCAAGAAGCTGTTGTTAATTTGCTTGAAGAGCAAACACCAGGAACCAATGAGGAGGTTGTTCTGAACAATAGCATTAGTTTATTGGAATACAAATTTGCAAACGCTATTCAAAAACTTCGATCAAAAATCAAACCCATTATTGCATTCTCTCAGGGGCATGGAGAGATATCACCTGAAAAAGCTGGCGACTTTCGCAATACAATGGACGCATTTTATCAGTTTGGTAGCTTTACACTAGATAGCGCTACTTTCATACCGCCAACAATCAAACTAATAGTTGTAGCTCAACCTCGAGATCCGTTTACGGAGAAGGAGAAGTTCATCCTGGACCAGTTTGTAATGAAAGGTGGAAGTATATTGTGGTTAGTGAATCGCCTGGATGTGCATCTAGATTCCCTTCACGGTCGCAAGTTTTACATCCCACCAGAAATCGATCCCAATTTAGATGATCTATTCTTTAATTATGGGTTCCGTGTAAATCCAGATTTGGTCTTAGACCTTGAATGTTCTCGAATTCCACTGCGAATTGGGCAGGCTGGAGGTGCACCTCAATTGGATTTGTTTCCCTGGTATTACCATCCCATAGTTCAGCCTAATACGCAACATCCGATTACAAAAAATATGGGTAGAGTAAATCTTATGTTCGCTAACTCCATAGATACTGTTAAAACAAAATACCCCATAAAAAAAACAGCGCTATTGGCATCTTCGGACTACGCTAGAAAACAATTTGCTCCCATGCGTTTAAACTTTGAAATTTTACGGTATGAGCCAGAAATAGATAAATTCAATTCACCAAACATACCTATGGCATATATCTTTGAAGGTGTTTTCAGTTCGCTTTATGAGAACCGATTAACTCAAGATATGGTAGATCAAATGAGTGAACTTAATTTAGAAGTGAAAACCAAAAGCCAGAACTCCACTCGTATGGCAATAGCTACTTATCCAAATATTATCACGAACAAGCGTGGAGAGACCCGCCAAGACTTTAGGCCTATGGGTTTTAATCCTTACGAACGAACAGTTTATGATAATAAACAGTTTATGGCCAACTTAGTCGAATACTTAATCAATGGATCTACTGTTTTAGATGCCCGCTCAAAAGAGGTGAAGCTAAGAATGCTAGATAGGGTTCGTGCACAACAAGAACAAACGTATTGGCAAATACTTAACTTGGGGGTACCATTAATTCTATTATTGATTATTGGAATTATTTTCCATTTCTGGAGACAAAAAATGTACGCAAAGTAAATTCGCATGAACAAAAGAATTATTCCATTACTCGTGGCGCTTTTAATTACTGTGGCTTTAGTTCTCTATTTTCAATCGCAGGACTCAAATTCCTCTACAGATCCAATGTATGATCGATTTTTTGCTGTAGATCAGGTGTCTGATATTCATAAGGTTATTTTGACTAAAAGAACAGGAAGTCCACTTGTTATTGAGCGCGAAGGTGAGGAAGAATGGACTGTTCAAGGCGAACGCAATGTAAGACCGAATCTCATGGCAAACCTCTTATTAGGTTTAACAAAAGTTTCCATCCTATCTCAACCGCCTAGAAGTAAATATGAAAAAATAGAGAAGGATTTTGTAACCTTTGGCATTAAAGTTCAAGTCTTCGACGAAGAGGGAAAAAATTTAAAAACCTATTACATTGGAAGCGACGCAAATGACGGAAAAGGCACCTATTATTACATGGAAGGAGGGGAGCGTTTCTATCTGATGGGGCTTCCGGGATTTGAAGGTTCTATGAGAGCTCGTTTCGACATTCAAGAAAGTGGTTGGTGGAAGCGCCAAATTCTTGACTATGAGGTGTCGGATATTAAAGAAATTAAAGTCAATTATCCCCGTCAACCACAAGAGTCCTTTCACATAATTGATCTAGGCGATGAACAATATCGGGTAGAACCTCTAGGTGACCGGCCTGAAATCACCAGGCCCTTTTCAAATGATCAAGTTAAATCTTATCTGAAAGAATTCCGCAGGAAGGGCTTGCTATCCTACATCAATGATTGGTCTAAAATTGACACCGTTTTGAGGATTCCTTCTTTTGCTGAACTTGAAATAATTAGTCACCAGCTAGACACTCAGCAAATCATATTTATTCCCGAATCCGATCAAAATATAAAGGGGCCCTATTCTCAAACACCTTACCAGACTTTTGAATTCCGATATTATGTGTTTATGCCGGGCACCTCTGATTTTGGAATGGCTCAGCATTATTTATGGCGACCGATTTTTCGAGGTTATGATTATTTTTTCGAGGGATGAATTTAAAGAGCCTTAATATTTTTTTGCTCGCGTTGTTTGTAATAGCTCCAACGACAGCTGATATTCAATCTAAAACTCAAGATTGGGGCTTTTTTGCACACCGAAGAATAAACCAACTAGCTGTATTTACCTTGCCATATGAAATGTTACCTCTATTTAAGAGTAATATAGAATACCTGCGCGTCCATGCTGTTGATCCGGACAAGCGACGGTATGCCTCCGTATTTGAAGCTATTCGCCACTACATTGATTTGGATATATGGGAAAAATCTTTGCCGGTTGACACTGTTCCTAAAGATTGGAAACGCGTTCTTTTTCAATATTCTGATATGTATGCTATTGATTCTGGTGATACACTTTGGCTTAGAAAAGGACAACCTATAAATTGGGACCAATCATCTTCTATAAACATTGGAAATGATTATGATGTAAATCTTTCAAGCTTAGTCGAAATGTTTGGAGATTATATTCTACCGCAGTATTATGAATCTCAATGGACTATGCCTGCGGATAGTTTTCAGAAGTATACACGAGTTCCAGTTCCAGGAAACCTGGTATATTGGAAAGACAACTTCTCTCAGCATGGTGTTTTACCTTTTCATTTGGAGCAAATGCAATATCGATTGACCGAGGCCTTCGTTGATAAAAATGTGCCTCTTATTTTACGTTTAGCAGCTGAAATGGGTCATTATATTGGAGATGCAAATGTCCCTCTACACACAACGGAGAACTATAACGGGCAGCTTACCGGTCAGGTTGGAATCCATGCCTTCTGGGAAAGTCGAATCCCGGAACTATTTTCAGAAGACTATGATTTTTTCCTTGAGAAAGCAACCTATCAGTCGGACAAGACTTCTTTTTTCTGGGATATGGTAATTGAGAGTCACAGTCTTGTCGATAGTGTATTAGATATTGAGCAGCAATTACGCAGCTCGTTTCCCGAAAGCCAGCAGATGTGTTTTGATGAGAGATTGGGAAGAACTGTTCTCACTCAATGTAGAGGATTTGCAGAAGCGTACTCTTCTGCCTTAGAAGGCATGATAGAAGAGCGCATGAGAAATAGTATTTGGGCAATCGGGAGCAGTTGGTATACGGCATGGGTTGACGCAGGGCAACCTGATTTTGAGTTTTTAAGTGTGGCTAAAACTAGGGACTCATCCTTTATCTATACGGGCCCTCCTGAAAGTTCCCGATCTATGAAAAAGAGAATACACGATAATTAAGGTCATGAGAAAAACACTATTTCAGATTTTGAAGGGCGCTGGAATGGGAATGGCAGAGGTCGTACCTGGAGTGAGTGGCGGCACTATCGCTTTCATAACAGGTATATATGAAGAACTATTAGCCTCCATCCGGGCATTCAACCTCCATCAGCTAAAGCTAGTATCAAAAGGGGAATGGAAGTTGGTATGGAAAAATATCCATGGAACTTTTTTACTTCAGCTGGTCATTGGAATGGCCATGGGCTTAGTTATAGGAATTTTAGTGTTAAGTCATTTAATTGAGGAATATCCTGAAATCTTATGGGCATTTTTCTTTGGTTTAATTTTAGCTTCAGCTTTTTATGTGTTTTCACTCTTACATAGAAAAACGGTACTGAATTACCTCTTGATTATATTTTCGGCGATTGTAGCATATGGAATTACTGAGTTGAGCCCATCTGAAGGAACTGAAAATCCTGTTTTTTTAATCGCATCGGGCATGGTCGCTGTTAGTGCCTTACTACTTCCTGGTCTTTCGGGAAGTTTCATTCTACTTATTTTAGGAATGTATACCATCGTATTACATCATGCAAAAGCCGCATTAACTCAACTCGATCCCTATTCTTTTCTGAATCTGGTGCTTTTTGGTCTGGGATGTTTGTTGGGATTATTAGTCTTTAGCAGATTTTTAGGCTTCTTATTTAAAAACTTTAAAGATCCTACTTTAGCTGTTTTGACCGGATTTATGCTTGGGTCTTTAAATAAGATATGGCCATGGCGTAAAGCCACCTTATGGGTTGATGAGAGCGGGAAAATTCAAGATAATCCGCTCGTGGTTCAAGAAGAGTGGCGAGTTCTTCAAGAAGTTAAATTATTACCACAAAACTACGCACAGGATGCATACCTATTCTGGGCTATTATCGCATTTATAATAGGAGCTATCGTCGTATTGGGCCTTTGGAGAGCCAGCTACACGAAAACCACCTCTTAGACAAAAATAAGTCATTAAAAAACAATGCTCAAGTCAAATATTGAGCAGGCATAGAAATGACTATCTCGATATTTTTAAAACCTTTTTGTGGTATTCTCCCTTTTGATCGATAAGCTGTAAGTAATAAAGCCCATTAGCCAAATCAGAAGGCAAGTTTATCCGATAGTTGTCGGTAGAGTTAACAGAATTTTCCTCCCAAACTAAAATTCCCTGTTGGTTGAAAATACGAATGTCATAAGGACCTACCATTGCTTCACTACGCTGGATATATAGATTTTGAGTAAATGGATTGGGATACACATCCCAGTTCTTTCGGTTTTCCAGATTAGTCGTTGAAGTAGGGCAAGAGGTTTCTACCAAAAACGATTTGTATGAACTAGTGTCAAACTCACATATGCGCCGGATATCTAGTTCATAAGTTACACAAGGACCTTCTAAGTCTTCCATAGTAAAAGAGGCACCTTGGTGAGTCATTCGCGTATAATCTTCTTCGCCTTCAACACGGTATCTTACATTTACGCCTTCATCGGTAACATCCATTTCGGGAAAATATTTTACAACTATACTATTGGGCGTCTGCTCTAATAGTTCTACACTATCAATGGGGTCGCAAAGAGGATCGTTTACGATGATATTTATACAATGGTCTTCGTAATATGCTTCTAAAGGTGTCGCCTCACAGGGCTTGATTCTGTCTACCTCGCTGCTGTTTGGTATCATGCCCAACCGAAGAGTAGTTAGCCCCCCTAGTGCAGTAAACGGTATATCTAATTCCATGACATCGGAATTTATATTTGATGTGACCAATGTTCCGATTTTTTCCAATGGATCAAATGTGCCGCTATGGTCTATATCCAACCAGGCGGAGAAAGACATTGTGTCAGAAATTGACCCCTTTTTAAACTGAATCTCTAAAATTTGCTCCTCCGCTGTTTCATAGGTAGTAAATACGCTACCAGAATAATTTCCATATCCCAAATCATTTGAAGTATAGCTAATATCATCCTCAAAAGAAATGCGCTCTATCCATGCGTCTGGATTTGAATACTCCTTAGGTGAGCAATATGCTATTTCACATGAAAAACAATCTTTAAAATCAGAGAGAGGAAATATTTGAGAGCGAGTTCCCATAGTACTATCACATACGGGAATAAATGCAAATTCCAATACCTCACAACCCGGCCCCATAGATAAATAAAAACTATCCAATATTATAGGCTCTATGGTATCCCATACCATACTTCCCGAAATACGTTGGAGCCAAATAATGGAATCAGATAATAGAGTAGGGGCTATAAGAATAGTGTCTTCATCCGCATTAATAAAATCAATAGAAACTTCCTTTGGCGCAGCACATGTATCACAGCCTTGTGCCAGAGGCCTTAGCGTTTCATAAAAATTGGTTATGCCACCAGTCTGTGTTTTGTTTTGCAAAAATGACTGTTGTATGAGGCCTTCATATAATATCGGTCTGATTACTTTATCTGCCGCCGAGATGTCTTTTTGAATGCTATCAATAAAACTTGAACAAGGAACTGAATACATTAAGCCTAACAATCCGGTTACCATAGCTGAAGCGCTACTGGTCGAGTTTTGTGAAAAAGCAGTGCTATTATTTAAACCCAAAGTTAAGATGTTCCCACCATAAGAAGTCAAATCTACATGTTCAGTGGAAATGCCAGAAGCATCCCACTCATTAGCAAAGTTAGAGGAAGCAACAGTTATGAGAAATGGACTGGGACATACGGTAGGGAGATCGCCTATTTCATCAATATTAAAGGTTCGATTTGGAGCTGCCGCTACAGTAATTATTCCTTCTTGACCCAGGGTATCAAAAAAATCACACCAATAAGGAGCGCTATTATAGGTGAAGCCTTCCAACCCAAAAGAATTGTTTAGGGCAACTACATAAGCTCCCTCTGTTCCATTTGTTTCATTATAAAGTCGCCTTTGTTGAAGAACATACTCGTAAGCTTCAATAACTTCGGCCACAGTAGCATCTGTGCCCATGGATACGGGAAGAATCTTCGTGTCCCAGTTGACTCCACTAATTAAAACCCCATTATTTCCTCGAGCTCCAATAATCCCTGCAACTCCAGTTCCATGTCGAGCAGCTATAATTTCGCCGTTCTCATCGCGCACATTATATCCATTTACATCATCGATATAACCATTACCGTCATTGTCCAAACCCGTATTTGCAATTTCCCCGGAAAACGAATAAATATTCTGCTCTAAATCAATGTGATCAATATCAACACCATCGTCAACTACGGCTATGACTATGGTATCACCATTTGCTGTGACTCCACCGCGGGCAAAGTCCCAGGCATCCGCAGCTTGCACATCAATCTCTGGACTTAAAGTGTTTTGCAAAGCATACTGCAAGTCAAAATCAGGATCATTAGGAACAGTATCTCGGAAGGAGACCCTATAATTATAGTGCAAGGCAAGTGTGTTTTCCTTCTGGACTTGCTCTTCGTAATATTTAACAGCCTGATGGATTTCACTAAAATGTATTCGATATACGTTTAAGGTAGGACTAATTTGCTCATAAAGCCTGGAATCTATCGATGGATTCTCCCCGTGTGGAAGCTGGAGAATGAGCTCAGTAGGTAGCCGGTCTGCCTCGCGCTGAGCACTGAGGGTTTGAGTGAAACTTAGCATACTGATTGCCAACAATCCAAATAGTATAGTGGATACAAAATTCATAAATAAACTTTTCACTAAAATAAGAAAAATATCAGGCTTTTGAAATGATAATTTCTTACATATTATAAATAATTTGCATATGTTGTTTATAGGAGTTATATTTGTAATTAATATAATGTTTTATTGCATGAAAATCAATTAGTCTGATATGAAAACCCTCATTTGCCTCTTTTTCGCATTTCCTCTATTATGGACCATATCTATTACTGCTCAGGATTTGAACACCTCTGATGAAGAGATTCCTCGTGTAGTTTTAGCATCCTATCCGGATTCGGAATGGTCTTCCGAGCAAACAAGCTGGGAGCATGTCGAACTGCTCGACTTTTTTAATCAATCCGATCAAGTAGTTCAACACTTAAACCATAATTCAAAGTCTGGAAGTCTTCCTCCAGATGCCCAACTGGCCTTGGCTCACAATTTAAAGAAGTTGGGACATTACGACCAGGCAAAAAAATGGTATGAGGAATACAGAACGTACAATTATAAAGAGGGTCAACACTTCGTATCATCGTGCAATACGGCCTTAGCTCTTAAGAATCAATGGGAAATGCAACGTATCGCGCCGATTTCAGTTAATTCCACCGAGAGTGAGTACAGTCCCTGCTCTAGTAAAGATGGCTTAATTTTCTTTCGAATGACTAAAACGCAGCCTGGCTCATCCAATGCTTGTTCATTTGACATCCTTCTTGCTGATGGGGAAGAAGCCACCTTTTCAGAAGAACAAAAATATAGTCAACGCTTTGAGCTTCCTGAGAATATCGTTTTTATTGATATAAGTCCCTCAGGAAATAAAGTGCTTTTCACTAAACTTACAGATCAAAGCTGTTTTAATGGATTTCTGACTACAGAAGGGATGGCAAGCTACGAAGCTGATGTAACTAAAAATGGAGAATGGCAGAACCTTCGCCCTCTGCCTTTCAATGCAGTAGGCCAAAGAACTGCTTATGCATCTTATGGTGAAACTGATGATATTATCTTTTTTGCTTCAGATATTCCGAGCGGATTCGGCGGATTTGATCTTTACAAAGCCGAGCGGTTAACAGAAAACAAATGGTCTATTCCACAAAATTTAGGTCCTAAAATTAACTCAGACGGAAATGAAATCACTCCCAAATTTAATGGTGAAGTGCTTAGTTTTGCTTCTGATTTTCATGAAGGAATGGGGGGATATGATATTTTTTACAGCCCACTGGATCAATCGCGTTTTCTGTATCCAGTGAATGCAGGCCGGCCAATAAACTCTTCTATGGATGATTGGAGCTTATCGTTTGTAGATCAAGAAACTGGATATTTTGTTTCAAATCGCGCGAATGCCTCTGCCAATGCAAATATTTATTACTTTGAGGACTTAACACAATCTCCTCAGCCCAAAGCTTTACAAGTCAATTATACTTCACTTTCGAAATCCGAATTGAAAGCGGTCACGGCTTTTCCTATTTCATGGTCTACCGATGAAGTGAATGCCTTTACTGCTAAAAAGGATGCCAAAGCACCGATTAAAGCTAAATATTCAGTTCAAATTGCAGTCATCAGCCCTAACAATAATAGCTTTAATCGACTTCAAAAGGAACTTGGCGACCTGGATGATTTGTATAAAATCTATTTTAAGGATGTGGTAAAAATCCGCCTTGGATCCTATGAGAAAGAGATTACCGCTAGTTTGATGTTAGAGAAAATAAAATCTAGAGGATATTCTGACGCCTTTATTGTTACAGAGAAAATGATTGTAGCAGATGAAAATGAAAAGGAAGATTCCAACACTCTAGAACCCCTCAAAGAAAGGAATGTTCCCTCTACTAAAAACGTAAAAGCCCCATCATCGGATAAGGGAAAATATCTATTGAGATTAGCGACTTACCTGCACCCAGACAATTTTGATCCTTCGAAAGTTTCGGGTCTCGGTGAAGTGTCTAGTTTGGAAAAAGGCCCATATACCATTTTCCTCCTCGGTCATTTCGATAGTGTAGAGCAGGCGCGCAGAGCCCAAACTAAAGTACAGGATAGAGGGTTCACGAATGCTCAAATAATAGAATTAGAAGGGCAGGAGATTGTCCGGGTTTCTCTGGATTAAATATTTTTTATTTATGAGGGCGAGCCCCCCAAATTTTTGGGGGGCGCTATGGTCGGAAGCTCGCTCAGATTACCGCTCTCTGTCCACCAGAATAGGTGGACTCCGAGCGTTTCGCTCGGCCATTCGCTTAAGCGCTCATGTCTAGCCCGGTAAATACCGGGCTACCTCCTCCCAGCGCTCTCGCAAGAAGTGACTTAGGCTTTCTTAGCCTCTTTCAAGTAAGGTTTTGTAAATAGATAATCTACAAGTCGAGTAGGCATATAACTGATAATTGATCGAATGAGCCATTTTTTTCCTGTAACAAGGTATCTCGTTTTCGGACGTTTTGCATATAAGGCATGATGGACTTTCTGAGCAACCTTTTCTGATGAAATAGCCATCTGTTGGTTTTGATCTATAATTTTATCGCGTTGATTTAGAATAAAAGCATAATCTGTATCGCCGTAAGGTTGATTCTCTGTCCTTGCTTTTTTCCATATTTCTGTATCAATTGGGCCCGGCTCGATTATTGAAACACGAATTCCGTATATTTTTAATTCGCGACGAAAAGCATCCGAAATAGCTTCTACAGCATACTTTGATGCTGAGTAAGGTCCCATCATCATGCGAGTCATGCGGCCTGAAACAGAAGAAATATTAACTAAACGGCCTGGCTGATAAGTCGAAGCCTTACTCGCACCTAATAGGGGCAAGAACAATTGGGTTACTTGTAGTAAACCGTGTACGTTAACATCCATTTGTTTTTGCATGAATTCATGCTTGACATGTTGCATGGGCCCAGATACTGCTATTCCGGCATTGTTAACCAGACCGGCTAAACCTGTAGATTGGACCTTACTTTCCACTAAATTAACCGCTTTATTGATCGCTTCGGTATCTCTCACGTCAAAGATCAATGGCGTAAACAAGTCTGGGAAAGAGGCCTTTAAGTCATCAGCATCTTTTTCTTTTCTGACTGATCCATAGACGGGTATCCCCTTATTTAGAAGGTAGATGGCAGATTCTTTTCCAATACCTGATGAAACGCCTGTAATTAAAACGGGTCTAGGATTCATCTTTTAATTTTTGTTGCAGGCTGAGGGCCTTTTGACTTACTTTTTCTTTTAACTTTTTTTGGTACTTTTCCAATTTGTTAGCTATGGAATCATCTGCAGCGCCCAATATTCGTGCGGCTAATATCCCTGCATTTTTTGAAGCGTTCAGTGCGACAGTAGCTACAGGAATACCTGCAGGCATCTGTAAAATAGAAAGGATAGAATCCCATCCATCTATCGAGTTTCTAGAATGAACTGGAACACCAATAACGGGTAGGGAAGTAAGTGAAGCGATCATTCCGGGTAAATGGGCAGCACCGCCTGCTCCCGCAATAATAACCTTTAAGCCTCTGCCACGGGCCGATTTTCCATAATCCATCATTTTGTCTGGCGTTCGATGTGCAGAAACTACATCTACCTCATAGGCAATATCCCACTCTTTTAAAATTTCTGCTGCATCTTTCATCACTGGCCAGTCTGAATCTGATCCCATGATAATTCCTATTTGAGCTTTTTTCATGATTGAACTTTTACAATTCCCCTAAGATGAGAAGCTTTTTCTCGCGCTTCTTCTAATTTATCTGCTGTACAAGTTATATGCCCCATTTTTCGATGGGGGCGCGTTTGCTTTTTTCCATACCAATGAAGGTGTGCACCCTTTGTTGTCAAAACTTCTTCCAAACCATTGATGACTGGCACGCCTTGATGGTTTTCTTCGCCTAATAGATTTATCATAACTGCTGCTTGCTTTGAAGCTGTATCCCCTAAAGGTAGGTTTAAAACAGCACGAATCAATTGTTCGTATTGGCTGCATTCGCAGGCCTCTATTGTGTGATGGCCACTATTATGAGGTCGTGGAGCCATTTCATTCACATATAATTTGTCATTTTGGTCGAGAAAAAACTCTATAGCTAGTATACCGCAGTGATCTAAGGCTGAAATTATTTTTTTTGAGTACAACTGCATTTGATCGCTAACGGCTTGGTTAATTTGGGCAGGGCACTGCAAAAATTCTACCAAATTTGCTTCCGGATGAAAAACCATTTCGACAGGCTCGTACGTTTTAATTTCTCCATTCGCTGATCTGGCCACGATCATAGCTAATTCTTTATTGATATCTATAGCATCCTCAACTATGCATGACCCAACAAGTAATTTATTTAGATCCTCTTCTGAGCGAATAATTGATACTCCTCTTCCGTCGTATCCTTCAGTTCGGAGTTTTTGGACAAAAGGGTACCTTAAGTTACCACTTGAAATAGCTTTTCTAATAGAAGCCACATCTTCAAATGTAGAATAGGAAGGACTAGGAATTTCTAGTTCCTCATAAAATGCATTTTGGATTGCTTTGTCTTTTATAGTTTTTAATGTGTTCGCACCAGGATAAACTTTCACTGCTGCCTCTTCCAGGGCTTGAAGGCCCTCTATAGATACATTTTCAATTTCGATAGTCAGAAAATCCAGATGCTTGCCAAAATCAATAACATCATTGGCATTTGTGATGTCTCCTTTTACAAAATGATGCGGGATGTGAACAGCTGGACACTTAATATTTGATTCCATCAGATAAGTGTCAATATGCCAGGAGCTGGCTGCCTGACATAACATTTTACCCAATTGACCTCCGCCCAAAATTCCAAACCTTCCTTCTAAATTCGTTATGTTACTCATTTCCTTTTATTCAAATATGCTAAAAATCTAATAACTTAAGATCCTAATTGATTAGTTTGTACTCAATATAACTAGAAATATAAAGCCACCATATTATTGATTTTTAATGATATTTATTTTTGAATTCGATTAGCATTGAAATAGACCATAGCTCCACTAAAAGCCTGTGCTACATTTATACTGGATTGCTCACCTACTAAGGGGATATGATAGACCTCATGCGATAGATTTAAAAGATAATCTTGGATGCCATCATACTCAGAGCCTAATATGAGCAAGGTAGAACCCTCTAGTCGATTACTGTAAATTGACTTTGATTTTTGGCTGTATTCTAGACTGACAATATTTGAGTAGGTAGATAGGTCAATTTCTGATAAACTTTCAATCGACTGGATATTTACGTATTGATTTGCTGATCGTGATAGTTTCTTTAATTTCTTAGCGTTCCACTTAAAAATTGAAGAAAGAAAGTAAATATTTTGAATACCTAAACCTAAAGCCGTCCGAATAATAAGTCCAGCGTTTTCAGCTGATTGCATTCTGTCGCATAATAGATCAAACTTCCAATTGAAATTAGGTTGGGTCTTTTCAAGCCATCCAGCGTGAGTAAGTGGTTTATCTGGATTTTCCGCGTCGGATTCAGTGTTTTTTATCACTTCACTAGGGGTGCACATCATTCCAGCTATAAATATCTTCTATGACTATACGGCCTTTGGAATCTTTGGTTAAACTAGCACATTCGTTTTTAGCGTCATGTTCAAATATGATTAGTCCTCGTTCCTCGTAAACTTCATTAAGAATTCGCTCTTTTTCTTTAAGCGTTTTAAGAGGCTCGACATCATAAGCCATGACCCAGGGAAGTCCTATATGAGCATAGGAGGGGAGAAGATCAGCTGCATAGAGTACACGTTGGCCATTAACAGACATATCTAAGAGCATCATAGATCTTGTATGGCCATCGCAATACTGAATTCGAATATTAGGAATCCACTCCTCTCCGTTGGCGCAGCTGATGTAATTTAACACTCCATGCTCTTTTAGGGGAACAAAGTTTTCCTTTAAGTAGGATGCCGCTTCTCTAGGATTAGGCGAAAATGCCCATTCGTAGTGTGCTTCATTCGTCCAATATTGAGCATTTGGAAATTGCGGGATGAGCTGATTCTCTTTAGTGCGCGTAACTGCACCACCAACATGATCAAAATGAAAGTGTGTTAAAAATACGTCTGTTATATCAGATGGGGCAAGTCCTTTATCTGCTAAAGAGTCGATTAGTTGTGGACCGTGAGGATGAAAATGAGATCTAAACCTTTCATCTTGTTTATCTCCGATGCCTGTATCTACCAAAATTTTTCGATCCTGTGTTTCTATAAGTAGCGAACGCATGCACCAGGTACACATATTTTCATCATCCGCCTCCATTTTACGCGTCCATAATTGCTTAGGTACAACACCAAACATCGCACCTCCATCTAATTTAAAAAGTCCGGAATGTACGATACTGATTTTCATATACCAAATCCAATTTTATGTGCAGGTAAACCATGCTGATTAGTAAGCTGAGCCATCTGAATGGCAGTAATCGCCGCTTCATCTCCTTTATTTCCATGTGATCCACCGGAACGTTCCAGTGCCTGTTCCATAGTATTGGGAGTAAGTACTCCAAAAACACATGGGGTTCCGCTTGTTAATCCAAGTTGCACAAGTCCGTTTGCCACTGCACTATTAATATAATTATTATGATCGGTTTCGCCCTTTATTACACAGCCAATGCAAATAACTGCATTTATTTTCCGGTTTTTCGATAATAAAATGCGGGCACCTTGAGGTAATTCGTATGATCCAGGGACATATAAATGTACAATATCATCTTCACTAACACCGTATTTCAAAAGAGTCTTGTGGCAACCTGACTTTAGGTTTTCGGTTACCTTCTTATTCCATCTTGCGGTTACGATTCCAATTCTTAAGCCTGTGCCATCGACATCGATAGAGGGATCAACTTCAGACAGGTTTTGTTTTTTTTGTGTCGAACTCATAGGTAAGGGGATAAAAAAAGCTGCTCAGTGGAGCAGCTTTTAGAAATTTTAATTTTGCAGAGCTAAAAATTTAGTGGCATCATTAGCTTCCTGACTATCAGGAAATTCAGTTTTAATTCTCTGGAACGTTTCTCGAGCTTGCTCAGCCATATCTTGTTTGTCTTGTAAAAGAGCCAATTTGTTTAAATAGTATGGGGTCAAAAGCTCATTATCGTAAGAAGTTGCTTTCTTATATGAACTTATAGCATTTTTCCATTCCGACTGTTCAGTATAGATATCTCCCATTATACCACTCTTCATAATTTTTGTAACTGTACCGTCCGCGTCGAATTTTTCAATGTGGTACATGGCTTCTTCAAACTCATTGAGATATAAATAGGAGACTGCTGAGTAATAATGCGCACCATTAGCGGCATCTGTCCCTCCGTAATTATCTATGATATCTAGAAAACCTTCATAGCCTCCACCGGGATTGGCTAATGCACGTGCAAAAGAGTCTCGCTCAAATTGAAACTGAGCTTGAAACATGGCTTCTGCAGCATTTTTTTCTTTCGGGGCTAGAATTACATTTTGATAGAGTATATACGCTCCAACTATAACTACTAAACCCAAAACAACACCTAGTATTAAATTTTGGTATTTCTCAACGGTTTTCTTTAAGGAATTTCTTACCTCGAGAAGATCGACTAACGTATCCTCAGATTCTTTTTTTCTTCTAGCCATTTGTTAAAATTTGGTGCAAAAATAAGAAAAGTTTCTAATGTTTCAGGCTCATCAGGAACTTTTCAAATTTCAATTTATTACAACTTGCTTAATCCTTGATGAATGGGTAATCTTCTTGAAGGTAATTGTCGGTATATAGCTCTGACTTATCGGGGTATTCGGAATTTTCGGCAAACTCTAATGCCTCTTCGATTTCTTTTTTGAGGCGGTCCTTTATTTCTTTGATTTCTTCTTTAGAGGCAATATTGCCATCTAATATTCTAGATTCCAATTGTTTGATCGGATCTTTCTCTTTGTATTCATTTACTTCATCTCGGCTTCTGTAAGTGGCTGGATCAGATACAGAGTGACCTTTATACCGATAAGTCTTAATTTCCAGAAAATAGGGTCCTTTTCCGGATCGAATGTGTTTCACGGCCTTTTCAATTGCTTCGTGGACTTTTTCAACATCCATACCATCTACGGGCTCGCTAGGCATATCGTAAGCAGATCCCAACTTATAAATGTCGTGCACATTCGACGTTCTTTCTACAGAGGTACCCATGGCATAATTATTATTCTCGCAAATGTATAGAACTGGGAGTTTCCATGTCATGGCCATATTAAAGGATTCGTGCAAACTTCCCTGGCGGGCGGCTCCGTCTCCAAACATGGTAACAGCGATATTATCTGTTTTTTTATATTGCTCGGCAAGGGCAATGCCTGTGCCTATTGGAATGGTTGCACCTACGATGCCATTTCCACCAAAATATCTATTTTCTTTGGAAAAGAAGTGCATGGAACCACCTTTCCCTTTGTTAATACCTGTGGATTTTCCGAAAAGTTCAGCCATCGCCTCTTTGGTTGAGATTCCTCTTGAGATTGCCGTTCCATGTTGTCTATATCCAGTAATTACTGCATCTTCAGGTCGCAATGCGGATGACATTCCTCCAGCAATGGCTTCTTGGCCAATGTAAACGTGGCAAAAACCGCGTATTTTATTCTGCCCGTACATTTGTAGGGCTCGGTTTTCGAAAAGTCGGATACGTTGCATAGTTTCATACCAGTTTAAATAGGTATCCTTATCATATTTCGCTTTCCACTTCTTTTTCTTTTTATCTGCAACTTCTGCCATTTCCTTATATTTTTGTGTGGTAAAAATACGACGGTTATGTTGAATCGCAAAACTCATTTGTTTCTATATCTTATTATTACGCATAACTTACGCAGATAGGAAAAACTCATGTCGATTTGATATTTCAAAAAATAGGTCTTTTACGCTTTAAAAATTACGGAAATGCCGCCTTCGAGCTTTCTAATAGGGTCGTATGTATAACGGGATCTAATGGTGTAGGAAAGACTAATTTACTTGATGCGATTAGTTATTGTTGTTGGGGGAAGAGTTATTTTCAAAGTACTGACAAACAATGTGTATTGGAAGGTGCTGATTTTTTCCGCATTGAAGGAGAGCTAGTCGATTCGGGAAATAAGCAGCACAATGTAGCAGCGACATATCAAAAGGGTGCAGGTAAGGAACTATTTTGGAATGATAAGAAATATGACCGCTTGTCAGACCACTTAGGTAAATTGCCTTTAGTTGTAGTATCGCCAGATGATATTATAGAATTTTTAAGTGGCAGTAAGGAGCGAAGACGGTTTATAGATTTCACCCTGAGCCAGTATGACAAAAAATACTTGTTAGCATTAGTTGAGTATCGTCGCCTACTGAAACAACGAAATGCATACCTGAAATCGCAAGAGGATACAAGACGTTTAGATCGAACATTGCTAGAAACAATGGGCAAACAAATGGAAGAGCCTGCTCAATATATCTATGAAAAGCGAAAATTATTTATGGAGTCTTTTGGACCAGCTGTGGGGGATAGGCATCGTTTAATTTCAGATAATAACGAACTGGTTTCTTGTGTATATCGCTCCCCTTTAGAGAAAGCTTCGTTTTCACAGTGGATAGATAATAATCTCGAAAAAGATATAGCGATGGGCCGCACTCTCCAGGGTATTCATAAAGATGACATGAAGGTTCTGATTAACGGAGCCCCCCTAAAAATCAGGGCCTCACAGGGACAACTTAAATCCTTTATTCTTGCTCTTAAAACTGCTCAGTTTCAGTGGTTATATCGGAAGTTAAACAAACGTCCTATTTTACTTCTCGATGATTTTTTTGAAAAGCTTGACAGGAATCGCTTATCTTCATTGATGCGAATGGTGGTTGAAATGGATTTCGGACAAATATTTTTGACAGATACTGACAAAAATAGAGTGAGCGAGTTATTTAAGGAAAATGATATTTCCTTTCAACTTATTGATATACCCGGAGCACCATTTAATGAAGAAGAATAAGTTTTTATAAGGATGGGAAGTCGAAATGAAAAAAAAATTGGTGATCTATTAAAGAAGATGGTAGATCGAGGAGACCAGTGGTCCGAAAAAATCCAATCTGAACGATTGAAACAGGCGTGGAAGAAGTGCATGGGCCCCATGATCTCCGGTTATACTCACCAAATATATTTCTCCAAAGGCACACTTTATGTCAAGCTAACTTCATCCGTACTAAGGCATGAGTTACAACTGGGCAGAGATAAGTTACAGTCTAATATAAATGAGGAGATGGGGCAGGATATCATCAATAAAATAGTTATTCGATAAAAAAAAGCCAGTTGCTCGGGCAACTGGCTTTTTTAAGCTGAAAAACATCTTTTCCATCTTTATTTTTTACCCTTGGTATTCATAGCTAGTTTAACAGCTTCATAGGCATTAACAGTACCACCAGTTACTGATAGGCTAGAAAAAGGAACCAAATCTTGAGTACCTGGTTTCTTAACGTCCATATCAATTCGAGTAGCACTTTCTAGAAGTATTTCTTTAACTTGTTTTGCAGTAAGATCGGGGAAGTAGGAGCGAATAAGAGCCGCTACACCTGCAACCACAGGCGCCGCCATAGAGGTTCCCTGCGCATCTTGGTACTCGTTATCTGGTGCTGTGGAATAAATCGCTACTCCCGGAGCAAATAAATCAACCTCTTCTTTTCCATAATTTGAAAAACTAGCCGGGATGTTTTCATCAGTAACATAACTTAGAGCGCCAACTTCTATCCAGTTGTCATCTGCACTTTTAGAACAAAATAAGCATCGTTTATCATAGGAGTCATTCGGGAAATTTTGTGAGTTGTCATTGTTTTGCGCGCTATTTCCTGCGGCGTGCACCAAAAGCACATCATTTTTTGCAGCATATTTTACTGCCTCATCCACTACTTTTTTATTCCAGGAATACCCTTTTCCAAAACTCATATTGATGACAGATGCCCCATTGTCCACAGCGTAAATAATAGCTGAGGCTACATCCTTATCTCTTTCATCACCATCAGGAACAGCCCGAATAGTCATTATTTTTGCCATGTCAGCTACACCATTTAAGCCAAGGTCGTTGTTTCGATCTGCAGCAATTATACCAGATACATGAGTACCATGGAAAGCATCTGGGCCTTCATATTCGTTATTACCATAATCTCTTTGATAGGGGTCACTGTAATCATCTCCTACAATAGGACGAGGGTTAAAGTCTATATTGTAATGGTATTCTGCTTGCGTTTCAAAATAATCAATAGCACCGCTAAGTCCTTCCTCAACGGCATCTCTGATATAATCTACAGTGACTTCCTCTTTCTCTTCGGATTTAAGACCATTTTTTGCAATATTGATAACCAATGCTAATGAAGAATTTCCTTCTGTATTTACTTCTTCAAGCATTTGGAGATTTAAAGGGTTCTTACCGACTACTTTTTCTAATTCATCCAAGCCATTGAATATGTTAGCTTTTTGCTGCTTGTAGCGATCAAGATTTTTTTCTGCGCTTTCCCTTCCTTTTTTTGTATCGCGCATCACCTTCAGATAACGAGCATACTCTTGTTTTTCATCATTATTCAAGGTCGTGGGATTCGAAACATCTTTAAATTTTTCATGGTACATCCGATATAGTCGGGTGACTTCCAAATTATCCTGAGCTACATTGCCCTCTGGTCCGCCGATAAAATTCCAACCGTTAACATCATCGACATACCCGTTATTATCATCATCCTTGCCATTTCCCATGATTTCATTTGGATTGACCCACATGATATTCGAGAGATCCTCATGCTCTTCATCTACTCCGGAGTCTATAACTGCTACTACAACTTCTTTACCTTTTTTTCCCTCCAGCAAAGTGTATGCTTTTTCGGTTTCAGCACCGTATACACTATCTGTATCGAAAGCTAGATTAAACCAGTTTTCAGGAGCTTGACCAAAAGTCAGTGCCGTAAAACTAAAGATTAAGGAAAAGGCCAGAATTGATTTTTTCATATGTTTTTTCATTTCAATTATGTATGATTTTTGAATAGTCCAAATATAAGGAATTTGCTTAGCTGATTTCGATTTAATGGACGGAAATCAATTTTGACTCGACGAATAAGGGGAAATAATACATTTTAAGCGGCCGGCAGGCCGCAAGCGCGAGGGATAGTAGGCAGGCTCTGGCCGTCCGGGAACCAGTGGGACCGGACCGAAGTGCCGAATAGCCCGGTCCCTTCTGAGCTTAAGGGAAGAAGGGACGCGCCCTAATGACTTGTACATGAGTATTATGATAAAATTATGATGGGTTTTACGCTAAAATTCGCATATTTGCGGCCATGCTTATAACGCCAAATATCGATACCATTTCAGAGTGGCTTGCTCTTCCTAGAGATATCGTCTTGTTATCCCATCGGAATCCTGATGGAGATGCATTAGGGTCTTCCTTAGCTCTACGGTCATATTTTTTGAATCGGGGGCACGGGGTGAAGGTCTGTTTGCCTAGTGAGTATCCTGCTAATTTTGAGTGGATGCCTGGGGCAAAAGAGATTTTGGTCTACGATATAGAGGCAGAGGTTTGCAAAGCAGCAATTGACCAAGCCAACTTAATCATCTGTTGTGATTTTAATAGCTTAGACCGCATTGATAAAATGGGTGAGATGGTATCTGAGAAAGAAAATACACCTGTTTTTCTGATCGACCATCATATAGATCCGGAACCATTTGCCGATGAGGTGTATTCAGATCCCTCTGCCAGCTCTACTTGCGAATTAGTTGTAGAGTTTTTGACCTTATTGGGCGCCGATGAACGCTTAGATCGAGATGTGGCTGAGGCATGTTACACGGGTATTATCACAGATACTGGAAGGTTTCGGCATTCTATTTCCGCTCGCTTATTTGAAATTGCGGCAAGACTTGCAGCTTCTGGCGTGCGTGACAATATGATCAACGATTATATATTTAATAGCGCTACTGAAAAACAATTGCGGCTCTTAGGTTATTCCTTATATGAAAGGTTGGAAGTATTGGAAGACTACGACACTGCAATTATATCACTTTCAAAAGATGATTATAAAAAATTTGCAATAACTCGTGGTGATACGGAAGGCATTGTTAATTATATGCTTTCAATGCCGCATATTAAATTAGCCGCATTCATAACTGAGCAGCCAACCATTACTAAATACTCTTTGCGTTCCAAAGGTGATATTTCAGTTCAAAAAATGGCGCGAAAACACTTCAACGGAGGTGGACACAAAAATGCCTCAGGAGGAGCTTTGAAAATTTCACTTCAAAAAGCAATAGATAAATTCAAAAAAGTACTTCCTGAGTATATGGGAAGTCCGATTTTATAATGTAGATTAAATCAACTATGAAAACATCATTTTTTCTTTCAATTTTAGCACTGTTAACTTTATATGCATGTGAATCTCAGCAACAAGAGAGTAAAACTGTGGCTGGGTATGAAGTAGAGTATCATGTACAAAATCCTTTGACGGATGGTCGCGCGCAGGTCGGGGATTTTGTCACTTATACCATCAATATTTCTTCTGGAGAAAACCAAGTGGTACCAGAGGCTATGGAACAAACGAGCCAAATTAATTCGGATGGGTCTGACCCCATTAGTCAAGTCCTTATGACTTTGTCTGTTGATGATAGTGTATCTATCAATGTGCCTTTAGATTCCCTACCACCGGCAGCTCTTGAAGACCCTAAAATTACTGATGAAGGAATAGTGTATCATATTAAGATGAATGAAATCGTCGATGAAGAATCTTACATGTTGGAGCAGTCTAAAATGCGTCAGGCTCAAGCGGATCAAAAATTAAAAGTTGATTCACTATTAGACGTGTATTTGGAACAGTATAAAAATGGAACGCTCGAAGGCCTCGAGACAACAGCGAATGGTGTAGAGTATATTGTTTTAGATGAGGGTACAGGTGCTTCTATTGAAAAGAATGACCAACTCAATGTTCATTATGTGGGCAGACTCATTTCAACAGGTAATGAATTTGATAATTCTCTTGAGCGTGGTCAGCCATTGCCATTGGAAGTTGGTGTTGGTAGTGTAATTCAAGGTTGGGATGAAGGCCTTCTCGCATTTAATCGCGGTGATGTAGGTCTATTATTCATACCCTCTGAATTGGCTTATGGCGAGGCAGGAAGTGGACCTATTCCAGCGGATTCGGATTTATTATTCTATGTGGATATTCTTGAGAAATAACTGCTTGATATTTTCTCAACATTAAATTTTTAAACTATGACATCTGACCAGTTAGATGCCCTAAAAGAGCGCTTGCTTTTATTGAGGAGGTATCTTTGACGTCGATAGACGAGAAAGAGAATTAGAAGATTATGAGTTGCGTGCTGCTGCTCCGGGATTGTGGGATGATCCTCCCGCAGCTGAAAGCTTGATGAAAGATATAAAAAGAGAGAAATCCTGGCTATCGCTTTACAGTAAAGTTCAGGAAGAGGTGGAGCAGGTTGAAGTTCTATTTGAGTTTTTGAATGAAGGTGAAGGTTCTGAAGATGAAGTAGAGAGGGCATATCAGAAGGCAGTAAAGGTAATTGAAGACCTTGAGTTTCGATCCACCCTGAACAAGCCTGAAGATGAACTTAGTTGTGTTTTAGAAATAAATGCTGGTGCGGGTGGCACGGAAAGTTGCGATTGGTCTGCTATGCTGCAGCGTATGTACATGATGTGGGCTGAGAAAAATGGGTATAAGGTATCTATCCTAAATATTCAAGACGGTGATGTAGCAGGTGTCAAAAGTGTTTCTGTTGAAATTGATGGGGATTATGCATATGGATTATTGAAAAACGAAAACGGTGTACACAGGCTGGTTCGAATTAGTCCTTTTAATGCTCAGGGGAAACGCATGACCTCATTTGCTTCGGTATTTGTCCATCCTATGGTTGACGATCGAATCGAAGTTGAAATAAATCCGGCTGATCTTAGATGGGATACTTTTCGGGCTAGTGGTGCAGGGGGGCAGCATGTTAATAAAACGGAATCTGCCGTTCGCGTGACTCATGAGCCTACAGGAATAGTAGTTGAATGTCAGCAGGAACGGTCTCAACATATGAATAGAGACAAGGCTATGCAAATGTTGAAATCGCGTCTTTACGAGAAAAAAATGCAAGAGCAGTTGGCCGAAAAAGACAAAGTGGAAGCTGGAAAAATGGCTAATGAATGGGGTTCTCAAATACGTTCTTATGTACTAGATGATCGAAGAGTTAAAGATCATCGCACTCAACATCAGACCCCACAAACAGAAGCTGTTTTAGATGGTGACATTGATGAATTTCTAAAGGCCTCCCTGATGTCACACGATACCTAGTACTATATACTAATCCCTCACATTCCGGTAGATCCATTTAGTATAATTTTCATTAGCCCTTACTTCCCAATGTAAAATGCACGGAGTTTCATAAGGGTGTAGATTTTCAGCAAAGGTTGTAAATGCTGAAATGAGGTGAATGCCTGTTTTTACAATACTGACAAATTCATCTTCTTGCACCACTTTAGACTCCCATAAAAAAGTGCTGTCTATTGGAAATATATTTCCGCACGCAATCCATTTTTCTTGTATACAATCGTTTACAAAACTCTCAGCTTCCGCTTTTGAAGCATGGGTGATATAGAATATTGCGAAATCTGTTTTTTCCATTTGGATACTTTTTAGGCTATTAAATTCTTGCTCTTACGGTATGATTTATACGTATTTGGGACAATTATTTTCAAATAGTGTCTCAAGATCCGCTTTCTTCTATTCATTTGTTTTTTCTATTTTCGTTGATCAAAATAGGAATTGATCATGAAAAACATCACAGTTATAGGAGCAGGGACAATGGGCAATGGAATTGCACACGTATTTGCAATGAACGGATACAAGGTAAATGTCGTAGATGTCAATACCAGTGCACTAGAAGCTGCTAAGGAAACCATTTCTTCCAATTTACAGCGAATGGTTAAGAAAGAAAAAATTTCTGAAGAGTTAAAAGAGTCCACGGTAGAGCGATTGAGCTGGCATACATCAATGGATGGAGCTGTAAAGGATGCTGAACTAATTGTTGAGGCAGCAACAGAAAATGTGGATTTGAAGCTTAAAATTTTTAAGCAGATGAGCGAAATGGCTCAGGATAATGCGATACTAGCGACGAACACCTCTTCAATTAGTATAACCAAAATTGCTTCAGTTACAAATTGTCCGGAGCGAGTTGTGGGTATGCATTTTATGAATCCAGTGCCGATCATGAAGTTAGTCGAAGTTATTCGAGGGTACAGCACTTCTGATAACGTGGCGAATAGAATTGTAGATCTGAGCAAGGATATAGGAAAAGTTCCTGTTTTAGCTAATGACTATCCTGGTTTTGTGGCTAATCGTATTCTTATGCCTATGATTAATGAAGCGATCTATACATTGCATGAAGGGGTAGCTGGAGTAAAAGAAATTGACACGATCATGAAACTAGGAATGGCTCACCCCATGGGCCCTCTTCAGTTAGCCGATTTTATAGGGCTAGATGTGTGTCTTTCAATTCTTGAAGTTTTGTACGATGGGTTTAAATTGGATAAGTATGCACCATGCCCTTTATTGGTTAATATGGTTGAAGCTAAAAAAATGGGACGAAAGACTAAGGAAGGTTTTTACGACTATTCAAGTGGAGGAAAGGATGTTGAAGTGTCAAAATCCTTTTTGTCTTAAGCAAATTATTCAATGAAAGGAAGATGAAAATATGGAGGCGATATCGCTATCGCTTCCATTTTCTTTTAAATTCCTCTAATTCTCTTCGTTCTTTTTTCGTAGGCCTGCCAGCCCCTTTTTCTCGCCGCTCTGGTTGGCTTTTGCCAATATACCACTCCTTGTATTTATTGAGTTCATCTTCCGGAGTCAGGTTTTTATAGCACTTTACAGCAATTGGTGCTCCGACACGCTTTTGAATGATTTTTTGAACTTGAAAGGTATAGTCAAATCCGTTTTTCTTAACTTCAACAATCTCACCTTCCTCTAAGGATTGGGCCGGCTTTGCCTTTTCTCCCTCTATTTTTACTTTTCCAGATTTACAGGCAGCATTGGATAAGGTTCTTGATTTAAAAATACGGACAGACCACAACCATTTATCTATTCTTCCTTTTTTCGACATCATCTAGTTAGGTGACTTTCATTTTCTTTCGCTGAATTAGTACTGATTGCAAGATAGGTTCGAAGCCTTTTTGGATATCAGTTTCAACAAATTGAATTTTATACTGTAAGCATTTAAGCCTCAATTCTTCACGAAAATTGCGTAGGCTTTCTATATATTTTTGCCTCACCTCTTTCGGTCTAACCTTAATTTTCTCTCCTGTTTCAACATCTTCAAAAATATAAGGTCTATTTGCATACTTCAGGTCAATTTCTTTTTCACGGTGTACGGTGTGAAATAGAATCACCTCATGTTTGTTATGTTTTAAATGCTGTAAGCCTGCAAAAAGTTCGTCTGTATTTTCCATTCGATCTAACATATCACTAAAAACGATAATCAACGACCTTTTATGTACTCGTTCCGCTACGTGATGCAAGGCCTCAGCGGCAGCCGTAGTTTTCCTTAATTGGGGTCCTTGGAGGGCTTCATGAAGATAGGTTAACAAAAGCCTATAATGCGATGTACTAGATTTTGTTTGGCTGTGAATATTTATATTATCATCAAATAGACTTAGGCCGAACGCATCTCGCTGTTTTTTTAATAGGTTCATGAGTGCTGCCGCAGCTAAGCATGAAAACTGAAATTTATTAATCTCTCCCTCTTCCAAGGTGTTTTCAGCAGGAAAGTGCATTGATGAGGATTGGTCAATTATTATTTGACATCTCAAATTTGTTTCTTCCTCATACCGCTTGGTAAATAGTTTGTCCGTTCGGGCAAATACTTTCCAGTCAATATTGCGCGTCGATTCCCCTTGATTGTATAATCTATGCTCTGCAAATTCAACTGAGAAACCGTGAAATGGGCTTTTATGTAATCCAATAATAAACCCTTCAACGACTTGTTGTGCCAACAAATCCAGGTTGTTTAAAGAGCGAATGTTATAGCGTTCAAAAATATTCATTTATTGTCCTTTATGTACGAACGAATATAGTTCATATTAGTTGTTTACAAAAAAAATGCTGGTCAACACAAGAGTTTGAAAATTGTTTGTAAAAAACTATAAAAAGAAGATAGATTGTCTTGAGGTATCCAAAAACTCCGGTTTTGACCTAAAATATAAGTTAGATTAGAACAATAAATGAGATTATATATTTCATTAATGTTGATTTTTTGGAATGATTAGATTATATTGTTCCATACCTCGAAATTAATGATTTTGTGGAGTCTAGAAACCACTATTAAAAAACAGGGCGATTCCGAAAAGCCATATGAGTAGGACCAAAACCAAAATTGTTGATTATGTTTTTACTTGATGCTTTGTCAATTCCCAAGGATGATCCAGTAGCGTTTACTTTTTTTACCGGCTACATGGCTATGTTTGCAGCTTCTGTATTTTTCTTTTTTGAGCGTGGTAATGTTGCTAAAAAATGGAAAACCTCGCTTTTAGTTTCCGGGCTTATTACAATGATAGCCGCTGTGCATTATTATTATATGCGTGATTATTATGCCATGACAGGTGAAAATCCAACCGCATTGCGTTACATTGATTGGACATTGACTGTTCCACTCATGTGTGTTGAGTTTTACCTATTAACAAAGGCAGCTGGCGCAAAATTAAGCTTACTTTGGAAACTTATTTTCGCCTCAGTACTCATGCTTGTAGCTGGTTACATTGGAGAGGCCTTCAATCCAGAAGGGGGTAGTACTTCTCATTCTGTGACTTGGGGTGTTATTTCAACTATAGGTTATATCTATATTTTGTATACCGCTTGGTTCGGTGAAGTTGCTCAGTTGTCTAAGGCAAGTGGCAATCCTACTGTTCAGCGTGGCGTGCGCACACTAGCATGGTTTGTGCTTGTGGGTTGGGCAATTTATCCTATCGGTTACATGTGCATGGAGGGCGGCTGGCTCAATATCGCATTCGGATGGGATCCTTCTAGTGTAGATTTATTTTATAATATAGCAGATGCAATCAATAAAATTGGATTTGGATTAGTAGTGTATAATATTGCAATTACTAGTTCAGACAATTAAAATTTATCCTTCGAGGTAGTTTGTAGTTTTGGGGAAGGCCGTTTCGGTTCTTCCCCTTTTTTTATTGAAATGGCTAAGCAAATAGGTCCGCATCCCCAAAAAAAACATTTTGAATACATTCGATTACCATTCGGTCTTCTCTATTAGATTATGCAATCAAAATTACGCTATAGTTTGACAAAGAAGCATAAAAAAAAGGGCAGTCCCTGGCGGGAAGCCCTTATTTACTTTGTGACCCCGGGAGGATTTGAACCCCCAACCCCCAGAGCCGAAATCTGGTATTCTATCCAGTTGAACTACGGGGCCTAAAGCGACGCAAATATAAGATCCTTTACCAGAAATTACAAGTTCGTGTTTAATTAACCCGAATTTATCTTTTAACAGACAGGGAATTCAGTATTTTTGTCTTCAGTTATGAGTCGAAGAAAATCTGATGAAGATAAACATTTAAGGGGCAAAATTGATGGTGAGTCCTTGCGCAAAGCCGCTTACATATTTAAGTATATTGGGCCTTACAAGCTATATCTTATTCTTGGTCTAATTCTACTTTTTTTATCAAGTGTGCTTTTTCTTGCTTTTCCATATTTAGCTGGACTTCTGGTTGACATTGCACAAGGAAAGGCAGATTTTGACTTGAGCCTTACCCGAGCGGCTTGGCTGCTTCTTGGTATATTGATTCTGCAAGGCGTAATTTCATACTTTCGCGTAATTTGCTTTGCGATAGTAAGTGAAAAAGGATTGGCTGATCTTCGAAAAGATTTATTCAATCACTTACTTACACTACAAATTTATTTTTTTGAAACGAACAAAGTCGGAGAGTTAATAAGTCGAGTAAGTGCGGATGTTGAGAAAATGTACTCTGCTTTTTCATTTACATTAGCCGAATTTTTTAGGCAAATAATTGTTCTTATTGTTGGTATTGTCTTTCTAGCAGTAACAACTCCTAAGCTTGCCGGGATCATGCTGTTGACGTTTCCAGTGATAGTTTTAGGTGCTATGTTTTTCGGACGGTATATACGCCGTTTGTCGAAAGACAGACAGCAAGAAATGGCTCATACTAATAATCTGTTTGGGGATGCCCTCCAGAGTATTGCGATGGTAAAATCCTTTGTCAATGAATCTTTTGAATCTGTGAAGTACCGAAGTGCTACTGATAATGTTGTCAAAGTTTCTCTTCAATATGCCAGAGCTCGAGCTTTATTTTCAGTGTTTATTATCACTTTTTTATTTGGTGGGTTATTTTTTATTATTTGGATGGGTGCAAACATGGTAAGTGACGGAAGTCTCACTGCGGGAGGATTAGTTTCTTTTGTTTCATATACAGCTATTATTGGTGCGGCAATTGCTGGACTCGGGAATTTTTATACAGAGTTATTAGGAGCCATGGGCGCTACAGAACGCATTAGGGAAATCTTAAGAGAAGAAGGTGAAATTGAAGATATTGTACTTGAGAAGTCACCCAAAATTGATGTCAAACCCGAAATACAATTTAACGACGTTACATTTTCTTACCCCTCTAGACCAGATATTCGTGTTCTTGATCAACTTTCTTTTAGTGTTCCTAAAGGAGGTAAGGTAGCCTTGGTTGGTGTTTCTGGAGCAGGTAAGTCTACTGTTTTTCAGTTACTTTTGCGATTTTATCAGAATTATGAGGGGGAAATCACACTGGGGGATAAGGAAATTCAAAATTTGCCTTTGGGTTCTTATCGATCGCTATTCTCCATCGTTCCACAAGATGTAATTCTTTTTGGTGGAACTATTAGAGAAAACATAAGCTATGGAAATCCAGATGCTTCCAATAGTGACATACTTCAGGCTGCAGAACAGGCCAATGCAATGGAATTCATAGATAGATTTCCAGAAGCTTTAGATACTATTGTTGGAGAGCGAGGGGTTCGCCTATCTGGAGGTCAAAAACAACGAATCGCTATTGCCAGGGCAATTTTGAAAAATCCTGCCATTTTATTATTGGATGAAGCTACATCTTCTTTAGATGCTGAATCTGAAAAAGTTGTACAAGATGCGCTAGAGAACCTTTTAGAAGGTCGCACGAGTATTATTATTGCACACAGGCTTTCAACTATTCGGAATGTAGATCAGATTATAGTGATTGATCAAGGTAGAGTGGTTGAGAAAGGCCGCCATGATGACCTAATGAAAAATAAGGATGGATTGTATTATTCTTTAGCGCGCCTGCAATTTCAGGATAAATCAATGCTTACTCACTAATATGTAGAAGGCTTTTTATCTTTGTAGAAAAAAAATGCGAACCTTAGTTCTCTTTGTTTTTATTTTCTTGAATCTAAGTAGCTATTCTCAAGCTCAATGGATTTCTTTTGGAAATACTTTTGGCATTGATTTTTATCAATATTATCAAAACCCCAACACCCATCCTTTAGGTGAATATCGTTCGGGCTCAGCACTAGCTAATTTGAACTGGGGACCTAAGATGTGGTTAGGGTCGGGAAAGATAAATGCTTCGATAGAAGCTCAGGTTTCTTATGCTCCATTTGCTTTTGATATTAATGAATACAAGGGCTTAGGTGCCTTGTCTTTTCCATTTATTGGATCTATAAACTTCAATGGAATCTCTACAACCTCACCTCAGCCTGGCACTGGGTTTTCTATCGGTGGAGGTTTTGTTCTTACCAATTCTGAGTTATACTTTTTATCCGATGAATATAGTGCGGTAGAATACGAGAATCGAACACAATATTTCCCTGCTTATTTTGGGCAAATAGGTCTTGGTTTTGGCGCAATGGGATTTTCCGGTGTTCTGTACGGTAGGTATGGTCAAGGTCCGGATGGTGCTTCTATAATGAGTATTGGATTTATGATTAATGTAAACAATACCGCTGCTAAAAAAATGCTCAAGAAAAATTAAAGAACTTGATTTCAGGCTTGAAAAATTACAATCTTTTTAAAATGAACTCCTTCGGCTTAAAGTCGATAGCACGTGAGTTCTACAGCATTTCTTCTGTTGAAGAGTTAAAAGGGCTGTTAGCGGAAAATGATGGAAAGCCTCCTTTTATATTAGGTGGGGGTAGCAATGTTTTACTACCAGATTTTTTAGATAGAACAGTTGTTAAACTTGATTTCCATGAATGGGAAAGCATATCTGATGAAAAAAAATACTCTATTCTGCGTGTAGGAGCAGGCTGGAATTGGCATGAATTTGTTTTACGTGCGCTATCCTATGATTTAGGGGGGATTGAGAACTTAAGTTTGATTCCGGGGACTGTTGGGGCTGCTCCTATTCAGAATATTGGAGCTTATGGAGTTGAAATAAAAGACTTTATAGAGCAGGTAGAATATCTTTCATTTCATGACCAAAAAGTTCGCATCTTTAAAACTGAGGAGTGTTTATTTGACTACCGGAGCAGTATTTTTAAGAAAGAATTAAATGGCAAAGGTGTTATTACACACGTTACTTTTCGCCTTCCAAAACAAGGGTTTTATTCTTTTAATATTTCTTATAGCAGTTTAACGCAATTAGCAGATAATTCATCTGAGTTATCTGCAAAGAAAATAAGTGATTGGGTGATATCCATCCGCGAAAGTAAATTGCCTAACCCTGGTGAACTAGGAAATGCTGGCTCTTTTTTTAAGAATCCTATAATTTCTTCATCGCGACTCAACGAACTAAAAAGGGAATTCGATACTATTCCATTTTATACGCTTTCAGATAAATCTGTAAAAATACCAGCGGCCTGGTTAATAGATGTCTGCGGATGGAAGGGAAAGCGAGAGGGTAGCGTAGGATCTTATAGACATCAGCCTCTTGTAATTGTAAATTACGGTAATGCGAGGGCCAATGAGGTCATCGAATGGGCTCGTGCCATCCGTAAGGACGTTCAGGAACGGTTTAGAATAAATTTAGAAGCTGAAGTGAATATTTTGGATCGAGAAGGAGACCGGTTAATACTATAATGTCTGGAATTCCTAAATTAATCTTGAAATGCCGGGTCCTCTTCAGGAACATTGTAGTCAGAGGACTTTTTTCCAAATACACTTACTTTAATATACCTTTCAGGGTTCAAGCGAATATCTTGTAATAAGAAATTAAGGTTTAGTACCGCCTTGTCTAAATCATTATATAATTGATCATCTTTAATCACCTTGCCTAGCGTCCCTTTCCCTGCATTCACTCGCTCAACGATTTCTTGTATTGAGGAAAGAGAAGTTTCTGCTTGAGCTAATCGATCATTAAATGAATTAAGCCCAACCTCTGAAGCATCTAAAGTAGAATTGATTTTTTCCAGAGTCAAGCCCAATTCTAGTGTTTTAATTTTCTCTGAAAGGTCGGAGATGTTTTCGATGATTAGGTTAATCTTATCATTATTTTGATTTAGATTTCGTGTTATAGAGTTAACATTTTGCAGTCCTTTTCTTAGTGGCGCTTGAGCTGCAAGCATTTCATCCAAGGATTGACTAATACTTTCAACATTGCTTATAGTTTTCTGCAGGTCGTGACCAATGCTTCTTAGACCAGAATCTTCACTTGGTCTTTTGAATGCCGCATCCAATGAATCGAGAAGCATTTCAAAAGTCTTCGTCAAATCTTCCACTGAAGATTCAATGTCATCTTCCCCTAATAGCGAAAAAACCAGGTTTCGGTTTCCTCCTTCTAGTTTACTGCCACTTGTAAGACAATCATCGGCAGGGCAGGGCCCAGGAATGTCCAAAGATATAGCTTTACCTCCTAGTACGCCCGTAGATATAATATACGCAGTAGTATTAGGGTGAATGCCAATGTCATTTCTTACCTCAAAGTCTACCCTGATTGTTTTTTCATTTCCAGGCTCAAATTGAATTTTAGTAATAGTCCCGACTTCCAGACCTTTCACATATACGGGTGCACTTACATTGAGTTGATCCGCATATTCGTAATACGCATAAAATTGATTATCATTTGAAAGAAAATTCTGACCCTTGAGGAATTTGTAACCCCAAATGGCAGCAAATATTGCAATGACGGCCATAAGGCCAATTCGTACTTCGTAGGGTATTTTCATACGTCTTAATCTATATTTCCAATCGTGAAAGTAAGAAAACTATTTAGTTCCTGATTGTTCAGCGGCATCTAAATGTCGGTAAGGCCATGAAATAATAAATGCTCCTTTTTGCCCTTTACTTTCTAGTTCTATTTTGAGGCGCTCCGCTTCCTCTCTATTTTTACCTGCCGGTAATATATATTTGTAAGCGTTAGCACCTGTTGTCCATTCTTTTAAATTAGAATACGTTTTTCGAAGAGTATGATCTTCGCTAATGGAAGAGGAGGTTGCAGCCAATTGAATGCCAAATTGGGTTTCTTCAGTTGAAGTTTGTTGATTTTTTTCACCTGAAGGAAGTATAGCGTATTGTTCTATAGATTGCATGATGGCCTCGGCTACTTTTTCCTGACCTTTTGAGTCTCGAAGAAAGTCCTCTTCCTTAGCATGGGTTAAGAAGCCAGTTTCTATTAATACAGATGGCATTGTGGTTTCTCGCAAAACTAGAAATCCGGCTTGCTTTACGCCTCTGCTGTGCCTTGACGCATGTGTGGTGAGCTGGTTCTCTACAAGGTGAGCAAAGTGAATGCTTTGCTCTAAATGAGCATTTTGATACATGCTAAGTAATATGTGCCCTTCTACAGAAGATGGATCAAAACCATCGTATTGAGCTTTATAATCGTTTTCATACAGTATAGATGCATTTTCGCGTTTAGCAACTCTAAGGTTGTCTTCAGCCCGGTGCAATCCCAGAACATAGGTTTCTGATCCATGGACGTGGCTTTTACCACCTATTGAATTACAATGTAGTGAAATAAATAAATCAGCATTGTTTTTGTTGGCTAATTTTGCCCGTTCATGAAGAGGAATAAACTTATCTGTATCGCGTGTCATTATAACTTCCAGGTCTGGATACTTTTTCTTTGAAATCTCTCTTATTTTTTTGCCAATAGCTAAAACAATATCTTTTTCATGAGAATGTCGCCCACTACACCCCGCATCTTTCCCGCCATGCCCAGGGTCAATTATGATTCTGTAAACCTTCGACTTGGGAGGATCACTTTCCTGAAACCAAATATCTTTCTTAAGGATATCATAAACTTTATGCTTAGCAAACCCAGTACTCGGATTGAGAAGTATATAAAAGAAAAAACAATAAACGATTAAAAACATATACTTTCGCATAAGAACTCGTTTTTCATATTATGAAAAATTATAATATAAAGGTAGTAATTATTTTTGGCTTCTGTCTAATTTTAGGCGGAAACTTGAATGCCTTTATCTCAAATAATATGAATGCCATGCTCAATTGTAACGATTTTAGAGAAAATCTGTTGTTTGAGAAAGAATACATTTGTGGATTTAAGAATAATTTGACCTCCCAATTTCACTACTATAATATTTGTTTAAGCTGCAGCGACACACTTGATCAGCCTTCATTAACTAGCCGTGATACAACGCCTTTTGAGATACCTATTTCAAAGGATGCCATTACTATAAAAGCACAATATTTTTCTAAAGACTCGGTGGTATATTCCGCTGATGATGAGAAGTTGTATATGTACACTCGTGATAGTGTAATTACTGAGGATGCCACCTTAACTTCACATTATATGGAGTTCGATATTGGCAAATCAGAAGTTAAAGCTGAGGGATCTCTAGATAGTGCAGGTCGAGCTAAAAATAATCCTCGCCTTATACAAGGGGGCAATGAAGTTGATGCCACAACATTAAAGTACAACTTTGATTCTGAAAAAGCTTATATCAGGGGTGCCCGAACCAAGGAAAGCGACTTGTATATTGTGGGCAACGAAAGTAAATATCTGACGGAGCGACATGTCCGAAAAAATGATACGGTAGTGCAAGATGTCATTTATAACGCACGATCTATTATAACAACTTGTGACCATCCTACTCCACATTTCGGCCTTCGATCAGGAAAACAAAAAATTATTGCCAATGAATGGGCTGTGATGGGACCTTCTTATATTGAAATCGGCGGTGTGCCTACCCCTTTAGTACTTCCTTTAGCCGCAGCACCCTTAACCAAGGGGCGCCGAACGGGCTTGTTATTCCCTCAAGACTATGATGTTTCTCCACAATGGGGCTACGGACTTAGAAATATTGGTTATTATTTTCCAATCAACGATTACTACGACTTATCACTTACCACTGATATCTACCTTCGAGGAAGTTTTGGACTGAGTGGAAATTTTCGATACAACAGACGGTACGCATATTCTGGTAATGCTACTATTTCTTATTCTAGCTATAAAACTGAATTTGTTGATAAGAATACATTGGTCAAGGGTAGGGATAATTCTTTTAGTGTCCAGTGGTCTCACAATCAGGACCCAAAAGCTCATCCACTTCGGACTTTTAGCGCGAATGTCAACATTCAAACTAACGACTATGCTCGCTTAAATCGAAATGATGCTAATTCAGTATTACAAAACTCTTTTTCCTCCCGGATCAATTATAATCAACGATTTAAGAATAAAAACTGGAACCTAACAGCCTCTTTTAATCATTCTCAAAACAATCAAACGGGGGAGGTTCAACTTGAGCTTCCTAGAGTTTCTTTCGCTACGAACGCCTTTAAGCCTTTTGAACGAGAGGAAAGAGTCGGTAAGGAAAAGTGGTTTGAAAAGGTGACGATGAATTATTCGGCTGATTTTAGAAACAGTATTAGGACGTCCGATAGTCTTCTCTTTACCAAAGAGGTCTTCGATGATATGAATTATGGACTAGATCATCAGATTCGTGCAGATGCTAATTTTAGACTCTTCAAATACTTTACGGTTACTCCAAATATCAACTACAATGAGACCTGGGTATTTGAAACCCTAAGGCGTAGTTTGGTAGATACTCCCGTGATCTCAAATCGGGATACTATTGTAAATCCTGCAAATGAGGATGATTTTATAATTACAGGAGATACTGTTTTTAATCGGGTTCAGGATGATATCGTGAGCGAATTTAGAGCTTTGCGCACATTCAATTCAGGTGTAAATATTAATACCCAAATTTTTGGCACCTTGCGATTCAAGGAAGGTTGGCTTAGAGGCATTCGGCATGTAATTAAACCTACCTTCAGTTTCGCTTATAGTCCCGACTTTAGTGATCCCTTTTGGAATTATTATGATACCTATGAATCGGACTTGAGAGAAGATGTTAAAGAGGCAGTCGAGTATTCTATTTTTGAAGGGAATGTCTTTGGTGCTCGTCCAAGTGCTCGACCCAGCATGATTTTAAATTACAACCTGAATAATATTTTTGAAGCAAAGTATTATTCCAAGAAGGAGGAAGAGGAAAAAAACTTTAAGCTATTCCAGAATTTTGTGGTAAGTGGAAGTTATGACTTCTTGCGTGACTCCTTGAAATTTTCAGATGTTTCTATGCGTGGCTTTTTTTCCATGGCTAAGGGCATTGTCAATTTTCGTTTTAGCGGTTCATTCAGTCCTTATGCACTAAATGAAGAAGGCAATGTCGTTAATACGTTTCAATGGAAAAAAGAAAGACAACTCCTTCGCTTTCAGAACCTTAATATGGATATCGCCACCAGATTCTCTATTAAACAAATTCGAACGCTTTTGAGTGAATCTTTTGCAAATAAAGAGGATGGTAATAGAGCTCCTAAAAATAATTCATCCCAAAGAGAAATTTGGACTCTCGTTGATGATATTCGTGTCACCCATAACCTTTCCCTTCAATGGAGAGGAAGAGTGGAAAAGGACACCTTTTTTGTGCGTTCCAACCAAGTGAGTTTTCAGGGTCAGATTCCGATATCTGAGAAATGGAATATACAAGTAGGAAGAATTGGTTATGATTTTAAGCAAAACAGAATGACTTATCCCGATCTGGGCTTTACTCGTGATCTGCATTGCTGGCAACTAAGTCTTCGATGGCAGCCCGAAATTAATACGTATATGTTTTCCATTGGTACCAAACCGGGCTCCCTGGATTTCCTTAGTTTACCTTACCGAAGAAATCGTGCAGATGGTGCGGCCTTATTCTAATTCCTTACTTTTTCGTTGCACTCCTTTCTAATTCACACGCATTAAACTCCACTGCGATGCACCAGTCAATACTACTTGATTATTTCCCTTTTTCTCTATTGATTAAAGTAATAATATCCATAATCCAGATACTCTCAGGGTCTAAAAACACTAATTTTTTGCCTTTTTATAGCAGTAGGACCTTCCACCACAACAACATAGATACCATTAGGAAAAAACCGAGATTGAATTTCTGCAGTGTACTGATCATGAACATTAAACTCATGGGCAAGCTGGCCTCCCATATTAAAGGTTCTAATCCGATAATTTTCGTCTTTTTTTAAGCCACTAATAAAAATACGAAATCTATTAGCATCGTACTGGATTATAATTTTTTCAAATGGCCCTTTGGAAACTCCACTGCATTGCGCTAATCCATTATCTACAACACCACTACGGACAGACTGTAAAATCGTCCGCATCATCTGAACCTGGTCACGAGTAAAATATAATAAACAAGGATCATCGCTGAATTGCATGAAATTTTGGATCATATCAATGGATCCACAGGACATTGTAGTTGAAGGGGAAGCACAACCAAAATAGGGACCATCTTGAAAGGGAGTATCATCCAGCCCGTCATCTGAGTTACAACCGGCATTCCCCCATGGATGTTGTAAGTTTAAATAATGACCTATTTCATGTACAAGGGTTCGTCCTTCCAAAAACCGGGAAGAAGTTTCCTTAACTTTTCCAAAAAAGTCCGGATCTATAACAATTCCATCTTCATCCGGTCTTCCGGCTCCGGGAAAATTAGTCCTAGCCGCAAAAGATTCAATTTCAGCAACCCATATGTTTAAATACCTATCTGTATCCCAGGCATCTTGCCCATCTAAAACTGTGTGATGTACACTTTGACGACCATCACTAAAAATATGCTGACCTATATTGGGAATTGATGTGGTCCTGCGTGTAATACCAGGGTGAGGATCACCTTCCGGATCTATAGAAGCTATGCAAAATTCGATATCTGGTATCCCAATAGACGAACGAAAGCGCTTGGGAACCAAATGAGCGGATTGGTATTTCTGGAAGTTTTGATTAAGTGCATCAATCTGAGATAAAATATTTGATTCACTTGGTCCTTTTGTTCCTTCGGGTAGTACAATATGAATTACAACGGGTATAGAAAGCCTCTCTGAACGACCCTGCGCCTGCAGTGAATGCTCATGGACCAGGGCGCTCCCTTGAACAAAACATGGACTTCCATTTTGGCTAAATGCTGACAGCGAAAACAGAAATAACAATATACCAAACCAACGGGGACTGCCTTTCATTCCACTATTCTGTTTCAGGAGCCTTAGGACTTTGAAGAAGCTCGTATACTTCTTCCAAATTCGGGTTGATGATGATCTCTGTTCTTCGATTCAGACTTTTATTTTCAGGGGTCGTATTGGGTGCTACCGGTTGATAAAATGCTCTACCAGAAGCAACCATATCATTTGGGTTTACGCCGTGATCCTGCAAGTAAAGAACGACCTCTGTCGCTCTTTCTGTACTCAACTCCCAATTCCGCTCTATCCCTCCATCACTATCCGTATGGCCTTCAACAGTAAAACTGAGATCTTTCATTTCTGTCATTGATTTTGCTAGTTGCTCCAAAGCGGACTTCCCACGAGGATTTATCGTACTGCTTCCTTTTTCAAACAATAATTTCTGAGAAAGTGATATATAAACTCGGCCGTTTTCTTGTCGAACACTAAACTCATCATCTTCAAAGCTTGTCAGTGCTTTCTCTATACTTTTTAAAGTGCTTTCCATAGAGGCATCCATAGACTCTAGACGTGTATTTAATGTTTCTATTCGATTCTCTTTTTCGCGAAGGCGATCTAAGACCTCATCCATTTCTCTTTCTTTAGCCAATATTTCCCGACGAGTTTCATTGAGTTCTTTCTCCCTTTGGTCAAGCATATTGCGTTTATCATTTAGCTCTTCCAATAAATCGCGTTTTTCCGAGCTACTTGTCTCTAATAATTGATTATTTTGTTCTACGATTTTATCGTAAACTTCTTGAAGGTCTTTTCGAGCTTGGTTCAAATTATTATATTTCGATTGACATTGAGCAAGTTCTTCCTTCAAATTAGAGTTCTGCTCACTCAGCGAGGCATAATCACCTTTTAATCGATCAAATTCTTGTTGTGATTTTTCGAGTTTACTAACGCGGTCTTGCAGACCTCTTTTTTCGGATAAGGCCTCTTCATAGCGATTACTGCTCACACATGAGGTAAGTCCGACTAAAACTAAGAAAAGAAATATTCTATTGATTTGCATAACCTATGTTTTCCATAAAGATAATGGTTTTTAAGGCTACGTGCTACATTTTTACTTAATCGCGCCCCATGTAAATCCTATGTAATTCAGTAGCTGAGAAAAATTGTGGTCCCGAAGCGTCCAAATTTTTAACAGAGGCCACTGGTGCATTTTCCCATGACGACTCGGTATACCAGCTGAATACAGCCAAAACAGCCATTAAGCCAATAAAAATAGCTGCAATTCGGCTCCACTTATACTTGTTAGCTCTTCGATGATCAAGACTCGAAAGTCGAGTTTCTATCTGGCGCCATTTTACTGAAGTAGAATGATCATGCGTTTCTAACTTTTCCCTTAGTTTACGATCCCATTCGTTATTAAGACTTTTCATTGTTGCTCCTTTTTTCTAATAATTCTGAAAATCTCTTTCTAGCCATCCGCAACTGCGATTTCGAGGTGTGAATACTGATCCCCAACAAGTCGGCAATCTCCCTGTGTTTATATCCATCAATTGCATATAGATTTAATACTTGTCTGTATCCTTCCGGAAGTAAATCTAAACAGGCGTATATCTCCTCTAATTCGATCTGTTCGATGATGTCTGCATCATATTGAATAGAAGGGAGTTCAGCAGGATCCATAAAGTCCATTCTCTTATTTTTCCTGTACTCCATTAGCGCCTCGCGAATAGCGATTCGCCTCATCCATGCTACAAATTTCCCGGTGTTGGAAAAGGTATCAATCCTGGTGAATATTTTTAGAAATGTATTAATGAGCACATCCTCCGCGGTAGCCACATTATACACATACCGCCTTATCACTCCCATTAAATGTGCTTTGTATTGCTCAAAAACATATTGTTGAACCTTGCGATTCTTTTGCTTGCATCCCGCAATTATTTCCTCTTCACTCAACTTGGCGAATTTATTTCACTAAGAAGATGAAACTCACCTATGTTTTGGCGTATCTGCTTGCCAGATTGTTTAGAAAATATATAAATGAGGTTCTGCTTCATGGATTACTTTATATTATTTTTAATGTTTGGCCGTGTCCCCGCGGCTTTACAATTGAACGTAAATTATTGTTTTTTTTCTTGTCCATCGCCGCGGGGTCGGGTCATGCGCGGCTACCGGTCTCCTCGCGCAGTAGTCCAACGCTACCTGCCTAAACTGCTGCTCGAGGAGACGCCCTCCTTGCAGCTCGGGCCCGCTACTACCCCTCACGGAAAAATCAATTGAAACGCTCAAACTATTGCCTGGGTATTGTAAATATGGATTCGTGTTTTTTTTAGAGGGACACACTCGTGGAAATATCTGGATTCCATCGGTCGATTAAATATAAATTATTCTGATATAGAAAATCCCAAAATTGAGTTTCCTTGCTTTTTCAATCAAAATAATATAAAAACTAAAGACTTTAACCCTTAATAGATTCCGTGGGTAGACTTTCTGTAGGAGAGGAGGGGGTGAAAATATGCTCTATCTTTTGCTGTAACTTTTGTGTGAGAAGTTTTCTGTCGCTCTCCACTACAGCTTCTGGTGCAAAGCGTAATTCGCAGTAAATTTTATTATTCTTGGCCATTTCAAAAAAATGATCCATGAAAGAATGCCTCCCGCCAAAGAAACAAACGGAATCAATTGCTGGAGTATCGTTGACTCCGGTGCGGTAGTAAAAAGAAGCAGCATGAACTTCAATTAAATGACTTGATGGATAGTGAAGTAGCGAACTTCGAAGCGGTAAAACCTTACTTCCAGATGAAGACGTTCCCTCAGGGAAAATTACTACGCCTTGCTGTTTATTCAAGGCTTGTGTAAGTATTTGATTTACCCGAATGACATCAGATCGTCGTTTCCTATCTACAAAAACAACACCCATGTGCTTGACCATAAATCCCAAAACAGGCCAACTTCTTATTTCCTTTTTTGCCACAAAAGTGCAATTCAGCGTCATAAAAAGGGGAAGTATGTCCAGGTAACTTAGGTGATTACACACCAAAAAGAAAGGAGCTTTAGGCGCCTGACCTTTAACGGCTACCTGAATATTGAAAATGAAGCAAGTGACAAACGATAAGTGTCGCATGTATGTGTTTCGCCAATATGCGAACGGTAATCGCAATAGATAAAGAATTCCCTTTATAAGTAAATAAAAGGAAAAAGACAGGATTACGTAAACTGCAAAACTAACAACGCGTAGTATGGCCCTTGTTTTTTTCCACATCACACACCAAACATTTTTTTATATCGAGGAGGTACTAGTTTTACATCTAAAAGAATGAAAAAATGAATAAGTTTCGTTCGACGACAACAGGAAGGCAGGCTGCAAATCTTACAGCCGATATTTAGATAATTTTTGAAAAGCGGTGGAAAATCAACCTCAGTTTTTTCTTCATTGATTTTAGGATGCGTGTCACATTCATAGCCCGGTTGGACATCTATAAATATATTTCCATGCATATGCCCTTTTTCTTTGAAATTTTCATAGGAGTTCATAGCAATCGCCGGATGCTGAGTGTGTAGAGCTAAGTAGCCAAAAAGGTATCGGCAATTGAAGTGCTTTAAGTATCCAGCTAAGCCTCTCCAAAGCAGATATAAGACTCGACCATTGCGATGATCTGCTAGAACGCAAACTCGTCCCACTTCAAAAGCATTTTCTATAATAGCTTGTGGAAGCTGCTCTAGTTGAAACCGTTCGTTAGTCTTAAAGCCGTGGCCTTGGATGGCCTGCGCATATGTTTGCAATCGGTATGTTCCAATCGCATCTCCAGTTAATTTGTCAAATACAATAAGATGATGATACTGTGCGTCATATTCATCCTGATCAATATTTCCAGTAAAGTCAAAGTTCCTTTTTAACTCATCTCCAAAAACTCTATACCTAAGCTCTTGTGCCTTTTTCACTTCAGCTTCATTCTGAGCTATTTTCACATCATAGCGATGATCTTCAATTCCCTCTAATATATTTTCCTTGAGTACCACTTATTTATATAACCTTTCTTTTAATTTTTCAAGTGTTTAAGCACTCCGTTTTACTCTAGTGTCTTTCATGATTACTTAGTAAATTATCAAAATACTTAGACAAAGGTAAATTAAACCTAAAGGATAGATGCAATCCAGCCCTTGAATTTTTATCCTGATGTTTTGAAAAAATTAATACTGTAGATTATAAACTACTTTGTCCATATTTGTTTAGTTTATATACATAAAACAATATACCCAGTGGAAATAAGATTGGAAAGAGTTAATCGAGCTGTTCATTTTAAGACTAAAAATGCTTCGGAAGCCAGCATAGATATAGACGGTTCACCAAATATAGGAGGTGAAAATTTAGGTCTTAGACCTATGGAACTCATTCTTGCTTCTTTAGCAACCTGCGGTGCATTTGAGTTGGTTGAGATTTTAAAGAAGCAACGACAGGATCTTGAAACGCTCCAAATACAAGTAAAAGGAGAAAGAGCTGAGGGAAAAGCAGCGCGTCCTTTCACGAGTATTTTTATGGAGTTTAATCTTACTGGGAATGTTAAACCAGAAAAAGCAGAACGTGCTTTAGATCTGGCTTTTGATAAATATTGTAGCGTTAAAGCCTCCCTGAATCCAAGCATTAAGGTCGATTTTAGTGTGATTGTTAATTCTGAATCCTAATAATGAATGCTCAAACTGTAGCCCCGCTTTATCAAAGATATCTTGACTCTTCTAAATGCGTTTCACTATCTACAGTAAACGATTGGATGGAAAGAATGATGAATATCGTATTTCCTACCTCCATTGAAATTATTTTCTCGAATGAGGATGAGTTTATGACGCACATGAAGGATATCGAAAATAGCTTGATTCAAATCCTGGATTGCAGTCTGCGTAAATCCTCATTGAAAGCTACCGATATTGCAGAATTATTTTTTGAAGAATTACCTATCATTCAGTCTACTCTTGATAAAGATATTGAAGCGATTTACTTGGGTGATCCAGCAGCGCGCAGCAAGGAGGAAGTGATCCGCTGCTATCCGGGTATTCGTGCCATAGCAGCCTACCGGATCGCTCACTTTTTCAATCGATTAAATGTTCCGATCCTTCCTAGAATGATAACTGAATGTGCTCATAGTCAAACAGGTATTGACATTCATCCAGCAGCGGAGATTGATGCTCCATTTTTTATTGATCACGGTACGGGTATTGTGATTGGTGCTACAGCCAAAATTGGTCCCCATGTGAAAATGTATCAAGGTGTTACATTGGGCGGGCTAAGTGTGAAAAAAGAAGATGCGAATACCAAAAGACATCCTACTATTGAAGAAAAGGTAATTATCTATGCCGGCGCTACTATCTTGGGAGGAGATACCGTAATTGGAGCCAACTGCACTATAGGTGGTAATACCTTTATAACAAAAAGTGTAGCGCCTGATACAATAGTATATCACAAGGCTAAAAATAGAGAGAAACGCGAATCATGGAATTAAAAAGCACAATTGGAAATACCCCATTAATAAAGCTTCAACACGCTTCCTCTAGTCCAAAGGTTACCGTTTATGGGAAACTTGAAGGAAATAACCCAGCCGGTAGCGTCAAGGATAGACCTGCGCTTTATATGATAGAAGCTGCTATAAAATCTGGTGAGATTAAAAAAGGGGATACTCTGATTGAAGCCACTAGTGGAAATACAGGAATAGCTCTTGCTATGTGTGCCAATTTTTTTGATATGAAAATGGTACTTGTAATGCCTGAAAGTGCTACCGAAGAACGAAAAAAAAGTATGAAGGCATACGGCGCGGAGCTAATTCTTACTCCTGCAGAGAAAACAATTGAGTTTTCAAGGATCCACGCAAAAGAATTAGCAGAGGAAAATGGGTATTTTCAACTTAACCAGTTCGACAATGAAAACAACTGGAAAGCCCACTACCATTCCACAGGTCCGGAAATATGGAAGGATACTAAAGGTAAGGTTACGCATTTCGTTTCAGCTATGGGAACCACGGGAACTATTATGGGAGTTTCTAAATATTTAAAAGAACAAAATCCCGATATATGTATTATCGGTGCTGAACCCCAGGAGGGTAGTAGCATTCCTGGTATTAGAAAGTGGAGTCCAGAACTTTTGCCGGGTATTTTTGATGAGAAAAGAGTAGATGAAAAACGAGTTGTTTCTCAAAGTCAAGCTGCTCAATCGGCTCGCGAATTGGCAAAAATTGAAGGGATAATGAGTGGAATGAGCGCAGGTGGAGCGTATTATATTGCTCGGAAGATCGCCTCTGAAATAGAGGAGGGGCTTGTTGTTTTTATAGTTTGCGATCGAGGAGATCGCTATTTATCTACAGATTTATTTTGATCAGCCCCGGGATTTCTAAGCAAAATTATCTTCTTTTTAGTATTTAATATTATCCTATTTGATAAAATCAATTTGTAATCTTGGAGCTCTCATAGCACTATTTTATTCTTTTTTTATAATCATTTAGTAGTGAGATATAGTTTTTAGTCTTTTCTGTACATAATACTTCATAGCTTTATTATATTTGGACAAACTACACTTCATGAATTCTTATATGTTCTACGGCATACTGATTCTATTCATTTTGGCTATAGGCATCATGATTGTTTACAACAAATTTGTATCCCTTAAAAATAAAGCTCACAACGCTCTAAGCAATATTGACGTACAATTAAAAAAGCGTTACGACCTAATCCCAGCTTTAGTGGATACGGTTAAGGGATATATGGACCATGAAAGAGCATTATTTGAGCACATTACTGTATTGCGCTCAAGGGCGCAAAAAGGTAACTTGTCTGATGAGGAAAGCGTAGACATAAATAATCAATTGTCTCGAGCACTGGGAAAGCTGCTGGTTAATGTTGAAGCCTATCCAGATTTGAAAGCGAGCAATAATTTTATGCAGCTTCAGCGAGCGCTTACAGAAGTAGAAGAACAACTTTCCGCTTCACGGAGATCTTACAATATGTCTGTGACAAAGCTAAACACGGCTATTGAATCTTTCCCCTCTAACCTTGTCGCTAATATTTTCAGCTTTAAAAAACAATCTCTTTTTGAGGCTACAGCAAGTGAACGCAAAACTGTTGATGTTGAGATCTAAACTATCTTTCGTCTATGCGATCCACTGAAGAATTTCGAAAGTTTTATGATCTGACCCTTCACCCCAAATTACTTGAGGTTGACCAATTGCGAAAACAAAAACTTAAAAGATCGATTTTGTCGATCACCTATTCACTTGCAATGGTTTTTTTAATAATTCTTGGTCTAACTCAGTCCTGGTTGCCGAGCACTTTTAAAATAATTTGGGTGCTGATTGTTATCGTAGTTTTCATCTATTTACTTTATCAATTAAAACAGGGAGCATCGAAGAAAAAGTTCAAGTCTGTTTTTAAAAGTCAGGCTATAGGAGCTATAGTAAATTTTATTTCCCAAGACCTCAAATACTTTCCCGAAAATAAAATTGATAGAAGACTTTACAATAATAGTCGACTATTCCTCCAAAGTCTAGATAGCTATAACGGTGACGACTTAATTGAGGGAAAAATCGATAAAACCCTATTCCATTTTTCCGAGCTTCATACGCGCTATAAATCAACCAATAATAAAGGTCAAACTACCTGGCACAATGTCTTTAAAGGTCTTTTTTTCGTTGCAGATTTCAACAAACAGTTTCAGGGTAGTACAGTTTTAGTCCCCAACAGTCTTGGGGGGGGATTCTCTTTTTTAAAAAAGGTATTTGGGCTCAATCGGAAAGAGAAACTCGTAGAGTTAGCCGATCCAAAGTTTTCAGAAAACTTTACTTGCTATTCTACAGATGATATAATGGCGAGATATATTTTGACCCCGTCGCTGATGCAGCGATTAAACCAATTCCATCAAAAATATCCTAATAATAGAGTTGCCCTCTCATTTGTAGATGGACAAATTTTTGTAGCGATCTCTTACAGTCAAGACCTGTTTGAGCCTTCTTTATTTCGTTCTGTAGTGAAATTTAGTCGCGTAAAATCATATTTTGATGATATTCGCCTGGTCGTAGAGATCGTTGATGACCTAAACCTTAATAATCGTATTTGGACGAAACAATAAACTGGAAAAAAACATTCATAAGTTATGTGCATTAGAAATTTACTCACTCTTCTTTTTCTCTCTATTACCTTTTTAGCTGTGGGTCAATCTCATTGGTCTCTGGATATTTATCCTGATGTGAAAGACCAAAATGTAAACGATCGTTTCACGAAACATGAATATATAAAACAGGTGGTTCAGTCCATGGAGTCTGCTCCAGGCATTGAGACCACTGAGTTGGGTAAATCTTTGGAGGGTAGGTCCATTCATTGTGTCAAATGGGGGGATGGCCCGGTAAAAGTTCTAATGTGGTCACAAATGCACGGAGACGAACCTACGGCTACTATGGCCCTTCTTGATTTATTTCAATTTTTGAAAGATGAGACTTTCGCAAAAGACTATAAGGATAAAATTAGTTCTGAACTCTCCATATACATGGTTCCTATGTTAAATCCCGATGGCGCGGAGCGCTATCAGCGCCGGACAGCAGCAGGGGTTGATCTCAACAGGGATGCTTTGAGATTAGAGCACCCCTCAGCGCAAATTCTTAAGCATTTGGTAGATTCCCTCAACCCTTCATTTGGATTTAATCTTCATGATCAATCCACTTATTATTCAGCTGGAGATTCAGCACTACCTGCGACATTTTCTTTTTTAGCACCCGCTCTCAATTATGAAAAACATGTGAATGATGATCGAACCAGAGCGATGCAGATGATAGGAAGCTTAAATAAATTTATTCAGCAAATGATTCCAGGCCAGGTGGGGCGATATAATGATGCCTTTGAACCTCGTGCTTTTGGTGATAATATCACAAAATGGGGAACTGCCGCTATTCTGATTGAATGTGGTGGCTTACTAAACGATAGAGAGAAACAAGAAATCAGAAAGATGCATTTCGGGCTTTTTTTGCATGCCTTTGAATGCATTGCTGATCAGTGTTATATGGATTATGGTATTCATGATTATGAAACTATCCCCGAAAACAATCGAGGTTTTCACGATCTTATCCTCAAAAATATTAACTGGGAGGCTTTTGATCGAAACCTAACCATTGATATTGCTTTTCGAAGAATGGAATATATCTATTCCAATAAAAATGGTGCGGGGTACAATGGTAAAATTACTGATCTGGGTGACTTATCTACTTCGCTGGCTTACGAGACATTTGACATGTCGGGTATGAAAGTTGTTATTCCAAAAACCTATCCAGAAAAATTATCGGCATCCCCTGAAATCTGGAAAAAACCAAAGTATAGCCAAGCCTTAAAGGATGGATATGCGCTATTTGAAACTGAGGATAGTATACGAGAAAAGCATAAATATGGACCTGTCCGTTGGCATAAACCTGACGACAATCCTGTTACAGAGCCGATTTACGGAGAAAACCCAACTTTTTATCTAGCTGATGAGGACTCTGGAACTTTAAAGTATTTGATCAATAATGGCCAGTTATTTAAATTAACAGACCTTTAAATATTGGATCTTATAGTAATACTCTAATTATTGATTCAGATAGCTTATATCCTTAATTGTTTTTAGGGGACGAGCTTAGAACTGATTTGGGTATAAGTTGAAACCAAACACCCTTAGTTCTACCATTAGAAACTAGCATGCCATTAATTTTCCCATTTTCGTTTCTATGGTATTCAATTTCACCGAAGGCTCCAATATTATCGGTTGAACTAAATTTGTCTTTATCAATAGCTGCTAAATTAAAGGGCTCGTTGAATCTGTAGTGGTGTATTTTCAATTGATTTTCTTCCTTTTCTACTTGAACCACAGTCTCCAGCTCATTGCTGTAAAATGTTCCTAAATATTCGTCCAGTTGGCTTGAATCTGGAGACCAATACAATCGCGTAGCCTTTAGATCTCCACCCTGATGGAGTGTAAGGGAGTCGGCGCTACCGTCTTCTTTTAAGTGGAACGTAAGGCTTGCATTCGGTACTGCTATGATATTAAAGGTAGAATCATTTAAGGCTTTTAGTTCTAATGCAGGTTGACCAGTAGCCTGCGTCATTAACTTCTCTTCCTCAGTGAAGAAGCGAAGAATAAAACTGGTGGCAACATTTAGAGCATATCGCCCCTTTAGCGGTTCAAACTGTTTGGCATTATAGGTGAAGCTATCATCTGAGGTATCTGCTGATGGTGACTCCTTTTCTTCTACTTTGAAATAGTCCTGAAAATACAAGTTGGCTATCTTAAGAGGCAAATTTCCTTCAAATGATGACATATTACTTTGCACAACGACTGCTGCAGGAATGTCGGGAAAGTATAGCATATGAGATCGGTGAGCTAAATCTGCTCCGCCATGGTGAATATATCGCTGACCTTTGTATTCCTGAATAAATAAACCCAAGCCATAGCCTGTAGACTGCCCATTAGAAAGAGTATCTGGTGTGGTCATTCGGTCAATTATTGCTGGTGAGCAAATCTCTGGCGACTGAAGGTGATCAAGCCATTTTTTAAAATCAGAGAGGGTGAGGTAAAGACCACCGGCACCCATTCCTCCGCCTAAATCTGGTCCGGCCTGGTATCCGTTTTCATCTGATGGTGAATATCCTACTGATTGAAATGGAATTACCTCCTGATTATGAGATCGAAATTGAGTTTGATCCATTTCGAGGGGTTTGAATACTGCATCTCTCATGTAAGTTTCGAATGGTTTTCCAGTTACTCGCTCAATAACCTCAGTGATAAGGACGAATGCTGTATTGTTATAGTTAAAAGCCGTACCCGGTTGATCTTGTAATTCCGGTTGTCTTTTAATTATTGTGATGATTTTATCTCGTGAAAGAGGTGTAGATGGATGCTGGCCCATCATCAAAATGGTATTGAGAAACTCTCTATACCCACTGGTATGTGTCAGTAAATGGTGGATTCGCACCGTATCGCTAAACTTAGGGAGTTCGGGTATATATTTACGTATATCGTCAGACAGAGAAACTTTGTTTTGCTCGACAAGTAACATTAGACCGAAGGCAGTAAAGTGTTTGGATGTTGATCCAATATTGTGCCGGGTAGAGGGCGCCATTTTTACATCATAACTTAGGTTGGCCATACCGGCATAAGACTCAAGAAGTACCTCTTGCCCTTTTAAGACCAAGACTGCTACCCCGGGACTGTTATGGTACCGATAAGGAGACAACCATTGATTAACTCTTTCCTCAGGCCGTGCAGCTATGGGCTCATTTCGAACTATCTTTAGCTCAAAGGCCCCACGATCACCTTTTAGTTTTATTTCATATTTTCCACTTTGGTTACTATCAAAAGTAAAGGACTCTCTTCCTCTCACAAGGACATCACTTACTGTTATTATCTCTCCTTTAGGATTTATAAGCTCTACGCTCAAGTCTGTCTCCAATTGGTTGACATATCCGTAAACAAATCGACCAGAATCTAATGATAAGGGAAAACTATAGCTTCCATTCTCCAAGCTATCAGTTATTACCTCATCACGTAAGTCCGCATTTTGAGAATAACCAGATGGGAAAAAATTACAGAATAAGACCAAAAAAAGAAATACATGCTTTACATTAGACATAATTCAACATTTTATTGAATAAAAATAATTAAATAATATGCCGAGTATATTTTAAATGGACGAACGCTTTTATTTTATCTATAAGCGGTCTTATTTTATTAAGATTTATTAAAGTGCCGTTGCAATTATTCCAAATTAGTGTTTTTGATTGATAGCTTCTAGTTATAACCTGAGGATGGTTGTATTGATAAAAGTTAAATCAAATATAGCTCAATACATCTGTGCCTATGAGCTTAAAAAGTCAATCTATTAAAATAAGAGCTACACAATACCTTGATCTATCATAGCATCTGCTACTTTTAAAAAGGCAGCAATATTTGCACCTGCAGCATAATTATTACCTTGATCGTAAGATTTTGCATATGACAAGCATTGGCCATGTATGTGTTTCATGATATCCTTTAGCTCGCCATCAACTCTTTTTCTTGACCATGCCATTCGTTGTGAATTTTGGGACATTTCAAGACCAGAAACAGCAACTCCTCCGGCATTCGTTGCCTTACCGGGGGCATATAAAATTTCACCCTCTTGAAGGACAGAAATTGCTTCATTAGTGCAGGACATATTAGAACCTTCCGCAATGAGTCTAATCCCATTTTTGACGAGATGTTTTGCATCATTTTCGTCAATTTCATTTTGAGTTGCACAGGGAAATGCACAGTCGGCTTTTGTTTTCCATACGGAGGCATCCGGATCGTAATCATGAGCTTGAAAATGAACCCCCTCTATTTCAGCGGCATAGGATTCAAGGCCTTCGCGTCTTTTATTTTTTACTTCCATTAGAACTTGCAGCTTTTCTGAAGTAAATCCATCTTCATCAATAATAAACCCTGTCGAGTCAGAGGCAGAAATAACTTTTGCTCCGAAATCTATTAATTTCTCTATAGCATACTGAGCTACATTACCCGCTCCGGAAACCAAACAGGTTTTACCTTTCAATTCTTCGCCTCCATGGTATTCTAGCATGTAGCTCGCAAAATATATTAGCCCATAGCCTGTAGCCTCAGGTCGAATTAAACTGCCTCCCCAGTTTATTCCTTTTCCAGTTAACACTCCAGTGAATTGATTCTTTACGCGCTTATATTTTCCAAACAAATATCCTATCTCTCGACCTCCAACACCAATATCACCTGCTGGAATATCCGTATTATCCCCTATGTGCCGAAACAATTCATTCATAAAAGCGTGGCAAAAGCGCATTACTTCCAGATCTGATTTTCCCTTTGGATCAAAGTCAGAGCCTCCCTTGCCTCCACCAAGTGGGAGAGAGGTCAATGCATTCTTTGAAATTTGCTCAAAAGCTAAAAATTTCAATATACTAAGATTCACACTGGGGTGGAATCGAAGTCCCCCTTTGTAAGGTCCCAATGCAGAATTCATCTGGACTCTATATCCTCTATTGATTTGCACTTCTCCATCATCGTCTATCCAGGGCACACCAAATGTAATGATGCGCTCTGCTTCCGTCATTCGTTCAAGTATTTTAAACTTTTTGTATTTGGGCGTATTCTCGATGACGGGACCTACACTCTGATAATACTCTTCTACGGCTTGGATGAATTCGGGCTGATTATGATTTTTTCCCTTGAGAGTCTCAATAAATTTTGACATAGAATGATTTTTTCCAAAGATAAATTAATATTCAAATTTCCTTTCGTACATTACAAAACACAATGAACAGAGGTCTAACATGGAAGAACCAAAAGTAATATTTGAAGATAATCATTTACTGGCTGTAAACAAAGCCCCAGGCTGGTTGGTGCAATCAGACCGAACTGGCGATTTCACACTCCTGGAATGGGCAAAAAGGTATATTAAGGATCGGTATAAAAAGCCGGGTAAGGTGTTTCTGAACCCCGTGCATCGCATTGATAGACCTGCATCAGGAGTAGTCCTATTTGGAAGGACGACCAAAGGCTTAAGTCGAATGAATCAGTTGATTAAAGAGCGTAAAATCGATAAGTTCTATTGGGTAATAACACATACCGCACCTCCCCAGCCATCCGCAAAACTAGAGCACTATATCCTAAAGGAAAAGAAAAAAAATAAGGTTATGGCTATTCCCATTAGCAAAAGACCTCCTAAGAAAGCCAAAAAAGCTATTTTGAGCTTTGATCTTGTAGCTGAACTAGAAGGTAGATTTTTGATGCGTGTAAATCTTCAAACGGGCCGCCCACATCAAATAAGAGCTCAATTATCTGCTATAGGTTGTTCAATAATCGGTGATATTAAATACGGTGCCATTGAACCCCTTCCTGATCAATCTATAGCTTTACATTCTGCCGAGATGCGATTTATACATCCAGTTCGAAATAATGAAGTTAAAATAGTAGCAGACCCTCCACAATCTCCTGTATGGAGTCGCTTTAAATCTTTCTTTTAATCTTTTGCAAGGCCGTTGAAATATACTATCTTTGGATCGGCAAGGGCTACACGACCAGCTCCCTCCGAATTCCCCCAGGGTGGAAACGCAGCAAGGGTAGGCAGGTTGAGCGGTGCGATGTAGTTCCTTGCTTTTTTTATTGCAACAACTCACTAATTCAACTAAATATCCCAACCATGAAGTTTTTTATTGATACAGCTAATCTGGACGAAATTCGCGAAGCCCAAGACTTAGGTATTCTCGATGGTGTTACAACCAACCCATCGCTAATGGCTAAAGAAAATATCACAGGCAAAGACAATATATTTAGCCACTACAGCAAAATTTGCGATATCGTTGACGGTGATGTAAGTGCTGAAGTTATCTCAACTGATTTTGAGGGCATGATTGCTGAAGCGGAAGAACTTGTTGATATTGCTTCTAATATTGTGATTAAAATCCCCATGATAAAGGATGGTGTTAAAGCACTTGCTCATTTAAGTGAACAAAATATTAAGACGAATTGTACGCTTGTATTCTCTGCTGGCCAAGCCATCTTAGCGGCAAAGGCGGGGGCGACCTACTTGTCACCTTTTATAGGTCGCATTGATGATATTAGTTGGGATGGTGCGGCTTTGATCGAACAGATCTCCGACATTTATGTTACTCAAGATTTTGATACACAAATTCTTGCAGCTTCAATTCGATCTGCAAAGCATATTGTAGATGCTGCTGAAGCTGGTGCGGATGTCGTAACCTGTCCTTTGAGCTCAATATTGGGATTATTAAATCACCCACTAACGGATATAGGACTTGAAAAATTTCTGGCAGATCATAAGAAATCTGGAAACTAGCTAAAGGTGTTTTTGGTAGCCTTTACTTTTACTTCTGGAAAACATTTAAACTGAGTAAGGAGTGGAGCACTATATTCACTATTGCGATAGTAGCTAATTTCTTTGGGTTTCTTTTTTCAAGATTTATGCTTAGTGATTACGCTGTGTTCTATGGCAAGGTTTTAATGGCAGTAAGAGCTTTTTCAATCATACCATTTACACATGTTGATGGATTATCGCTAAACGTTCCGTGAATTCGGTTTGCCAGAATTGTGCTGATGCTGATACTTTGGTGTCCTAATAATTTGGATAAGCCATAAATTGCTGAAGTTTCCATTTCAAAGTTAGTGGCCGGTACGCCCTGATGCTTTATGGTTTGTAAATCGTTGAGAAAATTGGGTGTAGATACTTTTAAACGCAAGGATCGTCCTTGAGGACCATAAAAGCCCGGGCAACTAAAGGTTATTCCTCTTTTTCCCAGGTTATTAAAATGTTTTAATAAGTCTTCATCTCCAGCGTGCGCGTAACTAGGATGTGATATTTTCCTTTCGACCTTTTTTTCTAAAGCAGATATTCGCAACTGATCGTTTTTCGGGTAGAACTGAAGCAAATTGTCAAGGCCGACACCAAATTCTGATAAGACGATGTCACCGATTTTAATGTCGGGGTGCAGGGCACCTGAGGTGCCTAATCGGATGAATTTTAGTGAAGTTACTTTCTCTTTAGCTAATTTCTGCTCCAAATTTATATTAAAGGAAGCATCAATTTCTGAAAGTACAATGTCTATATTATCTGTGCCTATTCCCGTTGAAATAACTGAAAGAAGCTGTCCATCATATTCGCCGGTAACCGTAAAAAATTCTCTATGAGATCGCGAGAGGTGAACTTTATCAAGATGATTTGCTATCATTTCAACTCGACCCGGATCGCCTACTGTAATGATGGTTTGGGCTAATTCGCCGGGTAAAATATCTATGTGATATAATGCACCGCGATCGTTTAATACTAATTCGGATTCATCCATTATCTTTGTCTTTATGAAAAAATGTTATTATCTCTCGACTTGTTCGACCTGCAAGCGAATTATCGACCAACTAAATTTAAAGGAATATTCCTTCGTTTTTCAAGATATTAAAAAGGAACCAATTCAAGAGGAACAGCTCGAGTTTTTCAGTAAAAAGCTGGGCGGTTATGAAAAACTTCTCAATAGACGCGCTAGAAAATATAGAGAGTTGGACCTCAAAAATCGAAATTTATCTGACTCAGATTTAAAAAAACTCATCCTTTCCGAATACACTTTATTGAAGCGTCCAGTGTTTGTTGTAGATGATCTTGTATTTGCTGGAAATAGCAAAAACACCATTGAAAAGGTGGAAAAAGTATTGCATGAATCCGACTAAAGAAACCATCCAAAATGAAATGCGAAAACTTCAGGATCACATTTGTGAGTCCTTGGAGAAACTAGACGGTGAAGGAAAGTTTGTTGAAGATAATTGGAAACGCCAGGAAGGGGGTGGTGGTCGGACACGTACAATTAGCGGAAAGATCATCGAAAAAGGCGGAGTAAATTTTTCGGCAGTGCATGGAAAAACGCCACAAAAAATTCTCGATGCGCTCAAGCTCAGTCAAAGTGATTTTTTTGCCACAGGAGTTTCTATCGTCCTACATCCTTACCATCCTCTTATTCCTATTATCCATATGAACGTCAGATACTTTGAAATGTCAAATGGCATTTATTGGTTCGGCGGAGGTATTGATGTTACGCCTCATTATATTGATATGCATGCTGGTATTCAGTTTCATCGTAATTTGAATAACTTCTGTGATCAATACGATACCTCTTTTTATCCACGTTTTAAAACCTGGGCGGATGAATACTTTTATATTCCTCACCGAAAAGAGAATAGAGGGATAGGCGGCATATTTTTCGATCGATTGGAGCATGCTAAAGTGAACCTATCAAAAGAAAAGCTTTTTGATTTCACCTTACAGCTGGGACATCAATTTGTAGGATTATATACACCTTTTGTAAAAAAGAATCGGGATAAGCCTTTTACTCAAAAACATAAAGAATGGCAGTATCATAGGAGAGGACGTTATGTAGAGTTTAATTTAGTTTGGGATAAAGGAACCAAGTTTGGTTTGGATACAGGTGGTCGAACGGAAAGTATTTTAATGAGTTTGCCTCCGGAAGCGGCGTGGACTTATGATTATCAGATAACGCCAGGAAGTCAAGAGCATAAAACCTTAGAAATTTTAAAAAAGGGCGCATTTCCTTTTAATCCCAATAAAAGTTAGAAAAAAGCCTTCATGGATCAAGTAGAGCCGAGAACAGATATTATTTTTATACGACATGCGAAAACAAAGCCTATCGCAGTTGGTCAAGAAGACTTTGACCGGGGGTTAAAACATCCGCGCGCCCGTAAAGATATTAGAGGAGTTTCTGAAACATTTGTAGAACAGTATTCTACCTTGAAATCTAATGTATTATGTTCGCCGTCCAAACGCACTCGGGAGACTTTAGATCTCCTTGTGAATTCAGGCCTGATGTATGCCGATCGTGTAAGATTTCCAGAGGGCCTTTATCTTGCTTCTGCGGATGAAATAGAGGCAATCATGGTAAATCACTTTCTAAAACATAGACCCAAGAGGCTTTTCATCATCGGACATAATCCCGGTTTAGCGTATATAGCTAGTCGCATACCTTTATTGAAATTTGATCATTTACCGACCTCGGGGTTGGTCTATATTACTCATCCTCAGGATGCTAATTCTTGGGATTGGTCGGAGGTTAAATTGAAATGCTTTCTCTACCCTAAATTATTGCGATCGTGAAATATATACTTATTATAATTTCCTTTTTTGTTGTTTTTGCATGCGAAAAGGAAGTAATCGAACCGCCCGCTACACGAGACAACATGTTGTTTGTGCTTAGAGATATGATACTAATAGAATCTCAGATTTCTCTATTGAAGGATGAAGTAAAGGATAGTGTTAAACTAGAGCTTAAAAATCAGTTATTAGAACAATATAATTGGGATGATGCTCAATTGGAGACTTTTAAAGCCTATTTAGCTAATCATCCGGATATTAGTCTAGAATTGCATGATGAAGTACGATCCGAATTGAAGCAGTTGGAGGGTGCACTATAATATAATTGATGTTGATTGACATGACGCGCTTTACATGGGCATAACAATTCCTTTACATTGATTTAATTGCCAATAAGCCAGACAGAAATATATTTTAGTAATTTTGTTCTATCATACTTTAATTATGAGCTCGAAAAAAAAAATACTGATTGTAGACGATGAACAGGATATCCTTGAATTCATAAGTTACAATTTAAAAAAGGAAGGATTTGAGGTAGCAACAGCCCTGAATGGCAAATCTGCCCTGGAGTTGTCTCCCAAGTTTAAACCTGATTTAATCATTCTAGATATCATGATGCCAGAAATGGATGGTGTAGAAGTATGTAAGCGATTACGTAAAAGCCCAATGTTTCAAAATACGCTCATTGCTTTCCTAACAGCAAGAAATGAGGATTACACTCAGATATCTGCATTGGAAAACGGGGGAGACGATTATATTACGAAGCCCATAAAACCTGGTGTTCTTATAAGCCGTATCAAAGCACTATTTAGACGATTAGAGCGAAATGGAAGCACAGAAGGAGAGCGACTTTTTGCAGGTGATTTAATTATTGATAGAGATCGTATGATGGTGAAAAGAGGAGAGGATCACTTCGAATTAGCAAAGAAAGAGTTTGATTTATTAGCCTTACTTGCGTCAAAGCCGGGAAAAGTTTTTCAACGTTACGAAATTTTAAATCAGGTCTGGGGAAGCGATGTCATTGTGGGTAACCGAACTATAGATGTTCACGTTCGAAAATTACGAGAAAAAATTGGTAGCCAATACATCAAAACAGTGAAAGGTGTTGGGTATAAATTTGATTTTTAGCGCTTATGGTAAAGAACCTCACTCCAAGACAAATTTCACTGATTACTTCAATAGCACTGACCTTTCTTCTATCAGTGCTGGGGTTTTTATATTTTTTTATAGGAGCATCTATTCCTGACCTGCTCGTTGTTGCTCTTTCCGTCCTTAGTATTTTTGTAGTTTCCTTCGCCCTTATCAGCTTTATGTTAGAAAGATACATCTACAGAAAGGTAAAATTAATCTATAAGATCATTCACAAATCCAAAACCTCTGTTCAGAATAAAAAGGACATCACAAAAGACGAGCACATTCTGCAGCGTGTGAGCGATGAAGTTAAGGAGTGGGCGGAATCTCAGGAGAAAGAAATTGAATCGCTTAAAAAACTGGAAAAATACAGACGTGGGTTTTTGGGAAATGTGAGCCACGAGTTAAAAACCCCCATATTTACCATACAGGGGTATATTCACACCCTAATAGATGGGGGATTATACGATGAAGAAATAAACATGAAATACTTGCAAAAGGCCGCTTCAAATGCGGAGCGTTTGCAAAATATAGTTGATGATTTAGAGGTGATTTCGCATTTGGAAACGGGGTCCATTGCCTTGGATATTACTGAATTTGATATTCGCGATTTAGCGAAGGATGTAATTTCAGATGTTCAATTTCAGGCCGCTGAAAAAAATATCACGGTGGAGTTGAAAGATGGCGCAGACAAAACATTCAATGTTCGAGCAGATCGGGATAATATCACTCAAGTACTCAATAATTTGGTCATTAACTCTATTAAATACGGAGAGCCGAACGGGAAGACCAAAATTGGATTTTATGATATGGATAAATTCGTTCTGATCGAGGTTAGTGATAATGGCATTGGAATTGAAGAAAATCATCTCAAGCATTTATTTGATCGGTTTTATCGTGTCGATAAATCCAGATCCCGAACGATGGGTGGCAGTGGCCTGGGATTAGCAATTGTAAAGCATATCCTTGAAGCCCACAATCAGACGATTAATGTTAGAAGTACCCTAGGTCAGGGTTCTACCTTTGGATTCACCCTGGCTAAGGCTTAGGCTTCTATTTCCTTCCGAATCTTGTTCAAGAGTTCATTTTGCTGGCTTGTTCCAAATGCAACGAAATAGGGATTAAGCAAATCCTTTTTGTTATATTTCATTTGGTCTAACTCAGGCCATCGATAAACTGTACCTCCGGATTCGATTAAAATGATCTCTGCCGCGGCGGTATCCCACTCCATAGTAGGTGCCAAACGCGGATAAATATCTGCTTCACCTTCTGCTATTCGCAGGAATTTTAAGGCGCTCCCTGCGGCTAATTGTTGAGGATGGTTCAGGTGTTTTAGGAAGGTTTCTGTCTTTTCATTTAGATGCGATCGAGAGCATAACACACGAAGATTTTCATCTGACCACGCAAATGATGAGGCTTGCAAAGGCTTTGGGGTTTTATCTTTGGGACCCATGACCCAGGCCCCCTGTTGGTGGGCGCCCCAGTAAAGCATATTTGAAACAGGGATATACACAAAGCCCAGCACCGGTCGCTGATCCTGAAGCAAAGCAATATTGACGGTAAACTCGCCATTTCTAGAGATAAACTCCTTGGTTCCATCTAGCGGGTCTACCATCCAATTGTATTGCCTGATTTTGCGTTCTAGGTAGCTTTCGTTTTTATTTTCCTCTCCGATAAAGCCATATTCAACATCCATTTCAGAAATGCCGTCAAATATAATTTGATGCGCGGCCCGGTCCGCACGCGTGAGCGGACTGTTATCGTCTTTGTATGATATCCCTCGCTCATCTTGATTGTAGATTTCCATGATGGCTGCACCGGCATCTCGAATAATGTGCTCTAGTTCCGGAATCCTATTATCTTTGTTTAGCTTCATGTATGAGTTGAGTTTATGGCAAAAATTTTAGTTACTGGTGGGGCAGGGTATATCGGTTCACATACGATTGTAGAACTTCTGCGCCAAAATTATGAAATCGTTTCTATTGATAATCATTCCAATAGTCATCCTTCCATATTAGACAATATTAAGAAAATATCTGGTAAGGACTTTAGTCATTATCATTTAGACCTTTCTCAGCAGTCGACATTACAAACAGTTTTATCTGATCATCCCGATATTGAAGGCATTATTCATTTTGCCGCCAGTATTGAAGTAGAAGAATCTGTAAAATCTCCTCTTGCCTACTACCGCAATAATCTAACAAGCTTACTGCACGTATTGGAGGGGGCAAGAGATCATGATATTGCTCACCTCATTTTTTCATCGAGTTGCACCGTATATGGAGATAAAGCCACTATGCCCGTTACGGAGGAAACGCCTATTGGAAAGCCTGCCTCTCCATATGGGGCTACCAAACAGATGGGAGAGCAGATCATTTCTGATAGTGTTAGGTCAGGCGCCCTGGACCATGCTGTCATCTTGCGCTATTTTAATCCGGCAGGCGCTCACCCTTCAGCACTAATTGGAGAGTGTCCGAAACATCCGGTCTCCCATTTAGTTCCAGTCATCACGCAGGTGGCTTCAGGGGAACGACCCTATGTGGCCATTTATGGCGATGATTATTCCACGAGAGATGGGAGTTGCATTCGCGATTATATCCATGTTTGTGATTTGGCTCAAGCGCATGTACAGGCATTGGAATATTCGATGGGTTTCATGGAAAAGGGATGGAAAGCCTTCAATTTAGGATCGGGGAAAGGTGTGAGTGTCAAGGAAGCTATTCATGCCTTTGAAGAAGCGACCGGAAAGACCATATCGTCCCAGATATCTGGTCGCAGACCGGGCGACTTACCTGCGATCTATGCCGATACTTCACGGGCTAAATCTATATTAAAGTGGACACCCCAGTATGATTTATTCGATATAATGTCTACCGCCTGGAAGTTTGAGCAAAGAAAAAGTCAAATTTTAGATTGATTAAGGCTTTTATCATTATCATTGCGTATTGTATTAATAATGAGGAAGTTGATTTCTTTTTCTTAGAGTAACACTTGTTATTTTAAAAGTATAATGAGAGACTTTTTATTAGTTCGTTTAATCTCGGCCGTAGGCCGAAAGCGTGAGGGATAGAAAGGGCGCGAGCACGGCGAGCGGTGCAGAGAGTCGCCATAGGCGATCTCCAGCACGAAACCCCTGCATAGCCCGACCCGAGTCCCGAGGTTTTGGCTCGTGGACGAGGGGCACGCCCAAAAAAATAATAGAACTATTCATCCAATCCTTCAGCATGATCTTCCGAGCGGGGATCTCCACAGCCAATATAGGAGTCACCCGATTTCAAGATAGCTTTTACCAAGCCGAGATAATTCAGCGTGTCCAATTGATGACCTTTAGCACGTAAGTCCCGTCCGAGTTGATGAGGCCAGTTTTCTCGTTCGATCATAATGTGGTCAGGGAGCCATTGGTGGTGGAAACGGGGCTGAGCTATCGCCTCTGAGAGGGACAAATCTCCCTCTGCGACATGGAGGAACACTTGCAAAACAGAAGTGATGATGGCCGACCCGCCCGGACTACCTATGATCATAAATAAGTCACCGTCTTTTTCAAATATGGTGGGTGTCATGGAGCTGAGCATGCGCTTTTCGGGAGCAATGGCATTGGCCTGACTGCCCACGAGACCAAATTGATTCGGAATCCCGGGTTTGACGCTAAAATCGTCCATTTCATTATTGAGGAAAAAGCCACCCTGAGGGAGCATAACTTTTGAGCCATAATTGGAATTCAGCGTCGTAGTCAGAGAGACTGCGAGTCCGTCCGCATCTACCGCAGAGGTATGAGTGGTCTCGAAACTCTCTTTTTGAATCCGTATGGAATCAACTCCAATTTGATCGCTTTTGCTGGCACGATTGGGATGATAGGTACTCATACGTTGAGTTAAATATGCACTATCCAGTAAAAAGTCAGGAATCTCAACAAAATCTTGATCTCCTAAGTATTGCGCTCGATCGGCGTAGGTGCGTCGCTCAGCTTCCACGATGAGATGGGCTGCTGGTGGACTGAGAATGTCTGTCTCGCTTAGGTATGGCTCTATAGAAAGTAGAATTTGGGCCAGGGCAATCCCGCCGCTGGAAGGAGGTGCCATGGAAATCATTTTAAATTCTTTGTATTGTGCCTGGATGGGTTCGCGCCAGATGGCTTCGTAGGCCTCTAAATCGCTCTGTCGGATATAACCTCCACTTGTATCCATAAATTGGTCGATTTGCTGAGCCAAATTGCCAGCGTAAAATCCTTCTGGACCTTCTTTTTGGATTTTAGCCAGTGTTTGTGCCAATCTTTTTTGGACTAAAACATCTCCTTCTTGCCAGCTGCTGTCTTTGATCATGGGGCAGATGGAAGCTGAGTTCCATTTCTTGAAATCCGCTTGATACCTGTTTAAGCGTGCAGCCTCTGAGGCAGTTACAGCAAAGCCTCTTTCCGCTAATTGAATAGCGGGGGTTAGGAGCAGTTCCCAGTTTTGCAATTGCGAGTATTTCTCAAAGGCAGTATATAAACCAGCTACGGTACCCGGGACACCCGAAGCGGTGGGTCCTTCTAAACTCCAGGCAGGAACGACTTGATCCAGAGAATCCCGGTACATTTTTTCATGAGCGAGTTGTGGTGCTTTTTCGCGAAAGTCTAAGGTAGTAGCTGTTCCATCCGGTTCTCTAACGACGAGAAATCCGCCTCCGCCAATATTTCCCGCCCTGGGATAAACCACAGCAAGTGCAAATTGCGCAGCTATAGTGGCATCTACCGCATTACCTCCTTCTCGTAAAATACTGAGTCCCGCTCGAGTAGCTAAGGGATGTGCAGTTACAATCATGGATTGTGTTGCGGAGTCTGTCAAATCTGAAGGCAGCAGAGGGTAGGGTGAGGTGTCGGGCCCCTGACACTGAGTGAAAAGAAATGGGATCAAAAGGAATAGCCAATATGCACGCATAATTCATTGTTGATTTGATGGTTTCAACTAAATAAAGACAGAGTATAAAGATGCATATTTTTCCTAAAAGCGGTTCGCTAGGCTGAATCACATTTTCAATGAAGAATAGCTAACCAACTAATTTTGCCTTAGGTGGCAATACAAGGTGATTTGTCATCGGCTAACTCAATATGACTTTAGCTTTTGTAGGTACTAAAAATTAGTGGGTGACTGGTATGATCGAAATTCGCCATTGAGTAAGGCTTTTTCTTTAACGAGTGCAGCTGTCTTTATTTTGGGTATGATTTGGTCGATTTGGCTAAGTATTTGGATTTGTCGGTCGTATTCCTTTGACATGGCGAGTAATTCAAACTCTTCTTCTAAAGAAAAGCCAACACTGTGACCTATGTGGTAGGAAAGAAGAATTTCAGCTGCTGGGATGGATTTATCTATTTGTAAGCTTTCAAATATAATTTTCATTTTTTCCCTTATTTCTGAAGCAAGTATAGGGTCAGCTTCTCGATCATAAGAAAATGACTTTACTTCTGCACCTGCATACTCTTTATTTTCCATTGGGTTTTTATAAGTTCTCATCTGATATAAACCCTGTGCCTCTGTAGTAATATCCATACGGCCATCAAGGTACTCTTTTTCAATTTGCCTGATTTTCATTAATGTTCCAACGGGTTTCACTTTGTTATCGATGTAGGGAGCCAGACCGAAGAGCCTATTATTCTCCATACAATCGCGTACCAACTCTTTGTATCGCGATTCAAAAACATGTAAATTGACTGTTTCGGTAGGAAAGGCAACCATGGGTATTGGAAATAAAGGAATCATAGAGTGTTTATTATTAAAACGCCTGACTAAACGCAATTGTTTTTTGACCAATTGATGGACTTATTTGGAATTGGACTTATCTTCAACTTTGACAATATAAAAAAAGCATGCCTCACTCGAAGCCTGAACGGGTTTTAAAAGAATTTTGGGGATACGATAGTTTTCGCCCACTACAAAGACCTATTATCGACGCGGTGCTGTCGGGCCAAGACACCTTAGCTCTTTTGCCAACAGGGGGTGGAAAATCGATTTGTTATCAAGTTCCAGCGCTTTGCTTTTCTGGTTTAACTGTGGTCGTTTCACCATTAATCGCTCTAATGCAGGACCAGGTCCACCAATTGAAAAGGCGAAATATTCCGGCTCGTGCCCTGCACAGTGGTTTGAAGCGTAGTGATATTGAAGATATTCTTAAGCAATGTGTGGATGGAAAGATTAAGTTGTTATATATCTCACCGGAGCGATTGCATACAGATTTGTTTTTAGGCCATTTACCGTATCTGAATATATCGCTTTTAGCCGTGGATGAAGCGCACTGTATTTCCCAGTGGGGCCATGAGTTTCGGCCATCGTACCGGCAAATTTCCAATATTAAAGATCATTTGAAAGGCTGTCCGATACTTGCGGTGACAGCTACAGCTACAACAGAGGTGGCTGAAGATATTACGAAGCAACTGAAAATGATAGAGGTTCAGGAGTTTCGGGGGTCTTTTCACAGAGAGAATCTAAAATTTATCGTGATTAAAGATAGTTTTGAGAACGATCGGCTATTACAGGTGGTGCAGGGTGTCAAAGGAACACAAATTATATATACTCAATCGCGCTTCCGAACAGCGGAAATAGCTCGGTTTTTGCAGCAGCGAGGATTGAAGGCCTTGTATTATCATGGCGGTCTGAGTGGGAAAGATCGCGCCGAACGCCAACAGAAATGGTTGGAGGATGAGGCTTCTATAATGGTGGCTACAAACGCTTTTGGAATGGGAGTAGATAAATCTAATGTGCGTGCGGTCATTCATATGGATATCCCATTCAGTCCTGAAGCTTACTATCAAGAGGCCGGGCGGGCCGGGCGAGATGGTCAACCTTCTTTTGCCGTTCTGATTTACGATGATAGCTCTATCCAGCGTATAGAAGATAGGTTGAATCAAATGTATCCCGACATCCAATTCATAAAGGATGTGATGCGTGCGCTTTTTTCGTGGAGTAAATTAGCTATAGGCGCAGGACAGTATTCAAGTCTTGAATTTGACATTATTCAGTTCAGTAGGACGAATGATTGGAAACCCATGCGCGTTTTTCACGCGATGCGTCAATTGGAACTCAGCGGCTGGATTGAACTATCAAATGGGCTTTCTAGCCCTTCGCGTTTGCGTATGAAAACGGATCGTGAGGATTTATATCGTATGCAATTAGCGGATCCTCAATTTGATGTCTTTATCAAACATCTGTTGCGCTCATACGAAGGTTTATTTATTGATTATGTTCGCATTCGGGAGCGAGATATGGCTCGGCAACTCGAAATCAGCACAGATGAAGTTAAATCTTACCTAGTAAGACTAGATAAAAGAGAAGTTATTGATTTTATTCCGGCTCAAAGTGGCGAGCGGATCACGTTTTTACAAAGTCGTCCGCCTTCTGGGGATATTTACATCAATGCGGAAACGCTTAATGCAAATAAAAAGCGGGCAAAGAAGCGCTGGGGAGCAATGAAGGCTTATATTCAGGCGGAGGAGTGCAGAACACATATTCTGCTCAATTATTTTGGGGAGTCTATGAAGGAAAACTGTGGAGCCTGCGATATTTGCCTGGGAAGCCGCCTGGAGCGGTTTGCAGACCCGGAGAAAAAGGTAGCGATTATTAAGGATATTCAAACGAAACTGGCAATACACGATTCTCTGTCGATTAGAAAATGGACTTATCAATATCCTGTAGTGTATAAAAGACGGTTGTTACAAGTTTTGTCTGAACTAGAGTCTGAAGGGAAAGTGAAAATAAATTCCAAATTTGAAATGGAATGGGTAGATGAAGAGTAAAATAAAGGATAAGAGAATATTGCTTTTAGTCAGCACTGACATCACATTTGATCAGCGCGTGCACCGCACAGCTAAAACCCTAGCCGACTTAGGTGCCAATGTATCCATTATCGGCCGCCAGCTTTCAGGTTCAGTACAATTGGATTGGGATGGTATTGATACGGAGCGTATTTCGCTTTCTTTTCAGTCTGGGCCAGGCATGTACTTTATGATGAATAAAAAAATGGTAGATGTAGCAGGTAAAGGACCCTGGGATATTGTAGTAAGTAATGATTTTGATACGTTGCTGGCTGGCTATCGCATATCGAGGAAGCATAGTTCAGCATGGATTTTAGATTCACACGAACACTTTATAGAGGTTCCGGAACTGAGAGGCCGGCCCTTCAAGCGATATGCATGGCATGCCTTGGGGTTATGGGCTACAAACCGATTAGATGCTGCTTATACCGTTTCTGATTCTTTAGCTCGTATTTTATCCTCTACCTACAACATTGATTTTTCAGTCATTGAAAACCGACCTTTGTTGCGTTCTAATGATACTGAGGTGACTACGCAGACCCGACTACTCTTTTATCAGGGCGCTTTAAACAGGGGGCGAGGTCTTGAAAATGCCATTATAGCCATGCGTGGCATGCCCAATTATAAGCTTCAGATAGCAGGGGATGGTGACATCAAGGATGAACTTGCAGCCATAATCCGTAGATACCACCTTTCGGATAGAGTAGAATTATTGGGTCGTATTTCTCCCGATGAGTTGGACAAGTTTACTGCGCAGGCCTGGTTGGGACTTAATTTGCTTGAGGGAAATAGTCTAAACTATTACTATTCTTTGGCTAATAAATTCTTTGACTACGCGCAGTGGGGTGTTCCTTCTATTAATCCCGCATTTCCAGAGTATATCAAGTATCACAAAAAATTTGGAGGGTGTTTACTATTGGAGGACCAATCTTCAAAGTCTTTACAGTCTAAAATTTTTGAGTTGGAGGATGACCCCAAGGCATATGATCAATTGAAAGCGGGTGCTTTAGAAATGAAAAATCATTGTCACTGGGATACGCAAACCCAGAAGTTGGAGAGAATTTATTCAGATGTTTTGGAAGAGTAGCCTCACTCAACTTTATTCACTAAATCCAATAGAAAGGCATATTCCATAGCCGTATCCTTATACCGTTCATATCTTCCAGATGCACCGCCATGGCCCGTTTCCATATTTGTGTATAAAAGGATAGGAGCATCCCCGGTTTGATGATCTCGGAGTCGGGCGACCCATTTGGCAGGTTCCCAGTATTGAACCTGTGAATCGTGAAAGCCAGTCGTGGCTAATATGGCAGGATAATTTTTGGCGTCAACATTATCATAGGGCGAATATGATTTGATATAGTCATAGGACTCTTTCTCGTTGGGATTACCCCACTCATCATATTCTCCGGTGGTTAGCGGTATGGTTTCATCCAACATGGTAGTCAAGACATCCACAAACGGAACAGCTGCAACTACACCTCTAAACAGTTCAGGGCGCATATTGACTATCGCTCCCATCAAGAGACCGCCCGCGCTTCCGCCCATAGCCAGGAGTTGGTCCGGAGTTGTTTGCTTGCTTTCAACAAAAAAGGAGGCAACATCAATAAAGTCTTGAAAAGTATTCTTCTTATTCATCATCTTGCCACCTTCATACCACTTTCTTCCCATTTCCTCTCCTCCTCTAATATGAGCAATAGCAAACATTACTCCACGGTCCAACAGGCTTAAGCGCACGTGAGAGAAGTAGGGATCTATAGAGTAGCCGTAAGAACCATAGCCGTATAACAAAAGCGGTTGGCTCTTAGTGCGGTCTAAATCTTTGTGATACACCAGCGATACGGGGACCTCTTCTCCATCTCGCGCGGTAACAATTATTCGCTTAGAATCATAATTCTCTTTCGAAAATCCACCCTGAACTTGTTGCTCTTTTATTCGCTTGATTTCTCCTGAATCAACATGGTAATCCAATGAACTCATTGGCGTAGTCATCGACGTATACTGAACCCGAATGATTCGGCTGCCGCTTTCTTCATTAACCCCAAGGTAGCTGGTGTAAGCATCTTCTTCAAAATCGATGTAGTAAGGTTTTTCTTCCCAGTCATACAAAGCAATTTTAGAAATTCCGTCAACGCGCTCGGATACGGCGATGCCACCTTGAAATAACTCGATATCCTGAATAAGGATATCATCTCGATGCGCAATTTTTTCATTCCAATATTTTTTTCGGGTCTTTTCTAGCCCACAAGTCATTAATCGGAAATTCTCAGCCTCCCAATTGGTAAGGATGTAAAAACTATCTGCCAAATGATCAATATCGTATTCCATTCCTCGCTCGCGCGGATGAAATATTTTAGGCTCCAGATTAGGTTGGTCGGCGGGCACTAACCGATATTCCGAGGTTTTTGTGGCGGAGGAGGCAATGAAAATATAGTCGTTTGATTTTGATTTATCAACATAGCACACAAAAGTGGGATCAGCTTCTTCGTATACCAAGGTTATAGACTCTGGTTGATTTATCTGCTGCCGCCATATTTGAAAAGGGCGCAAAGTGGCATCTTTCCTACTGAAGAAGACCGTTTGACTGTCATTGGCCCACTCCGCTCTTCCTGTTGTGTTTTTTATAGTCGTTTCTAGGGTTTCACCTGTTTTAAGATTCTTAAAGTATATGGTATAAATCCTGCGACTTAGTGTATCCACGCCATACGCTAACCACTGATTATCTGGACTTACAGATAGACCTGACACCTGATAATACGAATAGCCTTCTGCCAACTTATTTACATCAAGCATTATTTCTTCCTCGGAATCTACGGTGCCTTTTTTTCGGGCGTAGATAGGATGCTCAAATGCTTCTTCATATCGCACATAATAATAGTATCCATTCTTCAGGTATGGAGCGGAAGAATCATTGGGAGCTATTCTTGATTTTATTTCTTCAAACAACTTCTCTTCAAATGGCTTGAGATGAGCTGTTACTTGGTTCAAGTATTTATTTTCTGCTTCTAAATGAGCTATGACTGCCGAATCCTTTCGTTTATTTAACCAGTAATACGGATCGTTTCGCTCATCTCCATGCTTGATTAAGAGAGTATCCTTTTGAGCAGCTTGTGGTGCAGAAAACGATTTTGAGGCATCCATTATAGTCATAGGTTCTTTTTGCGGTCTATCACATTGATAAAATAGTACGAGTGAACAAATAATTCCAATTAGCCTAATATTGCGTACCATATTATCTTAAATTTCAAACGAATATAGATAATTTATTACAGGTACACTTAAGGCAATTATTTTCTTTGACGCTGAGAAATTTTATCTCAATAATTATTGGGATATTTGCCTGCAGATGGAAAAATTGCCTTCGTATAAATATATCTTCAACCTCTCCTTTCCAATTATGTTGGGGAGCGCGGCACAAAATTTAATTGCGCTAACTGATTCGCTATTTTTGTACCACTTTTCAGATGTTGATTTTGCTGCTATTGGTTTGGTAAGCGTGTTTTACCTAACGGTAAATGCGATCGGATTTGGATTCTCTAAGGGTGGACAAATTATGATAGCTCGCAGGTTTGGTGAGCAGAGTTATCAATTGCTTGGGAAGACCTTTCGCATGCTTTTTTTCTTTGAAATAGTTCTCGCTATTATCATGTTTTTATTTCTATGGTACGGTACGCCATGGTTGTTCAGCTTAATTATTCAGTCCTCCGAAGTTTACGACCGTTGTTTAGAGTATCTTGTTCACAGATCCTGGGGCGTGTTTTTTGCCTACGCCGGTCTCTGTATGATGGCTTTGTACATGGGTATTTCGAGGTCTCGCTTTATCATTCTGAATACTGTAGTCTTAGCCGTTGTCAATATATTCTTAGACTACGTGCTCATTTTTGGATATTGGGGATTTCCGGAATGGGGCATTAAAGGAGCTGGCCTGGCCAGTAGTTCAGCAGAAGTCGTCGCTGTTGCACTTTTTTTTATTTATGCCTTATTTGATAAAAAACTGAAACCCATGGAACTGTGGGTATGGGGACAAGTTCAGTGGAATTTGTTGAGCACGATGCTTAAAACATCGTTTCCCATAGTTATCCAGTACGCTGTCGGTGTAGGGAGCTGGTTTGTTTTTTTTCTACTCATAGAAAAGATGGGAGAGGAGCCGCTCGCAATTACTAATTTAGGACGCATTGTATACTTAGGATTAAGTATCCCCTGTTGGGGTTTTGCATCAGGCGTGAATACTTTGGTAAGTAATGCAATTGGAAGAGGACAATCAGGCTTAGTACTTCCAATCATTCAACGGACAGCGTGGTTTTCGTTTCTATTTACGCTGGCTATTTCTATTCCCGTTGTGATTCTACCTCAGTATCTTTTATATCCGCTTTTTGGAAGAGCAGACATGGCCCTTTTCGTAGCTGCCCAGCCAGTGTTTTATGTGATTCTTTTAATTTTAATGACATTTTCTGTGGCTAGTATTTATTTCAATGGCTTAAGTGGTACAGGCGCTACTCTCTTTGCTTTAAAAATGCAGTCTTTTACTGCTATATTTTATGTGGGTATCTTGTTTCTAGCCATCCTTTTTTGGGGTATTTCTCTTCCATGGGCATGGAGTTTAGAGATATTATATTGGGTGCTTATTTTTGTATTTTCATTCTATTATCTCAGAACAGAGAAATGGAAATCTGTCGTGATTTAATTTCGTTTTGTTTTCTTGATCGTTTATTTGAAACTAAAATTCAAAAATAGTCTTGCTGAAATAGGATAAGGTATTCTTTAGCTGGTTTCTATTCTGCCTCACTATAATTTGACTTTTTCTATCTTTGTCAGCTATGAAACTTCTCCGCCTCGAAATGAAAGGATTTAAAAGTTTTGCACGGGAAACCGTCATACATTTTAATGAACGAATAACAGGCGTAGTAGGACCAAATGGATCGGGAAAGTCTAATGTAGTCGATGCGATTCGCTGGGTCTTGGGTGAGCAAAGGTCTTCAGAGCTTCGACTCGAACAGATGGGTGATGTTCTTTTTAATGGAACAAAAAGACGGAAACCAGCCCCGGTAGCGCGTGCATCTATCACCTTTGAGAATGATAAAGGGCTCATTAAATCTGAGTATAGTGAATTGACAATTACTCGTATTCTAAATCGTTCGGGAGATAGCGAATATCGACTTAACGATGTAACCTGCAGACTTAAAGATATCCGGTCTGTGTTGCTGGATACGGGCATTGGAAGTAATTCCTACGCCATCATTGCATTGGGCATGGTCGATGATATTCTCAGTGACAAAGATCAGGCGCGACGAAAGATGTTTGAACAGGCTGCCGGGATTTCAAAATATAAATCGCGCAAACGCGAAACGCTTAATAAGTTAAAACTTACAAACGCCGACCTGGATCGCGTAGAGGACCTACTGCACGAATTGGAAAACACCCTAAAACAGCTCAAAAGGCAAGCAAAAAGAGCCGAAAAGTATCTGACCCTAAAAGATAAGTATAGATCTTACAGTATTGATTTAGCCATTTTCCATTCTAGCCAAACTCGTGATGATTTTGTATCGATTAAAAGGGAACTAGTGGAGATTGAAACTGCCGCTAGCCAACTCTCAGCTCAAATTGGCACTAAAGAAGCTGAAGTAGAAAGCAAAAAAAAGCAGAACCTCCAAAAAGAAAGTTCAGTTAATCAAAATCAACGTGACCTTTCCGGGGTCGTTCGAGAAATTCAATCCCTTGAAAATAAGCGGGATATCACGCGACAAAGCATATCCTATGGGCAACAGTCGGTAAAAAGACTTTCCGGTCAAATCGACGATAATGAACAGAAGATTCAATCACTATCTCAAACGATATCTGGATTGGAATCTAAACTAAAAGAAGAAAACGTCCATTTAGATCAGCGAAAAGAAATTCTTTCAGACTTAAAACACAAAAAGGAGGAAAGCAAGAAATCCTATCAAGAAATAAAGTCTGGCCGTAATACTCGAATCAAAAAGCTGCAGGATATTCAACAACGCGAATATGACTGGAGACAGAAATTAGCAGTTTTAGAATCTCGAATGCAAGATGCCGTTAGCCAATGGAATCGCCTTCAGGAACAACGTCTAGGTCAGAAAACTCAAAGGGAAGAATTACAAACGAATTTCCAGCAACAAGAAAAGCGGGTGGGTCAGTTGGCTAGCACCTTGAATCAGCTTCAAAAAAGTGAGGAAGAGCGAAAGGAAATCGCCGAAAAGATCCAACTTCAAAAATCAAAAAAGGAAAAGGAAGCGCAAGAATTAGAGCGGAAATATGATGCCTTGCAAAACGAGTTTCAATTACTCAAAAACCTGGTAGAAAAACTGGAGGGCTTTCCCGAATCTACAAAATACTTGATCCGGTCTAAGAAATGGGAAAAGCCCGCTGCACTTTTCTCCGATGTGCTTATCTGCCCGGCCGAATACCGAGCTGCACTGGAAAACTATTTGGAAAACTATTTGAGTCACTTTATTGTCAATGACCGAGAAGATGCACTCAAAGGCATTCAATTACTAAAAGAGACCCAAAAAGGTAAAGCGAGATTCCTTTTAAATGAACCTCAACAATTATTGGAAAAGTCTCAAAATATTGCTCAAGCAATTCCAGCTCAGGACGTTGTCGAAACAGACTCTCTGTATGAATCCCTTATAAACCTATTACTTAAGGGGGTTTATATCGTAGATGAAGAAGCTGTTGCTTTTCAGTTGGCAGAAGAACATCCAGAGTTCACCTTTCTCGTTTCCGATGGTAGTGCTGCTTTTCAAAAGGCCCTAATGAGTGGTGGGTCCTCGGGTTTGTTTGAAGGCAAACGACTTGGTCGAAAGAAAAACCTAAAGAGAGTTGAAAAGGAAATCAAGGATTTGAAAACTATACTTGAAGAAAAAGCACAATCAATCCAAGATTTAGAAAAAGAATGGGACGGAATAAAAAGCGAGGATAAAGAAGAAGAAATCCAGCATATTCAATTCAAGCTTGCTGAGGCCAAAAGCGAATACGAAAAGCTGGATTATCAGATAAATAATATTGAGTCCTCCCTTAGCGATATTCATGGGCAGAGCAAAAAACTCGAGGAAACCCAAACTCAAATTAAAAAGGAGATAGCACAGATTGAGAATCAATGGTCAGACCTCAAAGTGCAAAAACGCGAATTTGAAACTAAAGTAGAACAAACGGATTCCATTTATGAAGAGCAGGGACTAGCTTTTTCAGAGCTGTCTCAACAGTATAATGAAGCGCAAATTAGCGCTATTCAGCAAGAAAATAGATGTACCCAGTTGGCAAAAGATCTCGAATACCAAAAGTCGAGAAAAGAAGATCTTTTCACCCTTCTTACACAGCATAAAAACGAGATCAGAGAGCTGGAGGAGGAGCAAAAAAGAAATACCCAAACAGAAGAACAGGTCCGTGAAAGACTAGCTAAACTTTATCAAAAAAAGGAAGAAAAAAGCAAATCCCTAAATGTTGTTGAGCGCATTTATTTTGAAGAGCGCAATGAAATTTCCGAATTAGAGAAAGAAGTGAAAGCCTTGCATCAGATGCAGCGGCAAAAACAAGAATTTCTCCAATCCCTTAAAGACAGGCATGCAGAGACGAAAATGAAACTTCACGGGATATCTGAACGCTTAAAAGTAGAATTTGATATTTCCATCAATCAAATCATTGATCAATCTCCCGATTTTGAGGGGTCGCACGAGGAGCTGGAATCTGAAGTGCAAAAGGTAAAAGAAAAATTACAACGATTTGGCGATGTTAATCCCATGGCCGTCGAAGCTTATAAAGAGACCAACGAGCGATACGAACTGATGCTGGGCCAGAAGAATGATATTCTCGAGGCCCAAAAGAAATTGGAAACTACAATTCAGGAGATCGAAACACAGGCTACCCGGCAATTTATGGATGCCTTTGAAAAAATTAGATCTAATTTTATTGACGTGTTCCGGACTCTTTTTACAGAAGGCGATGATGCTGATTTAGTCCTGACGGATCCGGACGACCCGCTGGAATCCAATGTAGAAATCGTAGCAAAACCCAAGGGGAAGCGTCCCAAAAGTCTTTCACAATTATCGGGAGGTGAAAAGACGCTCACGGCCACAGCATTGCTATTCTCACTATATCTATTAAAACCGGCCCCGTTCTGCGTCTTTGATGAGGTAGATGCTCCCCTGGATGATGCGAATATTGAGAAATTCAATCGCATCATCAAGCGCTTTGCTGAGCAGTCACAGTTTATAATCGTGACCCATAATAAATCCACTATGGCCGCCGTCGACATCATCTACGGTGTTTACATGAATGAGCCAGGAGTTTCGGGTTTGAGTCCCGTAGATTTTCGTCAGTTAGAACATAAATCAGTCACTGAAACACTCTCCGACTCAAATAATTAATATGTTTTTATGGGCGTGTCCCGGGTAGCTTATTTCGCTACCCGGGCCGGGCTATCCGTTTATAGTCATGCTGCCTTGCGCCGGCATCCGTTCGGCTGCGGTGGGTTTCCGCCGGTCACCTCCTCGCTCTACGGCTGCTAGGCGCAGGGCAGCACGCCTGCCACTTCTATCCCTCACGCAAAAGACAGTTTATAATTCCTACTGCCGTTTACTTGTAAGGGCTTTGGGATATAAAAGACTCGATAGGACAAAATTATAATCACATATGGGAAAAAAATTATATAAAAATTAACAATATATTTATATTTGCATCACTATACTAAAACTAGTCTATGCGAACGTATTTGGATTTGCTCGATGATATCATAACAAATGGAATAGACAAATCCGATCGAACTGGAGTAGGGACTAGATCAGTATTCGGACGCCAAGTCCGATTCGATCTAAACGAAGGTTTCCCCCTGCTAACAACTAAAAAGGTCCACTTAAAGTCTATTATTTACGAGTTACTCTGGTTTTTAAAAGGGGATACTAACGTAAAATATTTGCAAGAGCACAATGTTCGTATCTGGAATGAATGGGCGAAAGAAGATGGAAGCCTGGGACCAATTTACGGTCGCCAATGGCGAAGTTGGCCGGACGGATCTAAAGAAGGCATTGACCAAATTCAACAAGCTATTGAAACGATAAAGACCAAGCCGGACTCCCGAAGAATTGTTGTCAGTGCATGGAATGTGGCCGAACTAGAGGAGATGCAACTCAATCCATGTCATGTGATGTTTCAGTTTTACGTGGCAGAGGGGAAATTATCCTGTCAGTTATATCAGAGATCAGCGGATGTTTTTTTAGGTGTTCCTTTTAATATAGCCTCGTATAGCTTACTTACCATGATGATAGCTCAAGTTTGTGATCTAGAGGTAGGTGATTTCGTACATACATTTGGGGACCTTCATTTATATACAAATCATTTTGAGCAAGCTCGGTTGCAGTTAAGCCGAGAACCCAGGCAATTGCCAACAATGAAATTGAACGAAAACATAAAGAATATTAATAAATTTAGCTTTGAGGATTTTCAATTATTGAACTATAATCCTCATCCGCCGATAAAGGCAAAAGTGGCAGTGTGAAAGAATTAAATGAGACTCTATTTAGATGAATTCTAAATAAAATCGATTCTGATGCCAATATTGGTTAAAGAGAGAAAGGGTTCTATTTTTGAGTGACCAAATAATCTCGGTTGGAGATAAATATAAAGACTACGATTGACTATACAATAGACACTAGATATGAACAATAAGCTGCTATCATTATGTGTGTTTTTACTTTCGCTTTCCCTTATGACTATTCAAGCATATGCGCAAGAAGGAGAGGGAGAGGGAAGTGAAGCCACAACTACAAGTGTTGATCTGGATGCGGGAAAAAGTTTGTTCCGCTCACAGTGTGCTTCCTGCCACAACAAAAACATGAAGGACGACTTGACAGGTCCTGCTTTAGGCGGTACACAGGAGAGATGGGCAGAATATCCGCGGGAAGATTTATATACTTGGATTCGATACTCTCAACGATTAATATCTGAGGGACACCCAAGAGCTAATGAATTGTGGGATGAATGGAAACCCACAGTTATGAATAATTTCCCTAATCTGACTGATCAGGAAATTGAGAATGTATTAGCTTATATCAAAGGAGTTTATGAAGGAACATATCCACCTAAAGCAGCTGGCGAGCAGGTAGCTGCAGTTGAAACAGAAAGTGATGATGAGTCATCTAATACTTTCCTATTCATAACGCTTGCTCTTATCTTATTCGTTCTTGCCTTTGTGCTGGCTCGAATTATTAATGTTCTAAACGCTATTGCACGTGCAAAAGTAGAAGGAACGGTTGCACCCTCTCAATCCATCTGGCAAATACTTACCTCTAAATCAGTTATAGGACTTCTGATTTTTGCATTGGTAGTGGTAGGAGGCTACACAACTGTAAATAATGCAATAAATTTAGGTAGGCAACAAGGCTATGCTCCCCAGCAGCCCATTAAGTTTTCTCATGAAACGCATGCAGGCCTGCACAAAATCGACTGTCAATATTGTCATGATGGTGCGCGGAGAAGTAAACACTCCGTTATTCCTGCTGCGAATACCTGCATGAACTGCCATAGAGCGATCAAGAAAGGGTCGAAGTACGGTACACAAGAATTGACTAAAGTTTTTGCATCTATCGGATATAATCCTATTAATGATACATATATAGAGGATTACGAAAAGATGTCTAATGAGGAATTAGCAGAAGTCTATAAAGAATGGATTGAAGCGGAATATGTTAAGGACAATGAACTTGATATCATCGACGAGGAAGGTAAGCTTGTTCGGGATGATCAGTGGAATGAAATTGTCAACTCATTAACAAATGAACAAAAATCATCTGTAACTGGCCCGATCGAATGGGTTCGCATACACAATATGCCTGACCACGTGTATTTCAATCACGCGCAACACGTCACCTCAGGACAAGTGGAATGTGAACAATGCCACGGCGCTGTAGAAGAGATGGAAGTGTTAGCTCAGTATGCGCCATTGTCAATGGGGTGGTGCATTAATTGCCACAGGCAATCTGAAGTAAAAGGATTTAAAGATAATCCGTACTATCATAAAGAATTTGAACATTATCACAATGAATTGCAGAATGGTGAGCGCGAAAAAGTGACAGTAGAGGATATCGGCGGCTTAGAGTGCCAAAAATGTCATTATTAATCTCATTCATCTAATCTAGGAATGTATATACAATGAAGAATAACGATAATATCTGGGTAGGAACAAAAGACTTAAATGGCGATAAAGATTTTGTAGAAACTAGCCAAAAAGAGTTTTTCGAGCTGCCTGTAGCAAACGAAATGGCAAAAGATGAGTCCGATAGCGGACTAAAATCTAATCGTAGAGACTTCTTAAAGTATCTAGGATTCGGATTAGGCGCAGCGACTGTAGCTGCTGCATGTGAGACGCCTGTTCGTAGAGCAATTCCCTACGTTAGCAAACCGGACGCCATCGTTCCCGGAGTGGCAAATTATTACGCATCCAGTTTTGTAAACGGAACAGACTTTGTTCCTGTGTTAGTCAAAACAAGAGAAGGACGTCCAATTAAAATTGAGGGTAATAAACAATCTCCAATTACACAGGGCGGGACTAGTGCTCGGGCACAAGCTTCAGTTTTAGAGCTATATGATTCTACGCGAATAAAAAACCCCGGAAAGATTAGTGGTGGTAAAGTGAGCGAAATGTCATGGAGTGATTTGGATAAAAAGGTAGGTGAGTATTTAGCTCCAGGGGCGCAAATTCGATTTGTAGCTCCATCTACGCATAGTCCGTCCATGAAATCTGCATACAAGGACTTTAATTCAAAGTTTCCCAACTCAAAATGGATTGCTTACGATGCCAACTCTAACTCTGCATTGTTATTAGCGAATAAAAAAGACTTCGGTCAAAAAGCACTTCCTTCTTATCGATTTGACAAAGCCGATGTTATTGTGAATTTTGGCGCCGACTTTTTAGGAAGTTGGATTTCCCCTGTTGAATACGCTAAGCAATGGAGTAAAAAGCGGAAAATAAAAGATTACAAAAAGCCTGAAATGTCGCGAATGATTGCTTTTGAATCATTCATGTCCTTAACGGGGTCCAATGCGGATAGTCGGGTTCTTATAAAGCCTTCTGAGCAAGGGCTCGCCATAGCCAAATTACACAATGAAATAGCTAAGTCCAAAGGTGCTTCTCAGGTTACTATTTCTGGACAGTTGAGTTCAGAAAAAGCAGAGAAGGGCGTGAAGGCTGCAGCCCAGGATTTATTGACAGCTAGCCGATCAGGTAAAAATACCCTTATAGTCTCTGGATCCAATAATACCGCAGAGCAGCAATTGGTTAACCACATTAACTACCTGCTTGGAAATTATGGCACAACTATTTTATGGGATCGCATGACTCAGACGAGTCAGACTGTAGATTCAGATATGAACACCTTTGTAGATGAGGTCAAGAATGGTCGAGTTGATGCTGTGGTTTTTCTGGGTAATGTCAATCCAGTCTATACACACCCGAGAGGAGCTGAACTTAAAGAGGCATTAAAAAATGTTAGTCTATCTATATCGACAAGTATTTTGCCAAATGAGACTTTTGCTTCTTGTTCTCATGCAGCTCCTGAGCCCCACTATTTAGAATCCTGGGGTGATGCAGAACCTAAAACAGGTCATTACGGATTTATTCAACCTACGATAGCTCCCTTATTCAATTCCAGAAATGCCATTTTATCTCTTATGAGTTGGAGCGGGCAAATGGAAGGGGATGTAGAGGATTATACCGAAGCCTCATACCAATACATACGTTCAGTTTGGGAAAAAAATGTATTCCCCAATCAAAATGAATTTATGAGTTTCCGTTCATTTTGGGATAATGCTCTTCATGAAGGTTTCTTCGAGGTTTCTCCCTCAGTGAAACAGGTAATATATGCGGGATCTGTAAATGGGCTGGGCAGTCAAATTAATAAACCCAATGGGTCTGGTTTAGAGATTGCATTCTTTGAAACTGTTAATTTGGGAGATGGATCATATGCAAATAACCCATGGTTGCAGGAGATGCCAGATCCATTAAGCCGGACGGTTTGGGATAATTGCCTAAATATTCCCGTCGAATGGGATGGAGGCAATACCATTGATGGGTGGAAAAAATTAGAAGATGGTAATATCGTAGCTATTAAAAATGATTCGTTAGAGAAGGATGTTACGGTAGTTCAGCAATACGGAATGAAAAAGGAAACGGTTGCTATTGCTATCGGATACGGACGCGAAGTGTCTGGACGATCTGGAGCCGGTGTTGGGGTAAATATTTATCCGATGTGCCCTATTGATAAAGATGGCAATGTCCAATATTTTTCAGCAATTGATGTAAGTGATAAAAAAGGGGTTGATGATACGTTTGCTAGTGTGCAGTATCACCACACTTTTGGTGTTTCCGATAAAGATCCTGATTCTGGTGAAACCATAAATGTCGATGAGAAAGCTATTGTAACGCTTTCAGAAGGGTATCAAGGATCAATTACTGATCGGACTATTATTCGTCATGCAGACGCTGCTCAGTTAGAGAAAGCTGTGCATGATTTAGAACACGAAAGAGAACATCACCAATACCTTAATGAGCAATCGCTTTATCCCGGTCATGAAGATCTTTATAATAAGGGCCATAAATGGGAATTGAGTGTTGATTTAAGTGCTTGTATCGGTTGTGGAGCTTGTCAGGTAGCTTGTATTTCCGAAAACAACGTTCCCGTTGTTGGGAAAAGTGAAGTGAAAAAGCATCACGAGATGACCTGGTTGCGTATCGACCGATATTTTTACGGAGACTTTGAAAGCCCCAATACGGCTTATCAACCTATGATGTGTCAGCATTGTGACAACGCACCTTGTGAAAATGTATGTCCTGTAGCTGCTACAAATCACAGTAGTGAGGGGCTAAACCAAATGACTTATAATCGCTGTATCGGTACAAGGTACTGCGCAAATAACTGTCCATACAAAGTACGTCGTTTCAATTGGTTGGATTATACAACTGCCGACCTTTGGGGGCTAAATGAAAATAAAGTGTTTGAAGGAGATGATGAGCCATTCTACGCGGATAATTTGACGCGAATGGTCCTAAATCCGGATGTTACTGTGCGAACGAGAGGAGTTATTGAAAAATGTAGTTTCTGTGTTCAGCGCATACAAGAAGGTAAACTTAGAGCTCGGACCGAAAGGCGAGGACTGCGAGAAGCAGATATTACAACAGCATGTGCCTCTGCCTGTCCAACAGGAGCAATTCAGTTTGGGGATGTAAATAATCCTGAATCTGAAGTCAAGAAGGATAAAGAAAGTCCGCTTACTTATTACGCATTGGAAGAGGTTAACACCCAATCCTCAGTGGGATACAAAATGAAGGTAGTTAACCGAAATCCCGATATTAATAACGTAGATGCTTAACTTGTTATAAAAGAAATCATTAGGAAAATATAATTGAATGAGTGCGATAACTTCACCAATTCGAGAACCATTAGTAAAAGGTAATAAGAATTACCACCAGATTACGGAGGACATTTGTGCGCCAACCGAGCGTGCACCATCCGTTGCCTGGGTGTTAGCCTTTATGGTTTCTGTCGGCTTTTTAGCCCTGTTTGCCTTTACCGTAATATGGACTATTTGGATAGGCATCGGTAGTTGGAATCTCAATCGAACCATTGGATGGGGTTGGGATATTACCAACTTTGTATGGTGGGTAGGTATTGGTCATGCCGGCACGTTGATTTCAGCTATTCTTTTACTCTTCCGTCAAAAGTGGCGTACAGGTGTGAATCGAGCTGCTGAAGCGATGACTATTTTTGCAGTGATGTGCGCGGGACAATTTCCATTAATTCACATGGGCCGTATTTGGCTTGCTTTCTTCGTTTTCCCTTATCCAAATACAAGGGGGCCACTTTGGGTTAATTTCAATTCGCCTCTTTTGTGGGATGTATTTGCTATTAGTACCTACTTTACTGTATCCCTGCTCTTCTGGTATACCGGCCTGGTTCCAGATTTTGCAACAGTAAGAGACAGAGCAAAAGGCATACGTAAAAAACTTTATAATGTTTTGTCTTTTGGGTGGACTGGATCAGCGAAACACTGGCAAAGATGGGAATCACTTTCCCTCGTACTAGCTGGATTAGCTACACCACTTGTTTTGTCTGTGCATACTATTGTAAGCTTTGACTTTGCCACATCCGTAATCCCTGGTTGGCATACTACAATATTTCCGCCTTATTTCGTTGCCGGAGCCATTTTTTCAGGTTTTGCTATGGTTCAAACTCTGATGTTGATGGTTCGAAAGGTTTTGAAATTACAAGATTATATTACTATAGGTCACATTGAGAGTATGAATAAGGTGATCTTACTTACAGGAACTATTGTAGGTGTAGCTTACTTGACAGAGCTTTTTATAGCGTGGTATTCCGGGTATGTATATGAACAATTCGCTTTTTATAATAGAGCTTTGGGCCCTTATTGGTGGGCTTATTTCGCAATGATGACTTGTAACCTGGTTTCGCCTCAAATATTTTGGTTCCGAAATATGCGTCGTAACGTCTTTGTAACCTTTGTTATGTCCATTTTTGTGAATATCGGAATGTGGTTTGAGCGATTTGTTATTATCGCGACAACTTTAGCAAGAGATTATTTGCCATCTAGTTGGAGTTATTACGTTCCTAGTTGGGTCGAAGTTGGTATCTTCTTAGGAAGCTTAGGATTATTCTTTACACTTTTCCTGATTTTCGTGCGGGTGGCTCCAGTGGTTGCAATCGCTGAAATTAAGTCAATATTAAAGTCCAATGGAGACCAGTATGTAGAGCAAAACAAAAAATATATTGAGGAAAAGCAATTTTCCGGTCAACAAGTATAAATTATTATGGGAAAGACAAATGTGATTTTTGGTCTGTACGACGACGAAACGGACTTGTTGTCTGCAGTTAGAACAGCAAAAGAGAAGCATCTGGAGATAATGGATGTATTTACTCCTTTTCCGGTCCATGGTTTAGATCCCATTTTAGGACTGAAGGAGTCTCGCTTGCATATTGTTGGATTTATATTTGGTATGATTGGAACCATTACAGCTTTTGGTTTTATGACTTGGGCTTTGGCATCCGATTGGCCGATTATTTATGGAGGTAAGCCTTATTGGCCTGTCCCGTCTTTTATTCCTGTAACTTTCGAACTTACGGTTCTTTTTGCAAGTATTGGAATGGTAGTTACCTTTTATACGGTTTGTGGAATGGGCCCTGGTGTAAGTAATCCAACGCTTCACGATAGAATTACAGATGATAAGTTTTGCGTAGCATTTCAATTATCGGAAGGAGAGGAGAAAGGGGAAGAAAAAAATAAATACGAAGAATATTTTGAATCTACCGGAGCAACTCTGGTCGAAACAAAAACGATATAAAAAATTGGTCATGAACGTACGGCAATATATACAGCAAGCTCTTTTATTCGGTTGTTTCATTCTTTTGATGTATGCTTGTTCTCCAGCCGAAGGAGATTATCCGGGGCGAGATTATGTCCCTGACATGAAGCACAGTATAGCTTACGAGTCTAATTACTATGACTATTATAGCTACAATACCTGGGGTTCAGAAAATGAATATCATAAATTTGCAAATCCTCGCAAACCTGTAGATCGGACTATACCCAGAGGATATGCTGGAGTCGCTCAGAATGATCAGGTAATAAATTCTGATGGCCAGAGACGTGTTGACCACGAAAGAGCTCCTAACGGCTTTGTTCCTTACTATTACGAAGATACAGAAGAAGAGCGTACTCGAGCTACTCAAGAAATCACTGTTAATCCGTTCCCTATCAGTGAGGAAGGATTGGAAAAAGGCAAACTGCTCTATGACATTAATTGTGGTATTTGTCACGGTGAAGAAGGCAATGGTTTAGGATATTTGGTTCGTGATGATGGCGGAGTGTATCCTGCCCAACCAGCCAATCTTATTTCTGATGAGTTTATAGCTGCTTCACCGGGCAGGTTTTATCACTCTATTATGTATGGTAAAAATGTCATGGGCGCATACAAAGATAAGCTCTCTTACAAAGAACGATGGGACGTTATTCATTACATTCGTTCCCTGCAGGCAGATGAAAAAAAATTAGCATATTCCGCTGAAGAAAATACCTTAAACAATTATGGTGTTCCTTCAGTAGATATGGATAGTCAGCCGGACAGCCTTAGTGGAGCAGAGGATATGAATGAGGTAATTGGAAGTATAGTAGATTAATAAAGACCAAGTTTAAAAAAACGAAGAATATCAAAGCATGGGAAACGTCAAACTAATTCAAAATTTCACTTTTGATTCTCAAATCAAGAAAGTGTTGTTTGCATTTATGGGGGTTGGTATACTCTGTCTGGTCTTAAACTTGTTTGTAGACAATGGCCATTATACAAGACTCTGGTCTAATCTGCTTCATAATATCGTCTTTTTTACAGGCATTTCACTTATGGGTCTGTTTTTTTTAACAGCCAACGTAGTTGCTGAATCAGGTTGGTATACCGGGTTTAAGAGAATCTGGGAAGCAATGTATGCCTTCCTACCTGTTGGGTTGATTCTTATGGCCATTTTAGGCTTAGGAACAATCTTTGATTTCCATTACCTCTATCATTGGGGCATTGAGGAAGAAGTAGCTAATGATAAATTAATGGAGGCAAAGTCCTCGTTCTTAAATCCAGCCTGGTACTTAGTTGCAACGCTTGGATTTGGTGCCGTTTGGGTGTTGATTGGACGCATCATTCGCAATAACTCCTTGCGTGAAGACGAAGAGGGAGATATGTCCTTCACCTTTCACAAACGTATATATAAGTGGTCGGCTATTTTTCTTCCGATCGGTGGATTTACAGGGGCTGCTGCAGTTTGGTTGTGGATAATGAGTGTCGATGCTCATTGGTATAGCACTTTATTTGCCTGGTATACTATGATTAGTTGGTTGGTTGCTATGTTTGCCCTAACAATAATTGTTCTTGCATTTTTAAAATCTAAAGGGTATTTCCAAAATGTATCTAAAGACCATATTCACGATTTAGGAAAGTATCTATTTGCTTTCAGTATATTTTGGACTTATTTATGGTTTTCCCAGTATATGCTTATTTGGTACGGAAACGTTGGAGAGGAAACTATTTATTTTAGACAAAGGGTAGACCAGTATCCAGTATTGTTTTATGGCAATCTCGTGATCAACTTTGTCTTACCATTCTTTGTCTTAATGAGGAATGATACGAAGAGAAAATATGGGACAGTACTTTTTGCTTCCATATTTGTTTTTGTCGGTCACTGGTTAGATTTTTTCTTAATGTTGAAACCTGGTATTTTACATACGGAACACGAAATTGCGCATCATGCACATGATGCAGCTGCTGAAGCAGGACATCATGCATCATCATTTGAGGCAGGTTTTACAATTCCCGGACTCTTAGAGATAGGAATATTTGTTGGATTTTTAGGTTTGTTCTTATACTTGTTTTTCAATCGCTTGGCAAGTGCCAACTTGGTGCCGAAACGCAGTCCTTTCCTTGAAGAAAGCTTACACCATGAGGTTTAGTTATTGTGATTTGAATAGAAATAGTTAAAAAAAGAAAGCATGACAATTTTACTTAGTATTTTAATTCTGGCACTCCTTGTAATTGTGGTTGTGCAAATCGGAAAGGTTACAGAATTAGCCGGAGCCATCAGGGGGGAAGAAGACGCACAGCGTGAAAGTGATTATTGGAATTCACGGTTGGGTTTAGTTTTCATGGTTATATTCCTTGCAGCTACCATTTTATCAGCACTTTACTATAAGAATTGGATGTTGGGATTTGGTCCTCATCAAGCAGCATCTGAACATGGTAGCAGTGTAGATTTAATGTTCGCCATTACACTTTTCTTTACGGGGATAGTGTTCGTACTTACCCATATTGCTCTTTTTTGGTTTGCTTACAAATATAGATATAACCCTAATCGTAAAGCGATATTTAATGCTCATGATAACCGTCTAGAAATTATCTGGACTATAGTTCCCGCTATTGTAATGACTATTTTAGTCGTTTATGGGTTAGATGCCTGGAGCAAGGTTATGGCAGATGTAGGGCCAGATGAAGATTATATTGAAATAGAAGCTACTGGTATGCAATTTGCATGGTTGTTGAGATATCCAGGTCCGGATGGTGAGCTGGGTCCACGAGATTACCGTCGAATTACAGGGGCTAACCCATTAGGTCAAATTTGGACAGAGAAGGCCAATTTGGATGATTTCCAGCCAACGGATATCGTACTTCCTGTAGATAAAAAAGTTCGGGTTAGAATTACTGCTCGTGATGTGCTACACAATTTTTATCTACCTCACTTTAGAGTAAAAATGGATGCCGTTCCAGGCATGCCCACTTATTTTGTCTTTACTCCTACGAAAACTACAGAGGAGTATCGCGAAGAGCTAAGAAAGTATCCGGAATATCGTGTTCCAGATGACCCGGACGATCCCAATGGTCCTGAAAAGTGGGAAGTTTTTAATTATGAACTAGCTTGCGCAGAACTATGCGGGAATGGCCACTTCTCCATGAGAAAGCAAGTAAATATTGTTACTGAAGAGGAATATGAGGCTTGGTTAGATAAGCAAACATCTTACTACTTATCTTCCATACGGAACTCTGATGACGATCCCTACGCAGGTCAGTTACTTATGTCAGAAATTGAATTAGACGTAAAGGATTTTACAGATGCATTTGATTTTTTGGTTTCTATGGATAAAGAAGCCCTTGCAGATATAGATCAGGAAATGTTGACAGAGTCAATCTCAGTCGATGGCTTTTTTCTGAATGAAGAGCATGTACTTCAAGACGAAAATGCATTGTCCATGTTGGAACAAATCGCTTCCAAGTTGAATGAAGTTACTGCATTAAACGTCGTATTAACGTCAGAAGCTGACAATGAGCAAATATATTACAACAGAATTCAATCTGTTGAGAACTTTTTAGTAGAACAAGGCATTTCTAATAATAGAATTAAAACTGAATCTTCAGCAATTGGCGAAGAGAAGAAGGAAGAAATTTAAAGACAAAATTCAAATTCAGAAAATGGCAACTGAAGTAAAGCAAATAAATACAGACGTACTAATTGAGAAATATGGTCATGATGATCATTTTCATGAGGAAGAGCATGAACAGCTCGATAAGTATCAGTCGAATTTCATTTCTCACTACATCTTCTCCATGGATCATAAAATGATCTCTAAACAATTCCTTATTACAGGGATGATTTGGGCTTTTATCGGTGGAGCGATGTCACTTATTTTCCGACTGCAACTTGGATTCCCAGAGGAGAGTTTAGCCTGGCTGCAACCCCTTTTAGGTAAATGGATTGTTGTAAATGAAGCTGGAATAGGAACACTTTCCCCTGATTTCTATTATGCGCTTGTCACAATGCACGGTACTATACTTGTGTTTTTTGTTTTGACAGCAGGTCTTTCCGGGACTTTTAGTAACCTATTAATTCCATTGCAAGTGGGAGCGCGTGATATGGCTTCTCCTTTTATGAATATGTTATCCTTTTGGTTTTTCTTCCTGGCTGGGGTTATTATGTTTTTCTCTTTATTCGTTAGCACGGGTCCCTTTATGGGAGGCTGGGTAGCATATCCTCCTTTATCAGCTTTAGAGCAGGCTTCAAGCGGTTCTGGAGTTGGTATGACACTATGGTTAGTGTCACTGGCTTTATTTGTTGTCTCTATTTTATTGGGAGGTATTAATTATATCTCTACGGTTCTGAATATGAGAACTAAAGGTCTTAGCATGTGGAGACTTCCATTAACAATTTGGGCCTTTTTGATTACCGCTGTTATAGGTTTATTAAGCTTCCCCGTTTTATTAAGTGGTTTCTTATTGTTGATCTTCGATAGAAGTTTTGGAACCAGTTTTTATTTGAGTGAGATCTTTATTGGGGGCGAAGCCCTCGATCACGTAGGCGGTAGCCCGATTCTTTATCAGCATTTATTTTGGTTCTTAGGACATCCCGAGGTGTATATTATTGTATTACCTGCCTTTGGTATTGTTTCTGAAGTACTTTCAGTGCATTCCAGGAAACCGATTTTTGGGTATAAGGCTATGGTGTTTTCCATACTGGCTATTGCATTTCTGAGTTTCCTTGTTTGGGCTCACCATATGTTTATGGCAGGTATTAATCCATTCATTGCCATGATTTTTGTGATTTTTACATTAATCATTGCCGTGCCTTCAGCCGTTAAAGTATTTAATTGGATTGCCACCTTGTATGGCGGGAATATTCGGTTTAATTCAGCCTCTTTATTTGCAATCGGATTCGTTTCCATGTTTATTAGTGGAGGTTTGACAGGTATTTTTCTTGGTAACTCAGCTATTGATATTCAAATGCATGACACTTATTTTGTTGTGGCTCACTTCCACATTGTAATGGGAGTAGCGGCTTTCTTTGGGATGTATTCGGGTATCTACCATTGGTTTCCCAAGATGTATAGTCGATTTATGAATGAAACCCTGGGTAAAATTCACTTTTGGGTAACTCTAGTAGGTGCATATATTATCTTCTGGCCAATGCATTATTTAGGTATCGCTGGTGTTCCACGTAGGTACTATAGCTTTGAAAACTTTAATGCTTTTAATGACTTCGCTACGATGAATCAAGTAATAACTATAGCTGCAATTGTAGTTTTTGCTGCGCAGTTGGTTTTTGTGGTGAATTTCTTTTACAGTATCTGGAAAGGTAAAAAACTTAAAGTGCAAAATCCATGGGGAGCGACTACTTTAGAGTGGACAACTCCTATAAAGAATATTCACGGTAATTGGCCTGGAAAAATCCCTACCGTTCACAGGTGGTCATATGACTATAGTAAAAATGAAGGTAGCGAAGTAGATTATATTCCTCAAGTTGTCCCATTAGAGGAAGGGGAAAAGACTGACGGCGCTCATTAAACGTATAAAAGTTGAACTCAACAAAACATACATATTCTCAGTCACAAAAATGGAGTAGCGCTCAAGAGAATGCTTCTTCATTTTTGGGCGATTTAGCTGAGCTATTTAAGCTTAGACTGAGCTTTTTAGTTGTATTTTCTTCTGTGTTGGGGGCAGTTATTGTCGGGGGTCTCTCGGTTTTTACCTTTTCTGATTTTGTATTGTTGTTTATTGGTGGTTTATTAACCAGTGGTAGTGGGTCAGCAGTGAATCAAGTATTGGAAAAAGATGTGGACAAATTGATGAAACGGACCCATAACCGGCCATTGGCAAAGGATTCAATCTCAGTGCCTAAAGTCCTGTTGATTATTGGTCTTTCTTTATGTGTGGGCCTGACCTTACTTTATTTCTTACATCCAATGGCGGCCATATTTTCTATGGTAGCTTGGGCTTTGTATGGTTTTGTTTACACTCCCATGAAAAAAATGGGACCCTTTGCTGTTTTCATTGGGGCAATACCTGGAGCACTCCCAGTTTTAATTGGAACCGTCGCGGTAGAAGGCCAAATTAGCTTTCTGGCTTTCTTACTGTTTTCCATTCAGTTCATTTGGCAGTTTCCTCATTTTTGGGCAATTGCATGGATTTCAGATACTGACTATAAAAAAGCCGGATTTCGATTACTTCCTAATGTGTTAAGTTCTAAAGATGAATCCGTAGCTTGGCAATGCCTAGTTTATGCCACATTGCTTATTCCCATTTCTTTAGTCTTTTGGTATAATGGCTTCTTAGGCTATGTTGGCCTTGCTGTGTTTAATATTTTTAATTTGGCGTATATTTTTTACGCATACAAACTTTACGATGAACTTAGTGATGAAGCAGCCAAAAATTTAATGTTTTCTTCTTTCTTTTATTTACCATTGGTTCTTCTTTCCTTAAGTTTTTTAATCATATTGTAGCATGGATGCTAGTTTAAGCAATAATAGCGGCAACGCACTGTATAAATATAACACTAACAAGTTTAGTTTATATATAGCTCTAGGAAGTATTGTAATGATGTTTACAGCTTTTAGTTCAGCCTACATTGTCAGACAATCTGCGGGTAACTGGTTAGAGTTTCCATTGCCTAATCTATTTTATGTAAGTACAGCTGTTATTCTTTTGAGTAGTGTTACCCTTCATTTAGCTTACAATTCTTTTAAGAACCAAAGAGAATCGTTATACAAATCACTACTGATCGTCAGCTTTATTTTAGGAATTGGTTTTGTTATCGCTCAATATTACGCCTGGATGGAAATGTTTGCTATGGGTATAGATTTAAAGCGGAATCCATCAGGCGCTTTTGTATATGTTATTTCTGGTGCTCATGCAGCTCATGTTTTAGGTGGTATTGCTACCTTTATAGTAGCTCTTATTCATGCGTTTTCTTTACCGTTTAGAGTTACAGATAAAAGAAAAAATAGATTTCAATTAGTGCTTATATATTGGCATTTTGTTGATTTTCTTTGGATATATTTGCTATTGTTTTTTACTCTTCAGAGATAGGATAAACTAAACTACAACAATGTCAGAAGAACTGCTAGAAACTACTGAAACACAGGAACAAGATAATTGGTCAGGGGGTAAGTCACCCTTCAAAACATCTTACGGGAAACTAATGATGTGGTACTTCCTTGTATCTGATGCCTTTACTTTTGCGGGACTATTGATTGCTTATGGAGCATTGCGATTTAGTACTCCATCCTGGCCTGTGCCTGATTTTGTTTTTTCAACCGCTCCCTTTGGAGTAACCGGTGCGCCTCTCATCTTTGTGACGATTATGTCATTTGTTTTGATTATCAGCTCAGGAACAATGGTAAGGGCCGTCCAGGAAGGAGCTAGAGAGAATAAAAACGGTGTAGTCTTTTGGTTGCTTATGACAGTATTTGGAGGAATTGCATTTCTTGGTTGTCAAGCATGGGAGTGGAACAATCTTATAGCAGAGGAACATATGACTATTTTCACTAATCCTTTTGGTACTCACACAGAAGATGGTGTTTATTTAGAAGGTGACGGTCATTATATTGAAAAAGGTGACGAATTTAAGGCTGGTGAATCATATTTGATTCACAAGCATCACGGTGATTGGGATCCTCTTACATTCCGAACAGAATCTGGTGTAGTAAAACAGCAGGAGTTTGGTCCAAAAGCTTTTGGTGCACTGTTCTTTTTCATAACAGGTTTTCATGGTTTTCACGTTTTTTCTGGTGTTGTGATTCTGTTCATCATCATGTTAAATGTAGCTAGTGGATTGTATGTGGAGCGTAAAAACGGATATGAAATGGTGGAGAAGGTTGGACTATATTGGCACTTTGTCGATTTAGTTTGGGTTTTTGTTTTCTTAGTATTTTATCTCCTGTAAAAATTAGTATCGAATATGGAAATGTCAAGATCAGAAGGGATTCGAGCAGTTAAAAAAGGTCTGCTATTATTAGGTGCGGTTACCGTCGCTGAAGTTTTAATTTCTCTATTGGGTAAGGGGTATCTTATCCCTGGATTAGAGGAGTATAGCTTTCTATTTGTAATTACTGGCTTAGCTATGATTGTTTTGTCACTGTACAAAGCTTATTTTATTGTTTATGAGTTCATGCACTTGAGATATGAAGTTAAAGGTATGGCTCTTTCCATTTTGCTTCCAGCTATGCTTTTAATATGGGGGTTAATTGCTTTTCTCTGGGAAGGTAATACATGGGGTGATCGAAGAGAAGAGGTACAATATGAAATACCTCAAGATATCGAACAGCAATTAGATGAGTCTGAAGGAGAACCTGTAAAAGAATTAGACAATCATGAACATTAGAGCGTGTTTTCTATTCAGTGTTTATGTCTAAAAATAGAAACACAGGTAAGCGAATTTCCCGTACATTAGGTCTACTGGCTTTATTAGTTATTTTCCCTCTAACCAGTTGGTACTTTTTACAAACGGGGCTAAATTTCACAAAGGGTAAGTTTGATAAAATGGAAGATTTAGCTTCCATTGATTCTTTTATTACTTATCCCGTATATGGCGATTCTATTACCAACACTATCTTAAAAGACCGGATGGTCGTTATTTCTGATCCGGGCCTCAATATTCAGTATTTAGATACATTATCTCTCATACATGAAGATCTAATTGATGATGAGTGGGTATGGTTGCTAATGTTGAATGGGGGAGACCTTTATCGGTCTAATATGCAGGATACTTATCCTTTCTTACTTGATTCTACTTCTGTAAAATTATTAGACAAATTCAAGTTCTCGAATACGGATGGTCTTTTCGATCCTTCCATTCAATTTTTACCTCATCAAATTGGTCTGGTTGACACCAAAGGAACATTACGATATATCTATGATATTAGAGATAAAGAAGAACTGGATTTGTTTATAAGCCATTTGGTCCTTTTAGTACCTAAAGAGTAATTATGAATAATAATCAAGTTGACCTGAAACTTGCCAGACGCCTAGAGTTATATGCCACCTTATTTTCAATTGTAGTATTAGGGCTTGTTGTTGGAATGCGATATATTTCTTTTGAAATGCCCTTTGATGTTTTGGTTTTACCGCCTTTTCATGCGGTCGTTAACGGATTGACAGCTGTTTGTTTACTAGTTGCTTTTGTATTTATCAAAAGTGGAGACATTGAACGGCATAGGCTATTTAATTTTTTGGCATTATGCTTATCAGCTATTTTTCTTATCTCTTACGTCATTTATCACATCTCTACTGAACCCACCTCCTACGGCGGTGATGGTACAATAAAATACATTTACTACTTTTTATTAGCAACTCATGTTTTTCTGGCTGCCGCTAGTTTACCCTTTATCTTGTTTACCTTTATAAGGGCCTATACAGGTCAAATTGATCGCCATAAACGCATGGCCAGATGGGTATTTCCAGTTTGGCTCTATGTTGCCGTTACTGGCCCAGTGTGCTATTTAATGCTAGCTCCTTATTATTGAACTCTTCCCTGATTAATATCGTTATAAATACACTATGAAAGGAATAAGAAAATTACTTATCGGTTTGTCTGTCATATTTAGTTTGATGGTGCTTACCACACCAGAAGTTAATAGTCAATGTCCGATGTGTCGAATGAGTGCGGAGAGTAATTTAAAGGAAGGTGGATCTGCGGGTAAGGGTTTAAATAAAGGGATTTTTGTTCTTCTATTCACCCCTTATTTAGTAGTGGGTGCTATTGGATATACCTGGTATAGAAATCATAGGAAAAGAAAGCTAGAAGAAAGCTAGAAGAAAGCTAGAAGAAGCCAATAAAAAAAGCCC
>CAZVLN010000002.1:124825-161153 GCA_964627995.1 uncultured Saprospiraceae bacterium
AAGAAAGCTAGAAGAAAGCTAGAAGAAAGCTAGAAGAAGCCAATAAAAAAAGCCCCCGAATTATTTCGAGGGCTTTTTTTCAATTTTACTATTAATTTGGGCTTAAGAAAATTTCTTAATCAACCAGACAATTAGAGAAACAGTTCCAAATAGTCCTGCTAAATAGGCTATAAGAAACAGTAAAGCTCCAATACCAAAACCACTACCAAATGCTGATCCAACAACAATAGCGCTAGCAACTATGCTTAAGACAATCCATGCTCCCCATCCAAGAACCCAAAACCAAAACCACTTATCAACGGGGTCACCTAGGCCGCCTATGGCAGCAACCTTGTCGACAAGTTTTACCGCTTTTTTCTTTACCCATGAAAAAAGTTTTCCAAAGCCATTTTTGTCATTTTTAGCGTGAATTGCGGTTTCAAGAGAAAGTGCTGTTTGAGAATAATCACTTTGCATAACAGGTTCGATTCCATTATCGGAATTAGTTATGCCATTAGATCCGTAGCTCACCCCAGTCATTAGAAGGAGAAGAGTACTGATCATCAAAAGTCGAAATTGTTTCATGTTATAGGTATTTGGTTATAATTTGTTTAAATATAACAAACAAATTTTTAGAAAAGAAATTTGCTTTGTACAATTTGAGTATTCAAATTAAAGTATGTTTAATATCATAAGATACCATAGTCTGCCATATTATAACTGCATTTTCCTATGCTTTACTGTCTAAAACTCATACAAAGTTAAATCATGTTCGAGCATTTTACATCGTGCTCAATACTACTTTACCTCCAAAAACTCTTATTAATCTTAGAATAAAGAAGGCAATTGCAATTCCTTTTCCAGAGGAACTCTCAGGATGTTTTGAAACTTGATCCATGGCAATACTGGAGATAATTAGCACACATATTCGAAGAGGAATACCTGCAAAGAAGTGGGAAACAAATCCCGTTATATTCCAGTATTACATTCCCAATGGGTTTAAGTTTTTTTTACCTTCTTGATTGAGTATTTACTTTAACAGATTATAGCTTTTCTATGAATTTGCTTCCTTTTTATTTACCCAGTTTAAGAGTTTTTCAAATCCTCTTTTTGTTTTCTATACTTCAATTGTTTTTCTAGAACAAAATTTAAAGATGAATAGCTAATTTTAATTATTAACTCTATGCTATTGCAAATTGAATTTACACCATACACAACACTTATTGATAAAGACAAAAGAAAACCTATCAGAACATACTTTTCTTGCTTTAGTATATAATTTTTAGTTAGCATCAGTATTTCAAGGCGCACTTTAGTTAAGGCTATATAAAAAATTATCTAGCCCGAGATAGCCTACTCATGAGAGAGATAGAAATTAAATGTCTATTTATTTGTAACTACTTTTTTTGTGACGATTACAAGGAAAGAAGATAAAACCCACCTACTCTGATTTGCATGTAGTTTAGACTCCCTTCAGTAAGCAACAAGTGAAATGGAATATTAGCTGTTAGCCCAATCTCATCCGTTAACATGTAGGATCCATAAACTCGAGGTGAAATTCCTAATTCAGAACCCGAATTGGAATATAAGCCGAGACCCATTCCAGCACCTAAAGATAATTTCTCTTTGTCGTAAAACTTATATCGACCTACTGCAATAAATTCAGTTAGACTAAAGTCGATATCAAAACCGCCAAAGGGAGAATTTATAGAAGAGTTGAAAGTAGTACTACCTATCTCAAGACCCGCTGATAGCTTGTCTGATATCCCATAATATCCATTAATATTCCAGGCGAATCCTGAGCCATAAGCTTCTCCAATATCGCCAACAGGAATACCCAGACCTAAGTTTAAACCAACTTCAATTTCTTGAGCATTTGATAGACTGGAAAAGCAAAAAATCGCAGCAATAGAAAGTAATAGTTTTCTCATTTTATTATAGTTTGGTTATGAATCTATGTAATAATAAGAAATTTTGCGCTTACTTACAATTTTTACTGATAACCTATTGCAATATTATTATAGGTGTCAATAACCTATAGCCATTTAAAAATAAGTTATTTTTTTGGCATATTTAGATATTGTATAAATCTTTAAATTTCTGTTCAAATATTTTAACTAAGCTGCCAGACACTGGTTTCCGTCCCAAAATTTTCTCCATTAAGGGTTGGCTTTCATATCTCCGACCGTGTTGATATATTTTTTGAGCCAACCACTGATATATTTCTTCAAATTTTCCTTGTTGCATTTGACGTGGTATATCCTCCACTTCTTTATATATCTGGTCATATAGCTCAGCAGCGTATATGCTACCCAGGGTATAAGTAGGGAAATATCCTAAGCCTCCATGTGCCCAATGTACGTCTTGTAAAACACCCTCTTTGGGATTTCGAATTTCTACGCCCATTTTATCAGCATAGATTTCGTTCCATTTTCCCTCAATTTCATTGACTTCGATCTGGCCCGACATTAATTTCTTTTCCAGTTCATAGCGTATGATAATATGTCGATGGTAATGAAGCTCATCCGCCTCTGTTCGGATTTTGTTTGGAGAAATAAAGTGAGTTGCTTTCATGAAATCGTTAAGAGATGCATGGAAACCATATTTCTCATAGGTTTTTTTCATCTTGGGAAAGAAATACGTCCAGAAATCATTTGATTTCCCTACTTGAATTTCCCAAAATCTAGCCTGAGATTCATGTATTGATAAACTGGCGGCTTGAGAGAGTGGTAAGGCCTTATATTTATTTTTTGGTAGTCCTTGCTCATATAAGGCATGACCTCCTTCGTGAATACTACCCCAAATGATCGGGCTCAGATTTTCCTTACTGCTGTGAGTTGTGAGTCTAATGTCATTAGGAGCTAAGGATATAGTAAAGGGGTGCTCCGATATATCTTGTCGCCCCCGGTCAAAGTCAAAATTCATAGCTTTTAGAATCTCCAGACTAAACTGCCATTGCTTCTCATGTGGTATTGAGCTCATCAATAGGCTTCTATGATCTTCTTGTTTATCGGTCACCCATTTTATAAGCTTGTTAAGATCTTTATCCAAATTGATAAAAAGGGGGTCCAGAGTCTCTACATTCAGCCCTTTATCATATACGTTTAACAAAGCATTATATGGATGCGTATCATATCCTCGGAGCTCAGCCTCTTCTCGTTTGAGGTCCAGTAATGGCTCAAAGGACTGCGTAAATATCCAAGCATCGTTTTCTGTTCTGGCTTTGATCCAGGCGGTGTAAGCTTTTGATGTGAGTTCTGACCTGTTTTTAATAAACAAAGACGGTAAAAGGATAGATTTCTCGTAGTCGTATAAAGTTTTTTCGACATTTAAGCGTTGATCTTCATTCAGGTCTTCCTTCAAAGTGCTTTGCAATAATTTACCCGTATTGCGATTTGTAAATTTTTCATGAGATAAGCTACTTAAATATGCGATTTGCTTGCTTCGATAGTCAGCTGATTCTTTAGGCAACATCACTTCCTGATCCCATTGCAGATTAGCAATAGTTGAGTCCAAGTAGTATAACTCTTCCATCAGTTGCTGATATTCTTTATAAAGATCCATAAATTCTAAATTTTTGCCGGCGGGCTGCCGGGGTAGGGGTAGTAGCGGCCCACCGGTTCATACCGGTGGGGTCTCGGTTCTATTTTTTAATGATATACTTAAGTATACAGGTAATTTTACGGATATTCTAATAATCGAGCTATAGAACCGAGACGAAACGCAGTGCACCCGCGCATGGCCCGCCCGAATGCCCCAGCAACTTTATTGCTGGGGCATTCGGGACCCCCATAAATAAAAAAAGCCCTGCGCGTACACAGGGCTCAAAATAATTGAAATTTAATTATTTAGATTTGAGCTTCAATTTTCGCTTTTAGACCTTCCTTAGAAGTGAGGCCCACTTGCTTATCTACAATTTCTCCATTTTTTAAAAAAAGTATGGTAGGAATAGATCGAATACCATATTTCATGGAGACATCAGAATTTTTATCGACGTCTACTTTACCAATCTTAGCTTTACCTTCATACTCCTGAGCTAGCTCCTCTACGATGGGACCAATCATCTTGCACGGCCCACACCATTCTGCCCAGAAATCAATAACAACGAGACCGTCATTATCTAAAACCTCTTTTTGAAAGTTGCTATCTGTAAATTCTTGTGCCATTTTGTATGTGTTTTTTTGTTTAGTAGTAACTTTGGTAATATAAACGCAAAGCATTTGAATAAGTTGTTACAAAATTACGGAATTCTGCTTGCAATTTGGGCAGGGATCACTCATTTTTTCCTAAGCAACTATTTTTCGGAATTTGCTGAATACCTTTATTTTTCAAAGCTTTATGTTTGTTTTAAGTGGTTATTATGGCCGCTGCATGCTCTTCCTTTTCCTATTCTTTATGCTTTTGTGGGTTTTATTCTAATAGTTTTCGGGGTAGGTATTTTCAGGGTAATAAAAAAAAGAGTTCCTCTAGTAAAAGCTTGCCGGGAGTTGCTTAACATATTAGGTTTTCTTTTTTTCTTATTTTATGTGACCTGGGGCTTTAATTATAGCTTACCTTCTCTTTTAGATCGATTGGATTGGCAGGCTCCAGCTTTCTCTTCAGAGCAACTTATGAACCTATATCAATCTGTGACAGATGAAATGGTGGGTGCTCGAATAGATTGGGTAGACAGTCGGGAGTCTAGTGCTAGCTTTGATCATGCTCTTACAGAAGTAGATGTTGGTCTTCAACTGGAGTTTTGGTTAAAAGAATATGGTTTGCATATTCCTGTTCCAGCTAAAATCCGACCGCTTCATAACGGCTTTTTGTTACGCATCAGCACTGCTGGATTTTACTTTCCTTTTGGCGGTGAGGGATATTGGGATAAAGGGCTACACGATTTGGTGGTTCCTTTTGTGATTGCACACGAATTGGCTCATAATTACGGTATTACGAATGAGGGCGAAGCTAACTTTGTGGCTTATCATACATGCATAAGGTCTGATGATCCATTTATAAGATATTCTGGATTTCTAAACTTTTGGCGTTATGTAGCAGGTCAATTACGACAAGCCGATGCTGAGATATTCTCTGAAAGCTGGGCGTGTGTCCCGGCTGCTATCAAAAATGATTTGGAGGAGATTCGGAAGCAGCATGGGAAATACCCCGATATTTTTCCTCAGATACGCGATGCCATTTATGATTCTTTTTTGAAGGCTCAAGGTGTACAAGCTGGTTTGAGCTCTTATGGAGAGGTGGTGCAATTAGAGTTGGCTTTTAGAAACCAGGAAAATTCGCCTCACTGATTATAGAAAAAGGCGGCTCCCGGCTGTATACCAAATTCAGGTTGAATATATGTGCCGGTATGTCCACCTAAATGGTCCAAATAAAACCCTAAACCCAAAGTGAAAGCTCCTGGATTTGGGAAATAACTAATTTTTATATCCCAATTCGGTGTGATTAAATATCTGAATCCGGCGCCGACAATTAAGTTGGATTGCACATCTAAGTAAAGTGATCCATACATGTTGAATTCAGGCGAGATATCATAAGTGGAGGAGAGAAGAATAGATGCCTGTTCAAAATCAGATCCCGCTATGGGAAACAAATGTTGGATCCATAAACCTAATTCAAAATCTTTCAAGGGCTTAGACCAAAGCGAAAGATCCATTGATAATTGGTTTTCCACCTCATACTGCGGAGCATTTCTTTGTCCTAAATTCAATTGTGTGCCTATAGCAAATTGATCGCTTAGCTTCCTTCCGTATTGACCCGAAAAATGTAAAATGTGGGCTGCTGAATTACCAGTGTATCGAGCCTGTAATCCAATATGCGATGTTTTCTGAACGATGAATTTACATCCTGCTTGAAAATTTTGTAGTCCAAAATCACCTTGGGTAAGGTTTCGATAAGATACGGCATACTGCTGAGTCCCCTTATCCAATCCTATTGCGGGGCTGGATAAGGCTGAAAACCCTAAGTCCTCTACTGCTTGACTCTGGCCCATATTTAAAGCTGCAAAGTGAGGATAGTCTTTTATGAAGCCTTGTGCGAGCGAAAAAGAAGTAAACCAAAGTAAGGCCATTACGCCAAACAGGAGGATAGTAAGGTATTTGCGTATTTTCTTAAAAGTCTGCATCTTCGTGATATGGTAAAGTTACGCAGAAATCACGAACGAAGAAATTCCTCATCGATGGGTAGGGTAATTTTCATTCTCATTATAGCCTTAATGCTGATACTAATTATTTATGGTTTAGTACATACCCTAGATCTTTCTTCAGAGTAGGTTACTTTTCTGAATTACCTGAATAGCTTTTTTTATACTGATTCCAAGGTGTCTTCTTAAAATGATCATCACCGATATAGGTCATGATTGTTTTAAATGTTGTCGCATCTTGATATCCCTTAATAGGTTGAATAACTTCAGCGTTCTCGTTTAAGAAAATAAAAGTAGGATAGGATAGTTGGTTTCTTGAAATATGGGCGGCAAGTTGGTGGTAATCTCTCTTACCTTTACGTTTCTGTAGTGTAAATACTTTTCCTTTGAACGTAATATCCTCATCCTGCTCGGCATTAAATTTTACCGGATAAAATTCGGAATTCAGGTAGTTAATAATGAAAGGGTCTGTCATGGTGGTTTTGTCCATTCGCTTACACCAGCCGCACCAATCTGTGTATAAATCAACAAATATTTTTTTCTTTTCTGTTTTTTGAGCCTCTATTGCTTCCTCAAAACTCATCCATTTCACCTCTTGGCTAAAGGATGTTTGGTTGAAAAATCCAAACAGAACAAAAAGAACAAATATTCGACGCATCATACTAGAATTTATATCGACTGAACGTAATAATAGGCAAATTGATCTTTTCTCCCAGCAAATAGCCCTGATTTAATATAATTTTAACGCTTTAGTATGCTGTACTTTATGGTTTGGACTTTTAATGTTTGACTTTAGCTTTAAGGGCCTTGTAAGGTTGGTATTTGTTTATCGTAAGCTATAATAACTATTAATCTTACTTTGTGCTCAGCAAAATACTAGCTAATTGCCGGGATCAAAATTAAAAAATGCACAACATATCACCTTCGTTTGTTAGATGGATTAAAATATTAGTCTTTATCTCACCACTAGGTCTTCAAGCTCAATCAGAAATTACCGTTTATTTATATGACACCCAAGAGCAGGCGCCAATACCTGCTCATAGTGTTGTTTTGGAGCATTCGCCTACAGGTGTTCAACGAGTTGGCCTAACGGATAATCAAGGGACATTCACCTTTAAAAATCTTACTTCACAAACCCAATACAGAATAATTGCATTAGAATCTCCTGATTATTTTTCAGATACCTTGTCCAATATTGACCTGAGGTCCAACAAAGGAAAATATCTTGACCTGGGCTTAGTTAGCCGCGAATCTGTCGACCTGGATCAAATTGTTATTAAAGCCCGTCCCTCGCAACGAATAAATCGCACTAATGCGGAGGTCGCCTTTGAATTGGATGAGAAGAATTTACAAGCAATCCCCATTGAAGGTCGCGATATTACCCGTGCTCTTTATCGCATGCCGAATGTATCGCAGGCTACGGGGTTCTACCCGGAAGCCCCTAATGTAAGTATTAATGGTGCCAACCCCTTGTACTCCAGTTATCTCATTGATGGCATGGATAATAATGAACGATTTTTAGGGGGACAAAAATTTCCTATCCCATTAGGATTCACACAAAACGTTACATTACTTACCAATAATTACAGTGCAGAGTACGGACTCGCTGGTAATGGAGTTTTAGATATTACTTCAAAATCAGGAACTAATGAATTTTCCGGTGAAGCTTTCTTAATTCATCGTCCCGGGGCAGTGATTGATGGAAACACACGCTTTCCTCAGCGCGACTTATCCGGAAACTTGGTAAAGGAGGGGTTTAAGCGCTATCAAGCTGGAGTTGGATTTGGTGGAGCACTCATTGAGGATAAAACCTTTTATTATTTTAACCTGGAACACACGACAGACTTAAAACAAAATATTCTCAGTTCTCCAGCTTTGGGAGTGGCCGAGAATGTGGATGGGCAGAATAACTTCACATATATCTCGGGTAAGATAGATCACATTTGGAGTAAGCGTTTTCGTTCTTCCTTGAGATACAATGAAGGTATTGTTCGTATTGAAAATCCCGGTGGAGGCCTTAGTGGTGGTATCACTTTTCCTTCAGCGGGTTTAGTTCAAGATCGATTATCCCGGCATATTGCACTTAAAAATACTTTCCATACTGATCGACTAAGTATTCAGACAAATCTTCAATATTCTCGATTCCGGTGGAATTACGGCCGTCCTTTGCAGGGAGGAAATAGATCGCAGGTTACTGTTTTAGATCCTATGGAAATCCCAGCCGCAGTAATCGGCCATCCAGGGTTTGTATTTGATCAAACTGAGAACACTTTTCAATGGCAACAGAAACTAAGTCTGTATTTAGGCAATCATAGAATTGTGGCTGGTGGCTCTTTAATCCATGGTCGTCACTCACTATTTGGTGGGGGAAATCCCAATGGGAACTATCGAATCAAATTAAACGAACAACAACTCGATCAAATTGATGGTGGTATTGGGTCCTCGCTTCGCATTGAAGATATACCAAATGATGCAGAGGTGCTCCTGTATAATGTGGAACTTCGCCCGAATTCTTTTGGACGGAACCAAACCGTCTATTCAATATTTATTGAAGACCAAATTCGCCTCAATCACCGCACCAATTTAAGTCTCGGGCTGCGTTATGACTATGATAACCTCACAGAGGACCCCAATGGGAATGGCGATCGCAACAATCTAGCACCTCGCCTCAATCTAAATTATAAATTGACTGAAAAGTCTGTAATTCGTGGCGGTTATGGAATCTTTTACGACAAGATCATTTACGCTGTGATTAGTGATGCTCTTCAGCAAAACACTTTATCTGCCGATTATGCACGGCAGGTAGAATTTCTGTTGGCTCAGAACGGCATATTTGGAGAATACGATGTGGAAGATTTGCTGTTTGAAGGCAACTTAGGTGCTACCTTCGATGGGGTAGATTTTTTAGAGGGGCCTACTGCAGAGGAAGTAGATGTTCCCAGAGATCTTATTTTTAGTAATGAGCGCCGCATTCTTCCTCCCAACGGTCTCGATAATCCCCGTACACATCAATTTTCTTTAGGTTATCAAAATCAACTTAATGAGTCAACTCTATTTTTTGTTGATTTGATGCATAATCGCTCTTATCAATTATTTCGTCTTAGAAACTTGAATCGTCCCGCTCCTTATCCGATTGATCCTGATGATGTAAATATTAGATCCATGGATGTGGCAGATGCTCAACGATTGACGCCTATATTTTTTGATGAAGAAAGGGGAGTGCCCTATGCCGAGATATTGGGAGAGCGATTGTATGGTGCTGCACGAAATGTCATGCTGACCGAAACAGCAGGAGAAAGCCGGTATTTTGCGGCTTCATTTAATGTTCAAAAAACAAAAGGAGAGGATGATTATTCTTTTTTGTTGAATTATACACTTTCCAGACTACGCAACAATACGGAGGATATTAATTTCCGAGCTATGGATGCGAATAACTTTGATGAAGAATGGGGACCCTCCATTAATGACCGAACGCATATAATAAATGGAATATTTACATATTACTATAATGAGGGTTGGCAATTCACTCTCGCAGCGCTTCTTCAGAGCGGGCAACCCATCAATCGCATTCCAGATGCTACTGAATTCGGAACGACAGATCTAAATGGAGATGGATCTTCCTTTGGTGATGCTTATGTTGGCAATAGCGATCGGCACCCCGGCGAATCACGAAATTCAGATCGATTGCCCTGGGCGAACACTTTTGATATTTCAATAAGTTATCGCTGGCCCTTAAGGGCAAATGCACTTGAGTTTCGTGCAGACGTATTCAATATATTCAATGCTCAAAATCTAAGCGGGTACAGCAATAACGCTACCCAAAGCAACCAGATTCAACCGGGATCCATAGAAAGCGGAGTCTTGATCCGAAGGAATGCTTCAGCTCCTCGGCAATTCCAATTTAGTCTTCGTTATCTTTGGTAAAATAGAAGAATTAAACATGCAAAATCCATATGACCATTTAGAGTCTGTATACTGGGTTTTCACCCAACTTTGTAATGACGAATGTGATCATTGCTATAACAACTCTGGTCCACAAGGCGAAAGAATTTCATTGGAGGATTGTTATAAGATTATTAATCATTTGCCGCCCTATATGGACCGCCTGATTTTATCAGGTGGCGAACCGCTAGCCGATAGAAAAAAATTATACGCTATCCTAGACCGTATTGAAGAAAAATACCAGGGAAAGGTAGAGATTATGCTGCAAACCAATGGAGATCTGTTGAATTCTGATCGCTTAGAAACACTGATTGAAAAAGGCGTGACTCGATTTGATATAGCGAGTATCGATCGATACCACAAACATGCCGGGAGTCGATTGATGGAGCTAAGTAGTATATTTGAAGCAGCAGGGGTTGATGGTCAGGATTCTGAGCCTTTGGTAGAAAAAGAAAATTATTTAAAAGATAAAAAGCTCAGTTGGGGCTACTGGGGCGCATCCGAAGATATGTGGTTAGGTGGTAATTGGGCCAGGGGCAGGGCTCTAGAAAAAGATAATTGGAAGCGAGACCCCACACATAACTTCTGTGCTATTCTATCTGGTGCACGTAATTTTTTGGGCGGCTATGATGATATTCCTCAAGAAATTAGTATTCAATTGTGGCGTATAAACCCCTGTTGCCCGGGCACTCTATTCCCTATGGGCGATGCCCGGGAAGAATACATTCCCGATGTGCTTATGAAAGCAAGTAAGCATCCTGTTTTTCAATCTTTGCAGAATGGGGAGCCCTGGGATATGGGCAAATCTGCAGGTATTTCAAGAGAAGAGGCTAAAAAGAAGACCGAAGAGTTAGAGAATATTTGTCTGTACTGTGATCATTTTTTTAGAGAGCACATGCAAGATTGGAATACCGAGACCTTTACTCCCTTACCTGTTGTGGGAACGGGGTCCTGAATTATTGATGTTCTAAGTTGAGAGAGGAGATAATATATACCCTTAAAATAGTTTTACCTCCATTTAAATTGACATCACATTTCTGCCTTTCATTTCTTATATTAGCGTCTCAAATAAGATAATTATGGCAAGAGAAATAGCATTGCGAGACGCAATACGTGAGGGAATGTCCGAAGAGATGCGGAAAGATGATACCGTATTTCTAATGGGCGAAGAGGTAGCTGAGTATAATGGCGCATATAAGGTAAGTAAGGGAATGCTGGATGAATTCGGTGCCCGAAGAGTCATTGATACACCTATCGCAGAATTAGGCTTTGCGGGCATAGGTGTTGGAGCTGCAATGAATGGGCTAAAGCCAATTGTGGAGTTTATGACCTGGAATTTTGCAGTTTTAGCTTTCGATCAAGTGATAAATAATGCTGCCAAAACCCTTTCTCAATCAGCTGGCGAATTTAGCTGTCCTATTGTTTTTCGTGGCCCTTCAGGAGCTGCGGGCCAATTAGCTCAGCAACACAGTCAGACCTTTGAGAGTTGGTTAGCAAATACTCCGGGACTAAAAGTAATTAGCTGTATAGATCCATATGATGCCAAAGGGCTGATCAAATCGGCGATTCGTGATAGAGACCCTATATGTATGATGGAAAGTGAGCAGCTGTATGGACATAAGGGAGAAGTACCAGAAGAGGAATATACCGTCCCCATCGGGAAAGCGGTCGTTCGACGAGAAGGGACAGATGTAACCCTGGTATCCTACAATAAAATGATTTTAGAGACATTATCGGCGGCAGAAGAATTAGCAAAAGATGGGATAGATGCTGAGGTAATTGACTTGAGAACGATCCGACCCTTAGATCATGAAACACTGGTTAAATCGCTCAAAAAAACGAATCGGATGGTAGTCATTGATGAATCCTGGCCGTTTGCCGGAGTATCTAGTGAAATCGCGTATGAGATGCAGAAATATGCTTTTGATTATTTAGATGCACCCATTACGCGAATCAATTCAGCAGATACTTCCTTGCCTTATGCGCCTACTTTAGTTGAAGAATACCTACCTAATCCGGAAAAGATTATCAAAGGAGTGAAAGAAGTCCTTTATATTTAATTTTTTTATTTGGGCGTCCCCCGGCACGAGATACGCGCCGGGTCAGGCTGTCCATGGGTTCCGTCCGCCACTTTCATTTCGCATGTGGAATGCGAAATGAAAGTTATGGACTCCCACCTTCCTTTGGCGGAAGGTGAGACCATTCCCATCCTTGACGCAAAGCTGGTCGATTATTTTCAATCAATTCGTCGCTTTTATAAAAGCTTTGGGTCCTTGTCAGTTGAACTGTCAATTTTTCTAGGTAGTCCGCTGACATTAAATCAATGAGATTACTTACATTTGATCACGAACACACATCACACACCTATGAGATACTTTTTCTTATTCCTCTTGTTACTATTTACAGGCGTAATATGGGGGCAGGATGCAACGATTCGAGGTAATGTTTATGATAGCGAAAGCGGAGAGCCTATTATGTTTGGCAATGTGCTTGTGCAAGGGACGTCCATTGGAGCAAATACAGATGTAGATGGTTTTTTCTCAATAAAAGTAAAACCGGGGTCCTATAAAGTGGTTTTTTCCTATCTGGGATACGATTCCACAGCAGTAAATGTAACGGTTGAAAAAGCTAGCATTGAATATGTTTCTGCTACTTTAAACCCATCTGGCGTTAATTTATCCACTGTAGATGTATCTGCAGAACGCGATAGAGCACGCACGGAAGTTCAAATCTCAACACAACGTGTTTCTCAGGAAGATATTCAATCATTACCTTCCATTGGAGGAGACGCTGACATAGCGCAGTATTTGCCCGTTTTACCAGGTATTGTCTTTACTGGTGATCAAGGAGGTCAATTGTATATAAGAGGAGGTTCGCCTGTCCAGAACCTTGTATTGCTTGACGGTATGACATTGTACAATCCATTTCACTCTATTGGGTTGTTTTCTGTTTTTGAAACCGAATTGGTTCAAAACGTGGAAGTGCAATCTGCCGGTTTCAGTGCTGAATATGGGGGAAGAGTTTCCGCTGTCCTAGACATTACAACCAAAAGTGGTAATCGTAAAAGATGGGGTGGAAGTGCAGGAGTGAGTCCTTTTCAAGCCAAGGTTGTTCTCGATGGGCCAATAATACCCCGGACGGAAGAGAATGAATCTTCTTTATCACTAGTTTTTGCATCGAAGCAAGCACTTATTGATCGTACTGACGATATTTTGTACAATTATGCATTCGACTCAGTGGGTCTTCCCTTTAATTATCGGGACTTTTACGGGAAGCTATCCTACATCATAGGTAATGGTTCTAAAGCCGATGTTTTTGGTTTCAATTTTACGGATCAGGTCAATTTTCCCGGAGTAGCAGATTTAAACTGGGATGCTACGGGTGGCGGACTCAACTTCAAAGTAATTCCCTCTAATTCCAGTCTTATCTTATCAGGCATCGTTGCAGCCTCTTCCTACGATATTAATTTGTTAGAAGCAGATGGAAATCCACGAAATAGCTCTATTAATACCATAAATGCTAATCTGGACTTTACTTACTACGGAGGGCAAAGTGAATTCAATTATGGATTCGGAATGAACAGCATAGGAACGGAATTTAGGTTTCGCAATTTTGCAGGCTTTAATTTTGAGCAAGAAGACTTTAATACTGAGTTATCGGGTTATTTAAAATATAAGCAACAGATTGGCGACTTTATCCTGGAGCCCTCCGCGAGAGTGATGTATTACTCCTCCATTAATGAAATTACAGTCGAACCCCGGTTGCGTTTCAAATATAATATGACTCGTAATCTAAGATTTAAAGGTGCTGTCGGTCATTATACCCAAAATTTACTGAGTACAGTAAATGACCGAGATATTGTTAATCTTTTTGTAGGCTTTCTTCTCGGTCCCAAGGAAACTCTTATTGATCCCGAAACCGGGATGCGAACTGACTCCCGCTTACAAAAAGCATGGCACTACGTGGCTGGTGTAGAATATGATTTGGGTCGGCATTTTACCTTTAATTTAGAAGGATACTTAAAATCTTTCAACCAAATGATTAATATTAACCGAAACAAAATCTCTCCGAGTGATCCAAACTATATTGTTGAAAGTGGGGAAGCTTATGGTATTGATTTTAATATGGATTTCCAAAAAGGGAGTTTTGATATTTGGTTAACTTACTCATTAGCCTATGTCAACCGCTTTGACGGTGAACAAACTTATCCAACAAATTTTGATAGAAGGCATAATTCTAATGTGTTAATTACTTATCGATTTGGGAAGAATGACAGCTGGGAGCTTAGTGGTAGGTGGAACCTGGGAACCGGTTTTCCTTTTACCCTTACCGAAGGATTTTATGGAAGGTATAATTTCAATGATGGACTGAATGAAGATTTGGTTACAGGTAATCCCAACCTGGGTATTGTGTTTGATGATCAAATTAATGGAGGGAGATTGCCTACATACCATAGACTAGACCTCTCTTTGAAGAAGACCTGGAACCTATCCAAGTATGGAGCCATTGAATTGAATGCAAGCGTAACCAATGCTTATGATAGAAGAAATATTTTCTTTTTTGATCGGGTAGAGTACGATAGAGTAGATCAACTCCCCATCATGCCTTCATTGGGAGTTACCTATCGATTTTAAATAAAAATACCAAGGTCATTTCCATGCCTTGGTATTTTTAAGTTTCTACCTATAAATAAATAGGTGCTGGCTCAAATTACTGCCTTTTGTATTCCTTTTTCACCTTTCCATTTGCGTTTACCATGCCTTCAGTAGCATAGGCATTTCCGCGACCGTCATAATCAACTTTTTTCAAGATAGACTTGCGATTTACTAGCTTATGAATGGTTCGGCTTATCATCAGTCGAGCTTCCTTGGCACCTATTTTTTTACCTAATGCGGTATCCATTGCTATATCTAATAGCTCCGCATTAATTAGGGGCTGCTTAGCTTCATGAATACTTTTTATCATAAGCTGGTCCCAATCACCTAATTCGTGTTTCTCACCATTTTGGGTAGTATACGTAAAAATGTTCGATCCCTTAGGGGGTCTTCCTGGCCCTTTAGTTTTCCTTTTTGCCTGCGTTTTCTTACTGCTTGTCGACCTTTTAATAGCCTTAGGCTTTGAGGTTGTTTTGGCTGCTTTTCTTTCTCCTGGCTCGTTTCCTAAAGCGATGTTTGCTAAATCTAAAATCTCAGTGAGGTTGGCTGATTCAGGCTCAGCAAGGGATTCCGAAAGTGACTGAATATGTTCAGTCACTTGACTTACCTGGTATAAAAGCTGTCTGAGTTCAGAACGATATTCCGTTATGAGTCTTCTTTTTTCAAATTCGCTTAATATGATTTTGCCCATTATTCTTTTTTTTATTAGTGTCCAAAGATACGGTTTATGAATAATAAATAAGTAATTAATAAAATGGTTGAATTTAGATTATAAACAATTATCAATAAGGTATCTCGATACCAATTATATATATTCAAACTATATTGCAGTATAGCTCCATATCGATAGATTAACTTGATTAAAAACTAACATATCACTTAAATAAGCTGCATTTGTCAAAGCGTTTATAGATATTTGTAAAAAAAAAGCATGATTCTTTTAGACGGTAAAATTACCTCTCAAAAAATTACTGAAAAAATTAAACTAGATGTTCAACAAATGACTGCAAAAGGGTTTCGGCCACCTCATTTGGGAGCTATTTTGGTAGGAGAGAACCCCGCTAGTAAAGTTTATGTGCGAAATAAAATTCGATTATGCGATGCAGTCGGATTTAATTCAACGGTTATAAGGTTACCGAAAGACACATCTGAAAAAGACTTAATTGATCAAGTTAACCAGTGGAACGATGATGATTCCTTAGATGGTTACATTGTTCAATTACCTTTACCAGATCACATTGCTGCGGATAAAGTGAATTTAGCTATATCTCCTAAGAAAGATGTAGATGGTTTCCATCCACATAATGTTGGTCGAATGTGTTTGGGTTTACCCTCATACCTTCCAGCTACCCCTCAAGGTATTCTCACCCTGTTAGAAGAATACGATATTTCAATAAAAGGAAAAAGAGTTGCGGTTTTGGGAAGATCAAACATAGTGGGACGCCCTATTAGCATTCTTTTATCTCAAAACCGTAAAATTGGGAATGGAACTGTTACGGTGTTACATAGCCGCACTGAAAATTTAGTGGATGAACTTAAGAGCGCAGACCTTATCATAGCAGCCATTGGTTCACCCAATTTTGTAAAAGCTGAAATGCTAAAGCCCGGGGCTATTATTATCGATGTCGGAATCAATAGGGTAGAGGATGCTTCACGGAAAAGAGGTTATCGACTGTGCGGTGATGTTGATTATGAAAATGTAAAAGAAAATGCCGATTATATTACCCCTGTTCCTGGAGGCATCGGTCCCATGACAGTAGTTTCTCTTTTAATCAATACACTTAAGGCAGCAAAAAAAGAAGTGTATGGCTAAATCTATATCAACCATTCAATTGAAAATACCTGTTCAGGATATCGATTCGGATGTACATTACTTTCTAAACACGCTTCCTTTTATTGGCCTTGAAGAAAAAGATGACCATTGGGTTTTGTTTTGGGAAATAGAGAAATGGAATATCCACAAAAATGAAATTCGAACGTATTTCTCTGATCGAAATATTTCTTTTGAGTCCGAACTTTTGGAAGGGGAGAACTGGAATGCTAATTGGGAAGAAAGCTTTTCTCCTGTCCATATTCCTGCTTTTTGTCAGATCAGGGCTCAATTTCACCCTCGTAAAGATCAATTTGAACACGATATTGTTATCGATCCCAAAATGGCTTTTGGTACGGGGCATCACGACACTACCTATCAAATGGTGAAGGCAATGCGAAACCAGGTTTCAAAGCATGATTGCGTTATAGATTTGGGAACGGGGACAGGAGTACTAGCTATACTGGCCAGTAAAATGGGCGCCGATAAGATTGTAGCTGTAGATCTGGATCCTGCAGCTGTGGAGAATGCTTTGGAAAATGTCGAATTAAATAATTGTCATGATATCTCCGTGCTCGCCGCTGATGTTACTACAATGAAGTATGACCTTGAAGATTTTGATGTTATCCTTGCTAATATCAATCGAAATGTTTTACTGAACATCGAGCACGACCTCTCTTCTCATGCCAGAAGAGGGACCAAGTTGATACTCAGCGGAGTTTTAGAAAATGATGCCTCAATGGTTCTCGAGAAATATAAAAATGAATGGAATATTCAAATTTATAGTCAAGCTGGAGATTGGGTTTGCATATATGGCAAGAAAATATAACATTTCGGAACTAAAAAAAAGTACTGAAGGTTTATAGGGTATAGGTTTTACCTATTTCATGGGGATGAATGCGCTACGGCTTTTTGAGCTGTAGCGTTTTTTTAATTGAGATCCCCTGTATCTTCTAGATAACCCAATTTGGTAAAGGCCTGATATACCTCATGAGTAGGTAACCCTACAATATTCGTATAAGATCCTTCGATTTTCTTTACTTTACAATAGCCAATCCACTCCTGTATAGCATAGGAACCAGCTTTATCATAGGGCTCAAAATTATCCACATAATATTCGGCCTCCGCAAGGGATATCTTGTCCATGTAAACAGTGGAAACTACTCGCTGAGCCCATTCTTTTCGTTGATTTGTAATGTAAAAAGCAGTATGGACCTGATGGACCTGGTTACTCAGCGATAGCAGTGTTTTTATCGCATCCTGGCGGTCGATTGGCTTTCCCAATACCGTATCATTTAGGATTACAACACTATCTGCTGACAATATCCAGGAATGATTTCTTGATATTTTTTTTGCCGCTAGGCCTTTTTTATGCGCTAAAAATAAAGCAGCTTTTCGAGCAGCGAGGCTCGAAGGAAGACCCTCATCTATATTCACGGCTTGTACTCGAAAATTGAACCCTAATTCAGTCAATAACTGTTTTCGTCTGGGGCTTCCAGATGCTAAAATAAGTTCCATTCTATTATGTTTAAAATAGGAGAATATATAATAGGCCTAAAACAATCAGAATTTTTATACCTCTATTAACCCTGTGGTAGTCGGATTTAATTTTAGCTCTTGATAATAAGAATATTATGATAGCTAAGGGACTGATAAGAAAGGTAAGAAAGTAAATAAAATTGAATGTGCTTACCTTATCGTAGATTAAAACACCCCAAAATATAAATCCTATAAATAAAATACTAGAAAACAAGATAGCATATAATTTAGCTCGTTGAGGTCCTATAACAGCGGGGAGCGTAACAGCACCGGCTTTAAGATCACCTTTAACAGACTCAATATCTTTAACATATTCTCTGAGAATATTTACTCCAAAACAAAAGAAGGTAAAACTCCATATTAGTTTGTGGGAAAGTGAATAGAAAACTTCTGGTTGAAGGATATTTCTCCATTCTGGAACCAGTAAAACGATAGGTACTGAGGCAACGAATAAAGAAACCATAGTATTTCCGGTAAAGGGGAGCCTCTTAAACCATTTTGAATAGGCCCAGAGGAAAAATACGATAAAAGGATAGGAAATAAAGAGGATCAAACGCCCCAGTTCATAGCTTAAATAGCCCGCGATTAATGCGCCAGCTAATACTATTATGACATATATGCGATAAGTATCTTCAATACTGATCCATCGACCAACAATTTGGCTCTCAGGCTTATTGATCTGGTCTACCTTTACATCATACAAATCATTTACGGCATTTCCACCAGCTGCAATAAGTACGGTGCACAATACATAAAGTATAAATTCAAATGTACTTAGATAAGGGGTTAAATTTGAGTCTAAAATGACCGGTTTTAATAGGGAAAACCAAACTAAGGATTGCGTTAAGGCTATTAATAATAGGTTTGGAAACCGAATTAATCGCCAAATTATATCAAATCCAGCCATAGATCAATAATTCCACTTTGATTGTATTTTCAATACTTTTTCAATAATTTCTCTCACACATCCTTCACCGCCATTCGCTGAAGTAATAGCCTTTGAACATGCTTTTATCTCAGGTACTGCGTCGGCAGGACAACAAGGAAGTCCGACTTCCTTCATAACATGGATATCAGGTAAATCATCCCCCATATATAAGATTTCTTCCGGATTCAGATCATTAGAGCCGATAAGATCTTTTAATACGGTCAATTTATCTTCTATGCCAGAGTGTATATTTGTAATACCCAATAGTGACAACCTCTTTTGAACTCCAGTGGAACTGCCTCCTGTTATGATAGTAATGCCATATTGCTCCTTAAGCGCAATCTTTATGGCAAATCCATCTCGCGTAGTCATTGACCTCAGTAGTTCACCTTTTTCTGTCAATAATAATTGGCTATTCGTTAAAACACCGTCCACATCAAACATAAAGTGTTTTACTTTCTGAAATACATGAAGGTAGTCGCTTGACATATGATTAAATTAATTCCATTCAAATGTACAAAATTCTAAAATGGATTAGTTTATATTCATGCAGTGATCAGTTGATGTAAATCAAACAAAGGAAATCGATTACGGAATAGTTTCTGAATTCGAATAAGACTAAATAAATGGAAAAGCAACAGTCATCAGAGTGGGAGGGTAAAGAGCAGTCAAATTTCAAATTTTTAAGCCTACGCACATATTCAACCACAGAATGGTTAATGAATAATCAAAAGAAGTACAGGCAAGTATTTGATAGACAGAAGGTTTCCTTCATTTATATTGAACTAGCTATCGAAAACCTCAAATATTTGTCATCTAATTGGGATGCAGATATCATATTAGTTTGCTTTAAGAAGCGAGGACCTAGAGAGGTGGAGCTATGTAAGCTAAACCCACAAGTAAAGGTCGAACCCGGCGAGCGTAAAATATATATTCGGGAAGGATGGGGAAATGCTGATAAATCAATTTGGAAAACAGGCGTTTATTTTTGGCGAGTTTATATCAATGGAAAGGATATTGGCAAAAAATATTTTTTCATAGAAGATAGTGGTGACGATAAGGATAATAGATCCTCTTTTGTGGATGTAGATACAGTGAAATTATATGAAGGCCCTATAGATGACGTCGTTCCGGAAGGAAGGACTTATTTGAGGCAATTTGACGGCTCCAAGACACGTCATATTTATGCTGAAATACAATTAGATAATCTCCACGATAGTAAAATATGGCATTGCGAATTAATTGTCCGCATATTCACAGCATCTCGTGAGCTTAAAGGGGAGGTGGTGAGACTAAAAAAAGTTAAAGATTTTGATGATACTATAGAGTTTATTGTAGGCTGGGGCAACACTGAGCCGGGTACCTGGCGCAAAGGGCTTTATACCTTAGAGTTAGTTTTTATGGATGAAGCCCTGGCTGTCATTCCTTTTGAGGTTGGTGAACGACATATAGAAGGATACAACCGAATTTACACTGCAGAAGGAGAAATCCCCATTGCATTCGAGCCAGAAGAAGATGATTTGGATAGCTTTACGGATGTTCTTGCTCAGTTAGACAGCATGGTCGGTTTGGATGCAATTAAAACTCAAGTAAAAGAGCATGCACAATACCTTCAGTTTTTAAAGCTAAGAGCTGAACGTGGATTTTCAGATACACAGAATATTTCCCTCCATAGTGCTTTTTTGGGTAAGCCAGGGACTGGCAAAACCACTATAGCGAAGATGATGGGCAAGATCTATAAAAAAATGGGATTCTTGAGTCGGGGGCACATTGTAGAAGTTGATCGTGCAGAGTTAGTCGGTGAATACATCGGGCAAACAGCACCAAAAGTAAAGGAGGCTATTGAAAAGGCGAATGGAGGAATCCTTTTTATAGATGAGGCTTATTCTTTAGCCAGAGAAAATGATGACAGCAAAGACTTTGGACGAGAAGTTATAGAAATTTTAGTGAAAGCCATGACTCAACCCAATGTTGATTTTGCTGTTATCGTTGCGGGATATCCCAAGGAAATGGAGTACTTTTTATCTTCTAATCCCGGCTTTAGGTCTCGGTTTCGTCAACTGTATTACTTCCCAGACTATCTACCTCAGGAGTTGAATTTGATTGCTGACCAATTGGCTGATAGGCGGGAGGTGTCATTTACTGATGAGGCTGCCAGCTACCTACACCAAATGGTTATCCGGGCCTATCGAAACCGTGACTATACTTTCGGAAATGCTAGATTTGTAGATCAACTTATTGAAAAATCTAAAGTTCAACTGGGTTTACGGGTTATGAATTCCGATACGCCAACTGACTTAGAAAATGAATTTTTATCAACTATTATTTTAAATGATGTTGAAAAAATAAACGTAAAACCTTCTCAATCCATAGCTGCAATTCCGGTAGATGAAGAATTACTATCAGAGTCCTTGAAAGAATTGGACGAATTGGTCGGCTTAGAGCAAGTTAAGTCAGACATTCACGATATGGTGCGAGTAGTACGGCATTATGAAAAAGCTGGAATGCCAGTTCTAAGTCGCTTTCATCTACATACTGTTTTGGTCGGAAATCCTGGGACAGGAAAAAATACAGTATCACGAATATTAGCTAAGATATACCGCGGATTGGGAATATTAGAGCGTGGACATTTAGTGGAGACTGACCGTCAGGGCTTAATTGCCGGGTACGTAGGCCAAAGCGCTATTAAGACAAATGAAAAAATTGAGAAAGCGAATGGGGGAGTTCTATTTATAGACGAAGCTTATGGACTTAGTGATGCAGGTGCTTCGGGGAATAATTTTGGTCATGAAGTAGTCGAAACACTACTCAAGCGTATGGAAGACTTAAGAGGTCAATTCTTTGTCTTCGTAGCTGGATACCCTAAAAAAATGAAACAATTTTTAGAAATGAATCCTGGTTTGCGATCTCGCTTTGATAGAACCTTAATCTTTAAGGATTATAAACCAGATGAGTTATTAGAAATAGCTTTCCGATTATTAGATAAAGAGCACGTAACCATGGAATCCAGCACGACGGATAAACTTAAAGCTTATTTCAGTAAGGCCTATCAACAGCGTGGAGCTTTTTCCGGAAATGCACGGATGGTAAATAGTTTGATGCGCGAAGCCCTAAATTTTAGAGCTGTTCGCCTTTCTAAAAGCGAACAAGATGAGCAAGATGATTCATTAAAATGGTCGGACATTTCTTATGGGATTCAAACATTAGATGCTTTTGATTTTGGGGAAACGAAAATTGGATTCACAGGGCGTGAATAAGGACCCATGGTTTACTCCAGCTTTGAGTCGTAAACAACACTTTTTGAGCCTGACCTGTGTAGGATCGCATCATGATTTGCATGGAATAGGTGGATATGATGAGTGGATATTTACTTTCGATCTTGCTGCGGATGGAGGGTTCCATTTCGTAAGGTCTTAAAATGATACAACTTCCGTCATCTGAAGATAATTGTAAAATCTTATCTGCCTCAGCTTCACTTAAGCTGAAGGGCGAACCTATGCAAATTGTATCGATTCTGGTTGATTTATACTTCGTTTCAAGATCTGCAAAGGATTTAAATATTGAGATGCTTGTTGATTTGTTATCCCTATCAAATGGGTGTGGATGATTTTCATTGTGCATGGGCTCAACGGCTATAGCATTTTTAATACCTGAATATTGGACATAATTGAGAATTTGTGTGGTTTGACATCCAATAGATAAGAAGTTATGTGCATTTGTTTTTATGAGGTGTCTAAAAATGACCTGTTTGCTGAATTTTGAAATGTCTGGTCTTTGATTAAGCCTTTTGTCAGTTGTCGGTGTAAATATTTTTTCTGTCTTTTTTGAATTAGCTCTTTCTAAGGCAATAAATGGATAGTAGACTCTGTTTTTATCAAATACAAATTGCAAATAATTAAATATATATGGCGAATGGATCGAATAAATCGTCTTCGAGTTTTGCCAGTGTTTAATTTGACACATCAATTTATTTATGTCCAACATAGTTTTAAGGCTGGTATTTTCTTATCAAATGACCTTTAGGTTCATTTTCTGCAGCTGTTTTTTGATAGGGGCAGGTTTTACCCCAGCTACAGCACAAAAGTACAATTTATCTGCAGGCATTCGACTAGGTACAGAGATTGGGATGACCTCAGTAGCTCGTGTAGCTAAAAAGGGAAGTGTGGAGGGCGTGTTGCAGTATTCTAACTTGTATAATGCAACTCGCTTTGGACTTAATTATAGGAAGCACCATGGGTTTCTAGGCCGCAGGTTTAATTTATACTTAGGAGGTGGCCCCGGCTATAGTTGGTACCATGCGAATGAATTGGCTGAGACCGGCACATCGAATCCTCATCTTAATGTAGTTGTTGGCGTGGAAGGTGTATTGGGTCGAACTCATATTTCCTGGGATTATCGACCTACTTATTCTTTTGGGGGCCCGAGAGTGTTTTATAGTGAAACTGCCTTATCTTTACGTTATGTCATAATGAAAAAGAAATGGAGACCATTCAAGAGAATACGAAAAATAAAACCTTTTTGGAAAAAATAGTATTGCTACATATCCTGCTATTTTCCAGCATGTCCATAATTCAGGGACAATATGAGCATTTGACTTTTCAACGAGAGTATATACCTTCTTTCAGTACCGGAAACAGTGGTGTAGCTGTCGCAGTTACCGACGCCAATCTTGATGGGCTTGAAGATATTATTCGGTTTCATGATGCCCGAGAGTTACAAATACACCTCCAAACCCCTGGGGGAAACTTTGAGCGATGGAAATCTTTTCCCAGGGAACCACTTCAGCAATGGAATATCTTAGGTCTGCCCTTAAATCAGGACCGTATTTTAGATTGGCTTAGTGCTGGCAATGAGTCTGGAATTGATTACTGGATTTCGGATTCTTTGAATCAATACACTCATATCCAGGATGATCGGTATGAGTTTTTTGCTCAAGGATCAAATGCTTTAGATTTAGATGGGTCCGGCACTATTGATATTTTTATGTGTAGTGATTTGAGTGAAAACATCACTCTTCTAAATAGTAATCAAATTCCATACTCACAGGATTCTATCTTACCGAGTAGTCACCCTGATCCGTTTTTTAGAGCCGGCAACTACGGAAGTATATGGGAGGATATAAATGGAGATGGGCAAGCTGATATGTACTTATCCAAATGCTCAATTTTTGCTAATCACCCTTCTGACCCACGCCGTATCAATAAGTTGCTTTTATCTCAGACCGACGGTAGCTATAAAGATGTAGCTCAAGATTGGAATGTTGCAGATTCTGCTCAAAGCTGGGCATCTGCTTTTGCGGATGTAAACAATGATGGACTCATTGACCTGCTCGTATTGAATCACGATGCTCCTGCTGCATTATATATCCATCAAGGTACTGAGTTTAAAAAATCCGAATCATTCGAGGATTTAGGGCTTCAGTTCAATAGTGTACAAGTACTTTCACAGGATTTAAATTGCGATGGTTTTATAGATTTTATAATTACGGGAAGACGGGCTACAGTACTCATGAACCAAGGTAATGGGGAATTTACTGAACATCCAGACTTACTTGGGATTTATCAGCAAAATATTTCTTCAGCCCAGATGGGTGATTTTAATCAAGATGGTTACATGGATATTTTTGCAGCCAGACATGGGTTATACAATAATCCCGGTGATCGAGAGGATGTAGTATTACTTAATCCATTCACTTCCACAGCTAATCATTTTATACGTGTTCAAATCGTAGATTCTAGTCATTATATAATGGATGGAATTCAAGTTAAAGCCAAACTTTACTCAGATCTTGGAATGCAAAGTCGCACGATGCGTGTAGGGGAGTCGTATGGTGTTTGTGGTTCTAATATCTTACACTTTGGTATAGGGTCGGATATAGAAGTAGATTCTATTGTCTTTGAATGGCCCGATGGAACAAAAGAAACATTTATGTCATTAGCCGCTAATAGGCTTTATTTATATACACAAGGATTAGGTCTTAAGACTGAAATTGAGGCAGATGTTGAAAGCCGTTGTTTTTCTTTTGGGGACACGCTTACCATTAATAATATTGATGCAAATTCCCCACATTTAAAACTTTTTAAAGACGAAGTAGAAATCTCTTTCTCTGAGGTAGGGGGAATAACTGAAAGTGGACGTTATTTTTGGATAGATCGTTCTGAAACGGGTGCCTGGGTTCGGAGTATACCTTTTACCATCTCTGAAGATCCTAAAATACAGACTCACATCAATGTAAAGGGCTCACAGATTTTGTGTCACAATGAGACCCTAATTCTGACACCGGAAGATACTTCAGATTTTCTTTTTTGGAACACCGGATTAGAAACGCTAGACTTTGAGGTTGGCGAGGCCGGGTTATATAGAGCTTATTTTGGTGCTTGTGGGGATACTGTTCTATCTGACTCTATAATGGTTTCGTATCGTCCCGAAGTCTCTTTGCGTGTTACCGATGACACAGTAGGTTTTGGCCAACGTGCCATATTGCGGGCAGTTGGTGATGATGTTCGTTGGTATGAGAATATAGATGATGTAACAGCTCTTCAGCGCGGGAGTTCTATTTTTGTTATAAATCGATTACTAAAAGATACAGTATTATTTGTAGAAAGTGGTGAAATATTTGAAGTCGACGATATCGCTTTGGGACCGGTTATTGATGCGAATAACTCAGAGGTTTCTAATCCCTGGTTTAATGCACAGATGGAATTTTCAGTTATGTCAGACTGCATATTTAAAAGTATTACTGTACGCGCTAGTGTTGAGGGTAAGCGAGATTTTGTTTTAGTTGGTCCGCAATCGCGTCAAGCTTCTTTTTACTTGAAAGCAGATACAACCTATGTGTTACCTTTAAATTGGTCATTAGCAGGAGGTAATGATTATGTTCTAACAACATCTTCTGTAACTAATTTTGAAGAATTTAATACCTCTGGCCCTCAATTATATCAAGTTATTCAAGATGAATTTCAATTCCCTTACACGGATGGAGAATTTGTAACTATAAGCGGGACAAATGGTGGACTCAAAAATTTTTTCTATTATTCAAACTGGGTATTTGAGGTGCCTTCTGATACCTGTTTTAGTGTTCGGCTACCGGTTCGAGGAGTCGTAGATCAGAGTTTAGAGAGTTCTGTAATTAATCAAAAAGAAGGTATGTCCCTTTTCCCGAATCCGGCTCGCGAATATATTTTTATTCGTACAACTTTCCCTGAGCATTGCAGTGTAGAAATATACTCTTCTACTGGCAAATTAGTATATCATCAGGATAATTATTTTTCTCGGGATCGCATTCGCACGCAAGGTTGGTCCAGTGGTTTATACACCGTTTTAGTGAAAGGCCCGACAGGTGTATTACAGCAACAGCTTATTGTTTTTCCTTAAGGGTTTAAGCTTGATCCGTGAGTGCTGCGAAGTAGTCTCGCCTCGTTATTTCGAGGCGAGAGATCCGAGGCCACGCGCAAGCGTTGGCCGGGAGCCGAGAGAAGCCCTGGAATACCGGCCGAATAAAATGAAGGTCGGAATGGAAGGGGGCCTGAACGAGCTACGAAGCATAACGACCTGAAGGGCAGAATGTAATGAAGCCCGGAGGGCACGGCAAAAAAATAAATGGAATACAATGAAAAATCAAGGGTGGCTAGTCGGAATTGAACCGACGACCTCTAGAACCACAATCTAGCGCTCTAACCGACTGAGCTATAGCCACCATGATAAGGTAAAAATGCGGAGGAGGAGGGATTCGAACCCCCGGTGCCCGTGAAGGCACGTCGGTTTTCAAGACCGGTGCATTAAACCAGCTCTGCCACTCCTCCGATTGGATCACAAAGATACATGAATAATATTTTCGAGCAAGAAATTATAAACCTTTTTCACAAGGCATTTACTAACTCTAACGAGCTGTGAAAATTTCTATCCATATATTCTATAAAAAAATACTATATTGTGAAGACGATCAGGTCATTATGATATAATGGAAGAGAATAATCAGCTAAGGGTATGGATACAAGACAGCATTAGAAATGATCGTGCTAGTCAGCGTAAATTGTATAGCCATTATTTTGCAGATATGTGCAGAATGGTTGAAAAGTACACGCGCGATAAGGATGCTGTAATTTCGATTGTAAATAATGGTTTTCTTCGTATTTTTAAAAAACTTGAAGCTTATGACCAGGACCGTCCTTTTAAGCCCTGGGCTAAGACTCTAGTCTTTCGAGCTCTAAGCGATTATTTTCGGTCCCAGTCGACACCTGCTACTATTGTACCTCTTTTTGATCGAGATGCCGTACAACACCAACCAGCACTGGATAACTTATATTTAGAAGATTTATTATCGCATCTTAATTCTTTGCCTCATACAACGAGGCGTGTGTTCATATTATATGCTGTTAATGGGTACAAGCACCGAGAAATTGCTGAAATCTTAACTATTAGTTCAGGTACCTCAAAATGGCATGTTTCTCAGGCAAGAAAGTTATTAAAGGCTCATATTTCTAATATACAAGAGGGTGAAGCCTATGGCCAGTAATAAAAAACATCCATGGGAAGAAGAGGCATGGTTCGAGATGCGAAATATGCTCGACGACCAAATGCCATCTGGCCGTGGCGCTTTTAGCGTGAAGCATGGTTCAATTGTGCTGTTATTATTTCTATTGCTCTCTATAGCCAGCTGGAGTATTCTTGATTTTAATTCTGTTACCGAGCAGGAACTTCACCATGATCTGTTGGCAGGAGAAATTTCTAATAATTTTCCCTATTCTTATGAGATAGCAAATAGTCAAAATTCTAATAAATGGCAAACTAGATTTGGTGATCTAGCCCAAGTAGAGGGGATGTCAAGAGCTGAATTACCTCCTGCTTATCGGGCAAATCTAGAAAGGACTCTAGCTAGATCCACCCAGCAGCTTTTTGATTTTTCGTTTTCTAATGAGAAGCAAATATCTTTTAGTGGAGTTTTTACTAGCCTTTCATTACCTATTTCTGATTTGGTTTCTCAGACAGAGCTCCACTCGATTTCAGCTCCACCCTTATCTATATTGAAGCAGGCTGGTATAAGTGATAACCAAAGATTTCGTCCTTTCATAGATGGTCATGTTCAGTATCAAGACGGTAGATTTTGGGGTGTAGGTATGTTTCTTGGGACTTCCTTCTCGGGAAATTCGAGTTGGGAAGCTAGCTTATCGGTAGGCTATCAATACTTAAAAAGACGAACTCTTCATGCTAACGAAAATTTGACTGTACCTTTAGTCCTTCCAGGTGTTAATCCGGGAGAAATAGAAGGTCCTATAGAAAATGGAGGGGCCGATTTAGATTTGCCTAGTATTCAAGTGCATGGTCACCGGGTGGGCGTTCAAGGTTCACTTCGTCGAAAATTGGCAGGAAATTTCAGTTTAGGAGCCGTAGGACGGGTTTCAGTTGATTGGGCTTCATTAAGTCCTAATATGGAAAATAACCCATTGCGTTACCACTATCCGGATTTAAGTTTTAATAAAACGGAATTTACATCCCAGCATTTGCATGTCGGTGCCGGCGTGGAAAGCGTTTATGCTTATAATCATCATTGGAAATTATATGTGCGAGGTTTAATTACTAAGCAATTCGCAGGTCTGAATTCTAATCGCAATTATTTAGAAAGTCATCTTTGGACTCTTGAATCCGGAGTTTACTATAGATTTTAAAAGTGAATACCTTTAGAGGTGAAGCCTACTTTTTTTATCTAATAATTCTTCCTCTGTTTCATCTCGATCGGGATCTGGTACGCAGCAATCAACCGGACATACAGCTGCGCATTGAGGCTCTTCATGAAAACCTACGCATTCTGTGCATTTGTCAGGTACGATATAGTATACATCGTCGTCTATAGGTTGCATTTCTTTGTCGGCGTCAACTACTTTTCCATCTTCTAAGGTATAATCACCTTTTACGGTATTTCCATCTGAAATAGCCCACTCTATTCCTCCTTCATAGATCGCATTATTGGGGCACTCAGGCTCGCAAGCTCCACAATTAATACACTCATCTGTTATTATAATAGCCATATATAAATATTTACCTGCAAAAATGATACTTTTGTCTCTAGAAAACAACCATATACATGCAAAGTTTTATAAAAGTATTCTTAGTTGGTAATCTCTCTTTAATCCTACTCTTTGGTTATCAACAAGGCCTTGGCCAGGTAGTTTTTGAGATAAACGATTTTAAGGCTGAAAAAGAGAGTTTAACGATTGTGAGCGATGCTGAACTTTTTTCTTCTTTTCTTCGTGTCTGTCCAGCAATTGCCAATACCCAAGGTGCTGCTTGGTACTCTGAAAATAAAATCAATTTAGCCGATGGGTTTTACACAGAGTTTGAATTTAAAATTAGGAATGCAGACAATGTGTTGGATGGAGGCGATGGCTTTTGCTTTGTTCTTCAGAATCAAGGTTCTGACGTGGTCGGTGGAATTGGAGATGATTTGGGATATAAAAATCTAAATCGCTCTCTGGCTATCGAGTTTGATATTGTCCAGGACGCTGGAGAGGAAAGCGCAAATCATGTTTGTCTCTCATTTTATGATCCAGAGATGGGATACTATAGGAAGTATGCCACAGTGCATTCCATTCCAGAGTTGAATGATGGAAAGTCTCATTTTGCCCGTATAGAATACAGAGAGGGGCAACTAATTTTTTATTTAGATAGTTATCTATTTCCCATATTGACAGTCAAACTGGATATTCCAAAGCGCATCAATTCAGAAGATGGCTATGGCTGGGTAGGTTTTACTTCATCGACTTCTGATGCGTATGCAGATCACGATTTATTGAGTTGGACATTAGGGAATTATAGTCCACCGCCAAAGGATATTAATGTGAAGGAGATAACGGTTGAAGAGTCTGAAGAAATTATAGTTAAAAATCGAAAACTTACCATAAGTATTTGGGACGATGACCTACTTGACGGTGACACGGTTTCAGTAAAAGTTGGTGATGAGTGGATTCTTACGGATCACAAAGTTGAAAGGGAAAAGAAAGTGATTCAGTACACTCTTAAGGGGTTTTCAAGTGACTTGGTCATGTACGCCCACAATATGGGACTTATTCCTCCAAATACTGCTGCCATTGAAGTCAATGACGGTAAAAACAAGTACCGATTTAAAATGAAGGCGGATTTGAGTTCTTCCCAATCGGTGAAGTTTAGATACCAGGCTCCGGAATAATACCTAATTAGTAGTCTAATTTTCTTCATCTAGGAGCTTCAAAAATATCTATTTTGAGATATAAGGCAAGTGCTTCTACGGCTACATTTTTGAATGGATGTTCAATAACTTCAGGGGGAGCGTTTTTTATTTCGCGCATGCGTTTTTCTGGGATAGCACTATTTTTTAAAAAAGAGAAAATGATATTTATCATTTTTGTGTAGCGAGAATAATCGTCGATTAAGGGTTGCGGTTTCATCTCTAATGTCTGGGCTCCTTTAAAAAATAAATCTCGATGATAGAAGGCAAACTCTCCAGGATTTTTAGCTGAAATTAGAAGACTTACCCACTGCAAATCCCAATGGCTGTCGGCAATATTATTATGGTCGTTTGTTTTCCTTAAATGATTTAAAATCTCCTCTGCCATGAAATTGAATAAATCGATTCGATCGTCTAGTGTTCGCTGAGAATTATATAGGGAGTTCAAGGCATCTAAGCTCATATTGTGAGCGAATTCATTAAATAACTTCAGTGTTTCTATTGGTCTATAACGCTCCCGTTTCCAGAGACGTTGCGTATGTTCACTCTTAAAGGTATCCAATAGCTTTTGGATGGTGTCTTTATCGAGTGCATCCTGTGTACTCCAGTGAAAAGGATACTCATAAAGAGGTTCCCATTTGTGGCCTAATTGTCCTAATCGTTTGGTGTAAGTATTTACAATTTCCTTTAGAATAGATACTTTCATGAGATATCACTTTCAAAGAAACGACTTAGAATCGCATGATTATACCGCCAAGAATGTTACGCCCTATAATTGGGTATTGGTTCCATCTTTGTCGGGTATTATTTGCCAAATTATAACCATGAACAAACACACCCCAATGCTTGCTAAAATAATAGTCCGCACCAAGGCTTACATCAAATAGGCTACCTAGCTGGTCAAATTGGGATTCGGTATCGATAAAATTAACTCCGTTTTGATATCTTACATCCAACCACAACTGTAAATTGTCAGAGAGGGTAACATATTCAGTCCTAAGATCTATTGTGAACGTTGGTGTATGTATGGGTTCTGCTAGCGAATCTAAACTGATGAACTTTTTATTTAATAGTAAAGAAGTTGTTAGCTTTTCGGTGATGGGGTATTGAAGACTAAGGCTGATATCGAATGTGTTACCATCTTCATAAATCGCAGAGAAGACCCGGGAATCTTCAATTGCGGGGGTGAAAAAAGCTAAATTTGTAAAGTTTTGATAAGCCAGGTTTAAGGCATAAGTTAGTTTTTGATATCGGCCTTTAGCTCCTGCATATAAACGCCATTCCTCAAGTGTGTACAAAGAATCCATTGTATTTATAAAGTAAGGGTTACGCTCTGTCAAAAGAGAAAAGCCCTGGCCTTGAATGGAACCCGAACTTCCCGCATACGCGATGACTTGATCTTCGAGAAGTCCATATTCTAGATGTATATCGGGGAATATAAATGTTCCATTACCCGAGCCGAAATAAACCCCGGCTTCAGCTAAAAATCGGCCGTTCGTATAGGAGTACTTTGGATTTAATGCGTAGATATTTAGATTTTGTTCCTCTGTAATGGAGTCGGAAAAGTTTATAAAAACGGCCTTTGCACCAAGCGTAAAGGATTGTTTTTCTGTAATATTCCAGGAAATATCTGTACTGAGATCGTATTTATTTTCACTGGCCATGACATTATCGGAAGTACGTTGATAATCTGCTGTAAATTGATAGCCTAAGCCCCAGGAGTTATTCTCCTTACTTAGGAAGGAAATATCAGCCTGAAAGCGATTAAATCTTCGTGCAGCCTCTTCTTGAGAGAAAGAATCAACCTCAGAATCATACCCATATAAATCATTAATAAGGTTATCGTAATTCAGATTACTTTTTACCGCGAAGGAAGGTGAAAAAACATATTCTCCTCCTAAACCGATATGGGTTCTACCAACAATTTGATTTTCAATAGAATTGCGGTTGTTGACGCTATAGTGTTGACCATCAGCATATAAGGAGTAATTTTCTCCTCCAAAGTGCGTATAGGCATCTGCGAGAGGACTATTAGGAACCCCATATCCTGCTCTTAGATAACTTGAATAGCTGGGTTCTACATCTGCACGGCCCATTCCCAATGCTCGAATCTGAGGGGGTTGATAGTCATATTCAAGCTGACGCCCTTGGATTGCGAAATTATAGGCTAATTTAGTAGTATCCATGGGAGGCATTTCCGGATTTAATAGCAGACGCTCCGTGGAAGCTAGTCTGGCATCGAAATCCCTGACGACTTGAACCTCTTCAGATGGGAGTTGAACCTGTGCTGTCAGGACCTTTGTGGTTCCCCATCCCATCAGGATTAAAATCACCAGGCCTAAAATTCTGCATTTATTCATTTTCAAGTTCTTTTATCTTGTTAAGTTTTGTATTTGCCTCTTCCAGTATTTCCTCAGATTCTCCGAAGTTTTCAATAACGGCCTCCAAGGCTGCTTTTGCATTAAATACATCTCCCTCTTTGACTAAGATGTCTGAAAGCAAAATAAGCGATTTAGCTACCCAATAGGGGTAAGCTGAACTTTCTTTATAGGCATCTCGGCTTAATTTTTCAGCCAGGTCATACTCATTCTGTAAATAATAGATCTTAGCGATTAAGTATTTAGCCTCAGCAGTTCGCTCTCCTTCACTCAGCCGAATCACTTCATTAAATGCATTTAAAGCTTGATCCCACTGCTCATTTTGAAAAGCCACTTTTCCCCGATAATACATTGCCTTTCCCTTCTGCTCTTCGGTGCTTCGCTGATTTTGGAAAACTTGATCTGAAAGTTCTAGTACAGCATCTGTATTTTCAGCTCTATATGCGGCCTCCATTCCTCCTGTCTGAGCGCTTAACTCATCTTCTTCTGATTGAGCTACTTTAGACCATCGTCGGAAGTACTCGGTTGCTTTTTGAAAATTTTCGGTATAATTATAGCTGATCAAAGCAGCTTTTTGGCATGCTGGTGAATAGTATGGTGAAGGTCCTCGTTCAATTACGTTTTCATACCCCTTCAATGCAGACTCATATTCACCGCCAGCTAAATACGATTCGCCCATGCGGAATGAAGCACTTAAGGCATGTATGCCATTAGGGAATTGATCTAGGTACCTTTTGTATGCTTTTGCAGCCCGGTCGTAATTGCCATTTTCAAACTGTGCTTCTGCTGCTCTAAAATTTAAAGAGTCTTTACTGCGCTGTCCTAGTGACACCCCACTTTTTTCCTCTAAGAACTTCACATAAGCCTCTGGTTCTCCCATATCTTGAACATAAATCTCTTCAATGCTTGTAAGCGCTTCAGCTGATTGTTCAGGATTAGGGTTTTTATCAAAAACAGACTTATAATAATTCAAGGCTGTTTTGGTATCCCCTAGGTTGTAGGAGAGGAGTCCCAAACGCAGCAGGGCATCTACTACGAGTTCAGATGTTGATGCATAATCGGTAACTAATCGATTTAATGGCTTAATGGCCTGATTCAATCGCCCTAACTCAGTCAATGCAGCACCCAACTCTAGAAGAGAATTATCGGCATATGTGCTATTGGGGTAGTCATCAACGAGTTTTTGTAAGGAAGCTACCTTTTTTTCTGTATTGCCTGTTAGACCGTAAATTACCGCTTGTTGAAACTGAGCATAGACGAATCCACTACTTTTTCGCTGTATAGTTTGGTCATAAACTGATATGGCAGCATCGTATTTATTTAGCTTAAATAAGCAATCTCCATATCGCAGTACGGCGTCTCCATAAACATTGTCTGTGATGTATCGATTTCGAATATTGACACGCTGAGATCGAATGTCCTCCGCTGCTTGTTTAAAGTAAGTTTCGGCTTGTCCATATTTACTTTGCTTAATATAATTATACCCTAACATATAATGGGCCATAAATGGCTTAGATGTTGGTGGCATATCGGATACCGTTTTAGATTGATCCAGATATCGAAGCAACACATCAGTACTTTCGCTGTACTTTTTTTGTCGGGATAGAATATCCGCTTTCCAAAAGGTAGCACGTGCTACCCATTCTGGTGAAATCGGATGATCTAATGACTTTTCGAGGCTTTTCATCGCCAATTCATAATTCTTTTCGCGAAAATGTTGTGTCGCTCTGAAATAAGTGATCTTTTGATAGGTGCGTAATAACTCAGAGGACGGATTGTCTATATCTTCTATAGTAAGAATCGCTTTTTCATAATCTTGTGTTTTAAGAAAAACATCGGATAGAATTTGTTGAGCTTCTTTATGATAACCGCTACTTGGTGGTATTTTTGATAATGCGTTAACGGCCTCCCGGTCAAACCCCATTTCAGCAGATAACTTACCATAGTTGAAAGAAGCTTCCAAAGCCACTTCCTTATCAGATCCTCTTCGCGAAGCATTTGCAAATGCATTACGAGCAGATTCTTTGTCGCCGATCTTTATATAACAATCGGCCAAATAGAGATTGGCATTCTGTCCTCGTTTGTTATTTTCATCAGAAACTTTGGAAAATGTTGAAATCGCATTTTCAACCTGACCAGTTTTGTATTGCACGTATGCAAGTTGATAGTAATCATCAGAGGACATTCGATTTCTCTTACTATAAGCCTCTAAATGTGGCAAAGCCAATTCATATTGTTCCTTCTGAATGTAAGATAAGGCTAAGACATATGCAATTTGATCTTTCTCTTGGACGCGATCGGTATTCAGTTGGTCTGGTGCATAATCTATTACCTCCTCAAATTGATCAAGTTCAAATAATATTTGGCTTTTGTAGGCTGGCACAAAGCGACCATACTTCCTGGAAGATTCGATTTTTTCAAAATACGGTAAAGCCTGATCGTAGTTTTCTTGTTCATAATAGCTCATTGCTATATAGTAGTTGGTGGGATAGTAATTGGGACCTTGCGTATTTGAAATGAGACTGAATTGGTTGCGAGCTTGACCATAGCTTCCTCTGCTATATAAAACATAGCCTTTTCTAAATAATATATCTGCTCGCTGAGAAGCGGGGATGTCCTCTAAATCGACCTGATTGTAATAAGAATATGCCTTGTCATAGTCTCTTTGATTATAATAGTAGTTTGCAATGTCAAGGGTAGCTTTGAAAATTAGAGGGTCTGGCTTATATCGTCGAACAAAATCTAAAAATAGCTGCTCACCTTCCGGCAATCCCAACTTAATGGAAGCTAGAGCGATATAATAATCTGCTTGAATCTGGTTTCGCTCTAAATAATTGAAATCAATATTCGAGTTCTGAGCTTTGAAATTTTCAAACTCTAAAATTGACTTTTCATAAAGACTTTGGTTAAAAAAGGAAATTCCTTTATTAAAGTGAGCCAACTCACTAGACTGAGATTGGGGCAGTTGGCCGCAAAGGGAAGAGGCCATGAAGAGACCGAGTAAAATAATAAGGGTATGCCTCATAAAAAAGAGTTTATTCTTATGGAGATATTTTTGTGTTCAGATTAGCAAATCGCTAAATCGTAAACGAAGATACAAATTAACGATTTAAATGATATGTTATTGTATCATTCTTTGGGTTAAAGACTGTTATCATGGGTGATAAGAAATGGAAATTCTAATATGTCAAGAAAAGTTTTGAGTATTGAAGTGGTGATATCCAAGTGATAGCCACCCCAGTATGAAAAACAATCCGCCAACTGGTGTGATAGGTCCTAAATAGGTTTTAGAGATAGAAAAAAAATCAGCCGTTGATAATAAGTAGAGTGACCCGGAAAACAGAAAAATGCCCAGGCAGAAAAATATAACGCTCATAGCGGCCCACCGTTGATCACCTCGTATTTGATTCCAGGCATAAAGTCCCGCCAATACATGCGCAAAATGATAAAAAACAGCAGTATCGTAAATTTCTTTCTGTTGTTCAGTTAAATGATTCTCGAGACCGTGTGCACCAAAAGCTCCTATAATTACTGCAAGGGCGCCCAATAGGCATAAAACCAGAACGAGAGACTTTTGAACGTATATTTTCATAGTATCGATTTTGAACACTATAACGATATAAAATTACTAAACATTTTATAGCCTGAGCCAGGTGGATGATAAATTTTATGATTTGGGCGTGCCCCTCGAGGGTCCGCCTTTGGACGGACACCTCGGGGTCGGGCCCCTCCGGGGTGCCGTCCTCTCATCGACGCAGTCT
>CAZVLN010000003.1:0-119461 GCA_964627995.1 uncultured Saprospiraceae bacterium
GCCCTGCTTGCAGTGAGCTCGCCGAAGTGAGCCTGTCGAAGGGGTAATAAAAAATGTGCGAGTGCTTTGCCCTACCGAAGCTTTAGCGTAGGAGGTGCTTTGCCCTGCCTTAGTCTCTACTACTAGTTCTGAAAAAAATGTAAATGGACCTACATTGTAATTTAATACCTTGCAAGGGAAAATGATAAGCATATTATGAAAATACAACTTGGACTCATTGCGCTCGCTTTAATCGGCTGCAATGCTGCACAAAATGAAACCCATTCAAAAGGCACAGATACCAACGGGGAGGTGAAAGTGGTGAGTGCCATGAAGAACGTAATGCGGAAAGGCCAACTGGAAGGAAGTATCCGTCTGGACACGATTTCAGATAAAAAAGGTCTGTATGGCATTGGCCCCGAAGCGTATTTAAAAGGGGAGTTGTTGATCAACGATGGGGTCAGTTATGTCTCCAGAGTGACGACAGACTCGACCATGACTGTCGAAAAACAATACGAAGTAGACGCACCCTTTTTTGTGTACGGCCATATGACCGAATGGGACGAAATGGATCTGCCCACTCAGATTGTGAATATTCAAGATCTCGAAAGATTTATTGACCAAAAACGTTCAGACTTTAATAAACCCTTTGTGTTTAAATTGACCGGACGAGTGGCGAAAGCTGACATTCACATCCAAAACCTACCAGATGGAACAAAGGTATCTTCACCTGCAGAAGCCCATCAAGGACAAGTGAGTTATATTATTGAAGATGAAGAGGTAGAAATCGTTGGATTTTTCTCAACCCAACACCAGGGAATATTTACGCATCATGACACCTATCTACACATGCATCTGATCACAGCGGATGAGCAAAAAATGGGCCATCTAGACACATTGGAAATGGCAGAGATGAAACTATACCTGCCCAAAACCTACTGAAAAGAACTGACTAGTATCACCGCCAAGCCTGAGGAGTATCATTTAAATAACTCCGAACGCGCCTTATATTGCGTTTTAAGAATTAAACTTTTTATTATGAAAATGAAGCAATCATTTCTCTTAGTTATCGTAACCTTATTTTTCACCTTTTCTATGCAGGCGCAAAACCGCTTATCTTTCGAGCTTCGGGGACATTCTTCCTTTCCCACAGAAGACCTGGGCAATACAGCGCTACAAAATGGTTTGGGCTTCGAAGGCATGTTCGACTATCGCTTTTTGCCGCATCTCAGTGTGTATGCCGGCTGGGGATGGAATCAAATGAGCACCGATGTCACAGTTAACGAGCTGGATGTGGAGGAGACGGGCTATTTGTTCGGCCTGCAGTTTAATCACCCCATTGGCGATGGTTGGGTATCGTACTATGTACGTGCCGGTGGAACCTATAACCATTTGGAAATTGAAGATAGCTCCGGAGATATTCTGGACGATTCCGGACATGGTCTGGGCTATCGCATAGGCTTAGGGCTTGACATCACAGTCTTGGGCAACCTACATATTAAACCGGGTGTTAAGTATCAAGCTTTGACGCGCGATGTGAATATTGGCGCGGTGACGACCTCCGTGGATCACAATTATTTTGCGGCAGGCGTAGGCTTAGCCTTTGATTTCTAAAAGTCCCAGGTAACTATTTACAAAACAAGGCGTGCCGGATTCTCCGGCACACCTTGTTTTTTAGATCTGTAGCGGAAGGCCTACAAAGGGCTAAACACATAGTTCTCACGGACGCCACAAATAGGCGGACAGGGGTCGGTCGAAGTCATTTCGTACATTTCTCCCTGGCCGACATCGTTTACCTGCCCCCGGTCGAAATTCACAGCTTCCACTTGCATGGAAAGACCGTCGGCAGTAGAACGCGGTTGTACTCGAACAGCATTGGTGTTGGCATCTCGGAATAGTGTTTGGAAGTCCGATTTACTAAAGTCCGCCGAATACTGCATGTTTTCACTCATATGCATCGCCTCACACAGATCTCGAGCGTCACCTTCACTTACATGTTCGACTTCAATTTCATTATTCTTGACTCCTTTCGCCACGACATAAGGCTTTCTTGGAAATAGTCCACCGTTCATATCTGCCCCGCCAGAAATGGACACAGCCATCACCTCCACGCGCCCATCTTTCAAGGTGTTGTAAAATCGAATCCCGTCGCAACCGGAACGGCCCAGTAAATCTTGAATGGTTCCGGCGTCAAATAGAGCCTCATTAAACCCCGCATTTTGAACGACAGGAGAATCGGTAGGCTCTCCCGCGAAGAAAGACAAAAAAAGACTCAAAAAAATCGTATTCATCAACATAACTCAGCGTTTTCGTTATTATTTGGTAATTTCACATGAAATTACTCAAATTAATTTAATAACCGTCACTCAGGCAATGAGTATTCACTTTACCTGCAGCATCTTATTATAAAATTAGGAGGTGTGTTCAATATGAAAGTACAGCGACTCTTTTTGCAGATAGGACTTATCGTCGGCTCTCTTCTACTTATCGCAGGTAGTGCAAGCTTTACTCATGCAAAGAGCCCCGCAGACAGTCTGCAATTTGAGTCTTTGATGAAACAAGCCCTCGAGGCTCGATCAAAAGGGCAATATCCAGCCGCCTTAAAAATGCTTAGCGATGCCCAGGAGGTAGCCGGTAAAACAGGAAATGAGCACGGTATACTTCAGGTATATATGGAAGCTTCTTTGCTGCGACTCATTCTTAATGACTTTGACATTGCACTGGAATTGTTGTTCTCAGCCGAAGATTTGAGCCGGCAACTCAAGGACACATCCACCTTGGCAGACGTGTATAACACTCTTGGAGCCAATTTTCATATGCAAGATGAATTTGAAAAAGCCTCTGACTACTATAAAAATAGTATTGATCTCTATTTTACGCTCGACAAAAAAGCAGAGATCGCTCGCGCTTACAATAATATTGGTGTACTCTGGAATGACCGAAAGGACCCCTATACCGCGCTGCACTATCATCGAAAAAGCCTGGATCTCTGGTCTTCCATGGAGGAATACAGCTGGGTTCGGGTAACGAAAATGCACATCGGCGCAGCCCACAAACAACTCAATAATTTGGACTCCGCTAAGATTTACTTAACACAAACTCTGGAGGGCTTTCAGGCCGGGAAAGAGTTTCAAACCCTGGCCATGGTATACGCCGAACTGGGGCAGATAGCCCTGGCTGAAGGGAATAATACGACCGCCCTGAATTGGTGTCAAAAAGGACTGAATCTGGCTTCCGAGGTACGTGTAACCAATTCACAGCTCAGCAACTGCAAGTGCTTGTATCAAGCCTATGAGAACCTGCAGCAACCTCGTCAGGCGTTAGCTTATTATAAACGCTATGCCGCTTATCAGGATTCGACCTTCAATAAAGAGAAAGCCAAGGAAATGACCCGTATCGAAATGGGGCACGAGTTTGAACGCCAACAAATTGCCGACAGTGTACGCCGAAGCCAGGAACAACTCGTGCTCGATCTTCAGCATCAGGAAGAAATCGCCAACGAGCGAGCGGATCGCAATATCGCACTCGGAGTCGGATTGGGTATTCTACTGCTCGCCGGAGGATTGTGGAGCCGCTTACAGTACGTCCGCAAAGCGCAGCGAACGATTAAGAAAGAGCGCGACCGCTCAGACAACCTACTCCTCAATATTCTACCCGCAGAGATTGCTTCGGAACTCAAAGCCGACGGCAGAGCAAGAGCTAAGCGCTTTGAAGAGGCAACGATTTTATTTACCGACTTTCGAGGATTTACCGCCACAGCCGCTCAAATGCCGGCAGATGAATTGGTCGAGGAAATCAATGCCTGTTTCACGGCATTCGACAAGATTTGCGAAAAGTATCAAGTCGAGAAAATCAAAACCATCGGCGATGCATATATGGCAGCGGGAGGCATTCCCATTCCTGACCCCCAGGCAACCTTAGCCGTAGTAAAAGCAGCATTGGATATGCAGGAATTTATGGAATCGCGAGCTCGTGAACGCACAGCAAAGAACCTGCCCGCTTTTCACATGCGGGCTGGCATGCATGTCGGACCCATCGTGGCGGGTGTAGTTGGTGTCAAAAAGTTCCAATATGACATATGGGGCGACACCGTAAACACAGCAAGCCGGATGGAAAGCTGTGGGCAGGTGGGCAAAGTCAACATCAGCCGTAAGACCTATGAGCACCTGGAAGATAATCCGGATTTACAGTTTGAATTTCGGGGGCTTATAGCCGCCAAAGGAAAAGGCGAAGTGGAGATGTGGTTCGTTCAACATGCACCCCAGCAATCAAACTCCGAAACACCTGCCTAGCACATCCGGACCTTATTTTATCTCATTTTTCCTAGCGGTTTGAGGGCGATCCCACGCCCCGGAATCGCAAAGCGATCCGCAGGACGTGGGCGCTATGCTCTAGGCTCCACCTTCGTTCGGTACGGCACCCGTCTTAAGTCGGGCGCCGCACTGTCGCCTTCGGCGCCACCTGCCGCAGCGCTATCGCAACCTTTTAGCCCCCTTCTTCTTTTGATGCCTCCGCCTTACATTACTCCCAAAAGCGATACGCTATTCTTGGCATTATATTTCCAAATGCGTACTTTAGGGAAAATATTACCGCGCATGAAAACATACATACCTTTTATTTCCTTCCTTTTCTTGTTGGCTACCCTTTCCGCTCAATCGGATACGGTGATGGTCGATGTGTTTGATAACCAAACGATGAGTTGGTACGAGGGCTACCGTTCTATGGCAGACTTCCCCGACGGTTCGGACGAATATAGGCGAGTCAATATGCATTTCACACTGGGCTGTCCGCAATCCGGCTGTAGCGATTGGGACTATACGGTGCTTATCAAGGCCTTTCGCCTAACCGGAGAACTCGATAGTACGATAGCCCAACTGGATACCATTTCGACCAATCCCCTGGAAGTCGATACCCTATGGAATGTGACGGAGGTAAAAGAAAGCTTTGAACTTGGACGGATGATTACGCCTTATGCCGGATACATGGCAAGAGGGACCAACGGGTTTGACAATAGTTGGGAACATCGCTACGTCTACGATGTAACCGATTATGCGCTGCTGCTGCAAGACTCTGTAGAATTCGAGATTTTTTATCAAGGATGGAGCTCCGGCTTTTCTGCGGATTTGCAATTTGAAATGATAAAGGGCACGCCACCTCGAGATGTGGTAGCCATCGAAAACTTATATCGTCCCGGCGGGTATAATTACATTGAATCTGAGACCTTTGAGTCACAGCATATGCCGCCGAAAGATATAGACTTGCCCAACGGAGCCACTGAAACAGTATTACACTTTTTACCTACGGGGCACGGCTTTATCAATGCCTTAAATTGTGCGGAGTTTTGCAACCGTTTTTATTTTGTAAGCTCTATGGGTTTTACGATCGACGAACAGGCCATGTGGCGCAACGATTGTGGATACAATCCTATATATCCCCAAGGCGGAACCTGGTTGTATAACCGTGCAAACTGGTGCCCGGGATCTGAAGCGATTCGCCACGAACACGATTTAACGGATGCAATAGTCAATGGTTCTATACCCCAACTCAATGTAGATATCGATCCCTACGATTACACAGTACCTGCCGGAGAAGTGCCAGCCAATTATAACATATCAGCGGTTTTGATTCACCACGCCGGGTACAATCACGAGGTGGATGCCGCCCTGGTGGATATATTACAGCCCTCTTCTCATGAGGCACATAGCCGTTTCAATCCTTCCTGTGGAACAGCTCGGATAGCTATACAGAATACAGGAAGTGAGCCGATTACTAGTGTAGAGATCCGATATGGAGTTGATGAAATGTCAACTTTTGAATGGTCGGGCTTTATTGCGCCGATGGATCGCGAGCATATCGAAATGCCGTACACGGAAGCTGTTTCCTGGTCTGGCGAACGCGCACAGCCCGAGTTTCAAGCAGAAATTGTCGCCGTCAATGGACAGGACGACCAATATGGAGCCAATAACGAGCTCACATCCTCTTTTGAGCCGGTACCCGTGATCGATCGGGAGATGCAACTTAATATCCGGACGAACCGACGGCCACAGGAAAATTATTGGACACTCTTAGACTTGGATCAGAATGTTATATACGAAGATGACGATATGGGCGCAAACCGACAGCACAGCTGGCCATGGGAATTGACCAATGGTTGCTATCACTTTACCCTTTATGATAGTGACGGAGACGGACTAGCATTTTTTGCAAATAATGATGGAAACGGAAGTCTGAGCTTGAGTACTTCAAACTCGCCTTTTCCAATTGTGATTGAAAGCTTTCCCGCCGATTTTGGCACTCAATTTGATTTTTATTTCCGATATGAAGGTACTGTATCCAGTGAGGAGCAAGAACAGACGGCGGTGCGCACCTATCCCAATCCAGCCACTGAGTTTATAATGGTGGAATGGCCAAAAGGCCCGCAGGAACAGCGCGATTTGCGCGTGGTCACTCCATCGGGGATAGAGCGACCTGCTCGAGTAGATCGCAATGCTGATCGCTGGCGTATATCAACTTCGGATTGGCCGAATGGATTGTACCTGATTCAGCTTTATAGCGGAGGGTCCCAGGTGACGCACAAAGTAGTGATACAGCATTAAATAAGGGGCTTCATTGCGCGACAAGCAGTGATGTGAAATTAGGTATGATTTTTGACTAATACTTTGGGGGATTACATGCGAAACCATCCTTTTATAAATGCGAACCTATACCATATGAAAATACGTTTAGCGATACTTTTTTGGGCTTTTTTATGCAGTAGTGCAGGCGCTACAGATCCACCGTCATCATCTTTGGCGACTATGCGCTACATTGATCAGTTTGCAGGCTTAGCGGTACAGGAAATGCATCGTACAGGAATTCCAGCTAGTATCACCCTTGCCCAGGGCATTCACGAATCGCAAAGCGGTCAGAGTCCGCTGGCTCAACGCGCGCACAACCATTTTGGCATCAAATGCAAAGCCCATTGGAGGGGCCAGGTATATCTGCATAAGGATGACGACCGAAACGAAAGAGGACAACTGATCGAAAGCTGTTTTCGGGTCTATGAATCGGCTGTAGCTTCCTATTTAGATCACAGTGAATTTTTACGTCACCGAAGATATTATCAGGATTTATTTTCATTACACCATACCGATTATAAAGGGTGGGCCCACGGATTAAAAGAAAGTGGCTATGCCACGGATCCACAGTATGCGGAAATTCTCATTCGCATTATTCAAAACTATGATTTAGATGAATTTGACCACCTCCATCCGGATGTCGAAATCAAATCTGGCACAGTTTTAGCTACTATACCTGTTACCACTCACATAGAACGAGTGGAGTCAAAAACCACTCGAAAGCCTATGATAACTTTACGTTAAAATGGGCTTTCGCGACCAAAGGCAGGATCGGCGCCAATAAACCAATCGGAATCGTTTTTGATAGCGAAATCCAACTTTACTTGCTGACCTGTTTTTGGTCTTTTTTATTTAAGACCTTTTTTTCTTTTCCTCCTATTTTCATGCGACTATAGTGTCTACGGACTTTACCTTGTTATGTCACCCCAACAAGAATACGCGTCAACTTAGGACTGGTTATCCATATCACAAAACGGCAAAAAATAATTGATTAGAATCCTGAAAGGGTTTCAATATCATATCGGCCGGGATGTCAATCAAACTTTCAATTAGATATGGATGAATTATAATTCAACCCCTTCAGGGTTGGAATTTTCCTTGCTACAAAACCCCGAGCTTGCGCTCGGGGCTGCCCATATTCAAGCCCTTCAGGCTTGAGAGTTAGTTGTTATTAATAGGTAGAGAATCTTATTACAGAATTGCCTTCAGAAAAGAGGCGGAAATCAGCACATAAAAATATGGGGTTAACCTGAAATTGACGCATATTCACTACAAAGTGGTGAGGGAATAGCTTGAGCTATTGTAGTATCATGTCACCGCTACGTGGTGTAGGATTGGTAGAATGGGAACTATAATGCGTGTTTGAATCACGGATTACTCGGATTTGCATGGACTACACAGACCTTGGTGCCGCTTTAGCCGTATTTTTCCGGATTCTTGAAAAGTCCGCCTTAGAGAAATGCATTGCGTGTAGCCCTATTTCAGTTCCGGGCCTCCGCAGCATCCGTTGACGTTCTATGTAGAGACGTTGCATTGCAACGTCTTGGAGCGATCGGAGAGGCCTTACAGCCCGGCGGGTTTTTGCATCCTTTTTGGCCGTTCAAAAAGGATGAGGAAAAAGTAGGGATGAAGATCGCTATAGCCCGAAAAGACCGGCCCTCAAAAAACTATAAAACAGGCTGATCCTATAGTTCACCCAATTTTTTATCGACAAACTCCGGAATCCAGCCCCCTAACCCCAATAAATTGGGAAAGGCCAGGCGGACCGACTTCGCTGGCGTATAGCTTCGTCGGCCAAGGAATGAGCAATGTGTTGATTGTGTAGGATCTGGCAAGAAAAGGCATAAAGCACTACAAATTGCCCAAGCCATAAAAACCAAAGGACCTCTGTACACAAAAACAAGCCGAACAGCCTCAAGAAAAGTAAATCGAATCCAACACCAGTGATAGGCGGCGCGACGAGCTCACTGCAAGCAGGACAGGCAGGACAGTTAAGCGCACCGAATGGTACCGTGCCGTTAGGTACGGTATATGGGTAGAAACAAGTCAACCCAATATGATTGCGTGCCGTAGGTACGCTATATGATTCAATTAATTTTGAACAGAGAAAAAAAGATAAGTTGTGCCGCCTGCGGCGTCATTTCAGATCGCGAACCGCGATCTTCAACATGAAGCGGTTGGAGCGTCCGCGAGAATTATGACTCAAAAGGTTTTTGGCTGATTCCGGATCCCACACCGTGGGATCTGGTCTGGCGGCGGGCGATAGCGCGCCTGACAGATAGGGTCAAGCAAAAAGTAAAAAGGAGCATGTGGACGTGGCCACGCGCACCCCCTTATTGAGCGCAACATAAGCCCAAATCAAAATGCCATCCCTTCAAGTTTGTAATTTTTCGGGTTCATAAGCCCGAGCTCAAGCTCGGTGCTATTCTTCTATTCTATCACACTATTCTTTGAGGTCGGTAGAAACGGATATTAGTAAATCAAAATGACTTTTGGAACACGGCTTGCAATCCCTAGAAAACCTGTACAAGTCAAAATGGTGTCTAGAAATACCTAAAGTACCTGCACATACTTTGTTTGTAATCGAATTATACTATTTTTAGAATATGTTTGAATTTGCTGCCATCATAATTTTAGGCATCTTAGCTCAGTGGGTCGCTTGGCGTTTTAAGATTCCTGCTATTCTTCCACTCATATTAATAGGACTTTTAGTAGGTCCTATTGCCACTCTATATACAGTGGATGGCTCAAAATTCATTGAACCCGTTTGGAACGGTGAGGAGGGTTTATTCCCGGGGGAAAGCTTATACTATTTTGTTTCTCTTGCCATCGGTGTTATTCTTTTTGAAGGGGGACTAACACTAAAAAGAGGAGAAATTCTGAATGTGAGCAGCGTAATTGTAAAGCTCATTAGCATTGCTGTAATCATAACTTTTATAGGGGCCGGTGTGGCTGTTCACTTCATTTTTCAATTGTCCTGGAAAATATCCTTGCTGTTTTCTGCCTTAATTATAGTGACAGGGCCCACAGTCATAACGCCCATACTTAGGAATATTCCCCTCAAACGGGATATTTCAGCTATTTTGAAATGGGAAGGGATTTTAATAGATCCGATAGGAGCGTTGTTTGCTGTTTTGGTTTTTGAGTTTATCAATGCTAAAGCCGGGGCGGAATACACGTCCATTGCATTAAAGGACTTTGGTAAAGTGATTCTTTTCGGGTTTAGTTTTGGATTCACTTTCGCACATTCGTTAATATATTTAGTCAAAAACAAACTCGTCCCACATTTCCTGCTGAATGTTGTGACACTGGCTTCAGTTTTGGGTGTGTTCGTACTTGCTGACACTTTTGCCCATGAAAGTGGTTTATTGGCTGTGGTCGTTATGGGTATCATCATGGGTAATACGAATCTGCCAAATTTCAAAGACTTACTTTATTTTAAAGAGTCTCTCAGTGTATTATTGATTAGTATTTTATTTATTCTGTTGGCAGCCAATATCAATTACGAGGATCTGCTGCTGGTTTATAATCTCAAAACGCTCTACCTCTTTTTAATTATTGTCTTTATCATAAGGCCCGTCGGTGTACTCCTCAGCAGTATTAACTCCAACTTAAAACTCAACGAAAAGTTATTTATTAGCTGGGTAGGCCCTCGAGGTATTGTAGCGGCCGGTATTGCCTCTCTTTTTGGGATAAGGTTGGCTAATAAAGGGGTGCCAGATGCAGAGTATATAACTCCATTAGTATTTATGATCGTTCTCGGCACGGTTCTGTTCAACGCCACTACAGCCAGGCTTTTTGCCAAACTGGTTGGAGTATTCTTAAAGCATTCTGACGGTATTTTAATTGTGGGCTCTTCATCTTTTTCAAGAATTATTGCTAAATATTTAAATGAGAATGACCGCCACGTCGTTGTGGTAGATAACAACCAAAACAATGTGGAAGAAGCTAAAAAGATGGGATTAACCGCATTTGTTGCGGATATCTTTTCTGATGACTTACAGGACAATCTGGAATTAAGTGATATTGGCTACTTGATGGCCCTTACGGGAAATACAACCATCAACAAAAAGGCCATCGAAAACTTTCAGAAAGAACTTGGCGAAAATGGAGCGTTCCGAGTGATTTCCCCTGAAGAAATGAATGATCCGGAAAACAACCCTGAGGATGGTCTATTTTCACATACCGATGATTACATCAAATTGGTAAATTTGGCCCGTCGATATCCTGAGATTCATGAGTTTAAAATTAATTCTCAAGAACATTACAGCGGTATTATTGAGATCACGAAAGCCGATCCGGAGGTAATCCCTATTTTCATAAAGCATAGAGATAATTCACTGAATATTATTCCCTCCGAAAGTAAATATGTAGAGATTGATGCCGGAAGTAAATTAGTTTATATGGGTAGGGAAATCGACTCTTCAAATTCAAAAAAAATAATGGAGGAGGACTCCATCAAGAAAGATGAACAGCTTTCTTGAAACGATATCAATGATGAGGATTAAATCCCATGCTGGCATCGAGGGTAAACAAATTATAGATTAAGCATCTAGTTTTTGCTCCCACTCATAGTTCACATCTGTTTACATAGCTTTTCTATACAAATGTTATCACTTTGTGGTATCAGGCTGAATAGCAGGTTTTGCTTTGAAAAATTCCACGCCAGCTTCTTCAAAAGTACTGACTTCCATTTGGAGTGATTCGAAGCACAGCAAAAAAATATGCCACGCAACAAATAAGATAGCTTTATTCAGATCGTGAATATTTAGGTCGGTTCAGAGGTATAGATTGATTTGAATACAGCCAGGGTAAGATCTAGATTGCAACTAAGGCGCGATCCATGTCTTTGTCCATTCTGTTTCTTTTTTTCGAAAGCGAATCCGCAGATGTTCCGTTTGGTTTAGTTGCAGCACGTCGAATTCTTCTGGTCGGAATTCCAAGACCGTAAAGTATCGGTCATCCCACTCTGTAGACCAGGAATGCGCTTCCTTTGGGTGCTGAATTTCAGTGCCCGGCGCTAAGTTAGGGGTGTAAGCCCGTTTTCCCACACCCTGAACATGGCTCCATTGCTTCCGGGATATTTCATCATCGCGGTGCAGGGCTATTTCTCCCATACATCTTACTTGAACTTTCTTTCGCTCGTGGTAAAATAGCAACTGGGCCTGTGGGTGTGCCTGGAGGGCTCTTACTTTTTGAGTCCGGGAATCGGTATAGATGAGAAACCTCAGGTCTTTTGTGACCTTACGCAAAACCACCCACCGTGCCTGTACCCCCTGATCCCCATATGTGCTAAGAGTAAGGAAACGAAAGGGATGTTTTTTGTCTAAAGCACCCCGATGTAACTCGTGTTTGACTGCTTGCCAGGCGTCCTCTTTGGATTGATCAAAATCAAGTAACATTTTCATCTTGTATTTGGTAGCTTCTTAAAGAAGCAAGAGGTACATACTCCAGAGTCTTTTCGTGCGTTGCTTCCAATAGCAAAGGAGGTGCAGTATCCTTTACATGCGCTTCTAACCAGCGTAAAACACATAAGCACCAATAGTCACCCGCTTTCAAGCCGGGAAAGTTCCATTTGGGTCTGGGGGTACTCAAGTCATTACCCTTAGATTTTGTAAAGTCTAGAAAATCCTGTGTCATCCGTGCGCATACTGTATGCGTCCCGTTATCCTTTGGTCCGGTGTTGCAACAACCGTCACGATAAAAACCGGTCATAGGATCGGTGCTACAGGATACTAATTTCTCACCTAAGACATTCTTGACTTCTTCCACTTTTTCTCTCTATTATTCATAGATTGAACCCCTGACCGCGCAAAGAGTTTAATAGAATATGAAAACGAAATCCTGCGCTACTTGTGCAACTGAACATCATGTAATGTACCGTATCCAGATTCAAAAGGGCAAGCAGTGGATTTTTGTTTGCGAAAGTTGCTGTAAAAAACATCAAGTAGGGGACTACTATCGATACGGGGGCACATGGAAGGGTACAAGGCATTAAGAATGATGATCAGGATTGGTGAAAAATGTAAATTTATCGTTGAGGTGTGGCATCTATTACAGTTTAATATTTAGCTCATACAATAAACAGGTAGAGGTTGTATAAAGAACAATTTTTTGCGATAGCGCTGCGAAAGGTGTCGCCGAAGGCGGCAGTGCGGCGCCCGATTTTGGCGGGCGTCGTACCGAACGCATGTGGAGCCTGAAGCATAGCGACCCGAGGTTCCGCCTTATGGCGGACCTCCGAGGGGATCGCCCTCATCATTAAAAAACAAGTCTTTTTTGGATAAAAGTTTATGGGTTCCGGCGCTGATAGATGGCTGAGTGCCCCATGCCTAAACGATGGAAAAAGTGCTGTAGGGAGACGCGCAGAACGCCGAGGCCATAAATGCTACTCCGGCGTAAATTGATGGAAGAGGCTTCGTCAAAATATTTTGTGGGGCAGCTGATTTCGCCGATGCGAAAATCGTGATAAATAACCTGAGACAGCATTTCATTGTCAAAGACAAAATCATCGGAATTCGCGGGGTAATTGATTTGTTCCAGGACCTGACGACTGAATGCGCGGTAGCCAGTATGATACTCGGAGAGTTTGTGATTTACAAGCAAGTTTTGGGTGAAGGTCAGCGCGCGGTTAGCGATGTACTTATAAATAGGCATGCCTCCCTGCAAGGCCCCCTTTCCGAGAATTCGGGAGGCGAGAACGACATCGTATAAATCATCTCCAATGAGGTTTACAATGGCGGGAATGAGTTTTGGCGTGTACTGGTAATCGGGGTGGACCATAATAATAATGTCCCCACCGATCTCCAGGGCTCGGTTGTAGAGAGACTTTTGATTGCCTCCGTAGCCTTTGTTTTCGGTATGTCGAATGATGTGTTGAATACCCAGCTCCTTTGCTACTTCCACAGTGTGATCCTTACTAAAGTCATCGCACAGAATAATCTCGTCCACGATATCCTTTGGGATTTCGGCGTAGGTTTGATGAAGGGTAAGGGCCGCATTGTATGCGGGAAGTACAGCCACTACTTTTTTGCCGTTATACATCGATGTGAGTTAGATAGAATTGTAAATCTAAGAAAAAAACACGTCGGCTTAGAACAACCTATTCTTCCTCGTCTCCGAGAAGGCCCTCTTGATGCAAAAAGTTGAACCACTTGATGATTTTTCGGATATCACCTACATTGACTTTGGTGTTGTCGAATTGAGGTAAGACATCTTCAAAATATTCAAACAGTACCTCAGGTTTATCCTTGTGCGGCGGTGGTGGATTATCCTCATACTGGTCCAGCATATTTCGAAATACTTTGCTTAGCGGCTCTGAGTCGACCATGGTATAAATGGAGATGGTGCCCAGTGGCGTAAATTGATGGCGCATAGCCGAATAAAAGCGCTTTTTTCCCGTGCTGATATCTTCGAGGACCAGGCCACTGCTTTTATTGTTGACCATTTTATACAGGCCGGATTTTCCTCCAACAGCAATAAATTCATCGATATTCATAGAAATGATTTTTTAATAATTGAGTAATTCTTGCATGCGATTGTGCAATTGGCTGCTAGCCATAAATTGATCTTCCAATCCTTTCGCAAAGGGGATAGGAGTATCCATAGACGCACAACGCGTAACCGGTGCGTCGAGATATTCAAAAAGCGACTCACCAATGCGAGCTGCAAGGTCGGCACCAAATCCGCCGGTAAGGGTGTCCTCATGCAAAACCATTACGCGGTGGCATTTTTTGACGGATGAAGCGATAGCATCCCAATCTAATGGAACCAGGGTTCGCAAGTCTATAATTTCTACATCAGCGGACTGTTCTTCTGACCATTCTCGAGCCCATTTTACACCCATTCCGTAGGTAATAATGACGGCTTCTTGCCCTTCGCGTATGAGCTGTGCTTTTCCAAAGGGGATGGTATAATAGCCTTTTGAGACATCTTCACTTACGGCTCTGTAGAGACCTTTATGCTCAAAGAACATGACCGGATTGGGATCTTCGATAGCCCGAAGCAACAATCCTTTGGCGTCAGCGGGACTGGAAGGGTATACCACCTTCAAGCCCGGGGTATGCGAAAACCAGGCTTCGTTGCTCTGGGAGTGAAAAGGCCCGGCACCTACCGTTCCTCCCGTTGGCATTCGAATGACAACATCAGCCGCTTGTCCCCAGCGGTAGTGAAGTTTTGCGAGGTTGTTTATGATTTGATTAAAGCCCACGGTGACAAAATCTGCAAACTGCATTTCAACCATAGTTTTATGGTTTTCCAGGCTCAGTCCGAGACCGGCGCCTATTATAGCACTTTCGCATAGGGGCGTATTGCGCACTCGTCCAGCCCCAAACTCCTCTAAAAAGCCATCTGTAATTTTAAATACTCCGCCGTAATCGGCTATGTCTTGCCCCATAAGCACGAGTTTGTCGTGTTTTCTCATCCCTTCCCGAAGCCCATCACTAATGGCATCTACAAGGCGCATGTTTTCTGTCTCTGTTCCGGGGCTTTGTTCTTTTGGCGTAAATGGCGCGTAGACATCGTTAATTTCTTTTTGGATAGAGGGCGTGGGGTCGGGTTCAGCAAAGCCCTTTTGAACGGCTGTTTCAATTTCGCCTTTTATGTTTTGCCGAATCTCGAGAATCTCATCGGCATCGAGAACCCCTTCTTCCAACAGGGCACCCTCAAAGCGCTTCAGGGGATCGCGCTGTTCCCAATAATCAAATAATTCTTGTGGCACATATTTTGTTCCCGAGGCCTCTTCATGACCCCTCATGCGGAAGGTATCGCACTCAATGAGCACCGGACGCGGATTTTCGCGCATGTGTTCAGCTTCCTGCCGAATTGTATCATAAACTTCCAGCACATTATTGCCATCAATGCGCAAGCCTTTCATGCCATAGCCTTTTGCCCGGTCGACCAAATGCTCGCAAACATATTGTTCTTGAGTGGGCGTGGACAGTCCATACCCGTTATTTTCAATAATGAAGATGACGGGTAGGCTCCATACAGCCGCAACATTGAGGGCTTCATGAAATTCGCCTTCACTGGTGCCGCCTTCGCCTGTGAAGGCGAGAACAACACGTTTTTTATCTTGTAAAGTGTGGGCAAGCGCTACGCCGTTGGCCAACGATAGTTGCGGTCCCAGATGGCTGATCATGCCTACGATATGGTCAGATGGAGAGCCAAAGTGAAAGGAGCGGTCCCGGCCTTGTGTATATCCTGTGACTTTGCCTTGCCACTGAGCGATGAGCCTCGAAAGGGGTAGCTTACGCGTAGTAAAGACGCCCAAGTTTCGGTGCATGGTAAAGATATATTCGTCCTCTTTTAAGGCTAGTGTGCAGCCTACAGATATAGCCTCCTGTCCAATGCCGGAAAACCACTTGCTGATTTTTCCTTGTCTCAGGAGCTTCAACATTTTTTCTTCGACCATACGCGGAAAAAGCAAACCCCTGTGAAAAGTTTTGAGCTCTTCGTGCGATCTGTTTCTAAGTTGAAAATCCATGGCGATGTTTGTAGTCATAGGGACCGGTTTGAACGACAAATATAGAATTGTAAAGAAATCTTTTCTCTTTTTCAAGCATAAATCAGTGTATTCTATGTTGCTTGATGGAAAATGGGAAAACTTACGGGTCGGGTTTAGACTCGGGAGGGGGTTGGCCAGGGTGGAAAAGTTGTGATAACACCTCATGAGACTTCGGCACTTGAAATTGGTCAATATGATAGCGAAAAAAGAGAATGAGTGCATCCAATAGCCGTTGTCTAGCATATCGATCAACGATTGGTGCGCGCGTATCGTGATGAAGGTGACAGCCCAATTGCCAAAAAGTGTGGGCATCCGCATCGCTAATGACATTGTGATGTGAGGGTAAGTCGGACGTGAAAGTACCTTGCCTCAAATCGAAATAGTCGGGCTTGACTTCAGTATGAAATTCGGGTCCGAAACCCAAATGCTGTGAGAGGTCCAACATAAACTCTAAAGGCACCCACGACAGCCTTTCTGTGCGTTGGTCAAGACGTTTAATGTAACCCATAAGAAATTGGTAAGAGCTTTCATGGGCCGAATAAGCTCGAAATGCACTGCGGCCAACATCGATCAAAAACAGAAGTAAGCTGCTTTTGACAATTGAAAAAGGAACAGATTGAAGGCGATAGCCGGCCTGGGCCTCTTTCAGGCGGTGCATGTTGGCTCCGGGCTTAAAATACAAGACCACCGATACAGGAGTGCCGGTCTTTAGTAAAGCTGCATGTGCGCGTCCGCGTTTAGAACGGAGCCCACTGGCGATAACAGCGACCGATCCTTCTTCAGCAGTGAGCAATTCAGCAATCACACTGCTTTCCCCGTAGCGGGTAGTCCGAATAACAATGCCTTGCATTTCTCGCATATAGAATCTATTATGGGACAAAGGTACGACCTAAATTTTCTTCTTTCGGACGATCGCAAGCTCAGCCTTTTCGCTGATTATAAATTGTAACAAGTTCTCATTGCGGGCTAGGCGCTATTACTCTAAGCTCCCCAAATGCATATGTGGACAAGCAGATTCCGCATCAAGGGCGGAAGGAAGTTGGCTATTTTGTTAGGTAAGGCCGGTTGTTCTATTAGGTCTTTACAGCACCGGGGGTAGGGGGTGCCAACGGAATTGGCCCAACAAAGTGCTGCTTCGCTACCGGGTTTAACTCCTAAAAGGGAAATGAAAAAATCACTGGCATTGTTTATATTAGAGATCTATGGAAACACTACGACTTCTCGCTCTGCAATACGATATGGTTTGGGAAGACAAGGAAAAGAACAAAAAAACAGTCGAACGCATATTAGCGGATGCGCCAAAAGCGGACGTAATTCTTTTGCCGGAAATGTTTGATACGGGTTTTACAATGAATCCCGGGCAGGTCGCAGAGACGGCTGAGGGAAAAACCTTGGATTGGGCAAAAGGGATTGCCGAGAAATACGATGCTATTGTTTTGGGGTCCTGGCCGGTTCGGGCTGAGAATAATTTCTTCAACCGCCTCTATGGAGTGTGGCCTAATGGTGATTATGATTTCTACGATAAACGTTATTTGTTTTCTTATGGTGGTGAAGACAAAGTCTATGACCGCGGCGGTAGGCAAGTGATATTTGAATATAAGGGGTGGCGCATTCAGCCCTTTATCTGTTACGACCTACGTTTTCCAGTTTGGCTTCGCAATACCCAGTCTGCAGATTTATACCTGATTCCAGCCAACTGGCCCGACACACGCATTTCTCACTGGTCGACTTTATTGAGAGCGCGTGCTATCGAAAACCAAGTGTATCTGGCAGGGGTCAACCGGATTGGATCTGCTCCCAATGGATTGCGTTATAATGGGGGTTCGGCGGTTATAAGTTATACCGGAGAAACAATGACTGAAATCTTTGAGGAAGAAAAGGTGCTTTATGCAGAATTGCATCGGTCCGATTTACAAGCCTTCCGAAAAAAGTTTCCCTTTTTAGCCGATCGAGACGGTTTCGAGTATAAATAAAAAAGGAGAGCACCCTGTTTAGACAGAGTGATCTCCATATTTTCTGAACCGAATTAGCATCGGATTCAGCTTGCGTTGGAAGCGCTATGCATCCCAATGACGACTTAAAGAATAAAAGCGCTGCCTGAAATAGGAAAAAAAGCAAAAAACTTAATATATTACAAATAATTACAATATGTTTGTATAAAGTTATTTCGGTTTATGGTTTTCAACATTCGATACTTACCAGTACTTCTACTATTATTTTTTGTAGCCTGTGGTCCTCGAACCACTCAAAAAATTAGCAAGCGCGGATCCAGCTCTAGCTCTGTGGAGTCTGTAAATAGTCAGTTGGCCTCCATTGCAAAACAATACGAAGGGGCGAAATACAAATACGGGGCAGAGGGCCCCAGGTCTTTTGATTGCTCCGGCTTTACGCGCTTTGTGTATGCCAAAGTTGGGGTTCAATTACCCAGGCGATCCGTAGATCAGGCGCAATATGGAAAAAAAATAGCGCTCAAACACGTACAGTCTGGAGATTTGCTGGTGTTGAAAAAGGGGAGGAAGGTGCAGCATGTAGGTATTGTCGTAAACGCGAAAAATGATGCCCTTTGGGTTACTCACGCCAGCACCTCTCGTGGGGTAATTACCGAAAACATGAGTTCCTCGCCATACTGGAAACCTAGAATCAGGTATGCGCGCCGCGTTCTCCCTTAAAAAATTCCTATCTTTGCGCATCATTTAAAACGGTATATCCGTGGATTAACATTATATACCCCATCAAGGGGCCAAAATCATTTTATCATGGCAAATATCATTCTCTTCGGTCCTCCGGGATCTGGAAAAGGAACGCAGGCATTGAAATTAGCAGAAAAGTATGACTTGATGCATATTTCCACTGGGGATATGTTTCGATACGAGTTGAAGAACGAAACTCCGCTAGGCAAAAAAGCTAAGGAATATATGAATCAGGGGCAACTGGTTCCGGATGAGATTACCATAGAGATGCTTAAAAATAAAGTGAAGTCAAATCAAGATGTGAAGGGGTTTATCCTGGACGGGTTCCCCCGGACAGTGCCACAAGCTGAGGCACTGGATCAATTGATGAAAAGCTTAAACATGTCCCTTGAGGGTCTGATTGCACTAAGTGTAGAAAAGGAAGAGATTATAGCTCGCCTTTTAGAGCGAGGCAAAACTTCCGGACGAAAGGATGATCAGAATGAAGAGGTTATTTCAGATCGCATTCAAGTTTACCTTGAAGAAACAAAACCGGTGTTCGAATATTATGAAAACAAAGACAAAGCCTATACCGTCAATGGAATGGGTGAAGTTGATGAAATTTTCGAACGCTTATCCGCGGTAATCGAAGAACTGTAAATCTCCAGCCTCATGGCCAGTCAGAATTTTGTTGATTACGTTAAGATTAACTGCCGATCGGGTAGTGGTGGCGCAGGCTCTGCGCATTTGCGACGTGAGAAATTCGTTCCCAAAGGAGGACCTGATGGGGGTGACGGTGGCAGAGGCGGACACATTGTTTTGCGCGGCAACGAACAGCTCTGGACACTGCTGCATCTCAAGTACCGCAAACACATTATAGCAGATAAAGGAGAGCCCGGAGGGCGATCCAGAAAATCGGGTAAGGGCGGGGAAGATCAGATTTTAGAGGTGCCGCTGGGAACCGTAATCAAGGACTTTGAGTCGGGCAACGTCCTGTTTGAGATTACAGACCACGGCGAAGAAAAAATTCTATTACCCGGAGGTCGCGGAGGTCTCGGCAATGTACATTTTAAAACTTCTACCCGTCAGACCCCTCGATTTGCGCAACCCGGAGAACCCGGACAAGAGCAATGGTTTTTATTTGAACTTAAAGTCTTGGCTGATGTGGGCTTAGTGGGTCTTCCCAACGCAGGAAAGTCAACACTCCTTTCTATATTGAGCGCCGCTGAGCCGCGTATAGCAGATTACCCATTCACCACCCTGGTGCCACAACTCGGAATAGTAAGCTATCGCGATGGCAAATCATTTGTAATGGCGGATATTCCCGGGATCATAAAAGGTGCCCATGAAGGAAAAGGTTTAGGCCACCGATTTTTGAAACACATCGAGCGTAATAGCGTCCTTTTATTTATGATTTCATGCGAGTCCGACGATATTAAATCGGAATTTCAGGTCTTACTTTCTGAATTGAGTTCATTCAATCCGGAACTTTTAGATAAACCGCGACTGTTAGCTATTACGAAAGCCGATATGTTAGATGCGGAAATGCAGGAGCAGATGGAAGAAGAGCTCCCATCTGATATAGATACGCTTTTTATTTCTTCAATTGCTGAGAAAAACCTCATGGAATTGAAAGATGTATTGTGGAAAAAGCTTCACGAAGAGTTTTCAGAAACACCTTCGGAGTAGTCACCTTTTTATCACCTGTAAAACCTATTTATTATGTTTTCTCACCGCTTACCGTCACTTTTGATCTTAATCTTGAGCTTTATATTCTTTATTCCCCAATCCGAAGCTCAGATACTAAATCGACTGAAGCGCAAGGCCGACCAAGTCGCTGAAAAGATTATAGAAGATGAGTTCGACAAAGCGCTGGCTAAGAAAGTCGATGAAGAATTTGAAAAAGACTCTACGCAGCGGCATGGAGGAGAGTACGGAGGATATAACCGCACCGAATCTGCCCTTGCTGATGCGATCGCCGGGGGTTATATGGATAAGTTTGATGTTTCCCATGTTGAATTGCCGGCTGCATATGAATTTGATCTCACCATCCAATATGAAATAACAACTGAAGATGAAGATCCTGTATATATGGCCTTTATCATACCCCCAACCGATTCAAAATACATGGGGTTTCGGACCGATTCAGAGTCGGATGACTTTCAGTATATGGTCTGGGATCTAGAGCGAAATGTCTTTGTGATGTATCAGAACCAGGATGGTCAGAAAACCCTGATGAAACTACCGAATTTTGCCAGCATAGCACAAGCTGATATGGAGAATGAAATGGAGGCTACTGACATGCGGGTAGAAAAAACAGGAGAAAAGAAGAAAATTTTGGGCTATACCTGCCGGAAGTATATCATGGAAAACGATGAATATTATACCGAGGCCTGGATTGCGCGCGACTTTCCATATTCCTATGATCAATTTGCGGGATTGGTGTCCACACAGGTTAAAACACCGGGTTACAGCACGATATCTGAAGAAAAAGGATATGCGCTGGAGATGCTTTCCCGTGAGAAAAAGGATAAGGCCGAGACCACTGTCATGAAGGTAATCGACATTGATGAGACCGGATTTAAAATAGACAACAGCGAATACAAGGCGACTCGTTAGTGGTAGGGTCAACCCCCAATTTTTAATTATTATTTGGGCATCACCCCGAGGCTCCGCCGATGGGCGTAGCTCGAGGGTCGCTGCGCTTCGGGCTCCACCTGCGTTCGGTCCCCACGGAGGTGGGGACGCCTTCGGCCCCTTCGCATCGCTGATGCGAACAGCGGGGCAGTATTTACCAATTCGGTTTTTATTTGGTAATACTCTAAGCTGACAAAAGATGGGATTAATCAGTGTTAAGTACTACTTAAAATCCATATTATCCCTTTAACCTGCGTTTTATATACGAAAAAAAAGCCCCGATGTTTATGACATCGAGGCTTTTACTATTTTGCAATTCGCATTAAGGAGAATTCTTATTCTCCCTGACCTAATGAATAGGCGCGTTTACCATCAAACTCACAGAGGTTTTCCGTTTTAATGATATCCAGTCCTTTATCTAATATTCGACCCTGGAGATCTAAAATCTGTCGAGATTTAACCTCACCGCCGGATTTAGACACGAAACGACATCTTTGGTGATCTGTAATATACGTCCGAGGCAATTCTCCGGGATAGGCTTTTACACCTCTATTTGTGACCATTTTGAAGCGGAAGTCATCGCCAGTTGCCTGTTCCAACTTCTTCGTCATATCGTGAAACTCTTCCTTTGTAGCCTGAATAAATACATCCACGCCTACATAGATTTTATCTTTGGGGAAGCTAGGATTAATCTTAACTTCAATATGTGGATCAAATCCCTCGTAATTGACTTGTCGCAAGTGGCTTGGTTTTTTACCCAGTCGCTCTAGTACAGCTTCCGTAAATTCGGCTGTATTGACAAGCTTTTTACTGCTATCTTTTTTGTAGATATCTCCGGTATGAATACCCTCCTCAAGCGTACAACGCCATGCATTTTCAACTTTTTCAGCTACCTCGGTCTGGCCAAGATGCAATAGCATACGGCAGGCTCCCAATAATAAACCGGAAGGATTCGCAATGCCTTGTCCCGCAATATCAGGTGCTGACCCATGAACTGCTTCAAACATAGAAAAATCGTCTCCGATGTTCTCTGAACCCCCTAAGCCTACAGAACCGGTAATTTCCGCGGCAATGTCTGAGATAATATCACCGTATAAATTAGGAGCTACGATCACATCGAAATCTGTGGGTCTGGACGCAATTCGAGCAGCACCTATATCAATGATATAGTGCTCTGAGTCAATATCCGGATATTCTTTAGCCACTTCATTAAATACGCTGTGGAAAAGGCCGTCAGTAATTTTCATGATATTGTCCTTAGTCATGCAAGTGACTTTGCGGCGGCCACAGCTTTTAGCGTATTCAAACGCATATCGGATTATCTTTTCTGACCCACCCTTGGTAATCAGTTTCAAACACTGATGTACATCTGGTGTCTGTTGATGCTCGATACCGGCGTACAGATCTTCTTCATTCTCACGAACTATAGTAATATCTACATCCGGATGCACCGCGTTTACATAAGGAGAAAAAGAAATGCAAGGTCTCACACTGGCATAAAGGCCTAAGGACTTTCGCAGGGTTACATTTAGTGATTTATACCCTCCACCTTGTGGGGTGGTAATGGGGGCTTTTAGTAATACTTTGTTTTTGTGAATTACATCCCAGGCTTCGGGTGGAATACCCGATGAATGTCCTGCCTTGAATACATCTTCACCAATTTTTATCTCGTCAATATCGAGCTGCGCGCCGGCAGCTTTAATAATTTTAAGGGTAGCTTTCATTATTTCTGGCCCGATGCCATCACCGTAAGCGACTGTAATGTTCTTCTTCATATGTTCGAGTTTAAAATTTTAAGTGTTTGACAGTCATAGACTGATTAATAAGTTGTTTTAGTGAGTCGATACCAATTTGAAGGTGGTCATCCACGAAATTACGCGTCACCTCTTCATCACTTTCGTCTGTTTTCACACCTTCGGGAATCATCGGAATATCGGAAACGAGTAATAAAGCGCCGGCCGGAATGGAGTTGGCAAAAGCCACACTAAAAATAGTGGTGGTCTCCATATCAATGGCCATGGCTCGAACTTCTCTCAAATACGATTTGAATTTTTCATCGTGCTCCCATACCCGCCGGTTTGTCGTGTAAACAGTTCCTGTCCAATAATCCCGTCCGTAATCGCGGATGGTCGTCGAGACAGCTTTTTGAAGAGCAAAAGAAGGTAAGGCGGGCACTTCTGGTGGAAAATAGTCATTAGATGTTCCTTCCCCGCGAATGCCTGCAATAGGGAGAATCAGGTCTCCGACACTATTTTTTTTCTTAAGTCCACCACATTTCCCTAAAAACAAGCAGGCTTTAGGTTCAACGGCCAAAAGTAAATCTAAAATAGTGGCTGCATTGGCACTACCCATTCCAAAATTAATAATAGTAATTCCGTCGGCAGTGGCACATTGCATATTTCGACCTCGAATGGGCACATTGTGCCACTCGGCAAATTTGCGCACATAATTGCTGAAATTGACAAGCAGGATATATTCTCCAAACTCATCGAGCTCCATGCCCGTGTACCTCGGGAGCCAATCTTCAACAATTTCTTCTCTAGATATCATACATTAATAATAGTCATATTCAACTTGTCATAAAAAAGATCTGATATAAAAAAAGGCTATGCAGAGCATAACCTCATCCTGTGCATACCGAGTATAAATACTCGATACCCACCTCAAAGTAAAATCAGAACTTTAACCTCTGTATTAGAGGATTGTGAAGAAATTGTTATACTTCACAATTAAAAGTAGACCCGCCAGGACTCGAACCTGGGACGACAGGACCAAAACCTGCTGTGTTACCAACTACACCACGGGTCTATGTTCAGCGCCACAAAGATAAAACAAGTTCAACAATAAAAAAAGACTATTATAGTTTTTTCCCCAACCGCCGCAAAAGAAGGGGTATGATCAAAACATCAGCCGCCAGGGCGCTTACTAGTGTTACAGCAATAAGCCAACCTACTGTGCGCGTCGGTGGATGTGCTGAGAAAAATAAGATCATAAAGCCAGCAAATAAAATAATGGAAGTGAGTAAGATGGCTTTCCCCGTTTCCGTAAAGGTAATTTGCAAAGCAGTTTCTTGATCTAAACCTTTATTTCGCGCGAGTTTGTATTTGCTTAAAAAATGGATGGTATCATCGACGGCGATCCCAAACACCACGGCAAAAATAATCGCAATACCTGCCTCCAGCTCGGTTCCGGTAAAGCCTAGTAATGCTCCGGCCATCACCAGAGGAACGATATTGGGCACCAAGGCAATAAATAACATGGAGCCCGACCGAAAAAGCAAAGCCATGATCAAACTGACAATGCCTACCGCCAGCAGTAAGCCCGAGAGTAAGCTCGATCGAACATATTCTGCATTTTTATCTAAAATGACACCGGTACCTGTAGCTTTAAATGACAATTGGGCTTTCTCGGCACGCGGCTCAAACCAATCTCGAATATGAGCCTGCGCGGCTTTTACGCTATCGGCTCCGATATCTTGAATCGTTGAGCTGACGCGTGCTTTTTTGGCATTGCGACCGATCAGGTTCTGAGTAGCCATCTGCACGGGGAGACGGTTTAGTTGATCTACATAGTCTTCATAGACCTGCCGGGATGGTGGGAAGGCGAAACTATCAACCTGATTTTGATTTTCGTACATGTGAAGGAAAGAAAAAATCTCAGCTGGTCCGGTCACTCGCTGAATGTAATCCAATCCTTTGAGATATGACTCCAAATCGGAAATGGCTTTCATTTTCTCATAGTCCCAAATCTCACCCTCGTCTTCTACCTCAATAGCATACTCGTAAGGTCGATAGCCACCAAAGATGCGTTCAAAATAAGTGAAGTCTTCCGTAATTTTGTAACCTTCCGGCAGGTTATCTGTAATATTGTAATTCGTACTAACCAGCGAAATGCCCCACAATGCAATAGCCAAACCCACGGGTAAACTCCACCAAATCCATTTCGAACGGCGGAGGGTAAACTGATAGACAGCTTTGAGTTTTTGAGACCACCAGTCGTCTACTCTACCCTGTTTTCGCAGGGCTGAATGATCATAAAAACTGAGCCAGGCAGAGGTGAAAAATATAACTGTAATATAGGCGATCATCACGCCCACGGCAGCATTAAAGCCAAACTCCTGAATGGAGGTAATGCGACTGTAACTCAAGGAGGCAAATCCTATGGCCGTAGTAATGGAGGTTAGAAAGGTTGCTAAGCCGATTTCCTGAATGGTAATAAAAAGCGCGCGCTTTCGACTTTTATCGCGTGCACCTTCATCGAGGTATTTACTCATGATATGAATTACATCCGATGTGCCGACTATAATCATGATGATCGGAAATAGGGCCGCCATAACCGAAAGACTTCGACCCGTCCAGGCCAAATACCCAAAAAAGAGAAAAAGGGTAACTAAAATGGAAGTCAGGGAAATCAAAATACCAGCCCGTTTTCGAAACAGAAAAAACATCACAATAGCAATAAGGCCCGCAGCAATGACAGAGGATTTTCCAACTTCCCAGATTTGCATATCGACCAACTCTGTGGTAATATAAGCACGACCCAGGGTGCGGACGGGTTGCGGAGCGTAGCCCTCTAGCAGCGGATCCAATTCAGCACGCAGTTCTCTGGCTTGCTCAATCGTAAGGTTATCTGTTGTTTTTACAAAAACAATCAAGTCTGTTCCTGATTCAGAAATGAGCTTCCCGGAAAAGCGGGGATCCTTTGGGAGCTGTTTTGATGCTTGAACTAACTGCGTAGAGTCCGACCAATCTAAAACGGGAATAGGTACAGGCCCAAAAGGAGTCTTGCGCGGAAATTTCAGTTGGGTAAGCGACTGCACTTGTTGAACATAAGGCATGGTCTTTATTGCACGGGCAACACTATCGACGCGCTTCAGAAAGTCTGATTCAAATATATCCGGCTGTCGCTCAAAGGCCAACAGTAAAAAGTTATCGTCCGTTTCAAAGTCCTCAACAAAGTCCATAAAGAACTCTAAGTCCTCATCTTCATTGGGAAAAAACTGCTCAAAACTAAAGTTAAACTTTAAGCGAGGGATGCCGGCAGCAGAGAGTACAAATAGGAATATGAAAAGACCGATAAAGACCTTTCGCAATTTCCAGAATTGATTAAACCAGTTAGGATAATCCTGTGGGTGCATATAATATTTTAACTAAAACACGTATAAACGGTATTCAAACAACTTGATCTGCGGATTGATTAACCGATGCCCGTTTTCTTTTCGTGAAAAAAATCGATGAGCTAAGGTGGAAATCAGAAATGCTTTGAATTTTCATCCTTTAATAGAATAATCCAATAGATTTGTAGCGTCACATTAAAAAACAGCTTGCTTTTTTATTTCTCAAATAAAATAAGAGTCCAAATAAAAGAAACTTATTGACTCATTTAGTAATAAAAAATTAGCCATTATTCGTACATTAGCAAAAATATAAATTAAAGGTATGCGCAAATATAAAATTGAGATCAAATGGGCGTTTATCTTCATGGCAGCTATGCTGCTTTGGATGGTAATAGAGCGCGCTGTTGGTTTGCACAATGAGCATATCGACAAACATCAGTATTTGACCAATCTATTTGCTATTCCAGCTATTGTAGTTTATGTCTTGGCGCTTTTAGAAAAGCGTAAAAAATTCTACAATGGTACGATGACTTACATGCAAGGCTTTGCGTCTGGGCTTATAATTACTCTTATTGTTGCTTTATTTAGTCCCTTTTTGCAATGGATTATTTCGACCATTATCACTCCCGATTATTTTAATAACGTGATTGCCCATTCGGTTGAGACAGGCTTTTTTAAGACACAAAAAGAGGCTGAAGATTATTTCAACTTATCCAATTATATGGTTCAGAGTGTAGTTGGAGCCCTGATCATGGGTGTAGTCACCACAGCGATAGTCGCCATATTTACGCGTCGCAGTGCATAAGTTTAAGAGCTTTCCGCAGTGTATATGTATCATTTCAGCTAACTAAAGGCTTCATCAACGTATCACTACTATCTAGGTGGCCAGGGTTACCAATTTGAAAACATTAGGATAGGTATTTAGCGACAATGGGCATACGTCGACCCATGCCAAAGGCTTTCGTACTGACGCGCAAAACCGGTGCAGTCTGATGTCGCTTAAACTCATTGATGTTTACCAGACGAACTACCCGACGGACAATTTTCTCGTCAAACCCTTGTCGAATGATCATTTGGGGGTCTCGCTGTCGCTCAATGTATTGATACAGAATCCGATCCAGCAAATCGTATTCCGGCAGGCTATCGGTATCTTTTTGGTCGGGTCTTAGTTCAGCGGAAGGAGGTTTGTCGATAATATTTTGAGGTATGATTTCTGCATCCTGATTGATCCATTTTGCTAGTGCAAACACCTCCGTTTTGTACACATCCCCGAGAATGGAAAGGCCACCGGCTAAATCCCCATAAAGTGTTCCGTATCCCACTGCCATCTCACTTTTATTGGTTGTATTTAAAAGGATGTGACCAAATTTATTGGATAGCGCCATGAGCATCAGCCCGCGACAGCGACTTTGCATATTTTCTTCTGCAATATCGAAAGGGCGGTTTTCAAAGAGGGGATGTAATTGCTGCACAAAAGCATCATAGGGCTTATGAATGGGCACGATATCGTATTTTATGCCTAAGTTTTTGGCCAGTTCCTCAGAGTCGGATACCGAATGGTCTGAAGAAAACCGAGAGGGCATTAAGAGCACCCGGACATTATCCACGCCCAGGGCCTCGGCGGCCAACACGGTAGTAAGAGCACTATCAATCCCGCCCGACAAACCTATAATAGCGCTGGAGAACCCAAGCTTTTGGAAATAGTCCCGAATGCCGCATAACAAGGCATCGTGCACCAAGGCCATTTTTTGCTTAGGTCGTTCGTGATCTCTGGGGGCCTTTATTATTTCCTCCAGATCATAGACCGAAAGTGCTTCCTTGAAGTAAGGCATTTCATCATAGACGCGGCCCTGTGCGTCTAAAACGGCGGAGCCGCCATCAAATATGAGCTCGGTCTGAGCCCCGACATGATTGATATATAGCAGCGGCGTCTTATAGCGTTTCGCATTGGATTTTAAGATGTCCATGCGGGTTTGGGCTTGCTCAAAAGAAAAAGGAGAGGCACTCAAATTCAATATAACGTCCGGATTTTGATCCTGTAGGACATCCAATGGGCGAACGGTGTACATAGGATCGAACTCCTCTTCAGACAAGTCGCCCGTAGGAACATCCCAAATATCTTCACAAATGGTAAGAGCTATTCGATATCCGTTCCATTCAATGACCTCAAAAGAAGTGGCCGGTTCAAAATATCGATACTCATCAAAGACATCATAAGTAGGTAGTAAGGCTTTTTCCCGCCGTGCGATGACTTTGCCTTCGTGTAAAAACCAGCCCGCATTGAAAAGTGCTTTTCCCTCGGGTATGGGGTTGCGAGCGGGCGCGCCCACCACCACGGCAATTCCGCGCGCAGCATCTGCCAGGACGTTAATTACTTTGTTACACTCGTCCAAAAAGCCATCAAACTCTAAAAAGTCTCGTGGCGGGTAACCGCAAACCGCCAATTCGGCAAAACAAACAATATCAGCACCTTGGGTTTTGGCGGCTTCAATCTGAGCCAACATTTTGCGCTGGTTGGATTCAAAGTGACCAATATGGTAGTTGATTTGGGCGAGTGCTATTTTCATGGGCGCTTGATCTTTTCTGCTTTCAAAGATAAGGATTTATGTGGGTGGAGTGTGGACTGTTTCACCTCATTTTAACGTCAATTCCAAACCCGTGGTTTTTCCCTCCAAACAAAATGTAGTACCAGCAGACTGAACCCTGTCCAGATAAAGGCTGGAAGAACGGGCAAGGCTGAGCCTAACCAGGCAGGTGCCGGTGTCGAAAAGGTAAGGTACATGAGCAGTGCTTCCCCAGAGATGAGGGCTATGGTGCAGGCTCGAGGAGAAATCTTTGGCAAATAAAACACGGCTACAATTACGGGAAATAACAGTGCGCTGCCAGAGAAGGTGACCGTTACAATTGTGAAAATACTGGCGGGGCGCAACCAGGCCAAAATGAGCCCAACGAAGGCCAGTCCGACGAGAAGAATGCGGGCGACGCGAACTTGTTGTAAAGAGTCTGCTTGAGGGCGTATATATCGGACGTAAACATCTCGCGTGCCAATACTTGTGATAGCAATCAAAATGCTATCTACCGTACTCATAAAAGCTGCTAAGGCACCCGTCAAAATGAGGGCTGTAAATACACTTGGCGTGTATTGAGATAAAAGCATGGGTAATACGCGATCTATTTCCTTTTCGCCCAGGGCTGGAAAGTCTATGTGTCCCAAAACGCCGATCGTAACGGGTACGATAAAAAGCAGCGGCGGAATGAGGGTGTAAATAACTGTACTTTTCTTAAAGGTGCTGATATTTCGCCCCATGAGAAAACGCATAAAAATTTGAGGAAAGGCGGGAAGACAGCAACTCCACAAAATTAAAAAACTTATCCACCGGACAGGGGTAAAAAATCCATTTGCACGGGCATCAAATAGGGCAGGGCGCTCGGTAAATAATTGCTCATTTAAGGCAGTAATTCCGCCCATGTTGTGAGTCAAAACCACAAAGGCCACCAACATCAGGGTGAGCATGATCACTCCATTCTTTATATCCATGACTACAATGCTGCGCATGCCGCCAATCAGCACATAGACTACGATAAAGAGCGTCATGAGTAAAATACCCCAGCCATATGTTATTTGTCCGTTGGTGATCGCCTCCAGAATGAGGCCGCCACCTATGGCCTGGACAGCCAGGAAAGGGATCATGAATACACACATGAAAATCATGAATACCAAAGCCAGCGTATCACTGCCTGTTTCACCGCGCATCATTTCCACTGGGGTGATATAGCCTTTCTCCTTACCCAGGCGCCAGGCCTTATTGCCCACGACATAAAAGGTAAGCGCAGCAAAAGAGGTGCCGAAAGACATCATGGCATAGTAGCCATAGCCGAGTTCATAAGCTTTTCCGGCAAATCCCAGAAAGAAAAATGCACTAAAATTCGTAGCGATTAAAGTGAAGAAAAGTGCCGCTGTCCGTAAATTTCGATTGGACAAGAAGAAGCCTTCTATAGAAGGATCGGATTTTTGCCCATACCGATAGCCTAAGAATAGAGTGAGGCCCAGATAAGTTAGTAATATCAGGTATTCCATCTAGCTTTCCTCGTTTTCATCTTCCCAGTACCAACGGGTGAATGCCCAGACGGCGGCTGTAAAGCCCAAATGAATGCCTGCAAATGGAAAAACCCAGGAGGGAAAGCCCCACATGGCCGGCCGGGGCGAGGCCCAAACCATCAGATAGGCTGTAGCGATTACCGCAAAGGCCGTAAACACAAAAATCCAAAGCCAGGTCTGCTTTCTCATAGTATATATCCCAGTCCGAACAAAATAACAAATAACAAGCTGACAAAGGCCATTTCCCTCAAAAGGGGATCAATTTTCTTTGGATCGCTGTATCGAAATAAAAGATACCCTATGCGTACACAAAAGGGTATTACACCTAAAAAGTACCAATTCCCACCGTTAACAGTGAGGGTATAAATCGCCGCACAGGCTAGACCAGCAATAAGTAAAAGGAGGTGATAAATACGTGCACCCTGAGCACCCAAATAAACGGCTAGTGTGTTTTTACCTGCTGCTCGATCTGATGAAATATCGCGAACATTATTTATGTTGAGGACAGCGACAGCAAAAAATCCGCAAGAGCTGGCCGGCCAGAGTAAACTCCAGCTCCCGGTATGGACTTGTAAAAAATAGGTACCTAGCACGCCCACCCAGCCGAAAAACAAAAAGACAAAAAAATCACCTAAGCCGTGGTATCCATAAGGGCGTTTGCCCAGGGTGTATTGAACGGCGGCCCATATCGCTACCAGACCGACTCCCAGGAAAGCTAAAGAAACCTTCAAACTGGGTCGCGCTGCCAGGATTAAGGAGATACCGGAGAAGAAAGCGAGTAATCCCACCACCCAGATGGCACGCTTCATAGATTCAGGGGAAATCAACCCCAGCTGCACTGTACGCGCCGGACCGAGCCTATTCTCACTATCTGCACCTTTTGTGAAATCACCCAGATCATTGGCCAGGTTGCTCAAAAGCTGTAATAAGACTGCCGTTAAAACCGCCAGACCCAGAACAATAGAATCAAAGGCGCCGGTATTGTATGCCAATACGCCCCCCATACCAATACAGGCAGCTGCCAGCGGAAAAGCGCGCGGGCGAGAAGCTTGTAACCAATACGATGCACGGGGTTTACTCATACCGAATAGTCACATAATACAGACTTCCGATCATTGGAGCCCCATAAATAGTAATGTATTCCTGGCGGAAGACATTGCTGGCCCCTACCTTAAGTGTCGTGCGCCAGTCGGGGATGCGGTAACTGACTGCTACATCTGATGTGTTGAACGCCGGAATTAAGGCCTCACCAAAATTGCTGAAATAGTTGTACGAGCCATTGTATCTGAAGTTATAATGGGCGCCCCAGCGTTCTCGTTTACCTAAGCGTTTCGCTGAAACATTCGCGTTGACCCGATGCTCGGGGATGTTAAACTGCAAACTGCGCAAAAACGCATCCTTAGCAGCCTGCTCATCTTCTACGCCTTCGGGCGGGCTGAAATCCGGACTGTCATAGTCATTCCAGTCGTAAGAGACCCCAACGGACAACTTGGAATTGACCACATAGTCCAAGCCTATTCCAGCTCCATATCCGACTACGGTTTCCGATCGGTTTTGGCGAATCCCAAAGATTTGGAAGTCCTCGGGGTTTACTTCCGGACGGAAAAAGATGAGTGGGCGATTAATGAAGTTGCGATACTGCGTACCGTAAGCGCTGGCATCGATATACAAGCGGTTGTTTATATGCGTTCTATAGCCCAACTCTAAACTACTGTTTTGCTCGGGCTGTAAAGGTTGGAAGCCGCGACCATCTGCCTCTATAATGTCTAGCATATTATACTCTGTGCCGCTAACACCTCGATAAACAAAATTCTCTAGCGATCGCCGTGCCGAACCGATATTGGTAAAAGTTGAGGTTAGCTGTAGCCGGAAGAATCCTTCCTGAATACTCGGATTGCGAAATCCGGTCAGGTAAGAGGCGCGAAAGATATGATCACGCTCTGCCCCGGCCTTAAGCACGGCGGTAATCCGCGGTGACCAATTTAACTGGTAATCCGTTTGCTTATCGGCGCGCAAGGCGGCAGTCAATCGGAGGCGTTCATCTATAAATTCACGGGATGCTTGTGCATATCCTGCCATATTATTGACGATAATGGGCTCACCAAAGCCTAAAGGTCCGTCATTGTAGAAGGCGCCGTTACTATTGACGCGAATGCGCCGATAGTTAAAGCCGACCTGCAACTTAAATGGTAGCTGATCTTCAAAATCGTAATCGAGATCTAAATTCGTATAGCTGGAAAAGTCAACGGCCTGTGATCCTGCCGTGATAGCGGAGTTCTGACCGGAATAGTCCGTATTTCGTGCACTGGCGCCCAGCGCAGCCTGAAAATCTTGTAAGTTAAACTCAGCGCCGCCGGGCATGAAGCGATCGGCGAATTGTCTCGCATCGCGCAAAGAGCCGGTGCGACTGTACTCGTCCTGAAAATCAGCGGCCCAGGCCTCATTTGGCCGCAGTGCTTGCTGTACAGCGTCGGCCGCATTGGCTGCTGACCACGAGCCGCGGAAGTTGTTGAGCTTATGTCGATAGATACGCCCGGTAAAGCCTTTGTAACTGGCGCGCACTAAATGTAGACGCTGTAAATAGTCAAATTGCGGAAAGGTAGAGCTGGACCGGATGAGCCAGTCGCTAAAAGAGTGCTTATAGGTATACTCCAGCTCCATGTCTTTTATGGGGCGGTAGAATAAGGAAAAGCTCCCGCGAAAGGACTCCATCTCATTGTTTTGAATGTCCGGTAGGGTGAAAATATCTTTTTCGGTAATACCGGTTCGCGTCAAAGGCGCCCCCATAATATTCAAGGTATCATTGCCGGGGCCAACCAGGAAATTGACGCCGGGCACCACACCTACACCATTACCGTATTCATTACCCAAACTGTGGACGCCATCATGGGCAATAAAGCCGTCGGCCGGCGGAGCGTCGGGAAAGTTTTCGCGATTATCGAAGTTGCCGGGCGCAATGCGATGACTTTGATCGTCTCCGATCCAGTCGTGAAACTTTCGATAACTGAGGTCCATTTTGAAAGCGACTTTGTCAGACATGATATGCGCTACGCGAAAGTCCTGCTCAAAATAGGGGTTTGTCCCCGCTGCATCCTGCACAGTCACTCCACTTTTGGTTTGCATACTTACGCCCGGGAAGTCAAAGGGGTTTTTCGATTGGAAACGCAATACGCCATTGAAGGCATCAGATCCATAAAGTGCTGAGGCGGCACCGTGGACCAACTCCACAGAAGCGATATCCAAATCCGATACGCCCATGGTATTAGCGATGGCCAATCCGATGGGATTTGTCATGTCAAAACCATCCAACTGCTGCTTAAACCGAAAATTACCGGGATCGGAGAAACCTCGGGTATTATAAGAAGGTAGGGATAAGCTCGATTTTTGTGCTTGAATGCCGCGCATGGATTCAATGGATTCATAAGCATTGACACCACCCATTTGCTTCAGGCGCGCACCAGATAGTTTGTAAATCGCCACAGGAGCTTCCATAATGCGCTCACCATATCGAGAGGCACTGACAACAATCTGGTCGAGGCTGCTCGCTACGGACTCCATTTGGATGTCGAGCTCTCCGTCCCCGGGGGACCATTCTACCTTCTCGTCAGCGTAGCCGATGGCGGACAATTGCAAGGTAATGGGCGGCTGCTCGCGAAAGGACAATTCAAATCTTCCATCAAGGGTAGTGGAGGTTCCCACATTTGTATTTATAATAGAAACGTTTACGCCCGGAATCCCATTGGGACCGTCCATCACGCGGCCTCGAATCACTCCTTGTGCGGATAAACCACAAAAAGTTCCCATTAATAGAAACCAAATAAAAATACGCATATCTAAATAAAATTTGTACAACAAATAAGATGCTGCAAAAAACGCAATAATTTAATGTCAAGACAAATTTATCCAGTTTTTGTTTGGTCGGTTGGCGCTGTAACAAAGGCAAAAATGGACGATTTTTACAAAGCCTTTACCTTTGGATTATATAGCTCAGGACGAGAGAGAGTTCCAACATTCGCTTTAAGGTGAAAATCCTTGTCAGATTTTAGATCGGTGAGGGACGGCCGTTTCTGCTCACAAACACAGCGACAATGGCGGTGATCATCAAGCCTGTTGCCGGGATGGCAAGGACAGACTGAATCATGTAGTTTTGAAATTCAAAATAATTAGCGGCTTCAATCGCCGTCATCCACTGTTCCTCAGTCATAGCGACGCGCATCTTTGATAAAAAGTCGGGCGTAAGATATCGCAAGCTGATATACTGAGTCGGAATGCTCAGCAAGGTGGCCGCAGCAGTAAGGCGCAAACCATCGATAAAGGCCGCACTGTAAGGATATATGCCTCCTTCTCTGTCCCGTCGATAGCGATACAAAGCGGCAAAGTAGATGAGAAATATGGGCACATATTTTACATTTGTCAAAACGACCCGATACTTGAGCAAGTCGTCATGCAGTCCGATCCAAGACTCCAGGGATAGCCAAATCAGGGTCAATAAGGCATAAGCGGCGCCCCATTTGATAGCAATATTCCAGGCTGATAGCTTCATATATTGAGTTGTAGTATCGAAGGTAAGGTTTCTCTGCCCTTTTTCCCCAAAGCATAGCCTTTCGGGCAGATGCATATGTTATTTTCTATGGTTTAAAAGGTCGTTTGTCGACTTACAGAGTAGGATTATAATAAACATGTGTGGCAAAAAGTTTTAAGGCCGTAAGCCTGTGTGAGCGCTGAGAGGGTGGCCCCAAACCCTTCGCCATTCCAGAAAGGAAGGGCGAAAAGGGTGCCGGGGAGATGCCGGCGGCCTCCCCGCTGGTCGTCGGCAGCCGATCCGCCGGGTGGCGGAGAGCACCCGACCATAGCGACCCCCAAAGCATTTGGGGGGCACACCCAAAAGAAAAATGGCATTATTTTTGATATTATTAATATAAATAATATGAAATGATCAATAGAATTCTATTTTTTTTATGTTTTTCAGCGATGAGTGGACTGTTTGCGCAGTCGGCACATGAAACATACATCGAGCAGTACAAAGAAATTGCCATTGAAGAGATGCATCGTACAGGCATCCCGGCGAGTATAAAAATGGCGCAGGCGATACTGGAATCGAATGCAGGGCGGTCGTATCTGGCCACTCAAGGGAACAATCATTTTGGGATCAAGTGCGGTAAGCAGTGGACCGGGGGGTCGGTGATGCGCAAGGATGACGACTATAAAAATGGTCGTTTAGTGCCCTCCTGTTTTCGGGCGTATCGCAATCCGGAGGAAAGTTTTGTAGCGCATTCAGAGTTTTTGCGAGATCCGCGAAAGAATCACAGATACGGATTTTTGTTTCGCCTGCAGCCGACCGATTACAAAGCCTGGGCGCGCGGACTGAAAAAGGCGGGCTATGCGACCAATCCCAAGTATCCCCAATTGCTCATTCAGCTTATTGAGCGCTATGGCCTACACCAATTTGATGGAATGGAGGCAGAGGATCCGGCTATGTTGGTACAGGAGGAATCCTATAGTCCGACTTTGCAACGCGTGAATGATGTGGAGTTTGTCTATGCGCGGCCCGATGAGCGACCTGTGGAGATCAGCATGGATTTTGGTGTGTCGCCCGATAAAATCGTAAAATATAATGAGGGCATTGAATCGCCCAATCAGAAGTTGAAGGCGGGTCGACGTGTGTTTTTACAGAAGAAGCGGCGTTCATTCCGCGGGGAGAAAAAATACCACTATGTTCGGGCCGGTGACGATATGTTTTCCATTGCGCAACAATACGGTGTGCGTGTAGAAAAGCTACTTAGTAAAAATAAGATGTCAGCAGGTGAAGAGCCCGCTGTGGGGGAGCAAATCCGATTGCGGGGTTTGTCGTGGTTTGAGTCCAGGCCCACCCTACGTTCTGAAAAAGAGACCATATTACCTGAGAAAACTGAGGAAAATTTGCCTGCCGACGATGATGTGCAGGCCTTACCCCAGGACGATGCCCTGTCCGAGCATTCCTCACCCCCCGAGCTGGAGGTGGAAGAAGTTAAGGACACGGCGGAACAGCCTCCGATCGCAGTAGCAGCCGACACGATACAAGAAGATACCGTTCACCATTCGCAAACAGCCCAAACGCTTGAGGCCTATGTGGTTCAGAAGGGGGACACCCTGTATAGCATTAGCCGAAAGTTTGGCTTGACGGTAGACGAGCTCAAGGAAAAAAATGCGCTGCAGGATAGTGGGATTCGCATCGGCGAAGAATTGCGCGTCCGCTAAGCAGTTTTGCCAGAATATGAGCTTGAATTTGAGGCGGCGGCTTTGGGGCCTGCCCCCAAAATTTTGGGGGCCGTTATGCTCCGGGGCTCGCACATGGCCGCCCGTCTCCGTCCTTGCTCTAAAGAGAAGGACTCCGCCGGATGTGCTCGGCCCCGAACGCGCACCACGCGATCGGGTCTGGCTTTGCCACCCCTGCGCAGCACTAGGCCGAAGACTTCTGTTGTTTTTCCCTATGAAACTTATCTGTATATTTGGACTAGCGTTTACACATGCGCTTTTGAACGTAATACACCGAAACACACAACCTAATATTGCTATGAGAAAATCGATTTTTGCCTTTCTGATTATGAGCCTGATTGCGGGCAGTGCCAGCCTGACAGCTCAGAGTTACGCCTTTGGATTTAAAGGCGGTGTCGGAGGCGGCATGCAACTGTTCAAAAACTTCAGTAATCGCAGCGTGCTGCTGACCTACCACGGATCCACCTTTATCGAAACAGCAGACGAAGAAAATGAATTTAGCCTATTTGCCCAGCTTGGATATCATCAGCGCGGCAGTCAGCGTGTATTTGGACAGGGCTTTACCATTGGTCGCGCCGTATCGCAGCGCGATGTATTTAATAATGCCTCTCTCGTGCTTGGCGCTCGACAGAAATTTCCATTTGGCAATGAGTATTCGCGGTTTTATTACGGAATTGGCATGCGTGGAGAATATACCATTTCGCAGGATAGCGACAATTTATCCCGAGAGGCCCAAGGTGTCGCTGTGCGCCGCTGGCTATGGGGCGTTACCTTTCAAACAGGGCTGGAGTGGGCATTTAGTGAGCATGTAGCGGGCATTTTGGAGCTTTCTATCCATCCCGACCTCTCTCGGCAGATGTTTATCCCCCAGCAGCGCCTGCAACCCATACCCGGTTCCGGATCTACGCAAACCCGCACAGTAAATGCCCAAAGCCCGACCAATGTGACAGTAGAGTTATCTATTGGTCTTCGGTTTTTACACAAGGTGGAGTACATCGATTAAATAACCCAAGCTGAATCGCGATGAGTGTATTTGAAACATATTTTCAATTGGGATGGGACCACATTTTAGACCCCGCCGGATTTGACCACATGCTATTTATTGTTACCCTTTGCGCTATGTACTCCTGGCGTAACGGTTGGCGCTTGATCCTCTTAGCTACAGCTTTTACGATAGGCCATTCTCTTACCCTCGCCCTCAGCGCGCTGGGCTGGGTCAATGTATCGGCCGACCTGATCGAGACGATCATTCCTATCACCATACTAGCCACAGCGATATACAACCTGTTTCAGGCAGGCGGCGAAACGAATTCCACGCTGGCCTGGCACTATACGCTGGCTTTGGGTTTTGGTCTGGTGCACGGTCTGGGTTTCAGCAATTTTTTTCGCGCGCTGCATCCCGAAAGCGATGGCATTGTATACGAACTATTTTCATTCAATATAGGCATTGAAGCCGGACAGATTCTCATCGTGCTCCTGTTTGTGGCCTTATATTTTGTTTTAGACAAAGTCTTTTTTATCCGCCGCCGCGACTGGACGATCTTCTGGTCCGGTTTGGGCGCGGGGATGTCTTTTTTTATGACTATTGGCTGGATTTAAGGGGGGGTGTGGCGTTTCATTTCGTTTACTACTGAAATTGCTTTTTGGATAGCTGAGGTAGGACAGGGTCTGACGCTAAAGCGTGACAAGTGGAGCGACATGACTGTGGCGGAATCACGCCAAAGGCGTGGTTGTGATTCAGATCCCCAAAATAAATACCACATCACCAATAAACAATCAATAACAGAGGTGCTCAAGCACCCCGTCTCTAATCAAAGACATCCAGTAATCAGATTAATCAGCGGTTCAGATCTTTAGGCCTGCGCGCTGCCACGCCCCCAATCTATCCTTTTTACTTTTGGCTTAATCCAAAAGTAACAAAAGATCAAGAACCCATCAAAGGTGATTTTGCCTTCGGCAAACCGCGGACGCTTTTTACCGCTCCATGCTTTTATCGCGGGTTTGTCCCTACTCCTTTTCCGTGCGGACCTTTATGTCATGTCAATATTCTCGTATCGTTATCTCGTTTCCCGATACCCGCGATCGCAATTCCGCTCTGCGCGCCGACTATCACTGGTGATGGGTTCGGTCCGCTTTTTTTGATTCTTAACGTCTGCAATGGTCAATTGAGCACTATTAATTTTGCGGCTCTGCCGTCCTATGGCTAGCAACTCGTGTGGCCCCAGCTTTTTTTAAAGTCAACTCTTACTTGAGAACACTTAGCAGGTTCCTTCTTGAGGATTCCCCTATAAAACATCTTCGCACTTGCTCACCGCGATGTGGCGAGCGGAGCGCAGCACAGAGCGCAGTCCAGGGGTCGAGGTGAGCTGGGGAAATATCCCCCAAATCTAATCTGTGGAATCCCTGTAATCCGTGTAATCTGTGATTCAGACCCCCAAAATAAACAAGAATACCGAAGCCAACATTCCCCAACCCAACCTGCTCAAGCTTAGCCGGATCCAATCTGTGAAATACCTATAATCCGTGTAATTTCACGCTAAAGCGTGACAGGTGGAGCGACCTGACTCTTGCGGAATCACGCCAAAGGCGTGGTCGTGATTCAGGCCCCCAACAGAAAGTAAACCAGACCTGACTTTGAATGCGTGCGATCGCGTCATTAATTTACCGAACCCCTGCAATACTTTATTTACCTCTTGCACTGGCGTGCTGCTCTTTAAGGGCTTGTTCGCATTGCAAACCCACTTATTTGTTCCTACTTTTGGGTCACTCAAAAAGTAACAATGAATGAGCGAGCCTGGCGCGCGGGAATTGAAAGAGCTGTAGCTTAGAGAAAAGAGGGTATTCATTATTGTTACCTTTTACGTTATTTACTCATGCTTTTTTCGGTTTAAGGCGCGGCATAATCCCTATAATACCCTACCTTTGTACACATGGATCAGAAATTATATATATATAATAGCTTAGAACGAAAGAAACAGCTTTTTGAGCCGATTACAGAAGGCCGTATTGGACTATACGTATGCGGACCTACCGTTTATAGCGATGTGCATCTCGGCAATTGTCGGACCTTCACCTCTTTCGATGTGATATACCGCTATTTGCAGCATATCGGATATAAGGTACGCTATGTGCGAAACATCACCGATGTGGGGCACCTGGAAGGCGATGCCGATTCGGGAGCGGAGGATAAAATATCCAAAAAAGCGCGTTTGGAGTCCCTCGAGCCTATGGAGATCGCTCAAAAATATACCCTGGGCTTTCACGATATGATGCGTATTTTCAATAACCTTTCCCCGGATATTGAGCCGCGCGCTACAGGGCACATTATCGAGCAAATTGATATGGTCCAGAAAATATTAGACAATGGCTATGGCTATGAAGTCAATGGCAGCGTATATTTCGATACGGAAAAATTTGCCAAAGAGGAAGACATCTACGGCAAACTCAGCGGACGCGTGGTAGAAGACTTATTGTCCGAAACGCGGGAGCTCAAAAATCAAAGCGAGAAACGCCATCCCTCAGATTTTGCCATATGGATTAATGCCGATCCCAGTCACCTGATGCAATGGAACTCGCCCTGGTCGCGCGGATTTCCGGGCTGGCACCTGGAGTGTTCTGCGATGAGCACCAAATACCTCGGAGAGACCTTTGATATTCACGCCGGCGGGAGCGACTTGAAATTTCCACATCACGAGAACGAAATCGCACAAAGCTTCGGCGCTTCCTCTTGTCAGCCGGCCAATTACTGGTTGCATGCCAACATGTTGCTCATGAACGGTCGCAAAATGTCAAAGAGCGACGGCAATACCATCACGCCCATGCAGCTTTTCACCGGAGAAAATGAACACATTTCAAAAGGCTACAGTCCAATGGCCGTTCGGTTTTTCATGTTGCAGTCGCACTATCGAAGCACTCTGGATTTGACCGATGAAGCACTATCAGGAGCCGAAAAAGGCTACCGTCGATTGATGGCCGCTTGTCAGGTTCTTGAACAGTTAGAGCCCATAAAAGATGGAGTAGACAGTGAGCACAATCAAGCCATTTTAAAAGGTATCGACGGGATGTACAAGGAAATGAACGACGACTTCAATACGCCAAAGACATTAGCGCGTATTTTTGAGTTGGTTCAGATCATCAACAAATTGCATGGAGGGCAGATCGGCAAGGATCAAATTGAAGCCGACACCTTGAAACGTTTACAGAGTGAGCTGCCCGCATTTGTGTTTAGTGTGATGGGCTTGAAAGACGAAACCACCGAGGAAGGAGAAGCCGAAATACTAGATCAGGTGATGCGTGTCGTTATAGAATTGCGGTCAAAAGCGCGGGCCGACAAGAACTACGAAATGGCCGATCTGATTCGCGATCGTCTGCAGGAGCGCAACATTGTATTAAAAGATAGTAAAGACGGCACCCAATGGAGCATAGAAAATTAATAAACGGGCTTTGGCTTTGTGTAGCAGCAGTGCTGCTCATCAGCTGTGCCGACGAGAAAGAACAGTCCAGCAGCGCGACCCCTTCAGAGGCCATGCAAATTCCCGATTTTTCAGCGGACTCTGCCTATGCCTACATTCAGGCGCAAGTGGACCTGGGTGCGCGCGTTCCCGGGACAGAGGCACATATTGCGGGCCGCGACTATTTGGAGGAGACACTCAAGCGATTTGGTGCACAGACTCAGGTACAGTCCTTTACGGCCACTCGTTTCGATGGTGTGGAGCTGAAAGGGTATAACGTCATAGGCAGTTTCCGTCCCGATGCGCCCGACCGCATTTTATTGTGTGCGCACTGGGACAGCCGATTTCAGGCAGAGCAGGAAGACAAGACAAAAGTCGTTCCTGGCGCGAACGACGGTGCCAGTGGTGTAGGCGTTTGGTTGGAAGTGGCCCGCCATTTAAAGGAATACGACCCCGGGATCGGTATTGATATTGTATTTTTTGATTTAGAAGATCAAGGCACCTCGACGGGTAATCAGCCCGAAAGCTGGGCATTAGGTGCACAGCATTGGTCGCGACAGCCACACCGGCCGGCTTTTCGCTTCCGGATGGGGATTTTGCTCGACATGGTAGGAGCTGAGCATGCCACTTTTTACAAAGAAGGCTTTTCGCGCCGATATGCCGGGCAGTGGGTCGATCGCATCTGGGGTATTGCCGATCAGATGGGTTATGGGAATGTCTTTGTGGATCAACCCATGGGCGCGATCACCGACGACCACTACTTTGTTAATACCATAGCCGGTATTCCAACCTTAGATATCATCCACAAAGAGCAGGGCAGTGCGACCGGCTTTTTTGAGCACTGGCATACCACGCAAGACGACATGGACATTATAGACCGGCAGACCCTAAAAGCCGTCGGTCGCGTTGTGACCCAGTCTATTTTTGAAATTGCCCCGGAATGGCAATAATTTTGGCAAAAGCTTTGGCAAAAATGAAAAACCGTATATATTTGCGTTCGCTAAACAACACGGGCGATTAACTCAGTTGGTTTAGAGTGCCACCCTTACAAGGTGGAAGTCGTAGGTTCGAGTCCTACATTGCCCACTAGATAGCCCATCGACGACAAGTTGATGGGCTATTTTTATACCCTCTATTCAAGCAGTGATTTCAGGATTTTTAATGATGTTTTGGGCGATCCCCTCCTTTTGCCTGACGGCGCAGTCGGGGCGTTACGTTTCGGGCTATCGGTACTCGCAATGCTCGCACTGCCGCCGGGAGCGGCCCCCTCCACATCACTATCGCAATAGTCCGGGGAGAGTCAAAACTCCCGCTCCCCCTAAAATATTCAAAGCCGAAGACACGCGTTTTGCGAATGTGCCCATCTGGGATGTCATCCACATCGAGTACATGCTATGCATCTTTGCATCGATAGGTCCGGAACTCATTTTTGAAACCCCGGAACGGCCGGTTTCAATAGGGGAGTGTTGAAGCGGGGGAAAAGCCAAACAGTTCATCCCCAAAAATGCTTATATTAGTCTACAGAAATTATAGTATACAAAACCTGATGAACTCATATAAAAAAATAATCGAGAGGGCTCCAGACTAAAAGGTGTGGTGTATATACCAAATGGGGGGTGCACTTCGTGCTTTTGATGCGGATATAAGTAAGTTAGGCACAAACATAAATGAAAAAGGAAGTCAAAATTGAGCTATACGATAAAAAAGAAAAATCGACAGCAACAATGTATGTTGAGCAGTTGGCTGACAACAAGTTCAGAATGACTGACAATGACATTTGGAACTGCCGACTGACTTTAGATACAGAATTTGAAACCAGATTAAATAAGGACGGAAAACATGAAATTGTCAAAATCACCAAGGACTCCGATTTTATAACCAGACGATTTTTCCTCAACCCGAAGTATAAGGAATCTGAGTACAGAATGTTAGGTGATGAACTTGCAAAAAGAGGTGGGTTTTGGCAAGTTGACTTGGGAGGGATTGCAACTGTGAACATTCCGAAAGATTTTGAATATGACGTTGATCACGTAATGAAAGACTTGGACCTCAATTTGACGGAATTAGTTGATGAAGAAGAAAAAAGTAAAGCCAGTGACTAACATCACCTATACGCAGTGTGCCTTTCGGCACACTGCGACTAAGTCGGCCGTTAGCCAATTAGAAATAAAAACGAAAAATGAACGAATAAATGAAAAAGATATCATTGGTTTTATCGGGAGGAGGCGCAAGAGGAATTGCACATATAGGAGTTTTGGAAGCCTTAGAAAAGAAAGGGTTTGAAGTTCATTCTATAACAGGAACTTCTATGGGAGCAGTTGTTGGAGGAATTTATGCAGCTGGCAAAATAAAGGAATTTAAAAAATGGATTTTGGATCTCGATAAAAAGGACGTTTTTGAATTAGTGGATTTCACCCTTTTCAATAGTGGCTTTATTAAAGGAGACAAAGTTTTTGAAGAATTATCAATCTTTATCCAGGACATTCAAATTCAGAACTTACCCATTAATTTTTCTGCAACCGCTACGGATTTAATCAGTAGAAAGGAAGTCCTATTCACAGAAGGAAGTCTCTATAATGCAATGCGAGCTTCGATTGCAATTCCAAATATCATAACACCTATCAAAAAAGACGGCTCTATCCTTGTTGATGGGGGTGTCGTAAATAATATTCCTATCAATCATGCTCAACGAGTTGATAATGACCTTTTGGTAGCTGTTAATGTTAATGCAGACGTACCCCTACCTAAAATGGAGAAAAAGAAAGAAGAACAACAATCTTTCTATCAAAGCACAATTGATAAATTTAGCAAGAAATTGAGTGAATTATTCTCTGACGATGAGGATATTGATTTTAGTTATTTTGATATTATGAGCACCTCCTTTGAATTAATGAGGAATCAAATGGTTAAGTTTTCTCTTAGGGATAATCCACCTGATATTTTAATTGAAACATCGCGGAGTAGCTGTAATATTTACGATTTTTATAAAGCAGAGGAATTAGTAGAAATAGGGTATAACGCAACAATGTTAGCTATTGAAAATTATACAGATAAGTCATAAGGCTACTTTAATTGAGTAATAATAATTAATATTAACCTGCTACAATAATATGTATAAATCATTAGGTGGGGAATGCTTATTTGGAATTCATTACATCTTATAAACTTTGTAATGGTTGTGACAGGAAAGGGGTTTAAAATGGCCAACGCTTTATAGGCCAAGCCTTATGGTGCATATAAGAAAAGACAGTAAGAAAGATTTTAAGACAAGAAAATGGAAACGATCATAAGGAGGTGTTTACTTTAGCGACCGGCGAAGCAAGGAGCCGTCCCCCAAAAATTATTATATTAGTCTATATATAGCTTACAAATCCTGAGGAAGTCCTATAAAAACAGCATAATGAGCGCTTCCAGACTCTAAAATACGGTTTATATACCATGCAGGGATGAATTTCGTACTTTTGGAAACGGAGCAGTGGCTAGGCGCCGTTTCAATGGCGTTTAGCCATTGTTCGGGGGGATGCCGAAGGCATTTCCCCGAACTATATAGTAAGTTGTTAAAAATTAAGATGCTAAAATGAAAATCATTAAGACACATTCATTCTTCGTAATTTCGTTGGTTATTGCACTCCTTGCTTGCAATGAGGATATGGAAAGCATAATTAATCCAGTAACAGATTGTGAAACAAGTGATTTTTTCTGCGAGTTCGAATCAAGAAACTTTCAGATGGGGTTTACCACTTGGCCGTATGCTCCTTCAATTGAAGCTGTAAATAACACCTATTTATTTATAGGTAATAATGCTGACATCTACTCTGAGCATATTGATTCAGAAATTCCTTGGGATGCATGGATAAATGACTCGCCTTTGCCAACTGAATTTACTAACGAAATAACAGGAAAAGCCTCTAAGATAATCCCTAATATGAAACTGACCGTTTCAGTAAGTTTGTTGAATAGTTCAAGAAGTGAACTCGCATCTGATTTTAATGGAACAATACCTAATTATACAGAATTAAATGACGTCCACATTGAAGATGCTTATTTCAAGCATCTCAAATATATCACCAACCAATTAAATCCGGATTACCTTATTATAGCCATTGAAGTTAATGAACTACTAAAAAATGCGCCTGAAAAATGGAATGCATACAAATTACTAATGTCAAACATAAGAACAAGAGTAAAACAGGAGTTTCCTTCATTAATCATTTCCGAGTCGATTACATTGCATAACTTTTATCAACCAGATGTACCAGACCCAGCGGTATTTGTGGCAGAAGTCGCTGATTACGCGAATTCAATGGATTTTGCAACCATTAGTTTTTACCCTTTTTTTAAAGGATTGAAAACAAAAGAAAATTTTCAAGAGGCTTTTGATTTTTTACACGAAAAGATTGATAAACCCATAGCCTTTGCTGAAACAGGTCATTTGTCGGAAAATCTGTCGGTACAATCGTTTAATTTATTTATTTCAGGGAATCAATCTGAGCAGAAGGATTACTTAGAGTCCTTGATTATGAACGCGCAAAACCACGATTATGAATATATCATTTGGTGGACACATCGCGATTATGACGAATTATGGGCAACCTTTCCTGAAGCCGTCCAGGACTTAGGCAAAATATGGATTAGCACAGGAATAATTAATGAAGATGGGACAAAGAAAGATGCATACACAATTTGGGACATTGTTGCTAATAAATAACTTTTGCTAACAGGTTTAAGAAAGCATGGTGCCTTCAATGGTATCCGCAAGGTTCGTTTTTTTTGGCTTTCTTGGGTGGTGTTTTTTCTGTTGGGTTCAGAATCACCCAATACACGGATTATATGGATTACACGGATTTTAATGGGATATAATTGACCGCGGATAGAGGTCGAAGCCGAAAAGCCTCAAGAAAGGAGGACCGAACCCATCACCAGTGATATGCGGCGCGGTTTATCCGAATATTACCGTGCCTTCTGGTACGGTATATAGGTAGCAAAAGAAGAATAGTTAAATTTGCGTGCTGTAGGCCGTGCCCGCCGAAGCGAAGCCCAACGCAGTCGAAGGGTAACGATCAAAGATAGTGAGAAGGTCCAGCGCGCAGCCATCATGCAGTCGGGCATTAAGGTCGATAGGGAATCGCTCGGAGTGAGTTTAAGACATTTAGCAAAAACGGTTTGACTTAACTGCGTTCTAATCAAGTTTATGTGTTATGGTTTATAGTTATTCTTCTTCGTCATTTATTTCATTTAGTAATGGTTCAATTTCAGAATAGTCCTTAATTACTTTTACTGTAATCAATGCAAGAGGAATACCCACAACATTTCCAATCATACTAATAACTGTACTACCAATCAAATCATCAACTGTTTCAATTGGATAACGAAAATGAATTTGACCGATAATACTATTAGTAATCCAAAGTGCCCACCACCAACCTAAAAAACCTATTGAATATTCTTTTCTAAGTATCAAGCCTTTTCTTGTTAATATTCCTATTGTCTCGTGGTATAGTTCTTTCATTATTTGATAGGGTCTGTAGAGATGTATAATAGGAACAAACCAACTGCCTGCTGCCCAACCTTCAGAATGGGATAGGTTATTTACTTTCAAATGGAGATTAAAATATGCTCTTCTAAACCATTGAATAAAAGTTACAGCGGATATTACAAATGCAATCAAGTAAAAAGCAGCTACAATTTGCTCTCTTGTGTCATTGGCATATGCTGCCTCAATTGAAATTACTCCACCATTTTTCGCTGTTTGGAGTAAGTCATATTGGAAATAGCTAGAGATTAACATAATTATTTCTAAAACTAATACAACCCATATTAAGATGATGGCATTTTTCGCTCTCTGTACGTTTGGCTTTAACTTCTCCATATTATTCGCTTTAATGCTGTATATTTAAATTGCACACAAGGTCTGGGCGTTTCTATGTCCATCCGAATGAAAGATACTAAGGATTTAGGAATCCTGTCTTATATGCGCACGAGTACTAGTTCCGTGGCGACCGAAGGGAGGCATGAACGATTAACTTACTTACATTCGCACCTAAAGTAAGGAATATATACCCATTCCGTATATAACCAGCAACCGGGGGTGCGGCAAGTCATTCGATTCTGTTTTCTATAGTGGTTCATCAGAGGGAGGCCTTTTTTTATGTTTTGGGTTTTGACATGGGAATATACTTCCGTTGTTTTTGCTACTATTATGTTTCTTTCATTTCTGGATCGGTTCCGGAGGCACCCTTGAGGGTATTTACGAAATCCTTTATATCGCTCCAGTGGACTGATGGTGAACCCCTCGCACCTGGTGCAACTAAAGCATAGTGGAGAGATTTATCGAATTTTCATGTATCCTAGTTTTATGATTGATTTGATTCAAAATAAAATAGGTGATATTATAGCTGGGTGCAAAGAACATCAAGTGGAGTCGATTGCTTTGTTTGGATCAGCTGCAAAAAATGCCATGAATGATGACAGCGATATCGACCTTCTCGTTGAGTTTTCGGATGATATTGATGTTATGGACTACGCGGATAACTACTTTTCGTTGTTAAATCAGCTTCAAGAGATTCTAAATAGAAAAGTAGACCTTTTGTCTAGCAGATCACTTAAGAATCCCGTTCTAGGAGAGGAGGTCTACAAGTCAAAAGTAGATTTGTATGCAGCCTAAACTACTCAAATATATTTTAGATATTGAGAGCGTTATTGAGGAGATAGAATTTATAAAGCAGAAAACTCAAAATAACTTCAATAATTTTTCAGGTGATATTATTTTATAGAGGGCAGTAGAGCGAGATTTAGAAATCATCGGTGATGCGATTCGGAAAATACTTGAGATCAACCCAAGTATTCAAATTTCAGCCTCTAAGAATATTATTGGATTAAGAAATATTATTGCGCACGCTTATGATTCTGCTGAACCTGAGATGTTGTGGGGAATAATTCAAAGAAATATTCCGGTTTTAGCAGAAGAAATTCGGAAATTAAAAGGTGCATAACAGTACCTAAGAAAACATAAAAAGAGTGGTTTGTCTAGAGCCTCAAGGTTTTTCCATAGGATTTGTTTAAGGATACGTGCGAAAACTATCCTTTCGCCTGAATAACCATTTCATGCGAAACGGTCTAAATGTGAAATATGCGCGTAAGCTTCGTTATTCTTCAACCTTGTAGCTATGGGTTTGATCCTTTTTACTGTCATTAACACTAAATTCGCCATAGGCCCGGTTTTGAAGCTCTGCGTTGTTCGTAGCTAGTATAAACAAGGCATCGCCAAGCCGCCATTGAAACATGCCTTGTCTCTACTAACTCGTGAAATACATGAATTTCCCGCCCTGCGGGCCGAAGATCATTCAAATCATTGACCTGCAACATTTTATGTAGAAAGTACATGAAATACTCTTTCATTGCAATACTCAAATTTGGTTTTCGGATTTGAATTATTGAGAGGGTGAACCCTTTGCTAAGCTATTATACTCCAATATACATTATCAACAGACTTCTCTGTTTGCAACTAAGTTTATGAATAATGCGGGTTCACTTTCTCTTTTACTAAAATACATCCACATCCCCCGGACTAGCGATGTGGAGCCATCCCGCTGCGCCTTTAGGCGAGCGGGAGTCCGAATCACGCCTGAGGGGTGATGAAGGACCGATCCGCCAGCTGGCGGAGAGTGGCGAAACGTAGCGACCGCGCCTCGAGGTGCGCGAGCGCTCTCGAGGGCGGGGTAGGCCCCAAAAAATAGAAATTCAAAAGGGAAATATCGTACGAAAATATGCTATGATTTGGCCAGATGAGTAATCCAAAGGAAGTGGCGGGTATAAAGCGGACTGTGCCGACATGAAAAGTTGTCGATTGCGGGGAATTGATAAAATCCAATTCATTCAAAAATTAAAACGGATAGCCAATCGCAAAATTCAAAACGGGCTCGTCGTAATCGAAGCTCCAGCGCTCGCCTTTGGGAAGGGAGGGTGTTTTTAATGGTGCCGCCAAATCAAAGCGTATCACAAATCCCTGAACATCAAATCTAATGCCTATCCCAGCGCCAATTCCAAATTCGTCTATAAATTCTGAGGTGAATTTTCCTCCCGCTACGGATTCATTTTCTTTGGTGTTCCAAACATTTCCCGCATCGGCAAAAACTGCGCCTTTTACAAAAGATACAATGGGGAATCGGTATTCAATATTGGCTTCCAGCCTGATATTACCCGATTGATCAAAAAAGGAATTACTTTCTGCTTCAGGTGCATAGGTCCCCGGACCTAAATTTCTTATCCTAAATGCTCGCACACTATAAGGGCCACCGGAAAAATACTGTTTCGTAAAGGGCATAATTTCTGAATTGCCGTACGGAAGGCCAATGCCGGCAAATGCTCGTGTCACCAGTTTTTGATCTGACCCTAGCTTGAGGTGATAACTCACATCGATATCGGCTTTTGCATATTGCGCATATTCCAAACCTAAAAATGACTGTGGCCTTGAGCCGCCGTCGCTCAACAAGGAAAGGCCATTTCCGGCAATGTCTAAAGTGGAAGTAATTAAAAACTGATGGCTTTTTCTGGTCTCAGCCAGGCCATTGTAATTAAATGAATAGGTCATTCCTGCAATGAATTGCTGATTAAAACTGCTTCTCAAAAATGGGTTTTCTTCCAATATTTGCTCAAAGTCCGATGTGGTGTTGGCTAAATTCACATAGTTAATTGAAATGGGATTAAATTCGTGAGTCACAAATTTGTTGGCATTCCACACATAACCAAAATTTGCTAATACCGAAGCCAAGCTAAACAACTTACTTCTGGTTAAATAATCAACCCCCAAACTCATTTTCGTTTTCGGAATGGCATATTTAAACCAATTATCACTCAGCTTAAAGGGAAATAAAACCCGGGGATAAATAATTTCAGCATTGGCCCCTGCGAGTGTGCTACTCAAACCGGATTGATCGCCGGATGCAATTTGAAACTCATAGCCGCCTTTCAAGGACAAATTCAATAATTCGCCGCCATGGAAGAGATTTCTGTTTGTCAAGGTACCCGAAAGACTGGGGCCGGTAAAGTTATTGGATTTTGAAACGGCCTGTAGTTCAGCTCTAATGGATCGTTTATCCAAAGGGGCCAAAAAGATGGAAGCTTCCAGAATGCCCAGGCTGTCTGTGGTGAGCGAATCCACCTCATCATATTGAATATTGATAAATTTATAGGCACTCACCGAGCCCAACCGCCTGCTAGTCCTTTTTGATTTTCCCGGACTAAACCTTTCGCCCTCATTCAGTAAAATATAGGGCGATAAACGTTTGGGTTTAAAAAATTCTTCTTTCTGATAGAAGGTTTTATTGTTGAATTGTAAAGTGTCCTTATAGGTATACTCTTCTCCCATAACATAATTGGGATAGACATTGACTTTTGAGATTTTATAAGGAATGACCGATTTTTGTGGCACTTCATTTTTTAATCGAAGAAATAAATCGAAGCGTCTGGTTTTGTATTGATTGGTATCGGCTTCAAAAATCAAAAAGTCACTATTGAAATTATAATAGCCCCTTTCTTTGAGTTCGCCTTCAATGCGCTCTCGCTCCATTTTCAAGGCGTTTAAATCAAATCGCATTCCTGCTTTTAAGTTACTTGAAGGTTTTAACTCTTCCAACTCTTTATAAACAGCAAATGAATCTTTATCAATCTTAAATTTTTCTAATACATAAGGCTGGCCAAGTTTTATATTATAGGTAATTGCCGCTAGTTTTTTCTTCTCTTTTTCATGGACCCGGGAATTCACACTACTGTGGAAAAACCCTCTGTTTTCAAGGCGGTTTACAATCAGATGTTCCGTCTTTTCTCTTTTTAAAGTCGATAAATACACCGGTTTTTCACCTATGCGCTTGTTTAAAAATCTCATTAAGAACCCGGAGCTTTCTTTTTGACTTTTATAGTGCACTAAAAGTTTGAGTCGAGCCCCCAGTATCTTTGAATTGGGCTCCGGTCTCATCAGGCTTTCTATTTCATTTTGTATTGTTTTCATATTATCCACTGCAGAGTCGCTGCTCATTTCAATATGAGTTCCCGTATAAAGCAGTTCATTTTCCGGAATAAATTGCGTTACACTACAGGCTTGGATTATGCTAACAACCAAAAGCATCAACATCAATTGATGTTTTACATTACGGTGTATTTGATTATTACTCTTCATCATCCTCTTCGGCTTGCGTTTTCTCCAATTCCTCTTGAACTGATTTTGCAAACAATTCTTTATACTCATTAAACTCCCGCGAAAATGTAAGGGCTATTCCATTCACAATTACCTGGCCGTCTATGACATTTTCAAACTGATTTCGGCGAAAGCCTTTTAAACGAAGTCTCCCATTTTCTGTCAATAAATACTCAATACTCACATTGCCAATAATTGGATTTAATTCATTTGGGTTTTGACTGTTTCCCTGAACATCCACTTCACTCCCCACACTCACAATTAGCCTGTCGTTGAATAGCTTTTTCCGGGCTGTGATGTCCACCTGAGTTCTGTCTTGGGGCCCTTCTGCCTGGTAATCTGTATAACTGTCAATTCCAAAATCCAGCTCAACACCCGTTTCTCCCAATAGCTGATCTGAAAACATATTGAGTTGGTCTGACAGTGCCTCATTTAAGTTGTCCTGAGCAATTGCCATGGTTCCTCCTCCACTTCCATCACTGCCGGACTGGGGAAAGAATCGATTGAGTACCAATAAAGAGAAGACCTGTTTATTGAGTTCTGCTTCCTGCTGATTCAATTGTTGAATGCGGCCATATACTTGTCCGCCTACTGCGCCCTTTTCCCCTTCGGGCATATCGAGATTAAAGGTGAGCAAAGGTTCTGTAAGTTGGCCATCCACATTGAGATACACCAGAAAAGGCAGTTCTTGACGGTATCTATTATCCATTCCTACTCCACCTGAGGTCATTAAAGAAGCAGCCGAGGTTTCCACCCGATAAATAGCCCTTACATCAAGATTGGCATCAAAAGGATCCCCTGACCAGGAAACACTGCTTCCCGAGACAATTTCAAAACGTTTTTTTACCACATTGTATAAATTCATCTCAAAATGGCCTTTTTGCATAGTATATTTTCCGGTGAGTGTGGTTCTGCCGTTGGGTTCAATGCCGAATCTAAGGTCTGCGTCTCCGCCCACCCTCAGCTTATCGCCTGTGCGTTCATCAATAATTACGTTAAACACGGCATCTTCATGAACGGCAATGTTGGCATCAACGGCAAAACCTTTCGCCGTATATGATTCGGCTCTTTTTTGGGTGCGTACCTCGTCCGGATCTTCCCTGTCTACAAAAACAACAACACCATCACGCTCTTCTATTTCAAGTTCTGAGTCCATAAGAATATAAGTGATATCAGTCGCTGCACCTACCTTCAGGTTTACATTCAATCTAGGTAAGTCTAAATTGCCGGTAAGCCTCCCATCTACATCAAAAACTGCTGTACCATAAAAAAGCTCATTGTCGCCTTTGGTAGCGTTGAGTGCAGAAAAGTCTTTGGCATTAAATTGCAAATCAAATTCAGGATTGGTAAAGCTCTCTGCCAGTATGCTTCCCTTTACGACAAATTTATTTTCTCTCTCATCTAGAATTTTTAGCTTGTCTAAAAAGAGCCCTTCATTATTAATTTGCATCGTCTCATCTCTTAGCAAAAAACCTGCATTGAGCTTGGTAACGCGAAAACCGGCCTCTTTAAATTGAATGCTTCCCTCGTAGTTAGGTTCTGAAGTGGTGCCACCTATTTCCATCTCTCCAGTCAGGATTCCCTTTGTATCGGTTAATTCACCATCAGAAAAGCCTTCTATGGCACTCATTTTTAGTTCGTTTAAAACGAGATTCAGGTCTAGTTTTGCTTCTTCCTCGGCGGATTGATAACCGCCGGTGATATCGAGGTCAATATCGCCGCCATTTAAAACCAGGTTCAAATCATAGTTGTCCTCACTGACTTCTTTGGCATCGAGTGCCAAATTGCCAAGTGGGACTTTCATTACATTGAGTTCCTCAATTTGTAAATTTGCCAGTAAACCCGGACTTAAAAAGGGCTCTTCAACGATTACGTTTCCATTGAGTCTTCCGGTTGCTAGGGTTTCTTCAGGGTTTAGATAGTTCAGGAAATCTGAAAGCCTGAAGTTTTCAAAACGAACACCTAATTGCTCTTTTTCAGTTTCGAGTAGTGAGCTGCTCAATTCAAAAAGCTGGCTGTTTCTACTGATGGAAAAAGATGAAAAAACGAGCTGATTTTCCGTATATACCATTTCATTTTCCTGTGGAATTGACCATTCCTTTTTATTCAGCAATAGTTCTGAAGGCTTGATGTGAAAGCGAACGGTATCTGCTCGCCTACTCATTTCTGAATTGACCTGGACAATTTTCTCACCCTTGTACAAGGAATGGAAATCTAAAAACAGCTTTTGATCTACTATGCTTCCATTCAAAGCTGTTTTGCTAATGGCAACCGGACCGGATGTCAAACTTTGAAATCCAAAATCAAAATCAAAGCTTTCAAAATCTGAGTACACATCCAGGGTCAAACTATCCAGGACACTATCGTCATAATCAATATGTGGAGAGAAAATATTTACTGAAAGCGACTGGTTGGTTTCACTAAAATCCATCCGAAAGTCAATCTTGTCAAGCTCTTGTAAACGATCGATAAAAACACCACCAAGAATGGGTGCATTATGAAGTCTGCCATCCAGTTTGAGTTCTACCGGTTTTTGGGTGCTTTTATTTACAAAGGCTACAGGAGTTTCACTTAAAGAAGTATCTGAAAGATATTTTCGTAAGTGGTCTTGCAATGCCACGCTAAAATTCTCAGGATTGGCGTTAGAGCGCAATTTCAAATCGAGCATTTTATTGCTGATATCCACTGAGGTGGTGTCCGGTTGAACCAAAGCGTTGATATCTAAATCTCCCAGCAAATAGGATTGATTGTCGTAAATAGCTTTCCCCTCCTTAATGTTTGAGCTTAGTGTGAAGCTGTCTGCATTTCCTTTAAAATCCCCGTGAAGCACGAGGGCGCCTCTGATCTCTTTGTCAGTTACTCCCAAAGCTTTTAAATCGGCTCCTTTCAAATTGAGATCAACTACAAATCGCGGTGAAATTGAATCCAGTTGAATAAAGGATTCAAGGACCAGATCGAGGTTTTCATCTTTGTAAGCTGAACCAATGGTTCCCTCCCCATTTTCAATATCACCTGCAATCTTTAGATCCTTAATGTCATAATCATTAAATACAAAACTTTCAACGATTGATTCAAAGGTGGCATCCAGAGAATTAATATCACTTCCATTCCCACTGGATTTTAAGCTGAGGTTTAATTCCCCCAGTTGTTCATTGTTTAAGAGTTGGCCCAATTGGAGCTGTTTCACTAGCAAATCGGCATCATAGGCGATTTCACCTTTATCTGTGTAATGCCCCTGAATATCTATTTGACCTTCGGGAATTGTCAGTGACGCCACGGCATTGAGATCGTCAAGCGCACCCTTAAAATTGCTCTGAAGCGAAATCTTTTCCGGAACTGGAATTCCCAACTCGTCCTCATCAATGAATAGAAGGACATCATTTCTTACCGTAGTAAAGTTAAAGGTGGGGAAGTCAAGTCCCAAATCATCAATATCCATAGGGTTTAGTACTTTCCCGTTGGCTTGTATTTGGGTTTTCCCACCCCATTTTATTTTTGAGTTGGGAATGCGGATTGATGAAAGTCTTCCGGTGGCCACGAGATTTCCATTGAACCTCTTTTTGCTCAAAGCGACAAGGGTTTCATTGGACTTCAACTTCGGCTGAAAGCGAAACACCTCATTTAAGTCCACATCAAAGTTCTCAATATTGAGGTTTACTGTTGTACTTTCCGGTTGATTGATAAGTTCATGTATAGAGTTGTATTGAATGGCAAAAGAAGTGTTGACCTTATTCTTATTTAACTGTATTTTGAAATCTGAAAAATCAGATCGATTTTCATCTATGGTCGTCGCAAAGGATAATTCGCTTAGATTTAAACCGGATTGCTCTTTAAATCTCGAGTCAGTTATGTTTGCTTCAAAAGCCTGTTCTTTCAAAGAAATATCATCTGCAACGAAATAAAAATCATTCAAAATAATCACCTCAGGATTGAAAATGCCGGGCTGAGGCTTTGCATCGTTTAGGGCGTAACGAATATTATTATTGGTGAAATTAACTTTGGACAGGGAGATCGTCCAGTCCGGCCATTCAAAGCTACCCGGAGTTTCAGCGGCTTGCGTTGAATCTGCTTCCTCAGCGGCTTGAACTGCTTCTTTGGAAGATAGTTGGGCGCTAATTGTTGAATTGTGGAGTCCCAAATGATTCATGTCAATGATATTCTTAGATAAATCTGCCATGGGAAGCTCAATCGACAATTCGCCAATATCAGCAACGGTATGGATACCATCGGGAATGGATTTGAAATTTGTACTGACGTTTTTTAGTATAAGTTCATCGACAATTACAACCGGGAGGGTCGTGCTAGCCGTTTCTTCGCTTTCAGCAACAGGAAGTAATTGCAAAAATTGAAGGTCTGTATTAAAAATTTCGGCTTTTGAAATATGGAAATTCATTGTTTCCATATCCATCTTATTCATCTCCAGATTTAACTTCCCTAGGTTTAGGTAGGATTCTATACCTCCTACTTCATCATTATATTTTAGGTTAAAATCTGAAAAATAGACGTCCTTTATATAAAAGTCCATTGGTGAAGACTCCGGCTCCTCATCTGTTTTTTTTGCTTCTTCTGTTTCTTCAAAAGCATCAATCAAAAATTGATAATTGAACCCTTCAATGCTATCTTTTCTAGATACATTGGCTTTGAGGCCGTACCATTCCACGAAGTTTACACCAATAGCGTCCCCCATTAATACCGGCCAAAGCGGCACATCGACTTCAAGGTTTTTTGAATAGACCAAAGTATCTCCTTTTTGATCTTCGAGATACAAGCCATCGAGAAACACATTTCCAGAAAAGGTGATGAATAGCCTGTCGACTTCAACTTTTGTGTTGGTTTTGTCGGACACATAAGAGGTCGCTTTTTCGACAATTATACTTTGCCCCCAAGGGCTTCTAATCAGCAAAATGAGAAGAATAAATAGCACTAGGAAGGCCAGCAGAACTCTTGCAATTCTTCTTAACCATCTAAACCTTACTTTTTTTTCTTGCTTTTCCTCTTTCAAATTCTATTTACCCTTAATATAATAATATTATAATTTCTTGTTTGATTTTTATAGAAACCAACGCTGAGGCACACCCTCAGTCATCAAATTATGCTAGCGAGTATCGGTTATGTAATTTTATGAACAGACCTTATATTCTCCTATTGAATACCAACCATCGAGGTTTTACAGCTTTTTTTGCCCTACTTTGTCCTGAGTCTATCGAATATAAGGCCGGACATCAACTAATACATAGCATGACTGAATACAGGCTTTTTATATTATCCCATGGCGATTTCCCTCGGCTTTGGCATCGTGTTTGCCACCCCCGGAAGACCTCTCTCATTCACTCCAGGGGGTAGAATAAGACCGTATTCAATCCCTGCTAGATATTTTTCTTTCAGCTTCTTTTTTGGCCGGCTCCGCGCCCGCTGACTGCGGTCGCGGTCGGGCTATACGCTTGTAGTGCGCACACCCCGTGCGGGCCGTCCTAAAGCTGCGGAGTCTGTAGCAGCCTATCCTCGCTAAGGTCGGGCCACACACGTGTCGCACGCACTATCGCTGCTATCCCTGCCGGAAAAGTCCAAATGGTTGTGGCTAGGCGTCCTTGTTTGCTGTGCCATAACCAGTTCATTCCTCTCTTTACCACCTGTATCCTATCGTCATGTCAAAGCGCAATGGATTATGCCATTCCCAGGACTCTTCAATACTTGAAGCGAAAAGAATATTATCAACTTTTTGGAAATTAAATGCTCTTGCATCAAAACCAATAACAACATGCTGCCACTGATACCTAAGCCCCAACCTACATTGAATGTCTTCCAATTCAAAGGTGCTTTCGGAATAGGGGAAACCTCTCCAGGAACTTTCTGAAAGTGTAATGCGCCGATGCACTAACCAGTTAGACTCGACAAGAGCAGAAAGATAAAAATTGTCTGTGACCTCAAACCAGCATGAAATAGAGGTAGGAGCACTGAGTTTGGTATATCTATTTTGATAAAGCAAGACACCAAGAACAGGCCCATCAGAAAAATGACCATGGTCAAATGTTCGTTTCATTGTTGCTTTTTCATAGTTGAATCCAAGCCCTCCGAAAATGTGCAAACGATTTATACCTACCAGCTTTCGCTGTATGAGACCTCCGGCATGGTATGTCCCATATTCTTCTGGCGGCATCGTAAGCAGACGTTCTTGTTTAAAATTTCTTTTGTCGTGGGCTTCTATTCCTGCATTGAGACTCACTATCCAATCGCCGATGGGTTCCGTTTGACCCCATACCGACTGAATAAGGAATACAACGACAATAGTTAACAGATACTTTTTCATAATTTCAAATCTTATCAATTCAAACTTAAATTTTTTTGTTCTTCTTTTTACACTGAAGCATAATGGATTTCGTCTATGATAATTGCGGGGATGTTCAACCGCTTTCTTGGCCGTCTACCATAAATAGAGCTAAAATATCTTTATTTCTAAGCCATCAGACCATATGTGTTACAGCCGCTGTAAGCGCTTCGGATTTACTCTTCTGGCGATTTTCCAATCATTTTTTTTGACATTCGCTTAACGACAATCGATATCAGAACCACGCCAATAACTGTAGGTAGAATGAAGTTCAAAACGTTGTTATTGAATACGTTCTGAATAGACGTAAAAGCTGTCACTGCAGCAATAAATGAAATACTCATTCTATTAAAATGCTCAAAATACCAGTCTAATTTTCCATACTTACTGACTACTTTAGGACCTATGCCAAGGTACTTTCTAATATCTTTTTGGGTTGTCAATAAGAAAAGTAACCCAAAAACTAAAAAAATGATTCCAAAAGATGAATCACCAGAAATGAGAAGTTTTACTCCGTAATACAAGATGGCAACCATTACTAAAGCACCAGCTACGATAATAATTTTATTGAAAAGCCCTACTGGATTATTCTTAAAATTGGCAATTCTAGAACCTGTAAGCGCAAAATAAAAGCCAAAAATCCCAATTAAAGTGATTAGCGGACCACCAAGATATGCTCCTGTTGCTAAGAGTAATAGCCATCCATAAAGGTATATTTTACCAAGGGTTATGTGAATTTTGCCACCTTTCTTTAAAACAAACTGCAATAATCCGATCGCAAAAATCAGAACTCCTGAAATGGAATGAATTTGAAGAATAATATCTCTTGTCATCAACTGCTGATTTATTTTTATTACACCTAACCACTGGAAAGATACGAAGTATTTTGTGCTCATTTCCTAAAATTTTATAGTTCAATTTTTGATCTTGTTGCTCTTATGACTGCTATGCCTGGCGGGCGCGCCGCTATCACTGGTGATGGGTCCGGGTTCTTTTATTGCCAAAAAATGGGCTGCAGGGTAAGAGGGTCCAATGGTCTGAACCACTGACTTTGCCCTGCCGAAGCTGGAATCGAAAGAGGTGCATTGCCCCGCCGAAGCTTAGGCGTAGGAGGTGTTGATGGGATTAAATGATGACCATGATTAAAGACGGTGATGTTGAGGGAGGCGGTTTTTTTAATGGTTTTTTGGTGGTGTTGTTTCTGTTGGGTTCAGAATCACGGACGATAGTGCCACCAAAGGCGGTATGAAACGGATTAAAGGGGGATGAGTTGATCAGAAACGGTGGAATACGGCCCAGTACTTCCTTTAAGGTGAGCATCCATAAAAGGGATGGTGGGCGCACTGGCATCCTAATATTATGGTGTAGCTATCATGCAGTCGGGCATTAAGGTCGATACGGAATCGCTCCTCGAGAAATGGAGCGTACGGCGTGTAAGCGGTGTAAATGGCTTACTGTTTAAGCCATTTAGCGAAACGAGCGGCTGGAGCGATCGGAAAGACATTACAGCCCAAGGGCTTTTCCACCCTTTTTGGCCGCTCAAAAAGGGTGATGAAAGATGTGGGCGTGCCACGAGCGCAGCCAACGAAACAGGTGATGAAGGCCCAGCCCGGCGGCTTTTTCCAATTTTCCAGAGCGCACACCGTGCGTTCTGGTCCCGTCAGCGTGCTAAAGCACGCTGCAGTGGGGTTGGCCGCTCAAAAAGGATGATGAAAGGAGTGGGCTTGCCCAGTGCCCATGCCCTTCTCGAATACAAAGGCACGCTGCAGCGAGGTTGGTCTTCAAAAAGCGCCGAACCGAGCCCGCCGACTTGAGTTTGCAGAAGGGCTGAAGGGTCCAACCGAGTAAGCTTTTGGTCGGACGGGAAGACCAGGTTAGGGAAAAGAGAAATAGGAAAAAAGAGTTACCTTTCACATGAAATTGGCCGGAAAATATTGCGGAAGGCTTAAGCGTACAGCCATCACGGGGCTGAAAATGATACGAGCATATGAAAATAAAACAATCACTGCTGATTCGGCAACTTAGAGCACTTACCCAGACAGCTCAGGCTCAAGCAAAGGAGTTTCAGAGCTATTCTATCGAGCAATTAAACTATAAATCTAGTCCCACGGATTGGAGTGTATTGGAATGTATGGAGCATTTATGCTTATACGGTAAGTTTTATCTCCCCGAAATTGAAGACAGCATAAAGAAGGGGACACATATTGAGGAAGTGCAATTTAAAAGTGGGTTTATTGGCAATTACTTTGTCAATATGATCAAAGCGACCAATGCTAAAAAGATAAAAGCAACTAAGCCCATGGACCCAACGGGCTCTGAGCTCGATCTCTCTACGCTTAATGAGTTTTTAAGGCAGCTGGAGTGGCTCGACGCATTATTGGTTGAGGCGCAAAATGTAGACCTTACAAAGGTGAAAACGGCTATATCCCTTACGAGATTTATAAAATTGAGACTTGGAGACACCTTGCGATTTGTAGTCCATCACAACGACCGACATCTTTTACAAGCAAAACGCATAGACCTTAAGTTACCGGCAAAGTCAAGTTAAACGGCAGGGTAATAGTGAAAAGCAGCGCAAAGGACTAAAAATGCCTCTCAGCATAATTGTCCATTGCATCGATAGAGTAAGACCTGTAAGGTTTATATTGGTTTCCACCACGGTCCATTCAGATTTATTTTCTATAACCCAGGAAAAATTTGAAGTATTGCACTATTAATCGTAATATTGCAATTAACAAATAAAAGGTTGTAATGGGTGTAGTCAAAACGGAAATGTTTACCGAGCAACAAAACGAAATTGCTCTTTTTGCTAAAGTATTAGGACATCCCGCAAGAGTAGGAATTTTACAACACTTGTTTAAAATTGACACTTGTGTCTGCGGAGCCCTGGTAAACGAAATTGGTCTGGCTCAACCCACTATCTCTCAGCATCTAAAAGAATTAAAGCACTTGGGCTTAATCAAAGGGAACGTCGAAGGCACAAGCGTTTGCTATTGTATCCATAAAGAGAATTGGGCAGCTATGAAATCCAAGCTGACTGCTTTCCTTAATCAAGATGTAACCGAAAAGAACGATTGCTGTTAAAAACTTTAAATCCACTGATTGCATTGACGCAACAACAAAAAAATTAATTATGAAATTATCACAAATAAAAACTGTATTAAGAGAGGTCGAAACCATGGGCTTTCAATTACCCAATGGAGAACTAGTGCCCAGCCATTTTCACGTTACAGAGGTTGGGAAAATCACGAAGCACTTTATGGACTGTGGTGGAACGGAAAGGCTTGAGCAAGTGGTAAATTTTCAACTTTGGAATGCAGACGATTACGACCATAAACTACAGCCCCAAAAGCTATTGAACATTATTGAGCTTTCAGAGGACCGCTTGGACATTGGCGATTTAGAAATTGAAGTGGAATACCAGGCAGGGACTATTGGAAAATTTGGTCTGGAGTTTGACGGCCAATATTTCTTGTTGACTAAAAAACAAACCGATTGTTTAGCAAAAGAGAATTGTGGGATCCCGGACGAAAAGCCCCCTGTGCAGTTACAGGAGGCAAAGGACTCTTCTTCTCCTTGCACTCCTGGAGGTGGTTGCTGCTAAAAGGGTCGGCACAAAAAATCTTTGGGTTCAGGGTGCCATTTATGGGATTTTCTTTTGGTTCCATTATCCAAGGGTGAAAAGCTTCTGACTTCATCTTGAAAAAATGAGATACAACTCAGGAATTTCAATTATTTTGTGGGCAAATGCAGGATCGGAAAAAATTCCTGAAGTAGAAGAGCGTTTTTGAGGGCGTGCAGGTGGATGAAGAGAATGAAACAGAACAACCCCATCAGCTGCGCTGGCAAAAAAGAAAAGCATCCTATCTCCGGGTCTTAGCCGTCGGCAGTTTTACCACCAGGAAATATATACAGTTATTATGATAGATACGAAATGAAGAATACATATTTTGATTTAGTGGAGCAAAGCTTCTATTTCCCACAGGATGGTTTTGACTTGCGGAATGGGAATTTAACCTTTCACGGCGTCTCCTTAAAGCACTTAATCCAGAAGCATGGGACCCCTTTTCGGTTAATTTATTTGCCTAAGATTGGGGACCAAATTAAAAAAGCCAAAAACTTATTCAAAAGGGCGATAAAAAATAACAACTATAGAGGGGAGTACAATTTCTGTTATTGTACTAAATGCAACCACTTTTTTCATGTTGTAAATGAAGCGGTCAAGCATCACGTAGATTTAGAAACGTCATCCTCATTTGATATTGACCTAATATGTTCTTTATATGAAAAGGGAAAGATTTCAAAGGAGGTCAAGATCATTCACAACGGCTATAAAACCGAGGATTACCTGAGAAAAATTATTGAATTGCAACAGATGGGGTTCAAGAATTCTATCATCATACTGGATAGTACCAACGAACTTCATCGCTTGCTTAAAACGAACACAAAGCACCCCATAAAAATAGGGCTGCGCATGGCCATCAACGAGGAAGCGCAATCGGCCTATTATACCTCCAGATTAGGTATTCCCTATGCTGAAATTCCTGCCTTTTTCAATGACGAAATAAAGGACAATGACAAAGTGGAGCTAAAGATGTTGCACTTTTTTGTGGACTCGGGTATTAAAGATACGCCGTACTATTGGGGCCAATTTCAAAAGGCCCTTAAGCTGTTTGTTGAATTGAAAAAGAAAAGTAAAGATTTGGATTCGTTTAACTTAGGTGGTGGGTTTCCTATTCGAAATCATCTGGGCTTTGAATACGATTTCGAATACATGATCAACGAAATTGTGTCTAACATTAAAAACGCATGTGCGGAGCATGATATTCCGGAACCGGACATTTACACAGAGTTTGGAAAGTATACGGTAGGCGAGTCCGGCGCTATAATCTTCCAGGTTTTAGAACAGAAACAGCAAAATGACAATGAAACCTGGTATATCATTGATAACAGCTTGATGAATACCATACCCGATGCCTGGTCTATTCAGGAGAAATTCATTTTATTACCCATAAATAAATGGAATAATGAGTACGGCCGGGCAAATATTGGAGGGATCAGCTGTGACCATTCTGATTATTACAATTCAGAAGAGTTAAATCAGGAGGTTTTGCTTCCTATGTATAAAAAGGACGATAAGGAGCCTTTATACCTGGGATTTTTCCATACCGGAGCCTATCAGGACGCTGTTAGCGGGTATGGTGGTATTAAACACTGCCTAATCCCTTCGCCCAAGCACGTCATTATCGACAGAGATGATGAGGGAAACGTGATTGATACGGTGTACAGAGAAGAGCAATCAGTAAATGAGATGTTTAAAATTTTGGGCTACAATGACTAAAAAGAGAGTTTTTGGGGGAATCTCTCCGAAGTATTCGGATAAAAATACTGCGGCTGTTCTATTGCAATCCATCCCCTTTGATGGAACGAGCACTTGGGGAAAAGGGGCAGATCAGGGATTCGATGTTTTTATTGAGGCTTCAGAAAACATGGAACTCTATGACATTGAAACAGACGCAGAAGTATACAAGAAAGGTATTCATGTTTTACCTTCTATCCTTGAAAAGAGCAGTCCTGAAGCGGTTTATAATTCAGTATATCAGCAGGTCCAGGAATTATTAAAAACGGGAAAGTTCTTAAGTTTTTTTGGAGGTGAGCATTCTATCAGCATTGGCATCATTGATGCATTCCAGGAGAAATTTGATAATCTTACTGTTTTGCAATTAGACGCTCATGCTGATTTGCGAAAATCTTACCTTGGCTCAGAATTCAATCATGCCTGTGCCATGCACCGGGCGAGTAAGAGTACAAATCTCATACAAGTGGGAATAAGAAGTATGGACAGCTCTGAAAAAGAATACATGAATTATGATAAATGTTTTTTTGCAGAGGAAATGTATAATCAAACCGAATGGATAGAGGAATCTATAGAAAAAATGACGCAGGATGTCTATCTTTCGATTGATCTAGATGTATTTGACCCTTCAATCATGCCGGCAACTGGCACACCTGAGCCCGGTGGTTTAGATTGGAATACTTGTATTCAATACCTAAGGCGAGTTTTTGAACAAAAAAATATCGTCGGCTTTGATATTGTAGAGTTTGCCCCAATTAAAGGGCTCAATGGGCCAGGCTTTTTGGTGTCCAAACTATTTTATAAACTCTTATCATACAAGTTTCATGGGAAATAAAGGAAAGGTTTCACAATTCATGCTTGAGCACTTCAAGCACTTTAATTCGGCTAGCTTAGTAGATGCCGCAAAGGGCTATGAGCAACAACTAGCTCAGGGTAATAAGATGATGGTTACCCTGGCGGGGGCTATGAGCACAGCCGAGCTGGGGAAGTCGCTGGCTGAAATGATCCGAGAAGATAAAGTGCAGATTATTTCATGTACAGGAGCGAACCTGGAGGAAGATATCATGAACCTTGTCGCTCATTCTCATTATAAACGTATACCGGAATATCGCGACTTAACCCCTTTGCAGGAACGAGAGCTATTAGATCAGGGGCTAAATAGAGTCACTGATACCTGCATTCCTGAAGAGGAAGCTTTTCGGCGATTACAAAAACATATTTATGCTATGTGGAAAGCGGCCGATGAAAAAGGCGCGCGTTACTTCCCGCACGAATTTATGTACCAGATGCTTTTATCAGGCGTGTTAGATCCGTATTTTGAGGCAGATCCTAATGATAGCTGGGTGCTAGCCGCTGCAAAAAAGAACCTACCCATTGTTGTGCCGGGTTGGGAAGATTCTACCATGGGAAATATTTTTGCATCCTATTGCATAAAAAATGAATTAAAGGCCACAACCGTAAAGTCGGGAATCGAATATATGAGCTGGTTAGCGGATTGGTATACAGAAAATACGAAACAAAATGGCATCGGATTTTTTCAAATCGGAGGAGGAATCGCCGGAGACTTCCCAATTTGTGTAGTACCCATGCTCTACCAGGACTTAGATAGAACAGAAACGCCTTTTTGGAGTTACTTCTGTCAAATATCAGATTCAACCACCAGTTATGGTTCCTATTCAGGAGCCGTTCCAAACGAAAAAATTACTTGGGGAAAGCTGGATGAAAACACACCAAAATTCATCATTGAATCTGACGCAACTATTGTGGCTCCCTTAGTTTTTGCTTATTTGTTGGGCTATTAATAAATGGTCTGGTAGTCCAGCAAGCGTTGGTTCTCACATCTGATTAGGGTTCGCTATTTAGCTTCCGCATGTTCTCCTTGGTATTTGGATGCTCGTTCTTGGGTGGTTAAAGGCGTTCCTGACTTAAGGCCTTTTGCTTCTTTGACTTCACCAATATGTAAGGTATGATCTCCACAACGCACACTATTTGATAGTTTGCAGGCGATGGTCGCCAGGGTATCCTCAAACTCGATGTGATCGTCTTTTAGCGAATACGGCATGCCGTTTATCTTATCTCCCGTGATTTCACTTTTCGTGCTAAAGGCATCAACCCAATCTTTTTGTTTGTCGGATAAAACGTGCAAAGTAAAACTGTCGCTGTAATCGATCGTTTCGTTGAGGTGACTGTCGATTTTAACTGAAATGCCAACTTGCACCGGGTCGAAAGATATTTGACTAACCCAGTTGATGATGCCGGCAGCGATGTAATCTTTATCTCTCGTTTTTAGTTCGTCTCCGGGTTTGACCGCTGTTAAAATATAATATCCGTTACTTAATTTATGTAATGCTTTATCTACTTTCATATGATGCTTTAATAATTCAATGGAAGCAGCGCCCAAAATGTTTAGCTAACTCCTGATCTTCCTCGGCGTCTGCTCAGCATACTGTTCGCATTTCACTATTTTCAAATCATGAAATTAAGTTTTACCAGCATGGCATTCAGCTGCAAGTCGGACATTTTCCGCCGGAACGTGTTTATAGACCATCTACTAGTGAGGGAAAAGAGTTTATAACGGGCGCTTGTTGTCGGTGCTCAATAGATGCCTGATTCAGTCTAAAATCAAGGCAAGGTTGAACACAAAGAGATTTCCAGTAAGAAAAACTGCCATAAAAGAAAGATCGAGCTTGGAAAATCCATCGTGAAAACCGGTCATTTTACGTTTGAGATTCTAGAATTTCAAGCAGACTTAAAATTCTTGTACTTTAGCATTTATGTCAACATCCCAACGCATTCACGGAGTCATTGTAAAGTCCACGGGTTCACATTACGAGGTGAAAAGTGATGAAGGAGTGCGCATACCCTGCCGTATTCGGGGAAAGTTTCGCTTGGAGGGCTGGAAGTTAACCAATCCGGTAGCTGTGGGTGATAAAGTGATGGTTGAAAAACAGGAGAAGGATCCCATAGGTCAAATTGTAACCATCGACACACGTGAAAATTATGTGGCTCGGCAGTCTCCGCGTCAAAAGCACGGATTGCATTTGATGGCAGCTAACATCGATCAGGCAGTACTGGTCACTACCTTTGTTCAACCTTCCCTAAAGCCGGGGTTTATCGATCGGTTTTTATTGATGACAGAAGGTCACGAAATACCCGTTCTCATTTTTATCAATAAATGCGATCTATTAACCGAAGATGAGGCGCTTCAAGTTCGCGGCTTGAAATCCATTTACGACTCTATTGGTTACCAGGTTATAGCAGGATCAGCGGAATCGAACAATGGAGTTTCAGCACTTAAGGACTACTTAGAAGGTAAGATTACATTATTTGCCGGGCAGTCGGGCGTTGGCAAGTCTACTTTATTAAATGCCTTAGAACCGGGACTGGGTTTACGAACGGCCGACATTTCTGACCGCTCGGGGAAGGGCTTGCACACGACCACAAATGCGGAGATGTTTCCCTGGGGCGAATCGGGATCAGTCATAGATAGTCCAGGCATCAAAAATTTATCTTTCAACCATTTCACAGCGCAGGATGTTGCACATAATTTCCGAGAGTTTTTTGCTTTGAGTAAAGACTGTAAATTTGGAGACTGTACGCATCGCAATGAGCCGAAATGTGCGGTTAAAGATGCTTTGGAAAAAGGAGAAGTGTCGGCCTTGAGGTACCAACATTATTTAAAAATCTTAGAAGAGGTCGAAGCACAGAACGCCTGGGATCGGCCGGAACTATAAAAACCCACAACGAACTATGAAATTGGAAGAGCAAATTAATCAGGATATAAAAGCGGCCATGAAAGCCAAGGATGCCACGAAATTGCGTGGATTGCGCGCTATAAAAAATGCCATCCTTATGGCAAAAACAGATGGGAGCGGTGATGCTATAACTGAGGAAAGGGAAATTCAGATTTTACAAAAATTGGTGAAGTCAAGAAAGGAGTCGCTTTCGATTTATGAAGAGCAAAATCGTGAAGATTTAGCTGAAAAAGAGCGCGAAGAGATTGAAACGATACAGAACTACCTACCCAAACCCCTATCGGATGAGGAGCTAAAGGAAAAATTATCGGCTATTGTCGAGGAATTGAACGCAACGAGCATGAAGGATATGGGCAAAGTAATGGGGCGTGCTCAGAAGGAATTGGCAGGGAAAGCCGACTCGGCGAAAGTGGCCCAGCTAGTAAAAGCCCTATTGAGCTAATATAGACCGCTATCGAGTAGTACTTTGCCAGCAGATTTATGCTGGAATTCCCGGATCTTTGGAATGCTGTAATTAAAATATCCGATATGAACATAGACTTGCTTTATGAAAACCTGACGAATCCGGCGCTATTGTTTTTCATACTGGGTATTTTGGCCGTTCGACTAAAGAGTGATTTGGAGATTCCAAGAAGCTCCTCGCAGTTTATCGCTCTGTACTTATTGTTTTCGATCGGGTTTAAAGGGGGACAGGAATTAGCGCATAGTGTATTTTCCTTTGATATTTTATCCGCCTTTATCATTGGTGTAGCCTCAGCTATTATCATTCCTATTGTCACCTATTTTATAATGCGGATTTATTTGTCTGTAGAAAATGCCGGAGCGGTAGCGGCATCTTATGGGTCTGTCAGTGCAGTCACCTTTGTGACGGCCGTAAGTTTTTTAGAAATTCAGAGCATAGGCTTTAGCGGCCATATGGTGGCTGTGATGGCTTTTATGGAAGCGCCAGCAATTATCGTAGGCGTTATTCTCATGCGTCGGTTTTCAAAATCCGGTGAGAATAAAAAACTCAGTCCCATTATTCATCATTCGCTAACGAACGGAAGTGTATTTCTCATTTTGGGATCTTTATTGATCGGCTGGTCGGCCAGTGAGGAGCAGGCAGCAGGAATTGAGCCCTTTACGACAGATATCTTCAAGGGGTTTCTAGCTGTATTTTTATTAGATATGGGCATAACGAGCGGGAAAAAGTTGGGTGACTTTTTAAAATCGGGCCGCTTTACTACAGCTTTTGCCATAATTGCCCCCATCATTAACGGCTGTCTGGTTGCCTGGATCAGCGGGAGCTTTATAGCATCAGAAGGTGATCGTTTTATGTTGGCCGTTCTGGCGGCCAGTGCCTCATATATCGCTGTTCCTGCTGCCATGAAAATTGCTGCACCGAAGGCCAATCCGGGTATCTTTTTACCCATGGCTTTAGCCGTTACTTTTCCGGTCAATATTACATTAGGCATGCCCATTTACTTATGGGTCGTTTCTCTTTAAAGCCAGAAGGTATTCACTTTACGGTGAGGATTCATGAATATTTCCAGGGGTACATATTTGTATAGTGTGAGCGCTGGGAGTGTGGCCCCAAGCTCCACCGCGCCTCTCGGCGAGGGGCGGTGATAAGAGCGCCGGGGAGATACCGCGCGGCATAGTGGTGGCGAGCGGTAGCCGATCCGCCGGGTGGCGGAGAGCACACGACCATAGCGACCCCAGCTTGCTGGGGTCACACCCAAATGCTATTCACCTTCTTCCTGCTCGAGTAAAAATTCGTAAACCTCGTCTTGTTGCTCAAAGGATTTATAGCCTACTTTTTCCTCGCCGGCGCCACTTACTGCCCAGCCTTGCAGCCGTTTTTGTTGGGTCTGCTCCCAAAGGGTCTCGCAGCTTTGATTTTCGGTATGTACATATATGGGACAGTCGGTGTTTTGCCAAGGTGAAAGGGTCGCTGCTGAAACAGGGGTGTCAGGAGCAAATAAAATAATACCCAAGGGATTAAAATGATCGATCTGGCGAATGATGTCTGGGGAGGTTTTTAAGGGAAGCTCAAGGAAAAAAGGGAGTTCGACCTGATGGAGTGCCAGTTGCGATAAATAGTGTTCACCGGATAGGATCAGACCTTGAGCGGGCAGTGTTTCCCACTGCTGAAGGATATCTTCTATGGGTGTCATTTCGTAGCGAGCTGCCAATTTTGGCCCTTCGACCCATTCAGCCATTTGCAGGGCTACCTGGGGACGAATGGCGTTGGCGCCATCGAGTGGAAACGACATCCAATCAATAAGCCAGGCCGCGAAGTATCGGGCATCTGTCAAGTGGTTAATCTCTAGGGCTATGACGGGGATAGGGAGCATAAGTATTTTTTGCAAACTTACGGAATGGCGTAGACTTTATGTTCTTCTTGAGGGAAGCCGTTAAATTTTCTTACTTTGAGTCTATGCTTCGATCACTGGTTCATTTTTTAATTTCGCCCTCGACTATCCTGGTCCTCACTTTTCTGTTGCTTTGGGCATACGCCTGGCAAAGGAGCAAGTTGAAGGTCCGCCGGCTTTTATGGGTGGTACTTTTACTTCCCACCATCCTACTGGGTATGCCGATTGTCGAACACCTCATTGAAGCGAAAGAAGATCAATTTCCAGTGGTGGAGACAGCGATGTTAGACACCAGTTCCCGCTATTTAATTCTTGTTTTGGGAGCCGGTAAAACCTCGGATCCCAATCTTTTACCGAGTCAGCAATTGAACTGGACAACAGCTGTCCGATTACTTGAAGGGTATCGTCTATATCGGCACTTACCGCGGGCTCGTATCGCTCTTTCCGGGGCGTCATTTGGGAGTCAGGAAACGCAGGCAGAAGTGACGGCTCAGGCTGCTGTAAGCTTGGGTGTTGATCCTGCCGATACCATTCAGCTTCGGGGAGGTATTCATACGCAAGCCGAGATCCAGGAAGTGGCTCATCGGATTGAAGAGGGCGAAAAGCTAATTGTGGTTAGTTCGGCCGTTCATTTGCCCCGCGCTCATTTCTGGCTTCGCAGTCATGGCTTACCAGCCACGATGGCTCCGGCTACCTTTTTAATTAAAAACGATCCGTCGCAGTCTGGGAACCGCTGGAAAAACTCTCCAGGTCAGCGCTTGGTGATGTGGCGCAGCTGGTGGCACGAAACCCTGGGTTTGTGGCATGCTCGTTGGCTTACCTAAAACCTACGACAAACACGTATAATTTTTTTATCAATACACATAAATTTATTTTAAAGCACCTATATTCGACAGTTGTTTCTAGAAGCTTGTAAAAAACAAACGAATTTTATTCTGTGCATAAATCTCCTTCGCTCTGTATAGTATCAAACACGGGTAAGATGGTGTCTATGAGGCGTCATTTGCTGGAATCATGCGTGGCAAAGGGGTTTTCGGTGGTTGTATTAGCTCCTTTAGATATTCACCTTAAGAACTTTAAGGGGCTCCCCGGTGTATCTTTTCAGCAGCTTGTAAAACTTAAGCCTGGGAGTATGAATCCATGGGATGACTGGCTTTTTTACAGGGAACTCAAAGCCAATTTTAAAAAACTGAGGCCTGATGTGATATTTACATTTACGATTAAACCGAATATCTATGGAGCACATGCAGCAGGCCGTTTAGGTATTCCGTGTATACCCTCAGTTACAGGTTTGGGCTATTCCTACTTGATTGGAGGATATCAGGCTCAGATTGCATTTGCAATGTATAGATGGGCATTTAAAAACGTTAAATCTGTATTTTTTTTAAATTCTTCAGATCAACATATTTTTGATGCTAAGGGTATTATCGATATAGAGGAAAGTCGCTTAGTACCCGGTGCAGGTGTGGATTTAAAAGGCTTCACACCTGCTTCTAAAGCTACCTCGGCTCCCTTCACTTTTTTATATGTAGGCCGATTATTGGGTCATAAAGGTATTCGAGAATATGTTGCTGCTGCTAAACAACTGCAAAAAGAAAATATTTCAGCCCGATTTGCAGTAGTAGGTCCATTGGACACATATAATCCTTCAGCAATTCCTCCCGAGGAAATAGCGAAATGGATTTCGGATGGGATAATTCAATATCATGGTGAGGTTCAGGACGTCCGGAGCTATTACAAAGCAAGCGATATATTGGTTTTACCTTCTTATCGAGAGGGTTTATCAACGGTTATCGTAGAGTCCTTGGCGATGGAGCGGCCTGTTATAGCATCTGAAGTGCCTGGATGTCTGGAAGCAGTAGATGCTTCTTGCGGCTGGTTGGTACCCCCACGTAACAGCCAGGAGCTGGCAAAGCAGATGAAGGCCTGTATGATGTTGGATTCAGAAATATTGGCGAAAATGGGAGAGAACGGGCGAGAACGGGTAAAGGTTCTGTTTTCTACCCAACAGGCTGTAAAACCTTATATGGATGCATTGCGATTGATCAAACAAGGGTTGGGCATCGATGAGACTTAGTGTTAAGGGACAAGAAAAAAGATGTTTTGAGTTGGAAGGGGTAAGTAGCCCTAATTTATATATAGTACCTTTGATGCCTATCGAGTGAGAGCCATATGGCTTACTATCAAACACAGTCCACCATGGCGCGCTTATTGATGATCAACTTTAGATTCCCCCCTGCTCAGGTAGTCAGCTCCAAACGATTGGGGCATTTTTACTTGTCGGCCAAAGCAGTTTTTAAAGAGGTGCATGTTATCACAAGCGAACTGAGTTTTAAATATCCGTCTGACCCCTTATTGGATATTCCTATTGAGTCCATGCAGGTCATTCAACACCGCGATTTTAGATCTAGTTTACCCTTAATGGGTAGTGTTACATCTGGACTCAAAGGAAGAGCCAAACGAGGCAAAATAGGACGTGTGTTATTAAGTTTTCGCAAACGTTGGCCTTTTTTTTACTTATTTGGTGATGGGGGTGCAGATTATATTGCAAAGGCCGTCGAGCGAGCGAAGCAGCTGATCCGCAAACATTCAATCTCACACATCTTTACATCCTATGGTCCATACGCAGATACCTTAATTGGACATAAGCTCAAGCAACAATTTCCAGGCTTGATATGGGTCGCAGACTTTAGAGATATTTTTGATAATCAACCTTCAAGAGAAGGATTGCAGCGCCATTCTCTTTGGTATATGCGACGGAAATTGCAAAATGCAGATCGTTTGACTACGGTATCTGAAGGGCTGGCCGAAAGGCTTTCTCAAATTCATCCCGATGTTTCTGTCTTATATAATGGTATGGGCTCCTTATCGGACCATCCCATGGGAACACCATCGCGTTCTGCGCTTCGGATCACTTACACGGGGTCGTTGTATGACCGATGGGAGGGATTGCGAGTATTTTTTAAGGCACTTCAAATATTAGATGGTCGCAAGGGAAGAGATAATAGTCGCGTTCAATTCCGTTATTATGGGTCAGAAAGCGAAGAAGCCGAGGCCACACTCCGATCAGCAGCTGTTGATATCGACGCCATTTTCGAATCTACAGTCTCTATGAGCGAGGCACTGCGCCACCAAAAAGAAAGTCATATCAATCTCTTGCTCTCCTGGTCCCATCCGAGGCAAAAAGGGATATTAAATGCGAAGCTTTTTGAATATATAGGAGCCCGTCGACCGATATTTGCTATTGTGGTTGGACCACATGATAGCGAACTCCAATATTGGGTAGAGGAAGTCGGCAAGGGCAAGTGCTATTTTTTATCCCTCCATACTACAGATGAAATAGCACAGGGTTTAGATCAAATGATATTGTCTGTTCGTTCCGGGGAATGGAAAGCATCGAAAAGCCTGCCAGCTAAGATGATTTGGTCAGAGCAAGGACCGGCGTTTTGGAAGAGTCTTCTGACGGACAATGCCTCGGCTTAGGCGTACTCTAGTAGCCAGGACTCTGCTTTTTTATCACCCATTTTTACAGCTTTTTTCCAATCAGCTAAGTAGCCTTTTCGCCCGGCTTTGTATTTTGCCCAACCCCGAAGCCGCAAGCATTCGGCAATTTTTTTATCGGGCGTATCTTCATGTGCTTCATTGATCGATTGCTCAAAAGCCTTAGCGGCTTCATCGTATTTGTCCAGAGCGATGAGGGTTTCCCCTAATTTTTCAAAAGCGTGAGAGCGTTTCTGGTAATTTGAACTCTCTCTACTAAAGTCTCGCTGCGTAAATAGATTGAGATTAAACTCAGCTTTCTCGTACTGGTCTAGTTTCATATAGCATTCTGCTAAATTTAGGCGCGCTTTCCAATAAATGGGCTGCAGGGCGATGGCGTATTTGGCTGTAGATTCAAAATCTTCTACAGCTTTTTCGAATGCTTTTTGTCGCAGATAAACGTGGGCTCGACCAAAATAGGCATCTGCATTCGTATAGTCCAGGTTTATGGATTTAGAGAAATCGTGCAGCGCTTCTTCTGTATTTTTCAGATGATAATTGAGATGCCCCCTTCGCTCGTATGCTTGCGAGTGTTTATTGTATTTTTTTATCGCCTTGTCCAAAGCTATTAAAGCATCTTCTTCCTTTCCGGACTTATCGACTAATTGCCTTCCTTTCTGAAAATGTCTGACGACCATTTTATCGCTATCGGGCTCAATAAGGTGATAATCTAAAATATTACCCTCCTCTAGCATCCAGGCACAAATTTTTCCCGCCACGGCAAATTGAGCCAAATAAGTCAAAACATCAATGGTATTTTTCCAGTATTTGTGAGTGGTTTGCGCAACATTGCGCTCCACCACTAAGCTGAGGTCTTCCGAATTAAATAGCTCTTCCTCTTCTTTGAATAAGATGTCGCTTTTGTAATAATTTTCAAGTCGATGACGGTACATTTTCAGCGCCTTATCGTAGGCTCGTTGTTTTCCAAAATCTAGTCGACCTTGTATAATTGTTTTTTGTAGCATATAGTTTCCTAGGGGTTATGTTGTATATACAGAAAATATCGTACCAAAGTCATTTTGACTCGGTGCAGTTTATCCACAAACCGATTTGACTGAAAGAAGCAATGCCAGAAGGACTTGACAAAGCTCACTTTTCATCTGTTTGTGGCAGTGTAATTTTTTCTTGTTGTTTTAGCAATTCTTTGAGAGATTTAAGAGAAGAGGTATCCAGAGGTTCATCCTTCCTGTAGGCCTTATATCGCCCTTTACCCATTTTCGTTCCATTGAAACTGAGGTACTTTTTAAGACCCGCACGCTGTTCTTCGGGTAAAGCTGCAAAATCAGCACATCTTTGTGAACAACAATCGGCGTATTTTTCTGCGCAGTCCGAACATTGAATGAATAAAATATGACAGGCATCATTGTCGCAATTCACATGGGTATCGCAGGGCTGACCACATTGGTGACATTTAGAAATTACATCTTCGGAAATCCGCTCTCCCAAGCGCTCATCAAAGACGAAGTTTTTACCGACAAACTTATTTTCTAAGCCTTTTTTCTCCACTTCACGCGCATATTGGATAATCCCTCCGTCGAGCTGATACACATGTTCAAAGCCTTGGTGCTTGAGATAAGCACTAGCTTTTTCGCAGCGAATCCCTCCCGTGCAGTACATGACGATATGCTTGTCCTTTTTATCGGACATCATTTGTTCAACTTTAGGCAGGCACTCTCGGAAGGTCTCTACATCGGGAAGAACAGCCTCCTTGAAATGGCCCACTTCCCATTCGTAATGGTTGCGCATATCGACGACATAGGTATCTTCAAGGTCCGTCAATTGATTAAACAATTCAGCATTCAGGTGTGTGCCCCTTTTTGTTACGTCGAAGGTCTCATCATTCAACCCATCCGCGACAATCTTCTGGCGTACTTTGATTTTGAGTTTAAAGAATGACTTCCCGGTATCTTCTACCGCGATGTTAAGTCGCACATCTTGCAGGAAATCAATAGATTGTAACACTTCTTCAAAGGCGTCCCAATTATCTTGGGGCACAGAAATTTGGCTATTTATTCCTTCGTTAGCCACATAAATGCGTCCAAAGACCCCCAAAGGGTATAATTTCAAATATAAATGGTCTCGAAATAATGTCGGGTTTCCAAGTTGGTAGTAGCGATAAAATGAAAGCGTAATCCGCTCATTATCACTTTTAAGCATGCGTTGTTTCAACTCCTCCCCGTTAACGCGGTTGTACAGTCTCATTAGAATTAGATTTTGTTCACGAAAGTGGAAGTGAATTCCGGCAAGTTGCAGACTTGCTGTTAACTCCATCTAGCACAAAGATAGGGTTTTATCCCTTGAGACTGAAGTGCTAACAAGACTAAATTCGAATGGACTTTTTCTTATTGCTGGATTATTATTTTTTGCCGGTCGATTATGGTTCCGGACCTGGCTCTCCATATCCCGATATAAACGCCAGATAATATTTGCTGGGGAAGTTGTATAGACTGGATTTCAGAATCTACAGGAGTTTCAAACACCAGCTGACCTTTTAAATTCCTCAATTCCCAAAAACCCGCAGCAGTGCTTTCGACCTGCAAGTGTTGAGCGGCCGGCTGAGGAAAAACTGAGTTGGTGAGACTCGGCGTGGCCGTGACTCGTCGTATGGGCGAAAAGGAAAATTCGCCGTCCGTTTCAAGTGTTTTGAGGCGAACGAAAAATGCGCCTCTTTGAGGTCGGTCGAGATAGCCGGACCACCTATAAGTGAGGTGCGAAAACACATCGGGGTCTATATCTGCCCAATCTAAAAATGACCTTCCATCGGCTGACCATTGCACTGTGACTCTTTCAATAGCATAGGTGGTTTGGAATTCTGTATGTAAACTGAATTTCTCGGTATCCCAATAGGAAACTTGAAAGTCTTTCCAGTCTGCAGCCATAAGTGACTGATCTACTTCTAAAACGTGTAGGCCGTACTTCACATCTGAGACAATGACATGATCACTTGGGAAATATGGGTATGTACCCCAGGCTCCTAAATACCCATTATAGGTTGTGGGATCGGGGTCGGAATCGAAATATCCGACACGGACCGGGTCTGCCGGGTCAGAAATATCAAGGATTTGCAGCCCATCGTGATAGTAGGCCACATAGCACAAATTGCCCTTAATGAATGGGTTGTGGACGATATTATCATTAGAGTCGGGCTCAAAAAGTGGCTCTTGGAACTCACCAATCACCTGCATATCAGTCAGATCGTCTAAATCCACAAAATATAAGGGCAAAGTATGCGTCTCTTCTGCAACGGCAGCAATAGATCCATCCTCCGATACCCAACTACTGTGATTTAATCCTCCTCCAAAAGCAGAGCCGGGTAGAGAGCCAATGATGCTGGGTGTGGTGTTGGATACGTCTAAAACATAAAACCCACATTGGTTATAAATTACATTACAATAGGCCGTATCATTACGAACGTGAATGTCATGCACATACCCTCTATCATTACAACTTATACCGTGATCGCGCAAATCATATTGTGCATAAACGGTTGGATTATAGGGGTCAACCGACAAATCATATACAATTAATCCTTCACGTTCAGTGTTAGATCCCACGACGTATAGCTTTCCTACTGCCGTATCGACCCAAATATTATGCGCCTGACCGAATTCAGAGTTATCAGACCGATAGGTTACCACACCAGCCATGATGGAGTCCATATTAACGATAGTCAGTCCATCATTTCTCTGATCGGCTACACCATAACAATAATTATTGTAAGTCTTAAAATCGCGCCAAATAGATGAACCACTAAAGCCAACACCCGGCAGTTTTTCCACCTGATTTGGGTCTGTAATATCAAAAAACAGAATGGAATCCAGGGTTCCCATTATCGCGATCTCCTCGCCATTAGGGCCTACATATCCCCAACAGTCATTGTATTTTAAACCAGATCCTGTGGCTGGCAAGTCCGGGTCGTCATATTGGTATAATAGACTCACGTTTTCAGCTTGCTGAGCCATTAGATTTGCTGTGATCAAAAGAAAGAAAAGAAATCGCATTGTATTCGCTTTGAATTCTTAACAAGAATTATTCGTGCTGAGTTTCAAATCTACAATAATTGTTTTCAATCAAAATTGTCAGTCCTATTTTGTATCCTTGATTTACCCGCCGCCCTGTTTTTTCTTTTCCTTATTTATCCTTAGCTTGTCAGGAGAAATAATACCTATGGAAAGTCTTAAAACCTGGTTAGACAATCGACATAATGACTTGGTGGAAGTCAGGCACCACCTTCATCAAAATCCGGAACTTTCCGGAAAAGAAAAAAATACCCAATCGTTTCTCAGCTATCGACTTAAAACAAGTTGGCCGGATCGACTGCTTAAGGTGGGAAATACTGGCTTATTAGCTGAATATAAAGGCGAAAAAGACGGACCCTGCGTCTTGGTTCGCGTCGATATTGATGCCCTCCCCATCGCGGAGACGCTTTCCGATTTAGAATATGGAAGTGTGACTGATGATGTTGCGCATAAATGCGGGCATGATGGGCACAGCACTATTGGCCTGGGACTGGCCCATTTTATAGCACAAAACCGCCCCAAAAAAGGATCCGTTTGTATTTTGTTTCAACCCGCTGAAGAAACCGCTCAGGGGGCTCAAGAGGTACTCGATGATGTAACCTTTGATATAGAGCCAGATTATGCGATAGCCTTACACAATGTGCCGAAGTTTCCCAAGAAATCAATCGTGTTGATACCGGAATACTTTACGGCCTCTGTACGCTCTGTCATTATTCAACTTCGCGGACAAATTGCTCATGCTGCCGAACCCGAACAAGGTCGCAGCCCCGCATTAGCCCTGTCTAAATTGCTGGATTACGTCAATGAGGAAACGCGTAATAATCCGCAGGAAAAAGACTTTCAGCTGCTCACACCCATCTACCTCAAAATGGGACAGAAAGCTTATGGAACCTCCCCCGGAAAAGGAGAACTTCATCTGACATGCCGCTGCTGGACGACCGATCAGATGAATCAGCTGGTGGAGAAACTAGAAGAAAAGGTTCAACTTATTGCACACGACTACGGATTGCAGCATCAAGTGGAATATACTGAGGTATTCCCGGCCGTTCGACAAAATGAAAAATTGGTTAAAACGCTTCGCAAAGTGGCTGAAGAGCTCGATTTTCAGGTCATTGAACAAGACCGACCTTTTCGCTGGGGAGAAGACTTCGGAGCATTTACCAAGCATTATCCCAGTTTGATGTTTGGCTTGGGTGCCGGAGAAGGACAACCTGTTCTCCATCATCCGGAATACGATTTTCCGGACGACATCATCCCCGATGGCATACAGGTATTTCACGGACTTATTGAACAGCTTTTGAACGACTAATACATTATGTGGTACACTTCGGAAATCTTATTAAGTGAATCCAATGTCAAGAATAACATTGATTTCATTCATAGCATCACGGGCGATCATACTCAGTTTTCCTCAGTGGTCAAGGGAAATGCCTATGGGCACGGCATAGAGGTTTTTGTACCCCTGGCACAGCGTTGTGGCGTGAGGCACTTTTCTGTTTTTAGTACCAACGAGGCCTATCGCGTAAAGAAAGTGGCCCATCCAGACACCACGATCATGATCATGGGAATGGTAGATAATGATGCCTTGGAATGGGTCATTGAAGAAGAAATTGAATTTTACGTTTTTGAAACAGATCGACTGGAAAAGGCTTGCGCAGCCGCTCAAAAAGTGGGTAAACCCGCGCGCATCCACATTGAAGTGGAAACAGGCATGAACCGCACCGGTATGAGCCTGGCTTTAATGCCCCGGGTCCTTCAATATTTGAAGAAAAACCACCAGCTTTTTGAATATATAGGACTTTGTACGCATTACGCCGGCGCAGAGAGTTATTCCAACTACTATCGCGTACAAAATCAAATAAAAACCTTCCACGAAGTTGTCAAACAAGGAGAAGAGCGCAATATCACCCCCAAAATTTATCATTCGGCCTGTTCAGCTGCGCTGTTGGGTTTTCCAGAGACGAAAATGGATCTTGCCCGGGTTGGTATTCTACAATACGGCTACTGGCCCAGTAAAGAAACATTGATTCGCTGCTTGAACGACTCCCAGGACCATCGCGATCCCCTGCGTCGGGCTATAAAATGGCGCAGTAAAGTTATGTCTCTCAAGGAAGTACCTGCTGGCGATTTCGTAGGCTACGGTACGTCTTTTCTCGCCGAGGCCGATATGACCATCGCCGCCGTCCCCGTGGGCTATGCATATGGATACACCCGCTCCCTCAGCAACCAGGGTCGCGTGCTTATCCATGGCCAGCGAATGAGCGTGATCAGCATTGTCAACATGAATATGATACTGGTCGATGTTTCAGTGCTCGATAATGTCGAGAAGGGCGATGAAGTTGTCCTGATCGGAGGGCAGGGGGATCTAACAATTTCCGTAGATTCTTTTGGGGAACTGAGCAGTCAGCTCAACTACGAGCTTTTGACTCGTTTGCCGCATACCACCCCCCGAATTGTGGTCAGTTGATTTTTTATGCTTTGGGCGCATCCCTCGAGGGCCCCTTGGCTCAGGGCACCGCGCTCAGGCACCTCGAGGGTCGGGCTGTGCAGGGGTTCCGTACTCGCTACGACGGCCCTCAAGCCGTCAGTTGCTCGTACCCCTTCGCGCCAAAGGCGCTGGGCCCTTACCATCCCTTGCGCATACTTTTTACACCCTATCCCGGCTACACGTCCTTATCCCTTTTATCTTACCCATGCATGCTATTTTTGACAGAGATATTTTTGTACATTGAGTAATGCAAATCCCAAATTGGATACCGTGGAGTTAGCTTGGTTTCACAAACATAAAAGTCTGCTTTATCGCCTTCTGCTTTACCTGCTCGTTGCGGCACTAATTTATCTGCGAATCACTGTTTTTCTTCACCCGAATTCACTGATGATCGATGAGGCCAATGTGGCTTTGAATTTGGCAGAGCGCAACTTTATCGAACTGTGGCAACCTTTGGACTATCAGCAATATGCACCTCCACTTTTTCTCAGCTGGGCAAAGCTTTCCTCCTGGCTATTCGGCATGAATGAATATGCCTTGCGACTGCCGGCATTGCTTTCCTCTCTATTGAGCATCTACTTAATTATACGGATATGCAGACTTCCATACCTGCGCCTGTCTGCTCCATTTATTTTGATAGCACTTTGTCTGTTCGGGAGCTCACACATCATGCTGTTTCACGCGGACCTCTTGAAGCAATATAGTTCGGATGGGCTATTCTCTCTTTTACTCGTGGCCCTCGCTATGCGCTATTCTTATAGCACACTTTTATTGAGAAAAGGACTTTTTTTATGGACGATTCTGGGTTCCATTCTAATTTGGTTTTCTATGCCTATCGTTTTTGTTTTGGCATCTGTTGGGCTATTCTATATTTACGAAGCCTCTCGGAATGCTCAGGGAAATAAAGTGCTGAAAGCACTCGCAGTACCCGCGGCGATATGGGGAGTTCAATTTGTCGTGTATTTCTTCGCTATATTAAAAACTGATGCGGAGTCTGAATACTTGCAAAATTTTCATCGCGCATACTTTTTTGACTATGCGCTTTGGAATGCAGAGAGCTGGGTCAAAAACACTCAAATTATAATGGGCTTGGTGCAGGCTTTTGTGGGTAAAACAGTGGTCGTATTTATTTGGCTGGCATTCTCAACCGCAGCAGCCTTATACACTATCGCAAGAAAACACCGGGCGCTATTCTTTCTTCTCGTGCTGCCCTTTTTCTTCGCTGTAGTTGCTTCTTTTTTACATTACTATTCCTTTATTCCCAGGCTACTTGTATTTTTCATGCCCCTTTTCTCTATCCTGCTTGCCCTGGGCCTTAAAACACTTTGGCAAATTCAAAATGTGATAGCTCGCTTTTTGGTTTTGCTTAGCTCTATATTTATTATAGCTCAAATGTCGGCCTGGAAGTACATTCTGCCTGATACCCACTGCTTAATGGAGGAAACCAGAGAGGTGATGGACGATCTTCGGCCCGTATCAGACCCATCTCAAGCCATTTTTGTAAATCACAGCGGCGTGCCAGCCCTTACATTTTACACAAAGTATCATTCAAACAGTGAAAACTATCGCTACTTCGCCCATTTTCGCCATATCAATTGGGATCAAAACCTCGTAAAAGAGGTCAATGAGTTTATGGATGAACATCCGCAAACTGATTTGATGGTAATTTGGGGACACGAGCGAAATGCAGTCATTCAAAAACAGCTGAACTCCCTAGAAGAAGCTTCGTTTTTTATAATGCAGGATATCGAAAAAACAATGGCTCGAGGCATATTGCTGGCCCATTCTAAAGGTAAATAGCTTACCTGATAATAAGATTTTCTGGAATTCTTGGTCGCTGCCTTACGGTTAATTATTTTTGAGCTTTAGTTATTTATCAAAACACAAAAAATGTTCATATTTCAAGCATTCAGACGACAAGGACTTGCTGCTATGGCTTTAGGGATGGCCGCACTAATTGCCTTTACGAGTTGCAGTAGTACAACCCTTATTTCTAGTGCGCCTTCGGGTGCAGAGGTTTACCTTAATGGCGAAAAGATGGGAAAAACACCATACAGCCATACCGACACTAAAATTGTAGGAACCTGTACTACGCTGCGTCTTGAAAAAGAGGGCTACGAAACCTTTACAACGGTATTTTGCCGAAACGAGGAAGCCGATGTAGGAGCTATTATTGGCGGAGTTTTATTCTTATTCCCATTTTTGTGGACTATGAAGTATAAGCCGGGGCGATTGTATGAACTCGAACCTAGTGTGGAGGCGAGCAATGAGACCATCATAGACGATAGCAAGCGCCAAAAATTGCTCGAACTCAAAGAAATGTATGACGACGGCTTGATCAACAAAGAGGAGTACGACGCAGAAAGAAAAAAGATACTTCAAGGGGCATAATTATTGAAGAAACTTTTACCTCTGGAAGCAGTTTTTATCCGGAAACCGGTAAGGCGTCAATAGGCCCGCTCATTATTTTTTTCCATGAAATTGATAAATGACCGATTCACTACTTTATTTCCACCCGGAGTCGGATAATCTCCTGTAAAATACCATCGGCCTGTATGGTGAGGGCAAGCTTCTGCCAGTCCTTCAGGCGTTTGATAAACAATATCAACGGGGATGTTCAGACCTTTCGGCTTCAAAATTTCTGAAATCTTTTTAGAAACCTCCTCGTATGTGAAAGGAGCATAAAGGCGTTTCACCTGGTTTGTGACTTCCTCTTTCGGCAGCTTTAGTTGAGCCTTGCAGGATTCGTAAATATCATCCAGCAAATCCAATTCGTCACGCTCTTCCAGCAATGCTATTGCGGCTTGAAAAGCAGCAAATTCATTCATTTTTGACATATCGATGCCATAGCAATCCGGATAGCGTATTTGGGGGGCTGAAGACAAAACAATAATGCGTTTGGGTTTTAAGCGAGCCACGATTTTGATAATGCTGTCACGCATTGTTGTGCCGCGTACGATACTATCGTCGAGTAAGACCAAATTATCCTCAGCATTTTTTACAATACCATAGGTCACATCATACACATGTGAAACCATATCACCACGCACCACTTCATCGGCAATGAACGTACGCATTTTTGCATCTTTTACCACGAGTTTTTCTACCCGCGGCCGCTGCTCTAAGATGGCGCGAACTTTTTTCGGACTTACTTTTTTAAGATTTGTAATTTCTTGAACCTTCCGTTCATCAAAAATCCGCTCTACACCTTCAATAAGGCCATAATAGGCTGTTTCTGCAGTGTTGGGAACGAAGGAAAAAACGGTGTTTTTTAGGTCAAAGTCGACCATTTCCATCACCTCCTGAGCCATCTGTGCTCCTAGTTTTTTTCGTTCTTGATAGATATCGCGGTCCGTTCCCCGACTGAAATAAATTCTTTCAAACGAACAGGATTTCTTTTCAAGCGGCTCCATGTAAGGTTTCATAGAGACTCTACCATCGCGCTTTATTGTCAAAACATGTCCGGGAGCTACTTCTTGAATACTATTAACGGGTACATTAAAGGCAGTTTGAATAGGGGGCCGTTCGGAGGCGACAACAACAACTTCATCATCCTGATAAAAGAAAGCTGGGCGTATGCCGGAAGGGTCGCGCAATATAAATGCATCGCCGTGGCCCACCATACCTGCCATGACGTATCCACCGTCAAACTTTTTGTGCGCTCGAGTCATGACGCGCTGAATATCTAAGTGCTTAAAAATAAGCTGGTTGATTTCTTGATTGGTATATCCGTCTGGTTTGAACCAATTGTACAATCGCTGTACTTCATCGTCTAAAAAATGGCCAATTTTTTCTAGTACGGTAACGGTATCGGATTTTTCCTTTGGAAACTGTCCCAATTGAACGAGCTCATCAAAGAGTTCATCCACATTAGTTAAGTTAAAATTCCCGGCAATCACTAAGTTGCGGGTCATCCAATTGTTTTGGCGCAGAAAGGGGTGCACAGTTTCAATACTGTTCGACCCATGGGTACCATAACGCAAATGTCCTAAAAGGACTTCTCCCGTATAGGGTAAGTTCTTTTTAAGATATTCACTATCAGCCAGTTGTTCAGGGCTCAAATCATCGAAATATCTAAATACAGAAGTGAACAAATCCTTCAGATACTTCGGACTATTTGAGCGCTTTCTCGAAATATAGCGCTCTCCTGGCGAGGCATCCAATTTAATGGTAGCCAGTCCAGCTCCGTCCTGGCCACGATTCCGCTGCTTTTGCATCAGCAATTGCAGTTTGTTCAAACCATATAAATTGGTTCCGTATTTATCGCGGTAATATGAAAGAGGGTGAAGCAAACGGATAAAGGCCAGTCCGCATTCGTGTTCAATATGGTCGCTCATGCCGATGGTTATAAAATGAATAACAAAAGTACATGATAATTTGTCTTATTCATACTAAATCTAGAATATTGATGATCTTGGGGCGTTTAAATATTCAATTGCATGTCCTGATAGGAATTGGTATATTGTCCTGTAGTAAATTATAAAAGTATGTTTCGCTTAAATTTATTTCATACACCCGGGCATTTGCGCTTTGAGTATGTGCCCCAACATTACGATCCAGTCAAAGAGGATTTGGAAAAACGAGTAAAGGCGGCAAAGAACGAGAAAGCTATTGATACGAAAGAGGCAAAGTCGCGCATCGCTCAGTCTTATAAGAGTAGATATCAAAAGCACAGAAATATTAGCCGTAGGGCCAATAAACAGAGTAATATTCGAATCCTTGTTATTCTCGCCCTGCTAATAGGTTTAACTTATTTCATGTTTATTCAGTTTTTACCAGCCATTGAATCAGCGATAGAGTAATGATAGAATTATTGCCCGATGCGATTGCGAACCAAATAGCCGCTGGTGAAGTTATTCAACGGCCGGCCTCTATCGTCAAGGAACTTCTGGAAAATGCAATTGATGCAGAGGCCACTCATATCGAACTCATCATAACCAATTCAGGAAAAAGCCGGATTCAGGTTATCGATAATGGTATTGGAATGGATCCGCAAGATGCAAGATTGAGCTTTGAGCGACATGCCACATCTAAAATTAAGTCTTCTGCTGATCTATTTGATATTCGCACGATGGGATTTCGAGGGGAAGCTTTAGCCTCAATTGCAGCAGTTGCCCAGGTTGAGTTAAAAACTCGAACTCGAGAGCAGGAAGCCGCTATACATATTGTAATTGAAGGGTCGGAACTGCAAAAGCAAAGTGAATGTGCGTTCAATCCAGGGACAAGTATTCAGGTTAAAAACTTGTTTTACAATGTTCCGGCGCGGAGAAAGTTCCTAAAAAGCGATCCGGTAGAGCTCAAACATATACAAGAGGAATTTCGTCGAGTAGCCATGGCGTACCCGGAAGTGGCCTTTACGTTTACACACAATGATAAAACGCTATTTAAACTACCCGCCCAGAGTCTTAAACCACGCATTGTTGATCTTTTAGGAAAAAACTGGTCGAGCTTTCTTTTGCCAGTGGAGGAGTCAACAGAGTTAGTGTCCATAAAAGGATATGTGGGAAAACCAGAAAAAAGCAGAAAACGACCTGAAGAGCAGTACTTTTTTGTAAATCGGCGGTTTTTCAAAAGTGGATATTTGTTTCACGCGCTAAAAGGAGCGTATGAAGGGCTCATCCCGAAAGATTACAAGCCGGTATATGTGATATTTTTAGAAATGGATCCCGCTCATTTGGACGTAAATGTGCATCCGACAAAGCAGGAAGTGAAATTTGAAAACCAACGAGCTGTTTACAACTATTTAAAAGTCGCTGTGCGGCATGCACTAGGGAAATTTCAGGTCACCCCAAGTCTCGACTTTGAAGCGGAAAATCGGTTTTTTGGAGACAGGTCGAGTTCGTCGACATCCATGAACAAAGGGCAAGGGTCCGCTCTGCAAAAGGGTCAAAAAGACGAAGACTGGGCGCAGTTTCTAAAGGGAGTGCGCCCGCAGCCCGATGAAGAAAAGGCAGCTGGCGAGTTTATATTAAGTAGTAAGGTGAATGCAGAATCAGATGCCGGTGAGGAGCTATTCTCTGAGCCTTCTGTATCTGTATCTACACCTTACCAAGTGCATAGATCCTATATTATCACACCGATTCGATCCGGGTTTTTACTTATCGACCAGGCCCTGGCGCACGAGCGAATTTTATATGAAAAGTATCTGAAAATGCTTGAAGAGCAAGAGGTGCAAACCCAACGGCAACTCTACCCGGTAACTGTCGATTTTTCGTCGGGCGATGCCCAAATTTTTGAGCAAATGTTGCCTACCTTACAATCCCTGGGTTTTGACATCGAACCTTTCGGTTCGAACACCTTTGTATTGCAAGGGCTGCCTGCTGTGGGGCTTCTGGATTCTGATGGTGAGCAGATCTTGCTACAGTTGTTGGACGACTACAAAAATGATCAAGACAACCAACTTTCCATTGATCAAAACGTTTCAAAAATGCTAGCTCATACTTCATGTATAAAAAAAGGTAAAGAGTTAGCGCTTGAAGAGATAGAGCATTTGGTTGCCGAGCTATTTGCTTGTGAAGAACCCAGCTATTCACCTGGAGGTCGACCTTGTTTTATCACTTACACCCTGAAAGACTTGCAAAAGAAATTTAGTAAACGACAATAATGCTACAAATAACGGATACGGTAAAGCATCTCATTTTAATAAATATTGCCATGTATTTTGGCACAATATTTTTACTCGGGCAGGGACCAGGCAATTATATGGCACTCATCATGGGCGACAGTTATAATCTTGGAGACTGGCAACGCCTGACATTAGCTATGTTTTATCCGAGTTCTCCGTTTTTCCGACCTTACCAGATCATCACACATATGTTTATGCATGCGAGTATTGGTCATCTTTTCTTCAATATGTTTGCTTTGTACATGTTTGGCAGCGCATTGGAGTCTGTCTGGGGTCGCGTTAAGTTTTTAAAGTATTACTTTATAACCGGATTAGGAGCATTGGCTTTGTATCTAGGGGTGAAATTCATAGAGTTGAATTATTTAGGTGAGCCAGCTTATGCGGAGAATATACCCATGCTGGGTGCTAGTGGAGCTGTTTTTGGTTTATTAGCAGGCTTTGGGTTCATGTTTCCCGAATCGAGAATCATGCTACTAATCCCTCCCATTCCCATGAAGGCTAAATATTTTGTTTTGATTTTTGGTGGTATAGAACTTTTTCTTGGGATATCAAATATTGGGTCGGGCATTGCTCACTTTGCACACGTAGGAGGAGCACTTTTTGGGATTCTGACCTTGTATTATTGGAAAAGTGACGGAAATCTGTACTCTTGAAATAAACTTTTCCCGACCTTTAGGGTATTGAAGGATAAATATAAACGATGTTTCAATCAATTATACAGGATGTGCGCAGTGAATTCCAAAAGGGGAATACTATAACTCGGTTGATATTTATCAACTTATTTGTTTACATCGCATTAAACTTACTGTACGTTTTTTTGCACGGCGCAGCGCCGGGGCTATACGAAGATATTCGCAATTTTTTTGCTCTATCCAATGGCTGGATGCATAATCTCACCCATCCGTGGGCCTGGATTACCCATATGTTTGTGCACGACCGTTTTTTTCATGTGCTTTGGAACATGTTGTTCTTATATTGGTTTGGCCGGATAGTAGGTGATTTGATTGGGGATCATCACATGCTACCCATCTATATTTACGGCGGCCTCCTTGGAGGCTTAGCTTTTGTATTATCTGCAAGTACTTTGGGTTATGTATCGGGTACTACTTTTGCTATAGGCGCATCGGGAGCAACCATGGCGATTGTTTTAGCAGCGGGCATAATTGCTCCGGATTATATGATGCGATTAATCCTTATTGGGAGTGTAAAGTTAAAATACATTGTTCTGGCGATTTTATTATTAGATGTTTTTCGATTAGCGGGTTCTTCTAACGTAGGGGGACATGTGGCCCATTTAGGCGGTGCGGCTATGGGCTGGTTTTATATTTATGCGCTCCGCTCGGGAATGGAGATCGGAAAGCCTGTTATGAAAGTGCAAAATATGATCATGGGTATTTTTGACGGACCACGTAATCGACCGACATCTAAAGCTCGTGTTTTTGACATTCGCGGGGAGCGTAAGTCGGAAGGCCGTGAGAGAGCCTCCAATGTTCAAGAAAAAGTAGATGCGATTTTAGATAAAATTTCCCAGCAGGGCTACGAAAGCTTATCGGATGAAGAAAAAGAGTTTCTTTACCAGGCATCAAAAAAATAATAGCTGCAGGTGAAGATCCTACACTACATTGCAGTTATAAGCAATAGCCTACTGGCCTTGATTACTGTGATGGTCATTGTTTCAGCCTATGTACCTCCATCTGTAAGTCCTTACTTTCCACTTTCCGGTTTTTTGTTCCCCTTTCTGATTGCCTTACATATCATTTTCCTTGCTTATTGGATACTCAAGTTTAAAAAGTATGTCTGGATTTCTGTTGTTTGCCTAATTTTGAGTTGGCCGAGTTTAACAGACTTTATACAATGGAATAATGCATATTTTGAACAAGACGATACAGATTGGGTCATTCTCTCTTACAACATTCACCATGCGCGTGAGATTCAGGCTGTCCAGCAGAGTAAAAAGTGGAATGAAGAGATTCAAAATTGGAACGAGCTTTTAAAGTCCTATCCACAAGTTGACATCATTTGTCTACAGGAAAATAGTGGATCTAACCCCTATCCTTTGCCCTCAATGGATGAGTTAAAACACGTGCATCACTGTAAGAGCCGTGGCCCATCCATTTTAAGCCGATATCCCATCGTAAACACCGGTTGTATCGAATTTGGTAATTCAGTTAACGGGGCAATATATGCCGACATAAAAGGCAAAAATGCCCAATTTCGGGTATATAATGTGCACCTTCAGTCTAATCAAGTCAGCGATATTACTCAACCTTTTCTGCGAGAAGATGAAATGTCTAAAGGTCAAAATTTGCAAAAGATTAAAAATGTTTTCCGACGGTATCTCCGGACCGCTGATCAACGGGCAGATCAACTAGAGGTTCTACTGACACATGCTCAAGGTAGCCCTTACCCGGTAATCATTGCTGGTGATTTGAACGAAGGACCGCAGTCTTACGTTTATAGAAAGATACAAAATAAGTACACGGATACATTCAATGAAAAAGGACGCGGTGTTTCCTCTACATATGCGGGCAATCTACCCTTTCTGCGCATTGACTATATCTTTCACGATGAGCAGTGGGAAACGAAACATCATCAAGTTCGTCAACTTTCATTTTCAGACCATTACCCGGTGGCCGTAAGCCTTGACTTTCAAGGTGATGGAGCTTCGCGGTAGCGATAGTAGGGGAGCCAAGCCGCAAGCGCAGGCTGTCCGAGCCATTTTTGATGGTGAGGACGGGACCCCCGGATGTAGCGCCCTCGAGATCCACCAGCCGGTGGATCTCGAGGGACCGCCCTAAAGCTAATAATTAACGTAATACGTATAGAATGGGGGCTAGTTCTTGTGTCCTTTACAAAAAGTAGATATATTGAGTAGTTCAAATAAATTACTTATGCGGGAGGCTTTGATTGTAATAGTGTTGTCTTTGATAACTGGTATTCTTGCCGGGCAGGCGCAGTGGTGGAGTGCAGAGCATGAATATTATCACATTCCGATTACGGAAGCAGGGGTGTATCGCCTGTCAGAGCAGGTGTTAGAGCAAACTGCCATCCCTTGGGAAGAGGTGGATCCGGGACATTGGGAACTTTGGTTGGAGGGGCAGGCTATACCCATTTATTCGGGAGAGGAGCAGGGAGAGTTTTACCTTGAATTTGCAGCTTCTTCACCTGATGGAATCATAGACAGTTTATTGATCTCAAGGGGGCGCGATCAGCTTCTCAATCCCGCATCTAGTATGTTTAGCGATACGGCACATTATTACCTCAGCTGGGCTGATGAGGAGACAGGGATTGGGCAGTCGGTGGATGTTACTGAGCCGCCAACGAATGCACTTCGACAATCCGCATACTTGAAAACGGACAAAGAGGTTTTTTCTGAGACATGGGTGAAACCCTATTCTAAAGTTGGAGGAGCTAACATCTACTTGTCAGAATATCTAGCGGGAGAAGGCTTTGCTGCTCCACGTGCGCAATCTTTTTCAGAGACAATATCGGCCGATCAACCGATTGATGGTGCATCGGGGCAGCTTAGTATTCGGTTTTTAGGTGATTTTGGCAATCATGAGTTTGCGCTTATTATTAATGGTGAGGAAAGATGGTCCGCCAGTCGGAATAGTTTCACTTTAGAACAAGTGGATCTCACTCTAGATGCAAATGAGCTCGGAGAGCCGATCACTTATTTATTGGAGGGTCAACTTGATAATCGGGATGAGTTTTATGTAGCTGAAAGAAAGCTAGTCTACCGTACGACCTTGAGTGCGGAACAGGCTACAGGGATGGGTAGGGTAGATACAGGGCAAGTCATATTGGACTGGGCAGGTAATCGACAAGAAGAGTTTGTATATTATGACATAACGCACAAATTGCGCTATGTTTTTCCGCCTGATATGGAAAGCTGGTTAAGTGAGACGCCAGCTGCGCATCAATTTCAGTTTGCACAGCGATCCGCTATTCGGACATTGCCGGTACCTCAAAAATGTGAGATTGACTTTTCGCCGGTAGGCCCCTCGATAGACTATATTATTCTTACGGGAAAGCGCCTGGGAGGAGGTTCAGCGAATCCGGCTATTCAAGCTTATGCAGCATATAGATCGTCCGAGGCTGGAGGTAGTTATGAGGTAAAGATTGTAAATGTCGAAGACTTGTATTTCAAATATGGATTCGGAATACCAAGGCACCCTTTGGGTATTCGCCTTTTTGCGCAACATTTAGACTCTACGCTCCAGCAACAGCCTCTGATATATATCATCGGGAAAGGTCGGGAATATCGATATATTCGTTCTCCAGAGGCTCTTCAATCTGAAGACCATCGCGGATTCTCAGTCCCTACTTATGGCTATCCGAGCTCCGACAATCTGTTGTTCGCGCGTATGGGGGAGTCTGCACCTATGTTTCCTGTAGGACGCTTATCAGTAGAGACATCGGATGAAATTTGGTCGTATTTAGACAAAGTGAAATTGCAAGAAGAAACACGGCAAATTCCATCGGCAGATAATACATTTTGGCGCAAGAAGATCCTGCATCTGGTTGGCGGTGGAGAGATTCAGCCGCTCATTACAACCTATATGGAGAATATGGGCAATTTATTATCAGAGTCTGTATGGGATCCAGAGCTCATTAAATTTGAGCGGGGAAGCAGTTCTTCCTCAGAGCGACCCTTGACAGACGAAATTTATGATGAAATCAATGAAGGCAGCAGTTTAGTCACTTTTTTTGGACACTCTGCAACTAATAGCCTTGGTTTTGATATCAATATTCCTTTTAAATACTCCAACAGCCCGCGTCACCCGTTTTTGCTAGCACTGGGATGTTACGGGGGCAATATTAACACCTCTCAGGCCAGTGTGGGAGAGATTTACAACTCCTTTGAGGGTGGCGGATTTGTGGGCTCTATTGCATCTAGCGGTCCCGGAGAGGTGACCCGGCTTTATCTATTTGCTCGTGAATTTTATGAAGCGATGGGTGCGCGTGCTGATCAAGAGACCATAGCGGAAATGTTTCAAGTTGCATTGCAAAAGCGTGCGGGAAGTGACCCTCGGCATGTTCAGCAGCTGATGTACTTCGGTGATCCGGCACTTCGTATTTATGAAGCAAACGGACCCGATTATTCCTTTGATCCGCAGAGTAGTCAGATATCACCCCAGGCAATAAATGTGGGGCAGGATAGCTTTTCGATAACGGTAGACATAGTGAACTTAGGACGAAATATCGATCAAGACCTGCCGCTGCGAATCCAGCGTCGAGGGCCTGGCGGATCTATTCTGCAAGAACAAAATATAGTAGTTTCAGCACCGGGGAACCGCATATCCGTTACGACCTACTGGCCTGTTGGTAACGATGAAGGGGCGGGTTTAAATCGACTCTTTTTTTATATTGATCCGGAAGAAGAGATTGAGGAATGGCCGTTGCCTGCCGCTCAAAATAACAACGAATTGCAAATTGGTGGGGAAGATGGCTTTCCATTTTTTGTCTTCAATAACGGTATAGAATTAGCTTGGCCCTATGACTATGCCATGATTTCCTCAGACTCATTGCCATTGGTGGCTTATTCCAGTAACCCACTCGCAGGCCCTGCCGATTACCTTTTTCAAATTGACACCATTCCTGAATTCACAAGCACATTCAAAAAGTCTACACAAGTGACTGCAAGCGGAGGCCGGCTGGAATGGGACTTGCCATTTGATCTCGAACCAGAAAAGGTATATTACTGGCGAGCAGCACTTCTTGGAGCTGATGGAGTGGATACGCTTTGGAAATCCGCTTCCTTTACCTATGTCCCAGGCAAAGAAGGATGGAACCAAAGCCATATTGGTCAGTGGCTTCAAAGTGATAGTCTTTTTCTAAATGCCGGCCGTTTCAGACTGGAATTACCTAAGGAAGGCCTGAATATCACTATCCAAAATCGGGTGAAGGGAGGAGCGATAGAGCCTAATTTTGTGGCTAATGGCATCAATGTAGGATCTGTAAACCGTGCATGGAACTTAGTGGATGAGGGAATAGGTATTTGCGTGATCGACACGCTAATTTTTACCTTGCAACCTAATCCACCAGGTGGACTTTATGGTTCAGTCAACGATAATCGAACGACTCGGGCATTTGTATTCCGGACCGATAATCCTTCAAGCCGAGCGGATGCCGTTCGATTTTTAGATAGTATTGTTCCGCCTAACAGCCATGTATTTATTTTTACAATTTACGATGAGAACAGAAAGGGGGAGTCTTTGCAACTTGAAACATGGGCAGCAGATACTTCAGTTTACGGTACGAGTTTAATAGAAGCTTTGGAGCGGAGAGGTGCGACAAGTTTGCAAAACCTCATGCAAGAAGAACGACAGGTATATAATTTTTTCTATCGCCAAAGCCGCTCTGGATTTACACGCTTACAAGAAGATTTTTTGTTTTCCACTGAGGATGTACTAGTCAACTCAGAAACTATGGGTCGTCGTCTTCCCGAGGGATTCTTTCAAACCGTCCCTGTCGATATCAACAGGGATACCATAAGCGTTTCGGTGGCCTTTGATAAATTAAATTCGGGCGACTCCGTTCAGGTGTTAGGTATAACTCCTTCGGGAACTGAAGCCTTTGAATCAACAGCTGCAGACACCTTTCTCTGGGAAGTTCCCGGATCGATCCCCTCCTTTTCCTTTTTCGTAAAACTCATGAATTTCCAAACTCGTCGGGCGCCGCTATTTAAGCATGTCAGGGTATATCAAGACCCTATTCCAGATTATTTTTGGTCCCCACCAGCTATGGGTGAACGACCCGATAGTGTTTTCATCAAAGGAACCCTATTTGATTGGTACTCCATGATAACCGCAGTTGGTAATACAGAGCTATCTGACTCTTTGACTGTAAGCTTCCGCATTCAAAATCAGGGTGAGGTGGTTTACAGAGATACGATGAGGCTTGGAGTTATCCAGGATGACCCGAAAGTCATGTTAAATTTAGAGACATCTGACTGGCCGACGGGTTTTTATAGTTTAACGGCTGAAATCAATCCGGAACGAGAGTCTTTGGAGAAACGCTACAGCAATAATATACTCTCAGTGCCTTTTAAATTGATCAAAGAGCAAGCAAAACCCATTCTTGAAGTTACTTTCGATAATGAGATAATAACGCAAGGTGATTTGTTAAGGCGTCGGCCTCAATTAATAATGTCCATTCAAAAAGTTGAGGGCATAGTCCCAATTTCAGCTGAGCAATTGCAATATGAGCTGATTCAACCCGACGGTAGTCTTTACGCTTTGGCAGATGAGCTGACTTTCTCAACAGTTGATACAGCGGGCGTTCTTCGTGGAGAATGGGTGGCAGATTTAGATTTAGAGCAGCAGGGAAGCTACCAATTAGAAGTTATTTATACTCCTTTAGACGGAGGACCCACTGACGACATAGTCTACCGCGTTGAATTTCGGCGACGAAATCTTGAAGAAGTTCGTTCCATAGTGCTCGCTCCGAATCCGACTACAGGGATTCTTTTTGTGCATTATGACATTCTGGGAGCGGAAGGACCGTCCGGGTGGTCCATCGAACTAATGTCTGCCGATGGTAGATTAGTTTGGCAGAGCGACGGCCAAACTCCACTTCCGATCGGGAATGAACGCATTGACCTGGGAGTAATTCCTCCTCAAGTTTCTGCGGGTTTTTATGTCTTTAGGTTCCGATTATTAGATTCAGAAGCCTTGCTATATGATGGAGAAGCAGGTCAAATTCAAGGGCGCATCCTTTTATTGCGACCTTAAGGAAAGATTGGATTATGGGCATGTTCAATACTTCTCATCCGCCATTTTTTAATCCTCGACTCAAAACCTATAGTCGGGGACGCCTTGCTGTCATATACTATGTACCGAAGAAAAGTTTAAAATATAACTGTTGGAGTGACGGTTTTACTGCAGCAATGGAGATAATTAGCGAATCCTGGGATATTGATTGGATTCACGCTGATGGGATCCTTCCAATCAAATTGATGAGGAGATACGATGCGATTTACGTAAAAAGTAATTGGGACTGGCGGGTAGATCAAAAAGTTCGAAAATGGAGTGCTTTCTTGTCTGCTCCTTGTTTTTTGGTTTTATCGGGCAGTCTTCCTCCACCAGAACCTTCAAAAAGGAAATGCTATTCTCATGTGTTTTACGAAACGTCCTGGTATGGGCAGTGGCAGGAGCAAATGCCATCTTCATCGCGAGCCTTTGGTGTTAATACAGATATTTATCATCCAAAGCCACACACAAAAAAATGGGATGTGATTGGTGTGGGTGCTTTAAAGGCCATCAAGCGATGGGATCGACTAGCAAATCGTTCGGGCCAAAAACTATTAGTTGGCGAAGCATTCGGGGCTGAGGCTGAAGATATACGCGACCGTCTTCAAAACAAGGGTGTCGAAGTACGAGAGTTTCAACCCCCTGAAAAACTGCGCGATTTGATGTTGTCTTCGCGACTCGTTTATATACCCGCAGAACTGCATGGCGGCGGCGAAAGAGCCGTGTGGGAAGCCAGAGCGTGTGGATTGCCCGTAGAGGTCGAAGCCGATAATCCCAAATTAAAAAGCTTACTTTCAGAGCCAATTTGGGATCACAGTGACTATGCCCAAGCATTACTAAAACCCCTTCAATTGGCTGGGAAATGAAAATTTATGCCTACCGTGCGCCCCGAGGAAACCTCGGCGATGACCTCAATCACTGGTTATGGCCCCGCATTCTGAATCCAGATTTTCTCGCGCGTCCAGGTGTTTTTATGGGCATCGGTAGCGTGATTCACCCGGACCATTTTCGACGATTACCGCCGGAGCAACCCTTATATGTTTTTGGAGCAGGCTGCCGATCTGCTCGTAATCCATTAGAAAATACCGATATAGAGGCACACCTAGCCATGGTTAGAGGCCCTCTTTCAGCCCGGGCTTTAGGCCTCTCTCTAGATAAAGCGGGATTGGATGCCGCTTATGTGATACAATTTACTGATGAATACGATAGCTGGCGCGCACTTCCGAAAAAGCATAATGTTACCTTGATTCCATATTTCCGGTCGGGCTCACTAGTGCACTACCCTTTAATTAAGCAAATAAAAAAATGGAATGTGTTGCGCTCGGACCATTATGGTTCAATTGCCCAAGCCATGCAAACCATAGCTTCTAGTCGATGTGTGCTTACTGAATCCTTACACGGTGCCATCCTAGCAGATGCACTTCGGGTACCTTGGATGCGTTTAGTGTATTATTTGGAACGGCCACAGGAACGTGAAACCGGACAATTTAAATGGAAAGACTGGCAAGAGTCCCTCAACATACCCTGTATTCCAACTTTGAAGATCCCTTTGGAACCGCACTATTGGTTATCTGGAAAGAAGAATATGGTACTGAAACCCTGGCGAACCCTTAGATATTGGCAATATCTCAAGATTAAGGATTCTTTTGTCCTGTCACCAGAAAGTAATTGGAGGGCAGCCAGCCAAAAGCTTAAAGAACAACTGAACGCCTTACAAAGATGAAAGTATATTGGGCTGGCATTTTTACAGGAGACTATATCAGATCTTTGAAACAGGAGTTGACTTCACAGGGCGTTGAGATTGTGGAGGCACATGAGGATTTTCTCCAAAAGCAAATTCCTCCAGACGCACTCATCCATGTGCATTGGTTAGAGGCTTACGGGACTTCAAAGCATATTGTGGACGACTTGCAAGATGTTTTATCGTTTTACAAAGGACGCAATTCATTGATCTGGACTGCACATAATTTACAGCCTCACGATATGCCCCTTCAGAAGGGGCGTGAATTTTATCAGGCATTGATACCTTTTTTTGACGCGGCTATACATTTAGGATCTCCATCCATTGCTAAGGTAGAAGAGATATATGACATACCTAAAACACAGCAGCAACTGCTATGCCTGCATCATATTTTACCTTCTGAGAAAGACCCCGGAATACTAACTCCCTGGAGTGATGCTCCCGGAACCTGGATTACTCTCGGTCGAATACGATCCCGTGCCGATAAATTGCAGCTGGGAAACTATGCGCGCGAAGCTCAGTTGTCTGGTAAGACATTGTATGTTCACCGGTATCCACATCTGCTACAGCGTCGGATATTCAAGAATCGATTTTTTGACCCGCAGCTGCTTTTACAGGAATCGAAGTGGCGATGGTTTGCTAAAAGAGTTCACCTAAACTTTGGCTTCCTGGAGGAACGAGAATTAGCAGCTTGGATTCAGGGCGCTGAGCGATTGCTTCTGCCTCGGACCGCTCATCTAAATAGTGGTATTCCGTTCCTGGCCGCTCCCTTTCGTATCCCCATTCAAGTACCTGATACAGGTAATATTCCCTGGCAGTTGAAACAGCTGGGTTATGAACAGCATCACAAAGATGTTTATCATTCCATAAACCCAACCAATTGGGCACAATATCAAGAAAGCGCGATCTCCCAATGGCGAAATGCCTACCGCACAGTGAATATGCATACATAGGCTGGAGTTGTATTTTCGTATCTTTCCCATGCAACTGAATATACGCGGATGGACTTATTATTATTATTTCTATTAACCGGAGTAAACGGGTTTTTTGCATTAGCCGAGATCGCAATGGTTACCGCCCGTCCCGCCCGTTTGAAAAGAATGAAGAATGCAGGTGTTTGGGGCGCGGAGTCAGCACTTCAGCTTCAAGAAGATCCCAAATATTTTCTTTCAACCATGCAGGTGGGCATTACTTTGGTGGTGCTCATCATGGGTTTAATTAGTGGTACAGGATTATCTCAAAAGCTTGAAACCCTGTTTGTAAATTTTGGATGGCCCCTAGCGGTATCCCATCACTTGAGTCTGGTATTAAGCCTGTTTTTTATTACTTACATTTCAATTCTTTTGGGCGAGTTAGTGCCCAAAACCATTGCCCTATCAAGACCTGAAAAGGTCGCTTGCAAAGTTGCTTCTATTGCCCATTTTTTGAGCTATGTATTTTTTCCATTTGCAAAATTACTGGCTGTAAGCACGGGCTGGGTCACTCGAATCTTGGGATTTAGGGAGCAGCAAAACGAATTTACTGCTGGAGAGTTGCGACAAATGGTGCGAATAGCGTCGGAAAAAGGTGTGATCGACAACATACAAAAAGCCCTACACGAAAAAGTGTTCTATTTTGCAGATAAACGGGCAAAGCACCTCATGACTCACAGCGATAACCTGGAATGGGTAGACCTGTTACAGTCCCGAGAAGTTATTCACAATCAAATTTTGCGATTCGGCCACAGTAAAATTATTTGCGTAGAGGGCCACCTATCTGAAATTATAGGTATTATCAAACAGCGGGAATATCTGAAGGCATATGCCCTGCATCCAGATCCAGACTTGACTGAGTTGATGTTGAAAGCCCATTTTATAGACGAAAATAAAATGGCTGAGCAGGTATTACAATTTATGCGGACTAACAATATCACAGTCTGTCTGGTCACCCGTGGCGGTGCCCAGGTGGTTGGATTAATTAGTCTATCTGATATTTTTGAAGCTCTGGTCGGGCAATTAGCCACGAAAAACAGCCCCCACGATCCTCCTTTTTTCAAGCGTGAAGATGGCAGTTTTCTCATCAGTGGCGATGCTCCCATCGAAGTCCTGGAGCAAATTCTTCCTAATTTCACCGTAGATTTTACTCAGATAAACTATTCATCTGTCGGCGGATATATAAATGGTCTACTCAATGGGCGATCCAAGGTGGGAGACCGTATCAATCTTAGAAAACATAAAATTGAAGTAGTGGATATGGACGGGCGATTTATAGATAAGGTTCTACTTTTGCCATCTTCCAAGTCTTGAGGGTTTTTGGCCTATTTAATCCATTTTCTTTAGTATATTTAAACCGGACTTTATAAATGTTCGCTTATGGGAAAGGCAAGTGATCTTGAAATCTATTTTGATCAGTTTCGACAGCAAATTATAGGCGTAGATACTCGCATTCCCGCACCTAATAATGAGGATCGTCCTCTGATATATGCCGATTGGACCGCAAGCGGAAGAAATTATGCACCCATAGAGGAGGCCATTCGATCCCTCCTAATGCCTACTTTAGCTAATACACATACCGAAACAAATCATACGGGGCAGTCCACTACCTACGCTTATAACATGGCCCGCAGGATTATAAAAAAAGAGGTGGGGGCAAACGAGAACGATGTGCTTCTGTCTTGCGGATCAGGAATGACAGGGGTAATAAACAAATTTCAACGAATTTTGGGGTGGAAAATCCACGAGCGTTATCGTTCGAATATTGACATAGAGGAAAGCCAAAGACCTGTGGTTTTTATTACGCACATGGAACATCATTCCAACCAAACTAGCTGGCTGGAGACCATCGCTAAAGTGATTGTTGTGCCGCCAGATGCAGAAGGAAGAGTATCTGCTAAAGCTTTTGAGGAATGCGTTGCTGAATATGCAAGCCGACCCTTTAAAATAGCGGCTATTACATCCTGTTCCAACGTTACGGGATTGATGACACCTTATACCGAGATTGCGCAAATCATGCATCGCTTTGACGGGTATTGCTTTGTGGATTTTGCGTGCTCCGGGCCCTATGTTAATATCGACATGCATCCGAATATTCCCGGGGGAGATATTGACGCTATATACTTTTCACCGCATAAGTTTCTAGGAGGACCGGGGAGCACAGGTGTTTTAGTATTCAATAATAAACTGTATAACAATAAGGTTCCGGATAATCCCGGAGGTGGCACGGTTGATTGGACCAACCCTTGGGGTGAACATAAATACGTGGATGATATTGAAACCCGAGAGGATGGAGGCACCCCACCTTTTTTGCAAACGATTAAGGCAGCCATGTGCCTTGAACTGAAAAAAAGTATGGGCGTCGATCAGATTTTGAAGCGTGAAAAAGAACAGCTGGAGCTTATATGGAAGGAACTGGACGATATCCCCAACTTGCATATTTTGGCTGCTCAGCACCGAGAACGTTTGGGCGTAATTTCTTTTTATATTGAAGGCTTGCATTACCTCATGGGCGTTAAATTGCTCAATGACAAATTTGGTGTACAGACTCGTGGAGGGTGTTCATGTGCCGGTACATACGGACATTATTTGCTCAATGTAGACCCTCAAACATCGCATTCTATTACAGATGCTATTTCACAAGGGAATTGTGCCAGCAAACCAGGGTGGATCCGAATGTCCATTCACCCCACAATGCGAAATACTGAAATCAACTACATTGTCCGGGCGATTCGTCAGCTTTGTCAGAACTTTCCAGAATGGCAAAAAGAATACGATGTAGATTGGTCGAGTAACACCATTAAACCTAAAGACCCAACAGATGAAGCTGCCTTAAAGGAACGTGTTGAAAATTTATTTCAAAGGGTCACTGAACGCACTCAGCCCCTTCTAGATATATTCTAATTCACCTCAAATTTATATTATGAAAAGTGTTATCACATGCGATACAGAGGGCATTATCGAAACCTTTAATGCAGGAGCGGAAGAAATGTTTGAATACGAACGACAGGAAGTAGTGGGGAGTAAAAGAGTTTCTCTATTCTCACCTGGTGAAATTGTTCTGCAGAACGTAGGCACCTGGCTAAGCGAAGCCGCCCAAAATGGGGAGTACGTTGCAGAAACCATATTTATCCGAAAATCCGGAGAGGAGTTTCCGGCCCGAATTCGAATTACACCTACATACAAGCATGGCAAACAGCAGGGCATGACGGGATATTGCGGGGTGACAGAAGAGCTCGATGAGCCGGTAGAGGTCCCCATTAAATGGACGACCTATCTCATCAAGGCTCTGGCCATTACACGCATGCCTTTTCTTTCTGCTGTTATTGCACCGGCTTTTGTTGCGGGAGCCTTCGCCTATCAGTATGGGCTAGACAGCACTGCTTTTTCCACCTCTCTTTTTGTATGGACTGTCCTTGGCTTAGCTTTACTGCATTTATCGAGTAATCTATTCAACGATTACTTTGATGTGAAGGACGGCACGGACGGAGCAAATGATAACTATTTCACTCAGTTTACCGGAGGAAGCAGAGCCATTGAACTGCGCTTAATTGATTTGAAGGGCACCTGGCGCTTAGCCATGACCCTTTTGATCGCGGCTGTGGCTATCGGCCTGTATCTAACTTTTAGGACAGACTACATTACTTTACTGATTGGTCTGAGTGGGGCGGCAATTGGGTATTTTTACACGGCGCCACCTGTTCGATTAGTTGCGCGAAAAGGCCTCGGTGAACTATCTATCGCACTGGCTTTTGGTTGCTTAGTTACGCTAGGAACCTATTATGTATTAGCTCAAGAACTGAGCATGCTTGCTTTCTGGGTTGGCTTGCCGGCGGGCCTTCTTACAGCAAATATCCTACTTATCAATGAGTTTCCAGATGCCGCTTCAGATGAAAAGACAGGTAAAAACCATTTGGTCGTAACCTATGGAAAAAAGAGAAGTGTTCTGATTTATTTCGGGATTCTTCTGGCGGCTGTGCTGACCTATATCGGATTGTATTTTGCTTTGGGCGATCAGAACCTATTAATCTTAGGGGTTGCTGCTTATACCGCTGTTTTTGGAGCCTATATTTTTCGGAATATAAAGCGCGATTACGATTCCAGAGCCTTGGTCCAATCAAACATTCATACGATTATCTTGAGTGCGACAAGTACTTTTTTATTTGCATTAAGCCTAATCTTGGGTCCGTTATGGATGTAAAGCCGAAGTTCATCAACTATTTTTCTCTGAGGACATTAGATTGATAAATAGATAATTATGTGGAAAGAAAAAGACGACACTTTACAAGCTAAGTTTACATTTAATGATTTCAAAGAAGCATTTGCCTTTATGAGCCGTGTCGCTTTTGAAGCTGAAGCTCAGCAACACCATCCCAATTGGACAAATGTATATAATACGGTAGAATTTGCGCTAAATACGCATGATGCCGGAGATATTGTAACCGATAAAGATCGAAAGTTAGCGGATACCATAGACGATATTTATGAATCCATGAGCTCATGATCCGAAGCAAATTAGGTAGTACCGGAGAGAGCATTTTTTCGGTGATGACAGCGCTCGCCAATTCCCATGATGCGATTAACTTAGCGCAGGGCTTTCCCGGATTCGAGCCGGATGCACGGATTTTTGATTTTACTCGAGCGGCTATGGATAATGGTGAAAACCAGTACGCACCGATGAGGGGCATGCCCGAGCTAAATGCATTCCTGTGCCAAATGCTTAATGATGCCCACAAGACCAATCTTCACCCCGACAAAAACCTGACGATAACGGCGGGCGCCACTCAAGCTATTTTTACAGCTATATCTGCCTTGGTGAATCCGGGCGATGAAGTTATCGTATTTGATCCCGCTTACGACTGTTATAAACCAGCCATTAAGTTGGCGGGTGGGAAAGTGCGCTCTATCTCGCTCGATGATTCCTTTCAGATTCCGTGGGATCAGTTTGCCGATGCTTTGTCGGATCATACAAGGCTTGTTATTGTAAATACACCCCACAATCCGGGTGGAACGACCTTTACTGAGGCAGACTGGGAACGTTTGGCGAGCCTGATTGAAAATAAACCTACCTTGGTCCTGAGTGATGAGGTCTATCACGAAATGACGTTTGACGGGCGCGTACATCATAGCGTATTAGCTTGTTCGGCACTTCAGGAGCGTGCACTTGCCACCTACTCCTTCGGCAAAAGTTTTCATATAACCGGCTGGAAAGTGGGTTATATCGCCGGTGCAGAAAATCTGATGCGGGAATACCATAAGGTTCACCAATACAATGTATTTTCAGTTCATAGGCCAAGTCAGGTGGGGCTATTACACTACATGCAACAGGCGCCCGGAGTCCGCGATGAAATTGCTCCATTTTATCAAAAAAAGCGAGATGTTTTATTTGAAGCCCTTGCAGATACACCTCTGCGCCCTCGGCCTTGTCAGGGCAGTTATTTTGGACTGTTCGATTACAGAGAACTCAGTCAGGAACCCGACGTAGAATTTGCACACCGCCTCACTCGAGAGGCAGGGGTCGCCACCATTCCCATTTCGGTGTTTTATGAAACGCCGCCAGATCAACATCTTATTCGGATCTGTTTTGCTAAAAAAGATAAAACGCTTAGGCAAGCTGCCGATCAATTGCGCCGGTATTGTCAATCGTAAATAAAAATAGCTGTTGCCAGGACCATAGTTATAAAGATTTTTTTAATTTTTTTTGGGCGGTCCCCGAGGATCCACCGGACGGTGGATCCTCGAGGGCGCTGCGTTCGGGGGTTCCGTCCTCGAGGTCACCTGTGGCGACCCTCGGGACAGCCAGCAAAGCTGTCTCCCCTTCCATCGCTACCGCATATCATATAGCTTCCGAAAGGGTTTGAATAGCCTTTTATGCAACTGCAGGAAGATGTTTTTGCAAAAGAATGAATTGAATGTTTACTAGAATTCACGATTTGGGAAAATAGATGTCAATTTTTTCCTATCTTTCTAACAGCAAAAAGATTTAGCATGCGACTCATCAACCCCAATGACCCCAACCATTTCGCTATTTTTCGGAAAAGCAACAAGCATATTCGAATCCGAGTCGAGGATATGCTATTGGCAGAGACCTATGCACCGATAATCCTAAATGAACGTGGTAGAACGCTTTACGATACAGTGTATTACATACCTAAAAGCGATGTTTACGTGCGCATGCATGAGAAATCGGGCGGCCGTACTCAATGTCCGATAAAAGGTACAGCTTTTACCTGGTCCTGGAGTGGCATTTCCGATTTAGCCTGGAGCTATGAAGAGCCATTACCAGCCGCTAAGGAGCTTGAAGGGTATATTGCTTTCAATTTAGAATATGCAGATATGGCCTTATTATGTGCCTAAGTGCTTAAGCAAAAAGTGCTGCAATATCATCTCACTTTTATTCACCTACAGATAAATCTTGTTAAAGTAGTCGTTTGTCGGAATGCCATTTAAAAATTGAGCACTCATAATTAGTGAGCGATTAATCCTGTTGCCTCAATAATACTTTTATAAGCTCAATTTGTGCGTGAGCACCCGCCCATAGCGACACCCATGAAATGGGTGGCACGCCCTAAAAGACAGAAAAAAATTAAAGCGTTTCGTACAGCCAACGGAAAAATTCGCGCTGCCAGGCAATTCCATTTTGAGGAGACAAAATCCAATGATTCTCTTCCGGAAAGAGAACAAATCGACTTTCTATACCTTGGAGCTGAGCAGCCTGGAAGGCCTCCTGGCTCTGTCCTATGGGAACCCGATAATCTTTGCCGCCCTGTGTAATCAAAATGGGTGTATTCCATTGATCGACCCGACGGATGGGGTTAAAGTCGCTGTAGCTTTTCTGAGCAGCGGCATTATTTTTTTCCCAATAAGGTCCTCCAATATCCCAATTGACGAAAAAGAGTTCTTCTGTTGTTCCGTACATACTTTCCAGATTGAAAACACCGGCATGGGCAATAAATGTGCGGAATCGGTTTTCGTGTATTCCCGCTAATTGAAATACGGAATAGCCTCCATAACTCGCTCCCACTGCTCCTAGGCGATTCTTGTCTACAAAAGGTTCTTGAGCCAGAGCATCTATGGCTGTGAGGTAATCGGCCATGGCCTGACCGCCCCAATCCTTACTGATTTGGGCATTCCACTCAACCCCATGACCGGGCATACCGCGACGGTTGGGCGCCACAATAATATAACCTTGAGCTGCCATGAGTTGGAAATTCCAACGGAAAGAGTAGAACTGACTGAGCGCTCCCTGCGGCCCGCCCTGACAATATAAAATGGTGGGGTAGGTCAATTCGGGATCAAAGTCGGGGGGATAGATCACCCAGGTCAGCATTTCTTTACCATCTGTAGTGGGGATCCACCGCTCCTCAACCCGGCTCTTTGAAATACCAGCGTATGCTTTTGCGTTGACGCGGCTTAACGGCAGCCAACTATTAGATTTGGGTTTGTATAGAAAGATTTCACTCGCGTGATTAAAGTCGCGTCGAGTCACAATTAGCCCTTCATCATGTTCAGCTACTAAGGATGTGACATCAAAAGATCCTGATGTGATCTGACGGATGGGTTGCCCTTTGGGAGTATCCCGATTAAAAGGAATGGAGAAAAGCTGGACGGTTCCTTTCCAGGCCGCAGTAAAATAAATGTTTTGCCCATTGGAGGACCAATAAAAACTCCGAACGGTTTCATCCCAGTGGGCAGTCAGATTGTGGTCGATACCATCTACACGTAATATGATATCGTTTTTATCGGACTCGTATCCCTCGCGTTTCATTTGCAGCCAGCTTAGATGTCCTTGTGGGGAGAAGGCAGGTGCTTGATCATAACCCGTATTATAAGACGTTAAATTTTCAGTTTCTTTTCGGTCTATATGATAGGCGTAAATATCTGTATTGGTACTTAGGGCATAAGCTGTCCCCGTTTTCTTTTTTGCCACATACAAAATCTGCTTTCCGTCAGGTGACCATATATAATCCTCGGGTCCACCAAACGGACTTTGTGGGCAATGGTAAGGTTCGCCGGCCATAATATCCACAGCCTGCTCTGTGTCGCCCTGCAGGGGGCGGTAGAATACATGCTGAAAATAGCCTTCCTCTTCGTGATCCCAATGGCGGTAGGCAAGGTCATCCCATACGTAGCCGTGGGCTTCCGGTAAGTCGGGATAGCGATGGGAAGCTTTCACTTTCTCAACCAGTACGTTCTCATTGTATAAAACATATTTTTCGTTGGGGGAATATTTTTTATTATCCGGTGCCTTGTCAAGCATACGACGGGTTCCGCCAGTGGCAGCCACCCGGTAATACTGAGTGACAAAATCATTGCTATCTACCCTCGGGTGGGATACCCGATAGTCTATAGAATCCCCGTCTGGAGAGAGGCCCATAGGACTGACGCGACCGAGAGACCACAATTTTTCAGGGCTGAGGGGCTCCGTTTGTGATATTAAACTGGGTAAACAGGAGAAAGAGATTAATGCAATAAGGAAAAGCCGCATATTTTAAGTGTTTTACTTGATCCATAAAAATAGAAATTTATCTGTTAACACTATTGCCATTAGTCTGCTAAGGTCGAGAATAAGTGAAGCGAATGAACTTTTTTCACAATGGTGAGGGTGAACCGTGGATAGACTGTATCTTTGCGTATATTTTCAATTTGATAAGACATTATGATCGAATTACAGCTATTTGAACAACAACCGGATCGCATTATTGAAAGTCTGACCAAGCGAGGCTTTGCAGACGGCGAAGCCCGTGTAGAGCAGGTACGGAAACTTAATGGTAAACGAAAAGAACTGCAAGCTTCCTACGACCAGCAAAAGGCCGAATCAAATCGCATTTCCAAAGAAATTGGAGCGAAATATCGGGAAGGAGCAACAGAGGAAGCCGAAAAGTTAAAAACGGAAGTTAGTGGCATGAAGAAGTCGCTTCAAGCGCTCGAGGAGCAGCATAAAAACGTGACCGAGCAATTGGAAAACCTTAGATTTGAGCTTCCCAATATATTAGATGAACGCGTACCTTCTGGCAACTCAGATGCAGATAATGAAGTGCTTCAGCCCTGGGAAGGGGATGCTAGTGCTTTAGAGCAAAAGGAAGCTGCCCATTGGGATTTAGGCGAATCTATGGGACTTATTGATATGGCTCTAGGAGCTAAAATTTCCGGCTCCGGCTTTCCGGTTTTGCGTGGGCAGGCGGCAAAGCTTCAACGGGCGTTGATCTCGTTTTTTCTGGATAGGGCTACAGATGCTGGGTATACGGAATATGTACCTCCCTTGCTGGTAAATGCAGATTCTGCAAGAGGCACGGGCCAATTACCCGATAAAGAAGGACAAATGTATGAGGTACCTGCAGACGGTTTGTTTTTGATTCCTACTGCAGAAGTGCCTTTAACAAATATATATCGCGATGTAATTGTGGAAGAAGCACAGCTCCCACTAAAAATAACGGGTTACACTCCTTGTTTTCGGCGTGAAGCGGGCTCATACGGTTCGGAGGTAAAGGGTCTCAATCGCGTTCATCAATTTGACAAGGTAGAAATCGTTCGCGTGGAACACCCCGACCGATCATATGATGCTTTGGAGGAGATGATGAAGCATGTCAGCGGACTACTCGAAGATTTGGAGCTTCCATTTCGCGTACTTAGACTTTGCGGCGGGGACACAGGCTTTGCCGCTGCCATGACATATGACTTTGAAGTATATGCGGCTGGTCAAGATCGATGGTTGGAAGTCAGCTCTGTGTCTAATTTTGAAACCTTTCAGGCTGAGCGCTTACAGTTGCGTCTTCGCACAGAAAAGGGTAACGTATTGGCTCACACCTTGAATGGGAGTGCTCTGGCTTTGGCACGCATTATCGCTTGCATTTTAGAAAATGGGCAATCCGATGAAGGAATTCGCATACCAAAAAAACTGATTCCATATACTGGGTTCGAACTAATTCGACGTTAATAGGGTTACTATAAGGCAACTAAAAACTGATTACTCATGATGACATATTTTCTGATTATCGGCTTTTTCGCTATTGTTGGATTTATTGTTCAAAATAGATTAAAAAGCAAATTTAATAAATACAGCAAGCAAGCTTTGTATGCGGGTATGAGTGGGCGTGAGGTCGCTGAGGACATGCTGCGCCACTATGGTATTGACGATGTTCAGGTCACACAAGGACAGGGATATTTAACGGATCACTACCATCCAGGTAAAAAGACCGTGAACTTGAGTCCTCAAGTTTACCAAGGTCGCAATATCGCAGCAGCGGCGGTAGCAGCTCATGAATGTGGACATGCCGTTCAGCATGCCACCTCCTATTCCTGGCTTGAAATGCGATCTACCTTAGTGCCTGTTGTGAGTTTTGCTAGCAATGCTCAGCAATGGCTTTTGTTGCTTGCTATCGGAGGCTTGGGCGGAGGGTTTCAAGCGGGGTCTACTATTCTTTTGCTAACTGTTATTGCTTTTGGGTTGACCACACTTTTTTCTTTAGTCACCCTACCTGTCGAGTTCGATGCAACAAAAAGAGGGCTCGTTTGGCTGAAGGAATCGGGCGTAACGGGTAACCAGAAAGAATACGATGGCGCAAAAGATGCTTTAAATTGGGCTGCCATGACCTATGTAGTAGCTGCATTATCATCTTTGGCAATGACAGCCTGGTTGCTGCTTAGATTTCTTGGAAACGATTAAAAATTCCTATTTTTGCAACAAACAATACGAAACGGATTATGGCCGACTCTTTAGAAAATACAATAAAGGAACAGGAAAAAAGCATGCAATCATCAGTGGATTATTTGGGGAAACAGCTTTCCCAGATTCGAACGGGAAAGGCAAATCCTACTATCCTGGATGCTATTCGTGTAGACTACTATGGTACTGAAACACCACTAACTCAAGTAGCAAATGTAGCAGTTTCAGATAGCAGAACCATTGTGATTCAGCCCTGGGAAAAAGGTATGATAGAACCCATCGAAAAGGCGATATTTGGCTCTAATTTGGGCTTAACGCCTCAAAATGATGGCGATGTAATCCGAATATCTATTCCCCCACTTACCGAAGAACGTCGAAAAGCACTCGTAAAGCAAGCGAACGCTCAGGGAGAGGATGCAAAGGTAAGCATTCGCTCAGCTCGTCATCGCGCTATGGATGCGATCAAAACCGAAGTTAAAGATGGCTTCCCCAAGGATGCGGCAGATCGTGAACAGAGTAAAGTAGATGCTATGACGGCCAAGTATGTAAAGAAGGTGGATGACACTATTGAAGTTAAAGAAAAGGAAATTATGACCGTTTAGTCGGAATGAAAGCCTGAAATCAGATAAATTTAAAGCCTGGACGGTAGCGAATAAGCTACATTCAGGCTTTTTTTTATTGTTTTTTGAAAAAAGGATATAGCGCCCCAGGCCCGCCAATATTGAGCTATCCGTTAAATCTTTCCTATTTTAGAATAGCTGAAATCAGCTTGTCGAATTAATTTTGTCGGAAATCCGCTATTCTAAATTAATTGATTACCTTTGCAACGTTATTTTTCACACAATAGTAGTTTTATGAACATTTACGTAGGAAATCTTCAGTATGGATTAAATGAAGATGAATTAAAATCTGTATTCGAAGAATATGGATCAGTTGAATCCGCAAAAATTATCACAGACCGAGAAACTGGACGCTCTAAAGGCTTTGGTTTTGTTGAAATGCCTGATGATAATGCCGCTCAAGACGCCATCAATGATTTAGATGGAGCTGAATTGGGAGGTCGCGCTATGCGTGTATCCGAGGCTCGTCCTCGACGATAATTCTCGTGCCAATGACATTTATTTAGATAATATTTCTATTAGATAGATATAGCTCAGAATTTTAGGGCGCATCAGTAATGATGTGCCCTTTTTTATTTTCATAGAATCTGATATTCAGTTCTTGGCCATCATACACGGCATATGAGCGGGCAAACATCCACTCACCCAGATTGATATATCGACTGCCGTTACTTAGCGTATAGTCTATGGTCAGGTGTCGATGACCGAAAATGTAAAAATCAGCGGGGTTGCCTTTTTGAATTTCGCTTTCGCAATACTGGATAAGCCATTCAGATTCTGGTCCCAAATAATCTTCAGCACCTTGATTTTGAGCCCGGCTTTTTCCAGACCAGTATTCTGCTATATATATGCCGAGATTGGGGTGAATGCGAGCATAGAGCCATTGAGCCCATGGGTGGTTAAATAGACGTTTCAACCGCTTATATCCGTGATCGCCAGGCCCTAGACCATCTCCATGGCCAATGTAAAATGTGTGGTCACCTAATTTTTTTTGTATAGGCTCCCGGTGAATCTGAAGGTCTAATTCTTTTTCTAAATAGTCGAACATCCACATATCATGGTTGCCCGTAAATATTTCTAGTTGAATACCAGCATCCCGCAACTCAGCCAGGGCACCCAGGAATCGGATATATCCTTTGGGTACGGCTTTTGCATATTCAAACCAAAAATCGAATAGGTCACCAACCAAATAAATGACATCCGCATCTTTTGCTACCATGCGCAGCCATCGGACGATTATTCGCTCTCTGGCAATTGCTGAACTGTCACCGTCAATGCCTAGATGAAAGTCGGATGCAAAATATATTTTCACTACCTACGTTTTTTATTGCGAATTTACCATTTTACAGTGGATTACACGAGTACCTTCCATGAGAGACTGACTCAACCGAGGAGATAATTACTAAGCAAGGGTAAGGACCTTCGGCAGCTGCTCTACTTTTTTTATTTTTGACACTGAAAATTCTCAGCATGAAAGGTATAGGATTAATCAAACTATTTTGCTTGCTCATTAGCTTTTCTGTTGCCGGACAAGGAAACTTTAGCGCAGTAGTGTCTCAAAGTGAAGTAGTAGCAGGAGAGATTGTTGAGCTGAAGTTTATTATTGAAAATATGAAAGGTGATTTTGAGCCGCCGAACTTTGCTCCTTTTGAGCAAGTAGCTGGACCTATGCAGTCCAGTTCTTTCCAATCAATAAACGGACAAATAAGTGAAATGTATTCCTTTACATATATTCTTCAAGCACCGGAAGAGGGAGTATATTTAATCTCAGAAGCAGAATTGTTAGTGGAAGATCAGGCATTTTATACCGATCCCATCGAAATTTTAGTTTTACCCTCAGGTAGAACACCATCAACTGATAGGCAGGACATCAGGCAGAAATCCCCATCTTTGCAACAAATTCTAAAGGGAAAAATCATAAAACGATTCTAAGATGCCCTTGGCAACACCTCTACTATTATTGTGCTTTTCTCTTTCAATGTCTGCATTGGCTCAGGTACCAGACCAGTTTTCTGCCGAAATTCGTGCTGACCGTCTTTTACCTCAGCAGTCTGTGGAATTGATTTACACCCTAGAAAATGCCGACGGTTCTAACTTTACCCCGCCGGACTTTTCTCCTTTTGAGGTATTGCAAGGCCCATCTATTTCGAATAGCTTGCAAATAATAAATGGAAAACGCTCGAGCAGCGTGACCTATTCATTTTTGCTTGCAGCACCCTCAAAGGGCACCTATGAGATTCCAGCAGCTCAGATTGAAGTGAATGGAAAAACGCTATTCTCTAATACGGTTACCATTGAAGTGGTGCCACAACGAAACTCATCCGCGAACGAAAGGAGTAAAGGAGTGTTTGTGCAGTACGAATTGAGCACAGACTCACCCTACATCGGTGAAGTGCTGATACTAGATTTGGTTCTTTACAGTAAAAAGCGCGTGCATAAAGTTTATAAAAGGAACGAGCCGGATCGCAGCGGTTGGTATAGCTTAATTTTTCCCGTTCGCCCGCCACCAGGAAAAACAGTTAGGCAGGGTCAACCCTACTTTCGGCAAGTACTCAGTAGAGAGCTCCTCTATGGACAAAAAGCTGGACCACATATAATTGATCGCTTGTACCTACAAGTTGATTTAGAACCTGAAGAGGACCAACGCTCTTCTCCTTTTTCTTTTTTTCGGTCCTATGATCGGCGAGAAGTTTATGTTTCAGACACTACCGTTTGGGTCCAGTCTTTACCGGCAGGTGCTCCAGAATTCTTTTCAGGTTTGGTTGGACAGCCGCAAGTCATAGGGCAATTAAAAGACAGCCAAATTTCTAGGGGAAAAGCTGCAGAATATACGGTACGTCTAGAGTCTTATAGCGACCCCAATATTGTAAAACCGCCTCGCATTATCACAGATGGAGCAGAAGTGCTGGCTCCCAAGCTCAGGCAAGAAACAAAAAAAGACAGCAGAAATGGTCGTCAATATATCTATATATACGACTACCTTATTGTACCCGATAGCTCAGGTGTGCACGAGGTGTATCCGGAGATCACTTACTTTGATATTGAGACAGAAGAGTATCGAACCACGGCGGGATCAATTCAGGAATTGTGGGTTACCGAAAAGCCGGTGCAAAATCAAGATAAATTAGGTTCTGAAAACTCCGACGAAAAATTAAAACCGCTTTCAGATCGAGATTCACCGAGTATCTTCAGTCAGTGGTGGCTATATATCCTACTTCTTATCGGCCTTTTGGTTTTGGTCTTTCGGTTTCAAAAAATACGGAAGGAAAAGCCGAACCCAAAAGCATCCCTAGAACAGCACTTTGATAAACTCATACAAACTAACCGCCCTGACCCTAAAGAGCTTCGTAAGTGTCTGACAGCCCTTGCCGCTCAAGAAAAGAAAGCAGATGAGGGAGGAAGTATGTGGCTTGAGTATTTAAAAGAACTCGATTATCTTGTCTTTAGTCCTTCATCGAACTCTACTGACTGGGATCAGATTTTGAGTAAATGGCGTTCTCAGAGACAGAGAAAATGATGCGGTAACGTCAGCATTAGGTAAGAAAAGAAGTATGAGCTGGACAGGACATTCTATCTCTGCAAAATTTATTACTTTTAAGGTTCAATTGAATAGTATATGGAGTTTACACTAACAGAAGAACAGCAGGCAGTAAAAGAGGCGGCGAGAGAATTCGCACAAAAAGAACTGAAGCCAGGAGTGATCGAGCGCGATAGCAATATGACATACCCCAGCGAGCAGGTCAGAGGTTTAGCAGAACTTGGATTTCTAGGTATGATGACAGATCCTGCTTACGGAGGCGGAGGAATGGATACAATGTCCTATGTTTTAGCCATGGAAGAAATATCAAAAGTAGATAACTCGTGCTCTGTTATTGTTTCGGTCAACAACTCTCTAGTTTGTTGGGGACTGGAGAAGTTCGGTACGGATGCCCAAAAAGACACCTACCTTAAGCGACTAGCAACAGGGGAGTGGATTGGAGCATTTTGTTTGTCAGAACCCGAAGCGGGAAGCGATGCGACAAGCCAACGAACAACAGCTGAAGATAAAGGGGACTATTATTTACTGAATGGAACCAAAAACTGGATAACTAACGGGGGCTCCTCAAAATTACATTTGGTTATTGCTCAAACAGATCCGGAAAAAGGACACAGAGGAATTAATGCATTTATTGTAGAAGCAGACTGGAAAGGAGTACAAGTGGGTGCCAAAGAAGATAAATTGGGTATCCGTTCTTCTGATACACACACGATCATGTATAGTGATGTGAAAGTCCCGAAAGAGAACCGTATTGGTGAAGACGGTTTTGGATTTAAATTTGCAATGCAAGTCTTGAGTGGTGGTCGTATTGGTATTGCTGCCCAGGCTTTAGGAATTGCTGCAGGTTCATATGAGTTAGCAAAGGCCTACGCAAAAGAACGCGAAGCTTTTGGTAAACCTATAGCACAGCATCAGGCCATTGCTTTTAAATTGGCGCATATGGCCACAGAAGTAGAGGCTGCTCGACTCATGGTATATCGTTGCGCACAGATGAAAGACAGAGGGGCAAACTACGATAATGCGAGTAGTATGGCTAAAGTTTTTGCCTCTGAGGTGGCTATGCGCTCATCAACAGAAGCTGTTCAAATTCATGGAGGATATGGTTTTGTGAAAGAATATCATGTGGAAAGGCTGATGCGTGACGCAAAAATCACCCAAATTTACGAAGGCACTAGTGAAGTTCAACGTATAGTACTGTCCCGAAACTTATTGAAAGGAAATCTGTACGACCCCATTCTAGATCTTCAATAAGTCCAATTTTTATTGCACGCAACAATCGGACCATGCAGTGAGTTATAATGTCGTATGTGGACGAAATCCTGGCAAATAGCGCGCTTCTATTCCATACCCATTAAGGTACATTGGTCCTTTATGCTGATGGTAGTATATGTTTTTTTTGTAGGTTGGAAGGAATCTATGGAGGCAATAGCGATTCTTGGATTTGGATTTTTTGTTGCTTTACTTTTCGTATGCGTACTCTTGCATGAGTTGGGCCATGCGTTAACGGCTCGGCGATACGGTGTTTCTACAAAAGATATTATCATCAGTCCAATTGGAGGTGTCGCTCGCTTGCGAAGGATGCCCAGAAAACCGTGGTCTGAATTTTGGGTAGCCATTATGGGCCCGGCAGTTAACATAGCCATTGCACTTATTTTGGCGATTATTATCTCGGTAACTCCTCTGTCTTTTATTCCTGCGGGCGCTCCCTCTCAATTGTTTGGAAACATAGCTAACCTATTTCCTCTACTTATGTGGATCAATCTTGGGTTAGTTATTTTTAATCTCATTCCAGCTTTTCCCATGGATGGAGGACGCATATTTCGTTCCTTATTATCTCTGAGGTGGTCACCGTTACAATCTACTCGAATTGCATCCTATTCCGGCCAATTTATTGCCTCCGGCTTCATTTTTTATGGTTTATACCAAGGCGAGTTTATTCTCCCCTTTATCGGTGTGTTTGTTTTCGTGACGGCTGCAATGGAGTATCGAAACATGAAACGATTTAGCGCTGCTCAGAGTCAAAAAATACTTCATATTACAAGACCCGTTAAGCCTTTGTTTGTTGATGACCCCATTCATCGAGTATATGAACTTTTAGAAAACAGTGACGATAACCATCTCATCGTATTAAACGATAAATATCAGGCTATAGGATATATTGACACTTGTAAGTTGGTTCCTGAGGATGAAAGTGACTCTAGGTTTATGGTTCGGGATTATATGATTCAGGGAGTAAAAGAGGTTCATTATACTGCTAGCATTGCTGATGTAGCTCTAGAATTTGAGGATCATCCCTATCCAATATTTGCGGTGTCTACAGATAATTATTTGTTGGGCTCCATTCGACAAAATGACGTTTTATGATGGATGAGGGAAATTCAGATTTCTGGTCACACTCCGATTTTTTAAAGCGTGCTATTAAGATTGGACGAGAGGGAATGAAAGCGGGACGTGGTGGACCATTTGGTGCTGTAGTCGTTCAGGACGGTAAAATTGTAGGGGAAAGTTCGAATTGTGTTACGAGTGCAATTGATCCTACTGCTCATGCTGAGGTTATGGCTATTCGGCATGCATGTAAGAACCTAGAAACCTTTATATTGGAAAATTGCACCTTGTATACCAGTTGTGAGCCATGTCCAATGTGTCTAGGTGCGATTTATTGGGCGCGCTTGTCTCGAGTTTTTTTCGCAGCGTATCATCGAGATGCGGCTAAAGCTAATTTTGATGACAGCTTTATTTATAGTGAGTTAGATAAAACACCAGAAGATCGAAAGATACCTATGCTTCAAATGCTTCGCGAAGAAGGAATTACTTTATTTGAAGAATGGATAAACATGGAAGATAAAACAGTATACTGAAGGAACGGTATAGAGTCCTCTTTACTCCGTCTGCAAACTGACTGAGTGTTAAAAGCACTTTATTTAAATCCTAAAGGTATTTGGTCTCTTAGCCTCTTACTCAAAACCATTCTTGTGGTATACTTACTCTTTAAGACGGGCTAAAACTAAGGCTGTAACATCTTTGCTTTCCGCTGCGAAAAGCATAGAGCCACCAGAAACATCAAAAACGAATGCGAAGTCGTTCTCTTTGGCTACGTCACTAATTGCAGTTTCTACTTTTTGTAGGATTGGACCAAGCATAAGCTGTCTTTCTTGCTGAAGCCTCTGCTGCATGCGTTGTTCAAATGTGCGTAATTGCTCCTGTTCCTGCTGGAACTTTTGTTCTTTTTTTTGCTGATCGATACGGGAAAGATTCCCCTCAGCAATTTCCCGTTGAAAGACACCAAAGTCTTCCTCTAATTGCGCTACGCGTTCTTCAAAAGACATGACTAAGGAATCCCGCAGTTCTTCCATTTTGCGTTCAGCTTCTGATGTTTCAGGGAGCACTTCTAATAGATTCCCCAAGTTAACATGAGCAAACTTTTGCTCTTGAGCATCTGCAGTGGTTGCGAAAAGGAAAAATAGAGAAACAAGAATGATATTTAAGACTCTCATATATAGAGGTGTTTGAGCGTCAACGATCAATATTTAAATCTATATTTCAATGACGAATGTAGTTAATCTAATGGATTTCAAAAAGAAATTACTAACAGGCATGAGAAGCGCGAATAGTTTTTAATCCGCGTTTTTCGTCTGTTTTTTCTTCTGCGCCTCGGATGACGATTTGCGATCTTCTTCAAGTTCTTTTTTGTCGTCGTCGGTCATACCTTTGCGGATTTCATCCTCAACGGTCGCTCGTGCTGAGTTGAACTCGCGTATACCCTTACCCAAACCGCGCATCAATTCGGGAATTTTTCGCCCCCCGAATAATAAGAGGACAATAAAGAGAATTACGAAAATCTCCCAACCACTAGGCAGAAAAGCGAATACTAATGGATTCATATGCATTTAATTTACGCCACAAAGGTAAAAGAATAAGTATCAGACTTTATCACTTATGAGGCTATATTTTTCAATAACGGTTTGGGTAAGGTCAAAATTCCCTAAAAAAGTCATTTTTTGAGACCTATTTCTCGCAATCGCTCATCCAAATAAGCCCCGGCAGTGATGGGGGCATATTTTAAGGGCCTATCTTCTGTCACGCATTCATCTAAACAACTCAAATCCATTTCGCTTACCGGATGTAAGAAAAAGGGTATACTTAACCTAGGTTCACTCCATTTCTCGCGAGGTGGATTGACAACGCGATGGGTGGTTGATTTTAAGTAGCCATTCGTGAGGCGTTGGAGCATGTCTCCTACATTGACTACAATTTCTTCTCCCTCTGTGATCACAGGTACCCAATTATCATCTTTATCTAATACTTGCAGGCCTTGAGCAGAAGCCCCAACCAAAAGCGTGATGAGATTAATATCTTCATGTTGCTCTGCGCGAATGGCAGAATCTGGCTCCCTGGTTATCGGAGGGTAATGAATAGCCCGCAAAATACTGTTTCCTTGATCTATTGGACCATCAAAAAAGTCCTCTTTTTGATTGAGGTATATGGCGATCGCTTTAAGTAAATCTCCGCCTGCTAACTCAAACTCGTGATATAATTGAACGGCCGTTGGTAAGAAATTTGGTCGCTCTCGAACCGGGACATTATCGGGATAGCTTTCATGACTTTTTAACTCACCCGAAACTTCCTGCCCTATTTGAAAAAACTCTTTTAAGTCAGCAACATCACTTTGTTTGGCATGCTCCTTCCCGAATGAGGTGTAACCGCGTTGGCCAGCCAAACCCTCAACTTCATACTTTTCTTTTACTGATTTTGGCAAATTAAAAAACGCTTCGGCTTCCTTATAAAACGTATCAACTAACTTTTTTGGAATGCCATGATTGTATACTCCAACAAAGCCTACTTTGTGAAAAGCATGGCCTAGCTCTTCGATAAACTGATGTCTATCTTCTTGATTTACGGACCTGAATTTACCAAGGTCAACGAAGGGTATATTCCTGTCTTCCATGTCTTTATCTTTTTGATTCATGTATCAATAATACAAAATTTAAACTGAAAGCCGGCAGAGCGGACTTCTTCATCAGGCATTTCCAACAGCCGAAATCGTTTCTCCACGCCCCAAATCATCCGATGGTAAATGTGTGTTTATTGCCCGAAACCATAGTGGAGGAATCAAGCTCAATAGCATGGCCGCCGGATAGCCCATCGGCAATTGGGGGCTTTCTTCATAATGCCTTAAAATCTGATAGGGCCGCTGAGCTTTGAAGTGATGATCGGCATGCCTCGTCAACTCAAAAAGCATAATCCGGCCCATGGGATGATTACTATTCCATGAATGATGAATATTCACCGGCTCATATCTCCCGGATTTAAGTTTTTTGCGCCTTAGCCCATAGTGTTCAATGTAATTTACTGTTTCTAATAATAGGAAGCCCAAAATGCCTGCTATGATTGCCATAAAAAGCACGAAAGGGCCCCAAAACCAAAGGATTACTAAGTAATAAACAAGCTGCAGCAGGGTAAAGCGTATCATGCGATTCTTCCAGGACCAAAATGGTAGATTCCCCCGCTCAAGAACTCGGGATTCGATACGCCACGCTTTCTCGTAAACACCGGTCACTGACCTAAACCAAAAAGCATACAGACTCTCATCGCGACGGGCGGTCGAGGGATCCTCTGGTGTGGCCACGAACTTATGGTGACCTAAGTTATGTTCTATCTGGAAATGAAGGTAATGAGCAGGTAGTAACAATAATTGGGAAGTAACTTTATCAAAAATACCAGGCCTGTGTCCCAACTCATGTGCAATGTTTATACCCATAGCTCCAAGGAGGGTTCCCATATTTAATAATAGTCCAAAGTGCTCAAAGCCACTCAGGCCACCCAGGGAAAGCAGGTGAAAGTAATAAATCAGTAATCCATAAACAATAGGTAGATGGAGGTATAGTAATACATCAAAAAAAAGCACACCTTTTCTTTTGTCCTCATGCGGTGACTGCTTAGTATCCGATTGGGGGAGTAGCAACTCCAGTAAAGGAATGATAACAAAAGCTAAATAAAACATGCCAGGCGAGGCGTAAGACTGTAAAAACAAGCCGCCCCAACAAAATAGAGGTCCTAAATAGGCGATGAGGTATTTATAGTCTTTAAACTGCATGGTTTAGTGTAATATATGACATTAACTGGAATAATCGCTTTTGTGTTCCTGAATGAAGGATATTTTAAACCGGGCATGAATATAGCATTCGTAGTTGGAGAAAACCGTGAGGTACCAAGAAATGCGGAATACTGGATTCATTTGACATAAGGCCTCGAAATGTGGAGGGATATGAAGCGTTTAATATAGAGAAAACACAAATTAGCTGTGCAGCGCGTTATATTAGGTTACTTAAAGTCATGATATTTTATTATAATTGGAAGGATTTAATTTTATGGTGAAAAAGAGATATAAACGAGTTTTAGCTAAACATGTAGGAACCGAGCGCGGCCCGATGCTCGTTTGTATTGGTGGTATGCACGGAAACGAAACGGCCGGTGTCGAGGCTATTGAATTGATGGGTAAAATGCTAGACGTAGAGCCCATTACGAATCCAAAATTTAAGTTTTCGGGCATGTTCTTAGGTGTAGCGGGAAATTTGGCCGCACTTCGGGAAGGTGTTCGCTTTATCAAACGCGATCTCAACCGCCAGTGGAAGGATGAGAAGGTGGAACGCATCATGAAATCGAAGCGGAAAGACCTTGAGGCGGAGGATAGGGAGATTTTCGATATTGTGAAAACAATTCACCGAGAAGTGAGAAGTTATCGACCTACCCATATTATTGTCCTGGATTTACACACGACCACAGCATTTGGAGGTATTTTTACGATTGCCTCGGATGACTTTAGATCTATTCGGATTGGAGTGGAACTGCATGTGCCTGTCATTACTGGAATGCTGAAAGGCATTCAGGGTACCTCTCTCCATTACTTTAATAAAAATAAACTAGGTGCTGATACAACTTGTATTGTGTTTGAATCCGGTCAGCATGAAGAGCGTTTGTCAGTAAACCGTGCCATAGCTGCCATTACAAATATAATGAGTATCATCGGAAGTATAAACGCAGAGGATGTCGAAAACCAACACGAGCAGCTCTTAATTGAGTACGCCCGAAAGTTGCCCATGGTCGCTGAGCATGTGATTACCCACTCCATAAAAGAAGAAGATAAATTTCTAATGCAACCAGGATATAAAAATTTTCAACCTATTCGCCGGGGAGAAGTGCTAGCGTATGACCGCCATGGCGCCATTCAATCTCCTATTGATGGACTCATTCTCATGCCGCTGTATCAAAAACAGGGCGATGATGGATTTTTTATTGTTAAGGAAGTCTTGGCGCACGGGGAACCATTACACCTATTACAAGATCAGCCCCAAAACATCAGACCTAGGCCCAAGAGCAATAGCCATCGCGAGCATCGCGTTTAGAAAACAAAGTAAAACTAAATACCATCCATGATACAATCCGATGAACTCGAGTCTCATATTGATCGCTTAGCTGATCAGGCATTGGTTTTTGAAGAAGAAGTTGATCACTGGACGGGCTGGCAGCCCGCTTTGGCCTCCTACATTTTGTCCGACGATTTTTCATTGCTAACCGAATTAGAGCGTGAGACGTTACTTTTCGGTGCTACCGTACTTCTGTCTTTGGCGCGAATTCAGGAAACATCAATTGAGGTAATTACTGACGATGAAATTGGAGAATGGGATGAAGCAAACTGGACAGCCATAGAGGAAGCTCCAGGTCGAAAGCTTTCGGATAAAATGGATGTGTGGTTCGAAGGATATCCCGAAACGGAGTTGTTGGCGTTTATTGAAGATCTATGCATCGAGGAGGAGGAAGAGGATATCACGCCAGCCGGCAGTGAAATGATGGTAGTTGCGCTAAAAACCGTCGCCGATGCCCTTTTCCTACAAAACTCCTCGACTCAGGCTTAATCTAAATGCTATTTTCACAGCTCAGTTTTTTTCTGAAAAGATATTGCTTGACGTGGGCATTTTTACTTACCACTGACGAGTTTGAAAAAGGATTCGCTAAAGTGCAGTTTTTGCTAATTCCATTCTGCTTTTTCTCATTTTCAACTGCCCTCTAAAAAACAAAACACCCCTCATCCATTGACCGACGAAGCTCCAAAGAAGCGAAGGCCGTAAGACCTGATCCGGGCGCTCTTACGCGTAGAACGGCTTTTACGTAGAGGTTTCGCATCAAGCGTG
>CAZVLN010000004.1:0-108344 GCA_964627995.1 uncultured Saprospiraceae bacterium
CCGAAATGAGTGAATTGCCGCCGGAGGTTCGCGAGCGAACAGATATTCTGGATTCAGTTGGAAATACAACTGCTGCTATTGGAAAAGGATTTGCGATCGCTTCTGCGGCTTTAACGGCTTTAGCGCTTTTCGCGGCTTACGTAACTTTTACTGGAATTAATGGAATTAATATTTTCGATGCGAAAATACTTGCCGCTTTATTCCTTGGAGGTATGATTCCCGTTGTTTTCTCTGCGCTCGCTATGAGTGCAGTAGGACGAGCGGCCATGGCTATGGTACAGGAAGTTCGAAGACAATTTAAAGAAATGCCAGGTATTCTGGAAGGCACGCAGAAGCCGGATTACAGCACTTGTGTGGACATATCCACTCGTGCTGCATTAAAGGAAATGATGTTGCCCGGATCCTTAACTATCGTGGTTCCGATTCTCGTAGGTTTTGGTATGGGGCCGGAAGCTCTCGGAGCTTACATGGCCGGTGTGACCGTTTCTGGCGTGATGTGGGCCATATTTCAAAATAACGCTGGGGGTGCCTGGGATAATGCCAAGAAATCATTCGAGGCTGGAGTTATGATTGATGGTGAAATGACTTACAAAGGCTCAGATGCACACAAAGCAGCTGTTACAGGTGATACTGTCGGTGATCCATTTAAGGATACATCTGGTCCTTCCATGAATATTTTGATTAAGCTTACTTGTCTTGTAGGACTTGTGATTGCGCCTGTTCTAGGTGAGATGTATGGAGAAGGACTTCACGGCGAACTGCCAGAGGAAGAGGATGCGATCGAACAAATATATATCGGTGAAAACCTGGATGAGTCAGACGAACTTTACAAACTCAACTAGCATACTAAGAATATAGCAAATCCGCTTCCTCATCAGGAAGCGGATTTTTTTTTCTTAACTTTCTGATATGTTCTCTGTTATACAATAGAACGCTCTATTTTAGGGTTTTGCTGATACCCTTTATCATGATGAAAGAATAAACTATGTCCAGGTATTTAAAAATTGTATTGATTGCTGCAGCGTCTATACTAACTTTATGCTTCTTCACGGTTCCCAATGAGTATTTTTCTCAAAAGGAGCAGGTGACTTTGAAAGGAGTAAAATCCTTTTTGAGTCAGGTGCATTACAACCCGCCCAATTATGACTCGACTTATTCCTCTTTGGTATTTGAAGATTATCTTAGGCGATTGGATCCCGGCCGACGTATCCTAACTCAAGGCGATCTGGATGAATGGGAATCTTATCGCTTTACGATCGGAAAAGAAATTCAAAAGTTAACCTTTCACTTTTTTGATGTTTCTTATGCAACCTGGCAACGGAGATTAGAAGAAAGCCAAGATATATTCAAAGAGGCTACCCGGGAAATACCAGATTTTGACCACGAAGAATATTTGGAAATGGATGGCGAAGAGCGGGCTTTTGCTGCTGACGGTAATGGTTTGAAAGAGGCATGGTGTAAATATATTAAATATGATATGTTGAAGCGCATTGATAATATGCGCGAACGTCAAATAAATAAAAAAGAACTTTTAGAAAATCCACTGGAGTCCTATAAAATTGATGAAGATGATGAGTCAGAGGAAGTGAAAATTGATAGCGTCAAGTGGAAGAAGGACCAGCATTATGTAACATTGGGTTTGGATAGCCTCAAGGCCCGGGCGTTCAATAAAGCTGTAGAAAATTATGAATCTTGGTTCGAACGAATGGATGAACTGCGACGGGTGGACTGGATGGCTCAATATTTGAACGCGATTACGAATGTTGTAGATCCCCACACAGGATTCTTTAAGCCTAAGGACAAGGAAGATTTTGACATGCGAATGTCGAATCAGTTAGAGGGTATAGGTGCTCAGCTGACCAAAGATGGTGAATATATAAAAGTAGTTCGTTTAGTGCCGGGAGGTCCTGCATGGGAAGGAGGTGAACTACAAGAAGATGACGTCATCATTCGCGTGGCGCAGGATGGAGAGGAGCCGGTAGATATTCTGGGAATGCATATGGATGACGTGATATCTATGATCCGAGGAGATAAGGGCACAAAAGTTATTTTAACAGTTAAGGGCATAGATGGGAAACTACGCGATGTAAGTATTACTCGAGATGTGATCATCTTCGAAGAAAACTATGTAAAGTCCGCCGTTTTAATGGATTCCGTCACGCAAGATCGGGTGGGATATATTCGACTACCCAGTTTTTATGCTAATTTTGACGACCCTACAGCGCGCACTAGTTCTACAGATGTTAGAGCTGAACTGAAGAAAATAAATGACGAAAATATTGAGTCTATCATCTTAGATTTGCGTAATAATGGCGGAGGATCTCTGCGAGATGTAGTAGATATAGCGGGTCAATTTATCGAATCAGGTCCCATTGTGCAAGTGCAGGGCCGAAAGGGCTCATCCCGTGCGTTGAATGACGATGATGAGGAATCCGTTTTTTCAGGCCCGGTAGTCGTGCTCGTTAATCACTTTAGCGCCTCTGCAAGCGAAATTTTAGCAGCTGCCCTTCAGGATTACAATAGAGCAGTAATTGTTGGTGCGTCATCCACCTTTGGAAAAGGAACGGTACAACGCTTTTATGACCTTGATCGGGCAATTCGAAACTCGAGCTTTGGTCCATTGGGAAGTGTTAAAATTACCACTCAGAAATACTTTAGGGTGAATGGAGGGAGTGTACAATTGCGCGGTGTGATTCCAGATATTGTCTTACCTGATCGTTATAATTATGTGGACATCGGTGAAAAAGATTATGATCATGCCATGGGTTGGTCTCAAATTGAACCGAAAGAAGCTACTCAGGATGTCTATAAGGTGTCTCATTTAGATCGCTTAAAGGAGCGCAGCGAAAAGCGTATTGCTGAGGACGCCGGCTTTCAATTGGTAGATGCAAGCGGCTTGTTACTGAAACAATTGAGAGATGATTCGCAGGTGCCGTTAACTTTAGAAGGATACGAGACCTATGTGTCTGAGCGAGATAAACTAAATGATAAGTTTGATCAAATGGACGACTTGGGAAATGGGCTTTCCACCGACTATTTAGAATCGGATCGCGATTATATTCAAGAGGACGAGGCACGTGAGGAGCGATACAAAAAATTTGTAGAATCTCTCAAGAAGGATATTTATGTTGCGGAAGCTTTCTCCATTCTGCAGGATATGAATAGCCTGCAGCCTTAACCTTAATTTTTAGAAACTTAAATCTTTCCGGTTGAATTATTTGACGATCCAAAACGTTTCTAAATTTTTTGGAGAAAAATGCTTGTTTTCAGATATCTCGCTATACATAAATCAGGGTAATAAAATAGGCCTGATTGCGAAAAATGGATCTGGGAAGACCACCTTATTAAAAATTTTAGCCGGTGAAGAAAATGCCGAGGGTGAGCATAAGAAAGTTGAGTTTCATCCCGACATTCGAATCGGATATTTAAAACAGGAACCTGACCTCGATGAAAATGCGACCGTGATAACTGAGGTCTTCCGTTCGGATAATCCCAAGATCAATGCCGTGCAAGAGTACGAGCGTGTGCTAGCTTTAGGCGATCGCGTATCTTCCTCGGAAATGGAAAAGGCTTTAGCTGCGATGGAAAAGCATAAGGCCTGGGATACTGAGACTGAAATAAAAAGTATCCTCAACAAGTTGAATGTAGGATTTTTGGATAAGCCTATTCGTAAACTATCAGGCGGACAGAAAAAGCGCGTAGCTCTGGCAAAACTACTTATAGACAAACCCGACTTTCTCATCTTAGATGAGCCAACCAATCATTTAGATATTGAAATGATTGAATGGTTGGAAGAGTACTTATCTCAGCCTTCTATCACCCTATTTCTCATCACTCATGATCGCTACTTTTTGGAGAATGTGTGTGATCATATTGTGGAATTAGAGAATGAAGAGCTTCATAAATACTCGGGGTCGTACGCAGATTTTCTAGAGAAAAAAGAAGAGCGCCTGCACAATCGCGCTATTCAGCAAGAGAAAAACAAACAGCTGTATAAAAAGGAACTCGATTGGATGCGTCGACAGCCTAAAGCCCGGACCACTAAGGCCAAATCCCGGATTCAGGAGTTTCAAGACTTGGAGTCTGATGTAAAGAGTCAAACACAGGACGAGGAGTTATCCATTCGCGTAAAACCGGATCGAATGGGCTCGAAAGTGTTAGAGTTTCATAATGTCAGTAAGTCATTTGATGACCAGATAATTATTGAAGGCTTCGATTATAAGTTTGGCAAAAAAGAGCGAGTAGGGATTGTTGGGCGGAATGGCGTTGGGAAATCTACCGTCACTTCACTAATGACCGGCGAATTAGAACCCGACACCGGCAAGGTAGTGGTTGGTGATACGATCACATTCGGTCATTATCGGCAAGAAGGGATGAAGATTGATGAAAGTCAACGAGTCATCGATGTGGTGCGCGAGGTAGCGGATGTCATTCCCATGGAGAAAGGGAAATACATGACAGCTGAGCAATTACTAGAGCGCTTTTTATTTCCGCGGCCTCAGCAAAGAGTTTATGTGTACAAATTATCAGGAGGCGAAAAACGTCGCTTGTATTTGCTGACCATTTTAATGCGGAATCCCAATTTTTTGATTTTGGATGAGCCTACCAATGATTTAGATATTATTACGCTAAATGTGCTCGAAGATTATTTGCAAGTATTCCCGGGCTGTCTCGTTGTAATTTCCCATGATCGGTTTTTCATGGATAAACTCGTAGAACACATTTTTGCCTTGGAGGGTGACGGAAAGCTGAAAGATTTCCCAGGAAATTATACGCAGTACAGAAATTGGAAGGAAGGCCAGGAAGCCGAATCCATTCCGGATACCAGCTCAAAAGCTAAGCAGGAAAAAACTGTCCCCACAAAAGCGAGCGCTTCAGAAGACTTAACCCATGAAGAACGCAAGCAGCTGCGAAATTGGGAAAAGAAAATCGATCGACTGACAGCAAATAAAATGAAGCTATCTGCGTCTTTTGCCCAGGAGGGACTTTCCGTTGAAGAAATGAAAGATTTATCCAAACAGATCAAAGCAATCGACGATCAGATCGATGAAGCTGAAATGCAATGGATGAGTCTTGCAGAAAAAGCATAGATTTTTGCTCTGCCCTTATCTCGCCTCGGGATATGTCTCAATTTTTTGTATTTTATTGATCAACAAATTAGATACTATGGAAACACAGTACTTTTCCCAAGAGGACGCCGGGCAACCTGCTTTAAGACCATTATCTGTAAAAGACTGGCTAATTACTTTAGTTTTAACCGCTATACCTATTGTAGGATTAATCCTATTGTTTTACTGGGGATTCAGTGATGACACCCATCCGTCAAAAGAAAACTGGGCAAAAGCAGCATTGCTGTTTTATCTGATTCTAATCGTGCTAAACATCCTGTTTTTTGTCTTCTTCATAGGCAGTTTTGCCTATTTAGGAAGTAACATATAGGACTGAGGCTTCAAATTTAACTCAGTAATGGGCAATCACTTCGTTTGCTCTGCTCTCATTTTATCTTCTAGTTCATACTCAGAACCAGGAGAATATCCATTATGGCTATAAATTATCTGGCCTTCAGGATTAACTAGAAATGTTTGTGGAATAGACCGAAAATTGAGTGCACGCTGCACGTTCTGATTGGAATCTGTCAAAATAGTGTACGGCCAATTTTTTTGCTCCACCATAGGAATTACTTTGCGAACCGTTCTCGAATCATCGATGCTTACGGCTATTAACTCTACGCCGAACTCTTCCTGCCAATCAGGATAAATATCGTAAATGGCATCTAACTCAGTTTTACAAGGTTTGCACCAAGTGGCCCAAAAACTCAATATGGTAAAATTGCCATTACCCGTGTAATCCGTTAAATTAACCTTTTGGCCTTCTAAGGTTTGGACATCTACTGCCGGCACCGATTTTTGAGCGTGGAGGGTAAGACTAGTGATGATGGCAATAAAAAAAAGAGTAAGATACTTCATGTGTATTTTTATTAGATTATGCTGATATTTAACTATCTATGTGAAATCTTAGTCTCAATATAATGTGAATTCAATATAGTCATTATATTTAAGTCTAAATTAACAAAATATTAACTACGCGCCCTAATACAAAGTATGAGAACCCTTCTATTTAAGTATACAGCCTTACTCCTTTTGATGATAGCTGCTCACCAGATGATGAGTCAAGATGCAATGAGTTACATCTCGGGAAGTTTGGAAGCCAATGGAAATGCATTTATACGCGATGAGCGGATTGGCGCAGCGAATACTCCTCAGTATGATCATCAGCTTTATGGGGGAGAAGCTTGGTTTGATTTGCGATATACGAATTACGGATTTAATGTGGGGCTTCGATTTGACGTATTTAACAATTCCAACTTATTAAATCCATTAGATTCGTATACAGGGGAAGGTATTGGGATGTGGTATATCAATAAAACCATAGGTAAATTAGATGTAACAGCAGGCTACATCTACGATCAAATTGGATCGGGTATGATGTTTCGCACCTATGAGGTTCGGCCCCTACTTATTGATAATGCTTTGATCGGTTTACGCCTTGAGTATGAATTATCAAAAGATTGGCGAATAAAAGCTTTCACCGGTCGTCAAAAGCAGCAGTTTGAAGTATACCGACCAGTAGTTGTTGGTGGAAGTTTGGAAGGCTACTTCAGTGGCGGCGGTGGAGAGGACGGGCGCTTCTGGTCTTTATCTCCAGGAATAGGTATGATTAACCGAACTTTGGATGATGCTACCGTTAATGAGCTGGTGTCAGACCTTCGGACTTACACACCGGTCGATAGTGTGGGTGTGAACTACAATACATATGCCTTCAATGCATTTAATACGCTATCAGTCGGTAGTTTCACCTGGTATGCTGAGGCAGCATATAAATCACAAGAAATATTTTTTGATCCTTTTGCCGAGAAAACCAACTGGGACGGTTCAACCAGTTCAGGAAAATACCGCTCAGAGGATGGATTCTTGCTCTATTCTTCACTGAGTTATGCTTATCAAGGTTTAGGCTTGACTTTTGACTATCGGCGCATGAGTAATTTTGAGTTTCGGATCTCTCCTTTCTCTCAGCAGCTTCAGGGACTCATGAGCTTTATTCCACCTATGGCTCGTCAGAATACCTTTCGGTTGAATGCCCGTTATAATGCAGTGCCCCAATTTTTAGGGGAGAACGCTTTCCAATTGGATATAAATTACTCCATCAACAGAAAATGGAACCTTTCCTTTAATGGATCTATTATTAACGACTTAGAGAATAATCCATTGTATCGGGAGGTCTATGCTGATGTTTCTTTTAAAAAGGCCCGAAAATATACCCTCATGGGTGGAATGCAGATGCAACTATACAATCAACAAGTTTATGAATTAAAAGGAGATGCGGGGTCAGTGCAAACAATTACGCCCTTTTTGGATTTTCTGTATAAATTTTCCAGAAAGAATTCACTTCGCTTAGAAACACAATATATGTACACAGGGTCCAATTGGACAGGAGAGGCTAAAGGGGGGGGAGATCTCTACCGGGAATTCGGAGACTGGGTCTTTTTACAAGCCGAGTTTAGCATGGCTCCGCATTGGATGATCTTTGCATCGGATATGTACAATGTGATCCCAGAGAAGACAGAGGACATTCATTATTATAGTTTTGGCGTAGCTTATACAAAAGCGGCTAATCGATTTACCCTCTCTTGGGTTAAGCAAGTCGAGGGGGTTGTATGTACTGGTGGGGTATGCCGATTGGAACCGGCCTTTAATGGGGTGCGTTTAAATGTTAATGCTAATTTTTAGGATATGAGAAAGAAGATTATTTTTATAGCTCCACTAATTGCGTTGTTTTGGATGACGAGCTGCGATGAGATACCCCCGGATATACCGCCTATCCAGCCGCCAACAGGATCTAAGAATGTTGTTATTGAAGAGTTTTCCGGTGTGCAATGTCCCAACTGCCCGGTAGGCGATGCTCAGATCGGCAATTTGAAGGCGCTTTATGGGGATAGAGTGGTTGCTGTAACCATGCATGCATTTGTGACAGGAGTTTTATCCGCTCCCATGTCTGATAGTCGCTATGACTTTAGAACCGATGCAGCGGAAGCCATCATTAAAAACCTGGGACTACCTACGGGCATTCCCGCAGCTTCAGTAAACCGAAAGTTGTTTGAAGGTCAGCCCGCTTTATTATCTGCTCCTAATCAGTGGGCAGCAAAGGTGGAAGAGGAGTTAGAAAAAGAAGCTCTAGTAGGAATAAATTTGCAAGCCAATTACGATCCAGCGTCCCGATTAGTGACTATGGATGTGCGTGTCATTGCAAATGATGATATTTCTGGGCCCACTCGATTGCATATGGGCTTAATTGAAGATGGCATGATCGACAAGCAAATTGATGGAGTCACTAAGATTGAGGCGTATGAGCACAACCATATTCTTCGGGATTACATCACCAACAATTTAGGAGATAATATCCTTCCCGAAATGGATTTAGGTGAAACCTGGGAACGGAGATACACTTATACCTTGCCAGAGGAAGATGGCTGGTGGGTCGCCGAAAACATTACCGTCTTTGGATTCGTCTCGCAAAATTTCGACGATAAAAAGGATGTCCTTCAGGCGACAAAAACAAAAATTTATCAACCCTAATCAGCAAAGCGATTCTGTGAGGGATAGCAGCGATATGGGTGCCGCTGGATAGGCTGCAGCCGTAGCATGAGGAGGTGACCGCAGGAAACCACCGCAAGCGTACGGATGCGCTGATCCATGGGTAGCCATACAAGCGGATAGCCCGACGCCGGCCCGTTTGGCAACAAAAAGGGCCGGGGGCACAGCCTAATACAAGGCCTGACATTATAAGAAAGAAGCTCAAGCAATAGTTAGTTTTACTGGACCTTTTCTATCTTTATGCTCAAATTTAGCAGAACGATTGAACGTCTATTTATATGAAAGTATCCTATTCTTGGTTATCCGAATATATCGATTTATCGCACTGGTCGGTGGACCGCGTGGCAGAAATGCTTACGGAGATTGGTTTGGAAGTGGAAGGTGTTGAAAAGGTGGAAAGTATTCCTGGCGGATTGGCCGGAGTAGTGGTGGGGGAAGTGAAAGCCTGTGAGGCCCATCCCAATGCAGATCGGTTGAAGGTAACCCAAGTCGATGTCGGGGAGGAACAATTACAAATCGTATGTGGAGCGCCCAATGTAGCGACCGGGCAAAAGGTCGCGGTAGCTACTGTTGGAAGTCGGTTATACTTTTCAGATGGGAAAGAGCTAAAGATAAAGAAAGGAAAAATTCGAGGAGAAGAGTCTGTAGGCATGATATGTGCCGAAGATGAGCTTGGGATTAGTGATAATCACGAGGGGATCATGGTTTTGGATGCTGAGGCAGAAGTCGGACGACCGCTCAGCGATTACTATGAAGTTTCAACCGATTATATCATTGATATTGATTTAACACCAAACCGGGCTGACGCACTGAGCCATTTAGGAGTTGCCGAAGATTTAGCTGCTTATATCAATACAAATGAAGAACAGACAGTAAGGGTCAATAAACCCAAAGAAAAACCCATTCCCGAACCTGAGGAGTCCGCGGTATTGGACTTTGATATTGAGGTGAATATTCCGGAATTATGTCCTCGATACGGCGGTATTTTACTGAGTGGAGTAGAGGTGGGGCCTTCGTCGCGGGAGCTGGCCGATCGCTTACGCAGTATTGGTCTACGGCCGGTTAATAATATTGTTGATGTTACTCAATTTGTTCTGCACGAGCTGGGACAGCCTTTACATGCCTTTGATTATGATCAGATAGCGGGTCATCGCATAGTAGTTGATAAATTGCAGGAAGGGACTTTATTTTATGCTTTGGATGACAACAAAATAGAATTGACGGGCGAGGAAATTATGATTTGTAATGCCGAGAAAGATCCGGTGTGTATGGGAGGTGTTTTTGGTGGACGCGATAGTGGGGTTGGAGCAAAAACAAATCGTATTTTTATTGAATCAGCCTATTTTGATGCCCAGGCGATTCGAAAGGCATCCATGCACCATCAATTGCGCACAGATGCAGCTAAAGTTTACGAAAAGGGAGCTGATCCTAATCGGGTTTTATCTGCATTGTCCAGAGCTTTGGACATGATATTAAAAGAAGCGGGTGGACAAGTCGCATCTGCAGTTTACGATACTAGGCCTGAGGGTATGCCTAAGGCAGAGGTGAACTTACATTTTTCCAAGCTTAAGCAGTATTTGGGTGTTGCTTTGACATCTGAGGAGGTAAAAGGCATTTGTAAGCAATTACAGATGGACATAAGAGAAGATAATGAGAAGTTCCTGCGGTTGGGAATCCCTTCTAATAAACCCGACGTACTTCGGGAGGTAGATGTCATTGAGGAAATCATACGCATTTATGGACTGGATAATATCCCTGTCGCTGATCAGGCTCAACTACCGTTAATGGCTTCAGACTTGCCGGGTGTTTATGATTATCGAAATAAAGTCAGCTATGTTTTGAATGGCGCAGGCTTCCATGAGGCGATGAGTTTGTCCCTAGTTCATTCAGCTATCTATGAAGACTTTGGAGGCCAGGATGATTTGGTTTGGGTAAACAATAGTTCCAACCGGCAATTAGATGCCTTGCGCAAAGAAATGTATTCTTCACTGCTTCAAAATTGTGAGCGCAATTACAATCGACAAGATCGAAATATAAGATTGTTTGAATTCGGAAAAACATTTTGCCTAAATGGAGAAGGTGCTCATCAAGAAGAGGAACATCTTTGTTTAGGCATGATGGGCCACCGAAGCGCCCCATCTAGATTCCAAAATGATGAGGACAATATGGGGTTTTTTGATATTAAAGCAGAGGCTGAAAGGGTGTTTAAAATACTTGGTGTTTCGGGTTATCAAACGACGGAAGTATATGACCATGATTATCTTTCGTATGGAATTCGATGGCATCGGGGGCCTCAGGTTTTGGCTGAAGTAGGTAAAATAAAGCCCCAATTTACTTCAGTTAAACTTGACCAAGAGGTATTTGCAGCAGACATCCACTGGGCGAAATGTTTGGCTGCAGTTAAAGGCAAAGATGTTCTGTTCTCTTCTTTAGGCAAATATCCTTCGGTAGAGAGAGATTTAGCTTTGGTGGTAGATGAGGCAGTCACTTTTGATGAGATTAGAAGAGTGATTTTTAAGGTGGAGAAGAAATGGGTGCGCGAGGTGATATTATTTGACCACTACACCCATGAAGAGCAATTGGGAGCTGGCAAAAAGTCCTATGCTATCCGCCTGATATTGCAAAGTGCGGACAAGACCTTAAAAGATAAAAACGTAGACAAGGTAATTCAAAAAATGGTTACCACTTTAGAGAAAAAGGTTGGAGCTCACTTGAGATAGAGATGAACGCTCCTACCATTTAGAAACGCCGATAAAATATGGCAAATTAATTGTATATTTGAGAATGATGCAGCCGATAGAAAACAGTGCTGACGAATTGATTCAGAAAATTGAGTTGTTAAGTTCAGAATTTAAACGATTATCAGCTCAACTTGAACAGTCTAAATCAGAGAATAAAGAACTAAAAAAAGAAGTTAATTCATTTAAAACGGAAATTAAACGTTTACGGGAGAAGCAATCAAGTAATCTATTATCGGATTCCGATATTGATTCAATAGATACAGCAGCTATACAGCGAGAATTGGAGAAGAATATAGCGGAGCTGGATGAGTGTATTGAAAAGATGAAGCAATTATGAGTGATGATTCGGCAGAGAGGGAGCTAGTGAGTGCTAAGATTGAGTTGGCAGGAAGGGTATACCCAATTAAGGCCGGTGAGGCTGAGTTAGAGCACATTCGATCGATAGCGCAAGAAGTTGATGATAAAATTCAGGATTTTAAGAGAGTGTACCCCTCTCGTGACATTCAGGATTGTATGGCGATGACATTACTCACGTATGCTGTAGACAGTGGTGGGCCTGAAGAGGAGGAAATGGAACGCATTCAGGATAAACTTACACGTGCGCACGATTTACTTGATGGTTTAGTACAGCGTTAACTTTCGTTTTTATTTTTCATTATAAAACGAAATTACCATGGACACGATTTTGATTTTCATTGGGGCCGCTATTATAGGGGCACTTATAGGTTATTTTATTGTACAAGCAATTGTAAAGAAGGCCAATGCTGCCAAGGTTAAGGAGATCAATCAAAAATCTGACCTTGAGATTGAAAAGGCGCGAGTTACTGCAAAACGCATTATAGACGAGGCTGAGACTAAGGCCGAAAAATTGGTTAGTCAGGCGGATAACAAGCACGAGCGAATAAAGCAAAAGAAGATTCGCGAGGCAAAGGACAAATTTGCTGAATATAAAGAGGAGTTCAAGGAATATAAATCCAAGCAAAAGGAAGAGCTAAAGGAGAGAGAAGTAGAAGTTCGGGAGAAGGAAAAGGCTCTCCAATCCGAACGTGACAAGTGGAAGGTTGAACGCGACAGTTTGGAACAGGAAAAGAGTGAGATTAAGTCCATTCGAAAAAATTTAGATACACAAATCAAGGTGCTCGAGAAGCGTAAAGGAGAGTTGAGTGAGGCAAACGACAAGCAAATAAAGCAGCTTGAGCAGATTGCGAAGTTGAGCGAAAGTGAGGCGAAGGAGCAACTATTGGACGCCGTCCGAGCCAAGTCAGAAACAGAGGCCTTAGCACTGCGTAAGCAGACGATATCGGATGCGAAATTAACGGCTAATAAAGAAGCGAAGAAGATTGTTATTCAGTCCATTCAACGGATGTGTGCCGAGTATACGATTGAGAATACAGTTTCTGTCTTCAATTTGGAGTCGGATGACTTGAAAGGCCAGATTATAGGTCGGGAAGGGCGGAACATTCGTGCTTTAGAGGCTGCTACCGGTGCGGAACTCGTTGTGGATGATACTCCGGAAGCGATTGTAATTTCAAGTTTTGACCCTATTCGCCGAGAAATTTGTCGGTTGTCCTTGAAACGACTGGTGGCCGATGGGCGAATTCACCCCGCACGGATTGAAGAAGTTACCGCCAAGGTAAAAAAGGAGCTAGACGAACAGATTGTAGAAATTGGTGAGCGAACCATTATTGAGCTTGATATCCACGGGTTACATCCCTATTTAGTGAAGATGGTGGGTCGTATGCGTTTTAGATCTTCATACGGACAGAACCTTCTGAAGCATTCTATTGAAACAGCCAACATTTGTGCGACCATGGCAGCCGAACTTGGATTAAGCCCCAAACAAGCGAAAATGGCTAAGCGAGCAGGTTTGCTGCACGACATTGGCAAGGTAGCAGAAGAGGATTCGGAACTGTCCCACGCAATACTAGGTATGAAGATCTGTGAAAAGCACGGGGAACATGCTGTGATCTGCAATGCGGTGGGTGCGCATCACGATGAAATAGAGATGAATAATATGCTTTCTCCCGTTGTTCAGGCTGGAGATGCGATTTCAGGAGCACGCCCGGGTGCACGGCGAGAAATCTTAGAATCTTATCTGAAGCGAATCGGAGAATTAGAAGAGCTTGCCATGTCTTACGATGGAGTGCAAAAAGCATACGCTATGCAGGCAGGTCGTGAGTTGCGAGTTATTGTAGAGTCCAATAAAGTTTCAGACGGGTTCGCCGACGATTTGTCGTTTATGATCTCAGAGAAGATCCAGAATGAAATGACATACCCCGGACAAATCAAAGTTACCGTAATACGCGAGAAGCGATCAACAAGTTTTGCAACATAAGCCTGAATATACAGTATTGTCACGGCACAAAAGTACCTTTTTCGTATTCTGAAATAAGCTGAAAAAAAGTAGTCGCCATATTTTATTTCGTTCCGTAAATGACTACCTTTGTGGTGTTTTTAAGGAATATTGTAAATATTAAAGCTGTGGTTAGACACATATTACAATTTAGCGCCTTCCCTGCCCAACTTTTGGGCATGTTCCTGGCATTCACCTTGGTTAGTGCTCCACTTTTGGCAGCCGGTGATGATCCCATTGATACCAAGGAAGAGTATATCGACCAGGTCATGCATCACGTGCAGAATTCAAATGAAATTCATTTAGTAGGAGACTTTAGTATTCCGCTGCCCATTATAGCCTATAGTTCAAAAGATGGTTTTTTATTCACCTTGTCTTCTGCTTTCGATCACGGACATCAAGCGGTTGAAGGCTATGTCCTAAATCACGGCCGAATTAATCGTGTAATTGGAGATGGTTTCCCACGCGATGAAAATGTTCACATCGAGGGAATAGGGCATTTTGAGAAAGGTGAATACGAAGGTAAGGCATATGTGACCTATGAGGGTACGAATTATTTTTTAGATGCACCAGCTACCTTCATGGAAGCATCTTCTTTCTACGATTTCTCGATCACAAAGAATGTGGCGACAATGTTTTTGGCCTTGATTTTCATGTTTTGGTTGTTCGGTTCAGTGGCAAAATCCATGAAAAGAAGACAAGGCCAGGCTCCCAAGGGCGTTCAGTCTTTTATGGAACCCTTTGTGATATTTATCCGAGATGAAATCGCTAAGCCATTCATTGGACAAAATTACGAGCGATATCTTCCTTTTATTATGTCGCTGTTTTTCTTCATTTTAACGCTTAACCTTTTGGGCTTAGTCCCATTTTTAGGGGGAGCTAATGTTACGGGTAATGCAGGAACGACTTTAGCTTTGGCATTATTTACATTTATATTGATGCTAGCGGTTTCAACAAAAGATTTTTGGGCCCACATGTTGTGGATGCCTGGCGTACCTATACCGGTTCGATTTGTATTGGCTTTAATTGAGCTTGTTAGTTTAATTATTAAGCCCGTAACCTTATTTATTCGTTTAGGAGCAAACATTACCGCCGGACATATAGCTATTTTAGCTATGGTCGGTGTGATTTTTATATTTAGTGATTTTGGTGCAAGTTTATCAGGAGGAGGAGTCGGTCTATTGATTTCAGTTCCTTTTACTTTCGCCATGAATCTATTAGAAATATTTGTCGCAGTATTGCAGGCATTTATATTTGCATTACTCTCCGCCATGTACATTGGACAAGCGGTGGAGACGCATGCAGAACATTAATCATTTTCTAAAAACTCAGTGTTATGTACACAGCAATTGGAATGGGATTAGCAGTTATCGGTGTCGGATTAGGCATCGGAATGATTGGAGGTCGTACTACAGAAGCTATCGCGCGTCAGCCGGAAGCAGCTGGAGACATCCGAACAGCGATGATTATCTCAGCCGCCTTTATTGAGGGGGTTGGTATTATCGCATTGATTTTATCATTTATCTCATAACTGTTATTTTCAAGAAAACAGATGGGGTGTGTAACGGTTGGTTACAGCCCCTTCTTTAAACACATGAATTATGTTTTTAGCAAGTTTTCCTCCTTTAAGTCCAGATCCGGGACAATTTTTATGGACTACGATTATATTTTTGGTAGTCTGGTTAGTTTTGGGTCGCACAGCTTTCAAGCCCATTGCTAGTGGTTTGAAAAAGCGAGAGGATGATATTCAAGATGCTTTAGCGGCTGCTGAGAAGGCGAAGGCTGAAATGGAAGAATTACAATCCAAGAATGATCAACTTTTGAAGCAGGCTCGTGAAGAGCGATCAGCGATGTTAAAAGAAGCAAAAGATGCTGCAGATGGGATCGTTAAGGATGCAAAAGAAAAAGCAAAAGTAGAAGCCAATCAGCTTGTAGACAATGCTCGGACAGAAATTGAGGCACAAAAGGCATCAGCGATGCGTGAAGTCAAACAAGAAGTAGGAGCGATAGCAATAGATATTGCCGAGCAAGTGATGCGCAAGCAATTAGCTGAGGATAAAGAACAAAAGGAACTGGTATCTCGTCTGGTAGATCAGATGGGGAAAAACTAAAGTTTTATGTCGGTAAATAGAATAGCGGCCAGATATGCGAAAACGCTTCTTCAAGAAGCTAAGGAGAGAGAGCTCATAGAGCCTGTCTACCAAGAACTGGTAGAACTCCAGGAGCTCATTCAAAATAATTCGGAACTGCGAAATTTTTTAGCAAGTCCCATTATATCGCATGGAAAGAAAGCTAATGCATTATCAGCTATCGTTGGAAATAAAGGAGAGGAGATTACGGCTTCCTTTTTACAATTAATTTGTAACAAAGGAAGAGCCCCACAACTGATAGAAATCATTGAGGCTTTTGTGGGCCAATACCGTGCATGGAAAGAAATAACTAAAGTGTCTATTTCTTCAGCTACCGAGCTGGATGAAAAGACATTAGAATCACTCGAGAAGAGTGTTAGAAAATTAGAGGGTGTGCGTAAGCACATCGAGTGGGAACACGATGTAGATTCCAATTTGATTGGTGGCTTTGTCATCCAATTTGAAGATAAGATCTACGACGCAAGTGTTGCTCATCAGATAAGTAAATTGCGAAAAAAAATAGCTCATTAATTAAGTAAAAACTTTTTGTCACCATGGTGAATGTTAAACCGGACGAAATATCATCCATTCTTAAACAACAGTTGTCGGATGCTAGCGCAGAAGTAAATCTTGAAGAAGCAGGTATTGTCTTGCAAGTTGGAGATGGTATTGCTCGTATCTACGGATTGTCTCAAGTGCAGGCCGGGGAGTTGGTCGAGTTTGAAAATGGCGTGCAAGCCATTGCTCTTAACCTCGAAGAGGATAATATCGGTGTGGTATTATTAGGTCCTGATGATGGTATACAAGAGGGTGCAAAAGCTACTCGAACTAAACGTATTGCCTCTTTAAAAGTAGGTGAAGGTATTTTAGGTCGTGTAGTTAATCCTTTAGGTCAGCCGATTGATGGAAAAGGTCCAATCGAGGGTGATTTATATGAGATGCCGCTTGAGCGAAAAGCGCCAGGTGTTATTTACCGCCAACCAGTGGATGAACCCCTGCAAACTGGGGTTAAAGCCATTGACTCAATGATTCCGATAGGAAGAGGTCAGCGGGAATTAATTATTGGTGATCGCCAGACTGGTAAAACGGCCATAGCCATTGATACGATTATCAATCAAAAGGAGTATTACGAAAAAGGTGAGCCTGTATATTGTGTATACGTGGCCTCAGGACAAAAGGACTCCACAGTAGCACAGGTAGCTAAAGTATTGGAGGAGAACGGAGCCATGGCTTATACTGCAATAGTGTCGGCCTCAGCAGCTGATCCGGCAGCTCTTCAGTTTTACGGCCCTTTTGCTGGTGCTTGTATCGGCGAGTTTTTTCGCGATACGGGAAGGTCAGCCTTAATCGTCTATGATGATTTATCAAAGCAAGCCGTAGCCTATCGTGAGGTTTCCCTACTATTGCGTCGACCTCCCGGACGTGAGGCCTATCCTGGTGATGTATTTTATTTACACTCACGCCTTTTAGAGCGAGCGGCTAAAATTATTGATGATGATGGATTGGCACGCCAGATGAATGACTTACCCGAAACCTTGGTTGGAGTGAAAGATGAAAATGGTGAGCCAATGGTAAAAGGTGGTGGTTCATTAACTGCTCTACCTATCATTGAAACACAAGCAGGAGATGTGTCAGCCTATATTCCTACCAACGTAATCTCAATTACGGATGGACAGATATTTTTGGAGACTAACTTATTTAATGCTGGTGTTCGTCCCGCGATTAATGTGGGTATTTCAGTATCTCGTGTAGGTGGATCTGCACAGATTAAGCCAATGAAAAAAGTTTCCGGTACATTGAAGCTAGACCAAGCTCAATACAGAGAGTTAGAAGCCTTTGCGAAATTTGGCTCTGATTTGGATGCAACGACGCAGGCCGTAATTGAAAAAGGAAAGCGCAACGTTGAAATTCTAAAGCAACCGCAGTATTCTCCAGTATCTGTTGAAAAGCAGGTCGCTATCATCTATGCAGGTGTGAAGGGTCTCATGGTCGATGTTCCCGTTGAAAAAATTAAGGAATTTGAGGAGTTCTTCCTCAGTACGTTAGAACAAAAACATCCAGATGTACTTAAAAACTTTAGAGACGGTAAACACCAAGAAGAAGATCTTCAAAAAGTAGAGGCTTTAGCTAAAGATTTGGTTAAGCAGTACAAGTAGTTAATCGAAAGTAATTATGGGAGTTAATTTAAAAGAAGTTCGGGACAGAATGGCATCTGTCCAAAATACGCAGCAAATCACGAAAGCCATGAAAATGGTCTCGGCAGCGAAATTGCGGCGTGCACAAGATGCTATTACGGATTTACGACCTTATGCGAACAAACTTGAGGAAATTTTGGCTAATCTAGCCGATAATGTAGATTCCGAAGGATTACAGGAATTGACTGAAAAGCGTGAGGTAAAGCAGGTTCTTTTGGTTATCGTAACTTCCAGTAAAGGACTTTGCGGTGCGTTTAACTCTAATGTTATAAAAGCTGCTAGAGGAAAACTTGAAGGGGAATATGCCGATGTAGTTGAGAACGGAGGTATGAAATTAGTTTTTATCGGAAAAAAAGGTCGCGAGTATTTCAAGAATAAATATCCAAAGGCTGCGAAGGTTGATGATTATGTTGAATTGATTGATAAGCCCAATTTTGATGATGCAGCGGCCTTAGCCAATTTGATGATGCTTCGTTTTCGCCAAAAAAAGTACGATAGAATTGATGTGGCCTATTCGGAGTTTCAGAATGCTGCGGTTCAGAATTTTAAGGTGTATCCATTTTTGCCTGTGAACACAGATATTGCAGAAGATCAAGCGAGTAAAGAGGCAGACAATGAGGCAGATTATATTTTTGAGCCCAATAAGGATCAACTCCTCGTTCAACTTATTCCCTCAATTCTGCGCACGCAGATATATAGATTTCTTCTAGACACAAGTGCTTCTGAGCATGGTGCACGAATGACAGCTATGGATAAAGCCACAGACAATGCTAGTGATTTATTGAAGGAATTGAAAATCAATTATAATAAAGCCCGACAAGAAGCTATTACCCGCGAATTATCCGAAATCGTAGGAGGAGCAGCGGCTTTAGAAGGATAGAAGTCTCACTAACAAAATATAAAGGGCAAATATTTAATCAATATTTGCCCTTTTTTTTGTCCCCAAAAGTAGCTCACTGGAAAAACGCAGGTTTAGACTGAATAGCCTATCCTCATTCAGATCCTTTTATCTACTAACTTATTTAGAAATAGCTTGAAGAAATTCACTTTTCACCTGAGCATCTGTTTCGAAACGGCCACTGTAAAACGAAGTAACCGTTGAACTGTCAGGGTCTTCAACTCCTCGCATAGATACGCACATGTGATCAGCCTCTATCCAAACTGCAATATCGTCTGTCATCAATGTTTCTTTAAGATCTATACCTATTTGGCGCGTGAGTCGCTCCTGAACTTGAGGCCGCTTTGCATAATACTGTACAAGACGATTTAATTTGGATAATCCTACCACTTTTTCTTTAGGTATATACGCTACATGGGCTTTTCCCGTAATTGGTACGAAATGGTGCTCGCAGTGTGACTTGAAAGTTATATCTCGCTCAATCAACAGGTTGTGATAGCCGTAAGAATTATCAAACAGTCTAATTTGAGGTCTGCGATCTGGGTGAAGGCCACTAAAAACTTCTTTCACATACATTTTAGCTACCCGGTGAGGAGTTCCTGCTAAACTATCATCACTGAGGTCCAGCCCTAGAGTTTCCATGATTTGAGTAAAATGGGCCTCAATGCGTTCTATTTTTTCTTCATCGCTTAGCGCAAATGCGTTGGGATGAAGAGGTGTTTCTACTGATGTGCTTATATGGTCATCTCCCATGAGATCAGCCTGAACGCCGCTTTCCTCGCCTTTTTTTGAGGAAATCTGTGATTTCGCCTTAGATAAATTATTATTTGGAATGGCGTATTTGAGTGAGGAGAAACTTTTACCGTTGGTATGCATAATGATTATGTGTTAAATCGGCATATTAACGGCAGATAATTCCTTTTTGTTTAACGAATGGTTAAAAAGAGTTCAACATAACTAGTAGTTTACAAAAACTGGACTTAAATCAATATGAAGTGAGTAAGTGTTTTATCTGGCTTATACATCTAATTTAACTCCTGAGGGTTCTATCTGTAAACTGCGAATTTCAGTTGCTTTTTGACTGGTGTCCGGACCATTTTCTAAACGGAGAACGCCTCTTGGACAAACCGCTGAACAAATACCGCAGCCTACACAACTTGCTCGAACGATATCCTGCCCCCTCTGTGCATACCACTTCACGTCAATCCCCATTTCGCAATAGGTGGAACAATTCCCACAACTTATACATTGATTTCCGTTTGTTGTTATGCGGAACTTAGAAAAAAACTTTTGCTGAATTCCTAGTATAGCCGCCATGGGACAACCAAAGCGACACCACACTCGATTACCCATTAATGGATAAAACCCAACTCCAATCACTCCGCTGAAAGTAGCACCGATCAGGAATCCATACCACGAGCGGATTTGATGAGCGGGAAAGAAAAGCAAGTTATACCTTCCTGTAAATTGTGCTTCCCACATTAAAAGGATAAGTACGGAGCAAAGTACCAGACCTACTTTTTTGGCTATCGGATCAAGACTCTTAAATCGTTCTTTATCTATATAAATCCATGCTACGATGCCACCTAGTATTACTGAAAATAAGATGGATAGACTCGTTGTATTAAATATCGGATCAGAACTATCATACAAATAGCTATGGAGAACAGCTATCGTCATGGCTGTAACAATAAAAAGCACAGCGTGAATCATCCATCGCTCAATTTGCCAAGCCCGCAAGGACTTATCAGATAAATGACGGAAGGGGTCACCGGCCGTTTCTGCGAGCCCCCCACATCCACACACCCAGGAGCAGTACCAGCGCTTGCCAAAAAAGTAAGTAAGAATAGGGGTGACGATTAATATAAGGGCTACGCTCCATACTAGCATAAAGATTCCAAGCTGCCCACTGGAAGTTAGTTCTTCAATTCTCCAGTCGAAAAAAGCATAGTAATCGAGCGGCCAAATCATTTTAAAGTCGAAATAAGGCTGATTGAGACGCTGTAAAATTTCAGGAATAAGAAATGCGAATGCTAATTGGAAAAACATAACACTTGTTGTTCGAATCAAGTGGTAGCTGTTATGCCGGTATTTATACATGAACTTGACGCCCATAAATAAAATCGCTACGGTATATAATGTACCGTACATAAACCATTGACTGGCAGGCTGGCCTTTTAAAAAGCGACTGAGCGGATCAAACACGGCTATGATCCCGGTGTTGGGACCATTTTTTACAAGGCCTAAAGTAGAAGGATACCAATAGAGCAGAACATAAAATCCGGTGAGAAAAATTCCAAGAGCCCAAGCTAAAGCACCTCGTGATGTCAACGACCGAAAATAATTCTGATCGTTTTTAATGCCGGCCGACTTACCTATATAGGCCCCATAAATATAGCTTGCGGTTGCCATTGCGTAAAGCAATATGAGCAGCGAGATGTCTCCAAAGTTACTGATGATACTACCGACCCACATAAAGCTAAAAAGATACAGTGTAGCAATAGCAGCTAAGCCCAATCCTAATTTTTCCCAGAAGGACAGGGTAGAGGCGGCAGGTCCCGTGATTGATAAATTTGAATCCATTTATTATTTAGTTTTGCTAGTGCGGGAGCTTCCCAATGATTTTATTGCTGACAAAAAAGAGGACAAACCACGTTTTTTAGACAGTTGAATGTTAATACCCTGAATATTATTGAAATGATTTACACAATCACGTTGAAAAGAGGTATAGAATTCAGGGTCAAAGTAGGCGGCATTCAATTGGGTCATCACTTTTTCTATGGGCGTTTGATGCAGAATCCATGATTCACACATTTCGTGACGCAACCGCACGCCCATCGCATGGAATCCCACAACTTTAGTCGTTCGCTTATCATAAACTATGCGTAAGCTTCGTTTTTCTTGTCCATAAAAGAAGCTCGTTAAGGGTCCATCATATGTAACGGGAACATGGCCATAGACTTGATATTCAATATCAAAGAACTTAGCAGAATTGAACCATAATTGAGGCTCATATCGCGTTAAGTCACCGCAAACACTATAGGCCACGGTTTCACCCATCATTTTCCCTACATACCAAACTGCCTCAATGGGCCTGCGCCCAACGGGAGGATCGGACAATTGCGCACAATCGCCTATGGCATAAACATGCGGAATATTAGTCTGTAAGTATTCATTGACAAGGATACCCTTATCAATTTCCAGGGGGCTATCGCGCAAGAAATTTACATTGGGATGCACCCCGGCTGTTAAACCAACAAAGCCGCAGGAAATCTCTTCCCCTTCAGAAGTGCGCACCGCCCGGCATCTTCCCTGCTCATCGGGCAGTATTTCTTTTAATTCGGTGCCGAGTTGTAAATCAATACCATGGGAAATAATCTCTTCATTGACCATTTGAGACTCTTCCTCTGGTAGCACCATATCCCAATAACTCGGTTCTCGTACCAAAAAGGTGACGGGGATTTGTCGGCTGTGAAACATTTCAGCCATTTCTACTCCGATGAGTCCACCTCCCACTATAACGGCATGTTTGAGTCCCTGGCTACAATCCTCGATCGATTGAAGGTCTTGCATAGAATACATCCCACGAACGCCTTTCAAGTTTTCACCCGGCCAACCAAATCTGTTGGGTTGAGACCCTGTCGCTATAATAAGTTTATCATAGGTTAGGGGTTCTTGATCATCTTTGGCATCGAAATATAATATTTGCTGCTCAAAGTCAATGGTGTCAACCCAGGCCTGCAAAAGACGAATGCGATTTTCCTCGTAAAAATGAGGCTCGTATAGTTCAGTATCCTTAGCGCGCAAATGGCCCATATAAATATACATCAAAGCAGTACGGCTAAATGGGTAGGTCCGTTCCCCAGAAATAAGTGTAATGTCGTGATTGGATTGTTTGCGAATAAATCGAGCGGCTGTGAGTCCGCTGATTCCATTTCCAATAATTGCTATGTGCATAAAAGGGATTAGATTTATATTGAAACGAGATCGAGAGGGAAGCCTTACACCAGGATGCCCTAACATTTTCTTAATATAAGGTATTTTAGGGGAACTCTTTCGATATTACTGACGTTTGTATTTAAAGTTGTATATTTGTCACATATAAAGTTTTTATACATGAAGAACACTCTACTCTTAATCATATGCGCTGTTTTTTCGTTATCATTAGTTGCGCAATCGCCACTTTCTTTTGAGTACCTCGATACAGACGGTACCATCGTATTTGAAAATACAGGGCTTTCTGGCCAGGATGTTGTCATCAAAGGTACATTGACAAATGAGACCGATGCTGATATTGACTTAGTTTGGAAACGAGAGGTTCAGTATATTTTTAGTTCAGGAGGCAATACATGGGAAACTGCAGTGTGTGACTTAAATCGATGCTACCTGCCTTTCGTATCACAAGCCGATTTTACAATTCCAGCCAACGGAACATCTAATTTGGACGCACACCTGTATCCGAGTGGAATAAATGGAGACTCTGCCCTTGTGACTATTCACATAGAAAACAGAAATACTGGGGATACGGTCATGAGCATAAATTTCAACTTCTTCGAAGATGTCAGTTTGTCAAACGAAAGTCCTTCCGGTCAAGTACAAACGCTTGTTTTTCCCAATCCCGCGGCCTCTTATTTTAGAGTAAAGTCAGATAAGCTTATCTCTTCGATTCAAATTTTTGATATCCTGGGTAAGCCCGTAATTGATCAGCCTGCGGATGCCTCCGATGTTATGGTCAATATCTCGAATCTCAATAGAGGAATGTATATAGTTCGTATACGAGGAGAAAAAGGCGAGATCTTAAAGACTCAGCGTTTGAGAAAGGATATGCTGTAAATCTTTAAGCGGGATATTCCACAAAATTTCTTGGTGTTTCGTACAGTCTAATTTGTAATTCTTTCTCATCATCCAGACGCGCTCTAATGAGATTGTATATTACGTAGGTGATGTGTTCAGCTGTGGGTATGAGAGATGCAAACTCTTCAACCTCTTCGTTCAGGTTTTTATGATCCATGCGTTCTTCCACCTCGTTTTTAATAATGTCTTTCAGTTCTTTGAGGTCTATTAAGTAACCGGTTTCGGGATCTACCTCTCCCGTGACTTTAACTTCGAGCTCGTAATTATGCCCGTGATACATAGGGTTCGCACATTTTCCAAAGACCTGAGTATTCTTTTCGTCAGACCACTTGGGGTTGTAAATTCGATGTGCGGCGTTAAAGTGAGCTTTTCTGAAGACTGATACTCGCATATGTTCTTTTTGTGTTAAACATCATCTCCCTTCATTTAGTTTTAAAATCCTATTCCTAATCTAGCACTGTAGATCGATCGATTATCTGTATCTTAGCCATCAAATAACGGTAGGTGTTTTTTAAAGATATTCCAGGTTCAGGAAGTGTTAAGCAGCTCGTTCAGCGGGCAGCAATGGAGCAGAAAGTTCCCCATGCAAGTTTATTGGTCGGACCAGCTGGCCACGGTGGCTTACCTATAGTAAGAGCTCTAATAGCTTATATTTTATGCGATAATCCTCAGGATGGAGACAGCTGCGGAAGGTGTAATAACTGCCAAAAAACCCACCACCTGAATCATCCGGATATACACTGGACCATTCCCGCCATAGGATCCAAGTCACGGTCGGCCGATGTCGTTCAACCCTGGCGTGAAATGATGCTCGGACAGCCCTATGCAGATCTTTCAGATTGGCAAAGTAAAATTGATGCTGAAAATAAACAGTTTAATATCAATGTACTTGAAATTCAGGATATTGTAGAATTTGCCGGCATGAAGAGCTATCAAGGCCAGGAGAAGTTTTTAGTCATTTGGATGGCTGACCTTCTGGGCCAGGATGGAAATCGCCTACTCAAAATGATAGAAGAGCCTCCTGATGGCATGTACATTTTTCTGTTGGCTCGAAATCGGGAGAATATCATTAACACTATTCTTTCCCGTTGTAGATTGCTGGTGTTAGACCCGTTTTCGGATACCGATATTCAGTCCTATTTACAAGATCAGAAGGATATCGATGCTCAGGCTTCAAAATCCGCCGCTTTTCAGGCAAATGGGAATCTCCATACTGCTCTTCAAACGATAAGCCAGTCTCAGGATACCGGTTTTCAATATTTTGTAGATTGGATGCGCACCTGTTATACCGGCCGCCCTCCCGATATTATTAAAGCTTCAGACGATTTTTCCAAATTGGGTCGAGAATCTCAGAAACATTTGATCAATGTAGGGCTAAATACCCTTCAGGCTATTCTTACCCACCAGTATTTAGGAGCAGAACAGCTGCGATTGCCCATAGATCACCAGAAGCCCGTTATGAACCTGGCTAAACTTTTGAATATTCAACAAATCGACCTGGTCGTCGAACTCCTTCAACAGGCGGGACACGGCTTGCGGCACAATGCACATCCTAAAATTCTCCATACGCATATATCTCAGCAAATCCATCGTGTTTTTCATTATGGGTAGGGCGTATCCCTGAATAAGTGCTTCGCCCTTATTCAGCGTCGCTACGTCCAGGGCTGCCGGTCCCCAAGGTTTGGGGACGCCTTCGGCCCCTTACCATCGCTTACGCTTGCGCCCTCCGGGCGCTATAGACTAGTTATTTTCAGTTTTTTTTCAGGCACCAGGCTACTTTTTTCTTATGTATCTGGGAAAAGCTATCATAATTTTTATTTCCTAGCAGACAGTCTTCCTATTTTATTTATTTCTAATTTCACCCTGATTTAAAGCCGTAGAATTCTTATGACCAAAGGAGATAAAAAAAGACTTATAGTAAGATTGGGGAATATTATAGATACAAGTGCCCTTTACGACCTCAGTTGGCAGCGAATAGCCCAATCTATTGGTGGCCATGTGACTGAGGATCAACAACGAAAACTTCGGGGAGTAGAGATGGATGAAGCTTTGGACAAGATGCTGTTGTGGAACAGTATAGGACTAAACCCAAACCACAAAGAGATTTTGGCTGGCAAGGCTCAAGCCTTATTTATACGATTAGGCTGCGATGAAGAAGGACCGTTTTATTCCAACTCCGTTTCAAATTTTGTTCGCAGCGCCAAATCCGAAGGATTTGCCCTGGCTATCTTATCGGCCAATGAAACCGAAAGCCTATTGATCAGCGAACTGGGATGGAGCGAAATGGTTCAGGTATGGATTCAAGATTTTTCAAATCCTCCCAACGAGGAAGATCACGGGTGGCTGGAACAGCTGCTAAAGGAGGGCAGCGGGTCTCCTTCTGATTGGGTACTCATGGATCGCAACCCAGAAATTCTAGCTGCTGCCAGTACATACGGGTTTAAGACAGTAGGAGTTGGCGCCTCCTCCGATTTCGATATAGCCGATCAAATCCTTCCGGACTATCATGCCAAGGCTTTAGCCGAATTAAAAAAGTAAGTGTAAGTAAAGACTTCTTCTCGTTTGTGAAGAGCAATAAAGTATGTCGGGCACTTGGGGTAGTTTGACCCACACTAAAACTAGAGTTTACCAGGTACAGTCTTCTGAAAAAATGCTATAAAATCATTTGTAATTCATTCTATTGTACTACTTTTGCGAGGCAATGCCCTGGTGGCGGAATTGGTAGACGCGCAAGGTTGAGGGCCTTGTGCCCTTCATTGGGCGTGCTGGTTCGACTCCAGTTCAGGGCACCACATAAAGCTCATCGGATGCATTCTGATGGGCTTTTTTAGTCATAGGCCTTAGAGTTTTCATTTAAGTTTGCGCCCGATAGGGATCAAGGCAAGATTAGGGAAAAATATGCGCTATAAACTAAACTATCCTGCACGCTGGCTCAATTGTCTGAACCACTGATTTTTTTGATTCAATGATTAGCAGGATTGGGGATTGTATTTTTTTGAGAGGGAACGGTTGGTCATGGTCCCTTTTGTGGTGGGTTGGTAATGGGTAGAGACGCAATGCATTTCGTCTCTACAGATTCCAAAAACAATTTCGGTCCCCAATCCAAAACCCCGGGATCCAGCGTGCATGGGGTCAAATCATGTTGAAAAGACACCCTGTATCGCGTATCGACCAAACCATTCTCAAAAATGCGAGGTCAAAAACCTACCCGCGCAGCGCGCGGAAGCGTGAGGGGTACGTAGGGTGCACCGCCGCAGGGGGTGCGGTCCCCACTTGTTGCGGACGGGGATTTCTTGTTTTCAGCGATAAATCCAGAAATCTCTACCTTTACTCCCCATGAAAACCCACCTCCAACAATACCTCTATCACCTTGCCCTCATCCTCGCGCTGATCGTGGGCGCACTGCCGGGGAGTGCGGAAGTGTCTGGGGCGCTTCCAGCCGCTGCCGGGGTGGAAGCAAAAAAAATTACCTTCTCTGATGTAGTGGCGGAACGCGATGGGGGAGAGGTGGAAGGGGACTGGGTAGGCAATTTCACAAAACTCGCCGCCCTCGCCGACGACCTCGACCCGAAGACAGCGGCGAGGATAGCAAAAGGCACAGAGTTAAGCGACGGATTCATTTCAGTTTTTAAGAACGATTGGGGCATCCCCTCACCCCAGTTTGACCAACTAAAGCTCGATCTTGCTGCCGGAGGAATTCCATTAAAAAAGTTTTTTGCTGATGAAGGTGAAAGTGGGCTTAAGGCGTGGGAGGTTTGCTTTAAAGATGTAGCCAAAAGAGTTGATATTCCATGGTTAACTAAGCTTACGGAGTCTTCAGGTATTTCGAAAATTGACAATGCGAATCCTCTTAATGTATCATGGAGTAATAATATAATTGGTCAGAATTCAAGTGTTTCTGCACTTGATTTTTGGAATGATGTATCAAAGAACTTCTTACATTATGAACAAGGAGATTTTATTTTTAAGTATGACTATAATAGTGGGAAACTTTTACTTGGTAATAAAGCATCAAATAAAATTATAGGATTCTAAGAAGGACTTGAAAATGTACCTATTGGAGTTTATGAACTTAGTCCTTCTAATATAGTTCAAAAACTTAAAAGATATCATGGGGAAAGTGGCCCAAGCTCTCCAATTTTAATTTGCCTTACAATAATCAAATCGCATCAACTCCAGGAAAGACAACAACCATAGTAGGTAAATTCACCTACTATCCTTATTTCTCTGGTGATATGAAAACTGTTGTAGAGGAATTAATAGGAAACCTCAAAACACAGGATTTCGGAGCCAAGACAGGTGGGTTTAATGTATTGAATGTTTCGGATAACTTGTATGACCCTGCAACATTTTGGAATACATATAATAAACCTTGGTTACAAACAGCTATTAACAGAGGAGATGAAATTGCAGCTGCTAGTAATCCGTTAGATATAAATAACTTATTTAAAGGACTTAATGGTATTCCACAATCAGAGTTAAATATATTAAACGGATTGTCAACCCCTGAGCAGTTTGCATCCTATTTTAAGAATTTGAACGATCCTGATATTTATTCGCAATTGTCTGGTTTTGGACAAGAGTTTGAGCTACTATCAAAGAGTAATTATGTTCTTGACTTAGGGACTAAAAAGTTTATTAAATGATAATATTGTCAAGAGGTTATTATGTTTCTTCAGGAAAAGTGTATGAAGAATGGCATGCTGGAATTTACATGAATTATAAGATTTTCAGTGCAAAACTATTTCAAGGAGATAATAGTGTTTTAGTTGCATCTATAAAAACAAATGTCGAAGTTGAGGAGTACTCTTTTTAAATTGGAGACTTTGTCATATCTAACAATCAAAGTCGCTTTAACATTGAAAACTCTAATTTGTGTACATATAGAGAAGATGGCTCACTTTATCAGGTGTTTTCAATATTCAACAAATATAGATTAATAGATGAATTTGGAGTGACATTTGAGTATCGAGTTTTTGAAAGTGAGGAAGAGTAGCTTATGCCAATTTTTCTTGCAGCGAATTAGTCTGAGCATCTTTAAGCATCAGATCGAACATATAAAGAATCCTGTCCTGATGCACGGCATTTACAAATAGACAAAATGGATACAAAGGGATACAAAATAGATATGTTTCATTATATTTGCTATTAGATAGAAATAGATACAAAATGGATATGTCTAATAAAATGGATAAAAAGCTTGACTTTGGAAGTAAAAAATACTTGCAGCTTGGTAAGTTATTAGGCCAGATAGACACCTTCAAAGGATCGTGGCAGGAAATAGAGCACAAGGAGGCAAGATACTTAAAGGAGCTCCGTCAATTGGCCACCGTGGCTAGTGTGGGCTCATCGACAAGAATTGAAGGAGTGAAGATGACAGATGCAGAAATCGAAAAGCTGTTGAGGTCGGTAAAAATCAATAAGCTTGAAAAGAGAGATGAACAAGAAGTGGTGGGCTATTATGATGCTCTACAAGTGATTTTAGATCATTATCAAGACATGGAATTGACTGAACGGTACATCCATCAATTGCATGGAATATTATTGAAGCATAGTAGCAAAGATCAAAATCATAAAGGACGGTATAAGCAGCTATCGAATAAAGTAGTAGCGAATTATCCGGATGGGACTCAAAGGCTTATATTTAATACAACAGAACCACACCTAACCCAGAGCGAAATCCAACAACTTTTAGTATGGACCAATGGGGCCATTACATCCGAAGAAATCCATCCACTACTTATCGTTGGATCCTTCGTGTACGAGTTTTTGTCGATCCACCCCTACCAAGACGGTAATGGGAGATTATCCAGATTGCTGACGACGATGTTATTGATGCAACAAGGCTATGATTTTGTTCAATACATCTCTTTTGAGCATGTGATTGAGTCGAGAAAGAATGCATATTATAAATCTTTAATGCAAGGTCAAAAAGACCGATATACCGATGATGAAAAGATAGATGAATGGATGACCTTTTTCCTGGAATGTATGATCGATTTAACTGAAAGATTGAAGAAAAAATACGCAATGTATAGTAAGATTAAATTGGAGATAAATGATCGGCAGAAATCAATTTTATCACTTATAGAAAAAGAGAAAACGACAAAGATAGGAGCGATAGAAAAAGCCTTAACCGATGAATCGAGAAACACCATCAAAAAGGACTTAAGATATCTTCTAAATGAAGGATTGATATTAAGAACAGGATCAGGTCGAGGGGTTCAGTATCACCATATTGATAAAGAAGAATAGAAAGTTGTATGCTTTTACACTCACATGAATGTATAGTTTTTGACGATTCCGCTTCACACGAATGAAAGGCTTCGACTATTTCTCAAAGTGAACTACACGGTCCTGACAGAGAAGCGGCAGAGCGCTTTGGAGTTCTGCCTAAGGCAGTGTGTACCGTCTCATTCCTGCGGTTTGTCCCTGTGATGGTAAGTCAGCACGCTGCACCGGTGTTGGTCTTCAAAAATCGCGGCCCTGCTTGTAGTGAGCCCGCCGAACTGAGCCCGCTGAAGGGTCGAAGGGTAACAACGAAAGATGGGGGAAGACGATGTGTGCGCAGCCAATAAATCCGTAAGCGTCCGAGCAACTGCACATTGTTACCCGCATTCCTTGATACACCTTTATTCCAAATTAAAGGATAAGGAAAATCCGGAGTTGCTAGCGGTTCAATTTGTTTCTTTTCTTGTCTGAACCACTGATTTTTTTGATTCAATGATTAGCAGGATTGGGGATTGTATTTTTTTGAGAGGGAACGGTTGGTCATGGTCCCTTTTGTGGTGGGTTGGTAATGGGTAGAGACGCAATGCATTTCGTCTCTACAGATTCCAAAAACAATTTCGGTCCCCAATCCAAAACCCCGGGATCCAGCGTGCATGGGGTCAAATCATGTTGAAAAGACACCCTGTATCGCGTATCGACCAAACCATTCTCAAAAATGCGAGGTCAAAAACCTACCCGCGCAGCGCGCGGAAGCGTGAGGGGTACGTAGGGCGCACCGCCGAAGGTGGTGCGGTGCGAAGAGGTGAAGGCGGGCCCAAGCAATTGGGAACGCACTCACCTCAAGTACGGTACCCCGGAGGGGCCCGACCGCAGCACTTTTTTGCTGTTTTGGGTGCGTTCCTTTGACTTTTAATCTCATAGCAGATGAAATCTATTCTTTCCAAAATAACCTGATGTCAGCAAAAATGTGCTGGGGGCACGCCCAAAAAACTGCCCTTAATAGATATGCTGGAAAGGTGATTTCTCGTTATCAAGACAATAGAGATAAAGGGAATGGAACAGCTTTAAATTTTCTTATCTTTGATTTATAACCGGCCGGGTGAAGATGGAAATGAGGTGTGTGTGTGATGGGATATTGAGGCGCAGCGGGGAGCTTCACTTCGGGACGAAAATATATATAATATGGGATGCGCAGGATGTGCCACGGGAACCGATGGTTCGCCGAAAGGCTGCAAAAGTAATGGAGGCTGCTCGACTGGAGGATGCAATAAACTGAATACTTTCGACTGGATTTCCGTGATGGATATTCACGATCCGATCGAATTCAAGTTTGTGGAAGTGAGTTTTAAGTCGGGAGCCACTAAAGAATTTTTTAAGATGCCGGATAATGTCCACGCCGTAACCGGTGATATGGTGGTAGTGGACGATAAGGGGGGGTACAACATAGGGCAAGTGAGTCTCAGTGGCGAGTTGGTCCGGCTGCAAATGAAGAAAAAACGCGTAAAAGAAGATCGGATTATGCACGAGGTGATCCGCCTTGCTCACGAGCGTGATCTGGAAAAAGTGCAAGAGGCGCGCGAACGCGAACATCCCGCCATGGTAAGAGCTCGCGCTATTGCTCGCACCTTGGGCTTAGAGATGAAAGTCGGCGATGTCGAGTATCGGGCTGACTTGCGTAAAGCAACTTTTTACTATACGGCTGAAGGACGCGTGGATTTTCGCGAATTGGTTCGCTCTTATGCGAGCGAATTTCGCATAAAAGTAGAAATGCGCCAAATTGGTGCGCGCCAGGAGTCGGGACGTATTGGCGGTTTGGGCCCTTGTGGTCGGGAACTGTGCTGTTCCACCTGGCTGACGGATTTTAAGTCGGTGTCAACTTCGGCCGCACGCTATCAAAACCTATCCATTAATCAAGCTAAACTTTCCGGGCAATGCGGTCGTTTAAAATGCTGCCTCAATTATGAGTTGGATACGTATATGGAGGCGCTTAAGGATTTTCCTAAACGGGCAGATAGGTTGTATACACAGCAAGGAAAGGCGCAGAAAATTAAGATGGATATCTTCAAACGGCAAATTTATTACATGCTGGAAGATGGGCGAGGTCGCCGACAGGTCATACCCCTCGGTATAGATCGTGTCAAGGAGATCCTTCACATGAATAAAAATGATGAAAAACCGGAAACATTAGTAGATGTAGATGCGATACAAGAAGATGAGCCGGAATATGATTTCGAGTCTAATGTAACCGGTGTCGTGGACCTGCCTAAAGAGAAGAAACGGAAAAAATCGCGCGGGCGTAACAAACGTTCCAACCGGAAGAAAGGGAGAAAGCCAAACTCAAATCGAAACCATAATTCTAAGGATAATAATAAAGGAAAAAAGAAATGAAATACGATCTTATAGTAGTGGGATCTGGCCCAGGCGGATATGTCTGTGCGATCCGTGCAGCGCAATTGGGTATGAAAACGGCTATCATTGAAAAATATGATACGCTTGGAGGTACTTGTCTCAATGTGGGTTGCATTCCGTCAAAAGCCTTACTGGATTCTTCCGAACATTTTCACGCGGCAACCGATAAATTCGAAACGCACGGTATTGATCTGAAAGGTCTGGAGGTGAATATGCCGCAAATGATAAAACGGAAGGCGAGTGTGGTTCAAGAGAATGTGGACGGCATTCAGTTTTTGATGAAAAAGAATAAAATCGATGTCCATCACGGGTGGGGTAGTTTCAAAGATGAGCATACCATCACCATTGACAAAGGCGAGGAGGGATCGGAAGAAATTACAGGAGAGCACATTGTTATCGCTACCGGGTCTAAGCCCAATACGCCGGAAATGTTTAAGTACGATAAAAAGCGCGTGATTACTTCTACCGAAGCGCTGGAGATCACGAAGGTGCCGAAGAAAATGGTGGTCGTCGGAGCTGGCGTTATTGGGCTCGAGCTCGGATCCGTTTTTGCACGGATTGGTACTGAAGTGACGGTGGTAGAATATATGGATCGTGCATTAGCTACCATGGATAAGGACTGTGGCAAAGAATTGGTGAAGTCGATGAAAAAGTTGGGTGTAAAATTCCATTTCAACTTAGGTGTAAGTAAAGTCAAAGCAACTTCACGCTCGGTAACGGTCACAGCGAAAGCTAGAGAAGGAGATGATACCCAGGAATTCAAAGCCGATTACTGTCTGGTATCCATCGGCCGTCATGCCTACACAAAGGGGCTAAAATTGGAAAATGCCGGCCTGAAGACGAATGACAACGGGCAAGTGGAAGTGAACGATAAACTGCAAACCGAAAAATCACATATTTACGCGATTGGAGATGTAATTCGTGGAGCGATGCTGGCCCATAAGGCGGAGGAAGAAGGCGTTTTGGTAGCTGAAATTATGGCGGGTCAAAAACCGCATATCGATTATAACCTGATTCCTAATGTGGTCTATACCTGGCCAGAAGTCGCTTCCGTAGGGAAATCTGAAGCGGACTTGAAAGAAGCAGGGGTGCCGATTAAAGTGGGGAAATTCCCTTATAAAGCATTGGGGCGAGCCCGTGCGAGTATGGATACCGAGGGGCTGATCAAATTGATTGCCCATAAAGATACGGACCGATTGCTGGGTGCGCACATCATCGGAGCACGTGCGGCGGACTTGATTATGGAGGCCGTTGCAGTGATGGAATTCAAGGGCTCCGCTGAAGATATGGCGCGCATGAGTCACCCACATCCGACCTATAGTGAGGGGATGAAAGAGGCGGCCATGGCAGCGACTGCAAAACGGCCGATACATATGTGATTGGGGATGTTGAATTGTTGAGTCGTTTAATTGTTTAATCGTTTAATCGTTGAATTGTTGAATCGTTTAATCGTTGAATTGTTTCAATTCCACCAATTAAACAGTTAAACGCTTAAACGGTAAACAGCAAACGGCAAACTGCTATTTGTTGAGTCGTTGAATTGTTGAATCGTTGATTTGTTTCTATTCCACCAATTAAACAGTTAAACGCTTAAACGGTAAACAGCAAACGGCAAACTGCTATTTGTTGAGTCGTTGAATTGTTGAATCGTTGATTTGTTTCTATTCCGCCAATTAAACAGTTAAACGCTTAAACGGTAAACAGCAAACGGCAAACTGCTATTTGTTGAGTCGTTGAATTGTTGAATCGTTGATTTGTTTCAATTCCACCAATTAAACAGTTAAACGCTTAAACGCTTAAACGGCATACGGCAAACAGCAAACAGCAGGAATTAGTATCTCGTGACCAAAGCCAGCCCCTGGAAGTCATCCAAGTCTCCCTCAGACAAAAAGACATTATCTCCGCCGAATCGTAAGTTCTCTTCTATCATATCGTCGATAATATCATCGATCACACCCTTTTCTGTCGTTTGATCTTCATCCACGAGTTTGAGGCGATCATCTTCCGTGATTATGGCGGGTTGGAAAAGTCCTTCCTCAATAAACAAGGTTCTACCCCTTCCCATACGAATGGCACTCCAAATATCATTAAAGTCACTCATAAACTGCCCGGAGTTCACGGCCTGGCGAAGTTCCTCTAAGCGCTCTTCATTTTTCATTTTATTATAATCCTTAACCATGGGCCAGGCATCAGTTATAATATGGGATGCCTCTTCACCCATTCGGTTTTTGTTGAGGTGGCCGATGATGACCTCGCGCTTATCGGCTATTTTGCGATAATGATAATAATTGCGCTCCTCCGTTACCAGAACTAATGGAAGTGGCCGTTGATTTAGCTGTTTTATAACCTCTTTATCCACGCGATTGAAAAACTCCTCGATCAGCCGATCTGTCCCTTTGGCCATAGACAACTTGTGCTTGTCAGTGGAAAAGAGATTCTCATTTTCTATGGGGAATTCCCCTTTCAGCTCTCGACCAACTTGATCGTTGTAGGCCTCAATTAAGCGAGCTTTTTCCCGGCTCAGCACTAAGGCATAATATGCAGCATCTTGCTGTGAGGCTCTAACCAGGGGCCTTGTCGCAAAAGTAGGATCTACTACAATTCTATTTTCCAAAGTAAAAGGCACCCTTGCAAATTCTGCAATATCATTTTCATCGGCGAAGAGCACCAGACCTTCTTGATTGTAATTATGGTCAATTTCGTTTGCAGCTTTTTGTATATTTTCCATTACGGCACGCGCCAATCTCACCTCATAATCTGCATGCAATCTCTTTTCAAGATCTTGAATCATACTGCGGAGTCGAATTTCATCTTTTTCATTTTCTGGCCGCGTTCTATGCGTTTTCATCAATAAAGTTACACAACAATCACTTTGCACATCTTTCAATTCTTTAAATAGGGCGTTCATATTATTTGCATTTATTTGCCATTGAAAATAAGAAAAATTGGCCTAAGAAAAGATTATTCAGCCTCCTTTCCTGCAATGACCAGCGTGATTTCGCCTCGTATTTTTGTCCGGCTTTCGAGTTCCTCCAAGATTTCTGCTAAACTGCCACGTAAGAATTCTTCGTGAATTTTACTGATTTCACGAGCTAGACAGGCCGGTCTATTTGGTCCCAAAAACTCGACAAGTTTTTTCAGGTCTTTGACTGCCTTATAGGGAGACACGTAGAGTACCATAGTTTCTTCCGATTGTTGCAAATAACTAAGGCGTTTATTCTTGCCTTTTTTGGGTGGAAGGAAGCCCTCAAAATAAAATCGATCGCAGGGTAGGCCTGAAGCGACAAGTGCCGGCAAAAAAGCGGTAGATCCCGGCAATACTGTGAGTGAAATATTTGCTTCTACACATGCGCGCACCAGCAAAAAACCCGGATCGGAAATTCCCGGCATGCCCGCGTCAGAAATTTGAGCGATATTTTTACCTGCCTGAAGCTCGGCCACTAGTCCCTCTAAGCGGTGGTGTTCATTGTGCATGTGAAAAGACGCGAGCGGGGTATCGATTTCATAGTGATTACAGAGCTTTTTGGCCTGTCGCGTATCTTCGGCAAGAATTTGATCTACTTCCCGAAGTGTTGATACTGCCCGATGGCTCATATCTTGTAAGTTGCCGATAGGAGTAGGCACTACATATAGCATTATGCTCCCTCTTTCGGTTTCACTTCATAGGAATACCCTTCCATGATTACGTTAGCCAGTAACTTTTTACATGCGCGCTCTACGATTTCTTCAGCATTCTCCTGATTTTCAGCCTCCAGCTCCATTCGCACATGTTTACCGATTCGAAGTTTTTCAACAGCTTCAATCTCGATATTATGCAGATTTTTTAGCACTGCCTTTCCCTGAGGATCCAAAAGTTCTTCAAGCGGCATGATATCAATATGAGCGATAAATTTCATAGTAGATGATTTTACGGGCCGGCCGCCCTATACATCACAAAGGTATGGATTTTGTCCGGCTATCCCTTATTTTTTTATTTCTTTTGGCCGCATCCCTCAGTCGCTATGCTCCATCGGGTCGGGTCGTCCAGGGGTTCCGTCCTTCCCTGCCCAAAGTCTTGGTCAGGTCGGACAGCCTCCACCAGACGGCAGAGGCTCCCTTACCACCCCTTGCGGGGCCTACACGCCGGGCCACTGTTTGAGGAGCTGAGGGAGGGCAAAGTCAATAACCGAAGAAACGTAACGATCAATAAAACCCAAAACTCCTCCGTAAAATCGGTGATTCAGACTCGTTCAAGAAATAACCTATTTACACAAGCCCGGAGGGCTTGAGTGTGATTAGCCCCGAGCTTGCGCTCGGGGTTATGAAGCAAACAGAATTCCACCCCTGAAGGGGTTGAACTAAAACTCGTTATGATCAAAATGAACGGTTGATTGACATCCCGGTCGATATGATATTGAACCCGTTCAGGGTTCCGAGTATGGTTCCATTGTCCACCCCGTGCTTTCGCCCGAGGCTAATGGCAGCCATCCCCTACAACCAATCCTGTCCGTTTAAAGGCGCAAATTATTGATATTAGAGAAATAAAAATATGTGTGTAGTAAAATGAGCGTCACAACGAGCTAATTCTCCGGGTATTTTTAGAATACGATGAATGGTATTCTTGAAATTTAAAAGTTAGTCTTATGAAAAAGCTTATTTTAATTAGTATTTTACTTAGCAGTTTTCTATTATGTGGAGCAACTTATTATAAGGAAATTTCCAGCCCCACAAAACCTCCTTTCTTTAATCAGACCACAAAAGATTTCGATCCAAATGATCTATCCATTCCTCATGCAAATGATTTGGGCTATTCCGTACAGGATGTAAGTTATTACATGAGCGACGGTAGTTTTTTTGTGCGGCGGGGAACAGGAGAGGTGTTTTACATGTACATATACGTTCCAGTTTCTGAATAGACGATCGAAAGAATCTTTTCACTCTTAGACTGCCGAAACCCGCGAAAGCAGGAGAAAAAGGATATTTGTCAGATACTTGGTCTATTATTTGTCTTTATGTTTTCATTCATGAATGGCTGCGGTAAACCCTGTCTGGCACCAAATTAGTTTGTACTTTTGTACAATGGATCGATGGATGTTTGTTTTAGTATTATCGCTTATCCTTGTTGCTTGTGAAAATGATCTTCAGGATATTAAGCGACTCTATGATTATCCCGATCCCAATATTGAGCGCGTGGATTCGCCGCGTATCACCTTTTCGGATTCGGGCTTAGTGCAAGCCTATGTACGAGGGCCTTTACTTCATCGTAAAGCTACAGCCGGCGGAAATTTTACAGACAGGTTCATAGAAGGTGTAGAGGTCGAGTTCCTTGGTCCTGATGGCAAGCCCACAAGTTGGCTGTTTGCTGATTATGGCGAAAACCGAAAGTCAGTAAATGAGGTGTATGTTCGCGACAATGTTTTATTGTACAATGATAAAGGAGATACGCTTCAGTCTGAAGATTTGTACTGGGACATTTCCGAGTCTATTTTGTACACCGACAAATTTGCTCGCCTTCGATCTCAGGATAAATTATTCTATGGCTTTGGATTTAAAGCTAAAGATGATTTTTCTGAATGGGAAATGAAAGCACTTAAAGGTGTGGCTGATGTGGATTAAACACTCTATTTTTAACCAATAATTACGAAAACGTGCTCACTGTTGCAATCATAACGACCTTATTACTATCCGGATTTTTTTCCGGATCAGAAATCGCATTCATTTCTTCTTCTCGACTGAATATTGAGTTGCGGCGGCGTGACGGTTCTCGAGCTGGTGGCTTATTGGCTAGCATGTATGATCATCCCAGCCAATTTATCAGCGTAATGCTAGTGGGTAATAATATAGTATTAGTTGCATTTGCTTATCTCATGAGTTTAGTACTAGATCCGATGCTAGGCCCAAGTATCGAGAATCCCGTTTTGATGGGATTGGTACAAACCACTATCATTACCTCATTGGTTTTATTATTCGGGGAATTTATTCCTAAGACGATATTTCGGCTTTTTTCCAATGACCTTTTAACGGCTTTTGTTTATCCTTTAACCTTTTTCACATACGCCCTAGCCATTCCTGCCCGAATTATGCGTGCTATGAGTCAGGTTTTACTTCGCGTGATATTTCGAGGAGAACAAAAAGTGGTAAATACCAATTTTTCACGTTATGATTTAGAAGAATTTGTCCAGGATCGAGCTGCGGAAGCCGAAGAAGAAATGGAGACTGAAATGTTTCGCAATGCTCTTCATTTAAAGCAGACTAGAGTCCGGTCAGTCATGGTCCCGCGTACTGAAATCAAACATATTGACCAAAATGCCTCATTGAAAGAGTTGTCAGCCTTATTTCAGGAAACCAAGCATTCACGAATTTTAATTACTGATGACGACATTGACAATATTCTTGGGTACGTCCACCATCAACAATTGATTGGTTCGCGCTCGAAAATGAAAGAAATGATCATGACTATTGATTTGGTTCCAGAAGCGATGAGCGTACAGGATTTACTTTTGAAGTTTATCCGTGAAAAAAACAGCATTGCCTATGTTGTTGATGAATTTGGCGGAACTAGTGGTCTCATTACTTTGGAAGATATTCTGGAAGAAATCTTTGGGGAAATTGAGGATGAGCACGATGAGGATGGCCATATCGGTCACCAGATTGATGAAAAAACGTATCGATTATCTGGCCGCCTTGAAATTCAATATATCAACGAACTATTCCCCTTAGTAGAATTACCTGAGGGAGACTATACCACACTTTCCGGCTACATCGTAATGACGACCGGTCATATCCCGGAGGAAGGGGAGGATGTTGAAATCGGCCGACATAAGTTTACCATAGAATTAGTAGCTGACACGAAAATTGAGGTCGTACTTGTCGAGTTAATGGAAGGCGACTCGGATTAATAAAACGGAATTCTGCATTTTATTATTCAGGTGCCGAATACTTTATGCGGTACACTGCATGATTAAAATCATCGGTAACAAGCAGGCTGCCGTCTATGTAAGGGGTGATATCAACCGGACGTCCGTATTTGTTGTGCCCATTTAACCAACCTTCGGCAAATACAGAATAATTCGTTGCCTGGTCTCCTTCGATGTCTACCATCGTAATGCGGTATCCCACGGGAATAGTTCGATTCCAGGATCCGTGCTCGGCAATCAATAATTTTGACTTGTATTCAGCAGGCACCTCGGCTTGATTTAGAAACGAAAGGCCTAAGGGAGCGGAGTGAGCCACCAAATTTTGAGCCGGAGGTGTAAATTCATCACAAGATCTAAACTTGCCATATTTCGGATCTGGTAAATCACCTTGATGACAGTAGGGGTATCCATAGTGTTGACCATCTTCGGTAGCCACGTTGAGTTCACAAGCGGGCAAGTCATCACCCATCCAGTCTCTGTTATTTTCTGTAAACCATAGATAGCCCGTTTCTGGATCCCAATCAAAGCCAACACTATTTCGAATACCTTGATGAACCACTTCAAAATCCGTTCCATCCAAGTTTAAGCGTGAGATGGAGGCTAGGCGGTCTTCCTCTGGCAAACAAATATTACAGGGTACTCCAATAGCTGTGTAAAGTTTATCATCCGGACCGATATTTATATATCTCCACCCGTGATGCGTATACTCTGGAAGCTCTGCATAAATCACTTGGGGCTCTACAGCTCGTGTAGGATCATCAACTAGGTTGGGAAACTTGTGGATTTGATGGATTTCAGCTACATACAAGTCATTATCATGAATGGCAATCCCATTGGGTTGATTCCAGTCTTCAGCCAGTGTAATCTTCACATCAGCGCGAAAGTCACCAGTGGTATCTTTCAAGGCATACAGACTTCCGTGTTTTCTGGTGCTGATAAATACCCATCCATTTTCTGCAACGACGATTGATCGCGCTTCTTTGACATCAGTAGCGAAGTAGGAGATTTCAAATCCTTCAGGTAACTGAATGCGTTCCAGAACCTCCGTATCGCCCTGGGCAAAAAGAAAAGTATTCATAAGGATGAGAACAAATGCCCACCAACTGTGATTGCTATTTATCATATTACATATTTCTTCTGTACTGTCCGCCCACCTCATAGAGTGCGTGAGTGATTTGTCCTAAAGAAGCTACTTTAGTCACTTCCATCAGGTCTTCAAAGGTGTTTTTATTTTCAAGTGCTGATTGCTGCAAGCGTTCCAGGGCTTTCTTTCCATCAGTCTCATGAGCTTTTTTAAGTAAGTTCAAATTTTTTATTTGACTTTCCTTTTCTTCTTTGGTGGCTCGAATGACTTCACCGGGTTGAACTGTTGGAGACCCTTCTTTTGAAAGGAACGTATTGACTCCAATAATAGGTAAATCCCCATTATGCTTTAAGGTCTCATAATACAAGCTCTCTTCCTGGATTTTACCTCTTTGATACATGGTCTCCATAGCTCCTAAAACGCCACCACGTTCTGTGATTCGATCAAATTCAGTAAGCACTGCTTCCTCTACCAAGTCCGTTAACTCTTCGATGATGAATGATCCTTGCAATGGATTTTCATTTTTAGTAAGCCCAAGTTCTTTATTAATGATCATTTGAATCGCTACAGCTCTGCGCACACTTTCTTCAGTGGGCGTAGTGATTGCTTCATCGTAAGCATTTGTATGTAAAGAGTTACAATTGTCATAAATTGCATATAGCGCCTGAAGGGTGGTTCGAATGTCGTTGAAACTTATTTCCTGTGCGTGTAGCGATCGGCCCGATGTTTGAATGTGGTACTTTAGCTTTTGGCTTCGGCCATTTGCCTGGTACTTTTCACGCATGGCTTTGGCCCAAATTCGACGGGCGACACGACCGATAACGGCATATTCCGCATCTACTCCATTGGAAAAGAAGAATGATAAATTGGGAGCAAAGTCATTGATGTCCATCCCCCGGGATAGGTAATACTCCACAAAGGTGAAGCCATTTGCCAGTGTAAAAGCAAGTTGAGTTATGGGATTAGCTCCCGCTTCAGCAATGTGGTATCCGGAAATGGAAACCGAATAAAAGTTTCTAACTTTTTGATCAATGAAATAGGCCTGCACATCTCCCATGAGTTTTAAAGAAAACTCGGTAGAGAAGATACAGGTGTTTTGTGCCTGATCTTCCTTGAGAATATCAGCTTGTACAGTACCCCTTACAGAAGAAAGCGCTTTTGCCTTCAACTCTTTATAGATTTCTGGTTCTAGGATTTGATCTCCAGTGACACCTAGAAGAAGTAATCCCAGTCCTGTATTTGTTTTGGGTAGCTCGCCCAGGTATTTTGGTCGCTCCAAATCCTTCTCGTCGTACAATTCTACAAGCTTGGCCTCAACTTGGCCTTCCAGATTATTTTCTCGAATATACTTTTCACATTGTTGATCAATCGCCGCATTCATGAAGAATGCGCAGATTGTTGCTGCGGGACCATTGATGGTCATGGATACCGATGTTTTCGGGTCGCAAAGGTCAAACCCAGAGTAAAGCTTTTTGGCATCATCTAAACTACAAATGCTAACTCCGGAGTTACCAACTTTACCATAAATATCTGGTCGATGATCTGGATCTTCTCCATATAGGGTCACAGAGTCAAAAGCAGTAGATAGTCTTGCCGCTGGCATATCTTCTGATAAATAATGAAATCTTCGATTTGTGCGTTCCGGCCCCCCCTCTCCAGCAAACATGCGTGTAGGGTCTTCTCCAGATCGCTTAAAAGGATATACGCCTGCTGTATACGGAAATTCGCCTGGCACATTTTCTGTAAGTGACCATCGAAGAATCTCACCCCAGTCCTTATACTTTGGAAGTATTACTCGCGGTATTTCCGTGTGTGATAGGGTTTTAACCTTTGTGGGTACTCTGATTTCTTTTCCTCTAACAGAATACACATACTCATCTCCACTATAATTTTCTACTTTCTGATTCCACTCGTCTAATATAATGCGGCAACGCCCATCCAGGATAATCTTGTAATGCTCATAGAGATCCTTAAGTCTCTCGTAAACAGGTCCGTTTTCCTCGTTTTCTTCAGCCAAAAGCTCCATACTTTGGTTCAGGCCAAATAATTTACGTGCAATGCGCACTTGTTTATCTACCCAATCATCATAGGAGCGATTATTTTCAGATATTTCAGACAAATAGCGCGTCCGCCGCGGTGGAATGATATAGATCTTTTCGCTCATTTCCTCTGAGGGAGTAAAATTAGATTTTAAGGGGCTATCAGTTTTTTGAGCGACCACCTCCATGATATGCTGGTATAAATTATTGGTGCCCGGATCGTTAAATTGAGAAGCTATACTGCCGTATACGGGCAGGTCTTCATCCTTCACATCCCACAATTGTTGATTGCGCTTATATTGCTTTTTTACATCGCGGAGTGCATCTTTAGCTCCCCGCTTATCGAACTTATTAATGCAGATCACATCGGCAAAGTCCAACATATCAATTTTCTCTAATTGAGTAGCTGCTCCGTATTCTGGCGTCATTACATAGAGCGAAACATCGGAGTGGTCAATGATTTCAGTATCAGATTGGCCGATACCTGATGTTTCTAAAATGATAAAGTCAAACTGAGCAGCCTTGAGAATATCAAGCGCAGAGTGCACGTGTTTTGAAAGAGCTAGATTTGATTGACGAGTGGCGAGAGAACGCATAAAAACGCGGTCACTTTTCACACTATTCATTCGTATGCGATCGCCGAGTAGCGCTCCTCCCGTTTTTCTCTTAGAAGGATCCACAGATATTACTCCTATGGTTTTATCTTTAAAATCGAGCAGAAACCTTCGGATAAGCTCATCTACCAGACTTGACTTTCCGGCTCCTCCTGTTCCTGTTATTCCAAGAATGGGCGTTTTTACCTCTTTTGCTTGTTTTTGAATACGCGGCAGCCATTCAGCGGATTCTTCCGGATAGTTTTCTACGGCTGTAATCAATCGGGCCAATCGACCCTTCTGATCAGGAGATAACTTCTTTTCTTTAACATCTACGTCTTGTCCCAAGGGGAAGTCTGACTTTTCTAGCAAGTCATTTATCATACCTTGTAAACCCATTTCTCGACCATCATCCGGAGAGTAGATACGTGTTATCCCATAGTCGTGAAGCTCCTCAATTTCTTCAGGTAGGATTGTTCCACCACCGCCACCAAAAAGTTTGATGTGTTCGGCGCCTCTTTCTTTAAGCAGGTCATACATATATTTGAAATACTCCGTATGTCCTCCCTGATATGAGGTGATCGCTATGGATTGCGCATCTTCTTGAATGGCTGTATCTACAATTTCTTGTACTGAGCGATTATGCCCCAGATGTATAACTTCAGCACCTGAACTTTGCATAATTCTACGCATAATGTTAATAGCAGCATCGTGCCCGTCAAATAAGGAGGCGGCACTTACGATCCGGACCTTATTTTTCGGCTTATATATATTTATAGCTTGGGTCATAGCGTGTTTATTTTTAGGATTAAATCATACCCATGGTACGTGATTGAAATATACGAATTTTACCTCTGATGGGCTAGAACAGCAGCTTTGAATTCATTTAAAATCATCGCTGTGGCTCCCCAAACAATATTTTTCTCCAAATAGAAATGAGGAACATCGGGGAGCACTCGATCTTTTCCAACTGCGATCTCTCGATATTGTAGACTACTTTCATCGATAATTTCTGAAATCTTAGGTGTAATAATAGCATCTACCTCGGTTTCTTGCAATTGAAATTCAGGAGACTCATCAGCAAAGGATAGAAAAGGGTAAACAAGGAAATTGCTTACGGGAATATATAAAGTGCTTAGAGCACCTATTTTTTTTGTTTTTTGTGGTGATATGCCTACTTCTTCGCGTGCTTCGCGAAGTGCGGTATCCCAGTATGTTGCATCTTGAGACTCTTGTTGGCCGCCGGGAAATGAGATTTGGCCTGCATGTGGATCTGATGGATATCGAGAGGCTCTTTTTATGAAGCACATCCGATGCTGTCCGGCTTGATCAGGGAAGATATGCAGAAGTACTGCTGCAGTCTTTGCATTTTTTGGTTTTTTCACCCGAGACCTTCCAAAACCAGATAGTTCTGCTTGAGCCGCAGTTCCCGGCAATTCAAGCTGGGGAAAAGAATCTAAAAAATGACGTAAGTACTCCAAAACTATCCCTGTTTATTTGTCTAACATCAAAAAATAGGGGAGTGTTCGCTTTATTTTTTTCCGTTAGCTACAACTATATACTTCTCGAGAGCCATAGTCATTGATGGCGTCTCAGGTTGAGGTGCTTTAATATTAATTTCCAATCCTCGATCTTCAACCGCCTTGCTAGTGGAGTTGCCAAAAGCAGCTATACGCGTATCATTTTGTTTGAAGTCAGGAAAGTTTTTATATAAAGATTCGATACCTAATGGACTAAAGAAAACTAGAACATCGTAAGTGATATCAGCTAGATCGCTAAGGTCACTCGCTACGGTTCGATACATCATCGCTTCTTGATGATCTATATTTTCTGCCTTTAGGTAACGTACGACTTGTTTACTTCCCAGATTAGAGCAAGGTAAAAGGAAGTTTTCAGTTTTTTTGTGCTTTTTGAATGCGCTTTCAAGGTCAGCAATTTTGCGTTTGCCAACAAAAACCTTACGCTTTCTGTACACAATAAACTTCTGTAAATAGTGCGCTACAGCTTGAGAAATACAAAAGTATTTGGTGTCTTCTGACATTTTAATTCTCATCTCTTCACACATACGGAAGAAATGGTCGATACTGTTTCTGCTTGTAAAAATAACTGCAGAGTATTCGTCAGGACGGACGCGCTGTTTGCGAAACTCTTTTTCCGTGACCTCTTCAACATGAATAAAAGATCGGAAATCAATTTTCAGATCGTATTTTTCGGCTAAATTGAAAAATGGAGATCTTTGTGGTTGGGGTTGTGAAACTAAAATAGTTTCCACAGGTTTATATACCTGTTTCTTGGTGTTCGTTGCCATGCAAGTCTTTTTAATTTCTTAGCTGAAATAAGGTTGAAAGAACTTGTAAAGCACTGCTAAGGGTGCTATTTCGATGGTGCAAAGGTACAATAAAAAATGGAACTTGTGCTGACTTAAAAGTGGTGCAGCTATAAAAAGTCCTCTAAGTTGCCGTAAGATGTAAAACAATCCGATAAGAAACAGGGCTAAATATATAAAATAAATAGTTAATGCGTCTGGTGAAAATGCAATAAAAAGATTAACTGGGAATAAAATTAAGCCCAAAAAGAGATTAAATATGAGAATAGTGAAACTGAATTGATAGACTGTTTTTTCAATCGGAAAAATACCACCAATGAACCCTAAGGATAAATGTCGGACAGTATAAATTAGTCCAAGCATAACACTAATGGTGAGTAAATTGACCTCAAGTGATAAGTAGTTAGTTTGTTCAGAAACTAAAAATAGAAACAGTCCCCCATTAATGATGCTGAAGAAGTAAAGAAATACAAATTGAGATAGTCCTCTGGATCTCAATTTTCTCAGCAGTAAGTTTAGATAATTATCGTTGAGTATTGACCGGAAAATTTCATTGACCACTGAGCGCCGAAAGGAAATAACTACAGTCAAGTACAATACGAGTAAAATGAATGTCCCAAAGATCAGATTGCTTTTGCGTTGCGAACTAAGGGGTAAAGTATCATCAGCCTCATGAGCAGAATCTACTTTTTCCCCAACTTTTGGAGCACCGGTGTCTATTGAAATGTTCACTTCGCGTCTACCTAGGGAGTCACTCTCAGCTAACGAATCTGATGGTATCTGAAATGGATTTTTAACTGGCGGTGGAGAAGCGAAGGAATCCTGACTAGTTTGCTTCGGTTGTTCGAGCCGGTGTCTTAAGTCAAATGGTGATTGGCTTGATATTGATTGAATATATCCAATGCAGATCAGTAAGATTACGTAAATCTTAAGTTTCGCCATGGTCAAAAATATCAAAAAGATATCATATGTATCATTGTTTGGTGTAAAAACTGCTTTAGCCTAGCATTTCTCTTGCTCACTTTGTTTGTCTTATCTTTGAAATATGAATACCAAACTCATTTCTCGAGTGGTCATTTTAGGGGTTGTGGCGATAATAGGAATTATAAGCCTTCAAGCTTTCTGGATATATCAAAGTTGGACTCAGGAAAGTAAGGAGTTCAATGAACGCGTAACCATAGCACTGCGGGAAGTTGCGGAAAAAATATCGCTGTATAACGAAGGAACACTTCCTTCACAGGATGTTATTATAAGAGAAAGTGCAAATTACTATTTGGTTAATATCGATGATGTAATAGACGCCAATGTACTTGAGCACTATTTATATAGTACGTTTGCAAACCACTCCATCATATTGGATTTTGAGTATGCTGTCTTTGATTGCCATACCCGCGAAATGGTGTACGGAAACTATTGTAATGTGATCCAGGATGATGTGAGGACTCTCGAGCGAGCGCCGTCTGATTTGCCGAGATACGATGAGTTCATTTACTATTTTGGCGTTCGTTTCCCAACCATGCAGAATTACTTATTTAAAGAGCTAGGGCGCGTTTGGGTTGTGACGGGTATATTGTTGATTACCCTTTTATTTTTTTCTTATGCTATTTACGTGATACTGAGTCAAAAGCGATGGGCTGAATTGCAAAAGGACTTTATAAGCAATATGACGCATGAATTTAAAACTCCTATTTCATCCATTAAGATCTCCTCAGATGTGATGAGCAAGTCTGAGGTTATAAAACAAGATGAAAAACTTCGAACTTACCTGTCTATAATACAAAGTCAAAATCAACGGCTAAATCGACAAGTAGAACAAGTCCTAAGCTTGGCAAAACTAGAGAACGATCAGTTTGATTTACAACTCGAGACAGTGAGTATAAAAAGTGTGTTTGAGGAGATAGAGGAAGCCCACCGGATGCCTATCGAATCGATGGGTGGAGAATTCAATGTACAAGTTCCTACTGAGGACGTGACCATTCAAGCGGATCGCTCTCATCTCTTCAATGTACTTAATAATTTGGTTGAGAATGCCGTAAAATACACTGATGGTGAAGCAGCTGTTTCTTTAAATCTGTTTACAGAAGATGAGGAAAAAATTTGTATCGAAGTGCGAGATAATGGTCAAGGTATACCGGAAGAATACCTGGATAAAATAACGGATAAGTTTTTTAGAGTTCCCATGGGAAATGTTCACGATGTAAAGGGTTTCGGTCTGGGTTTGTATTATGTGAACAACATCTGCGATGCGCACAAATGGAACTTTAAAGTTGAATCCAAAATTGGAAATGGAACGATTTGCCGTATCTTTATTCCCATAATGGATTAACTAATATGTCTTACAAGCCCCGCATTTTATACGTTGAGGATGATGAATCCCTGAGTTATCTCACTAAAGACAACCTAGAGTTTGAGGGGTATGATATCGATCATTTCTCCGATGGCGAAACCGCGCTGGAAGCTTTCCTGAATAAGGAATATGATTTGGCTCTATTAGACGTTATGTTACCAAGAATGGATGGGTTTACGCTCGCTCGAGCCATTCGAGAGCGAGATAAAAATGTGCCCATTATCTTTTTGACCGCCAAAGGGCTGAAAGAGGATAAAATTGAGGGATTGAAATTAGGTGGCGATGATTACATTACAAAACCGTTTTCTATAGAAGAACTTCAGCTTAAAATCAAAGTGTTTTTAAAGCGCAGTCAGGTTAAAGAGAACAAAGCTGAAGACGTTTATCAAATTGGCAATTGGGTGCTAGCTGCTAAGGCTTTTGAACTCCGGTATCTTGTTAATGGAGATGAACACAAATTGACAAAAAGAGAAACTGAAATTGTAAGAGAGTTTTTTAAACATCCGAATGAAGTGGTTAAGCGGAAAGACTTGCTCATTCAGTTCTGGGGCGAGGAAGATTATTTTAAGAGCAGATCGTTAGATGTCTTTATTTCGCGTATTCGCAAGTTATTGAAAAAAGATCCCGGAGTTGAAATCGAGAGTATCCATGGAATCGGATTTAGATTAAATTGTTAACTATTATGACGATGAAATTCATTCAAACTATATGGTATGGCGTAATATTCCTTTTAATATTTTGTCCGGGAGAAATCGGCTCTCAAAACTTGTTGTCCAATGATATTATTTGGTCTTCAGGCCAATTGAGATCGCAAAGCCCTGGCAACTTTTCTTTTCTTTCTAATGGTCGTCACTATACGAAATTGAATGACTATTATTTAGATGTATACGATATTGAAACGGGTAATCGCATTCGGTCAGTTTTTACAAAAGATCAAATTTTGGAAACTGACTATAATGGACCTTCTTTTGACAATTATCAATTCGGTCCCAATGAAGAAAAAATTCTACTTGCCACTGGTTCTGAGAAAATTTATAGATATTCAAAAAAGGCTTACTACTATATCTATGATTCCGCCACAAACAGTTTGGAAGCCCTGGATTCGACGGGAAAGCAACTCTATCCTACTTTCAGTCCCAACGGATCGGAAGTTGCCTATGTAAAGAATAATAATTTATACGTAAAGGATCTAAATTCAGGTGAAACTCGAGCCATAACCACAAAGGGTAAGTGGAATCACCTGATATATGGAGCTGCTGATTGGGTGTATGAAGAGGAATTGAAATTGACCCGGGCATTTGAATGGAGTCCGAATGGTCAACATTTAGCATATATGGAATTTGATGAATCGGATGTTGAACAGTTCAGCATGAAATATTACAGGGACGGTGCATATCCGGAGGAATACCGATTTAAATATCCCAAGGTAGGAGCCGAGAACGCAAAAGTGTCTGTTTACATCGTTGATATGAATGATTTAGATACGCGCCGCTTAGCGGTTCCCAAAGGCTGGACAGATTATTATGTGCCCAGAATTCACTGGATGCCGGGTACTTCTGAACTGGTAGTAACATACCTAAATCGGCTTCAAAATCACTTATTGTTAACGGCCTACAATAAACTAACATCAGAATCTAGAATTTTGTTAGAAGAGAAGAATCCGTACTATATAAGTATACATGATAACCTTCAGTTTTTACCCGAAAAAAACCAATTTATTTGGTTTTCTGAGCGGAATGGATGGAATCAATTATTGCTTTTCGATTATCAGGGGGAATATGTACGGGCATTAACGGAAGCAAAATACGATGTCACCGAGTGCTATGGATATGATGCAAATTCTGACCAGCTTTTTTATCAGGCAGCGGTTCCCAGACCGGAGGAGCGCCAGGTTTTTTCAGTATCTCTGCAAGGCGACTCCCGCAAACCTGTTTTGAAACAAAAAGGTTGGAATTCAGCGACCTTCAGCCCCGACTTTTCCTATTTTGTTGCCAGGCATGCTACAATAAATACTCCACCCTCTTATTCAATTATGAACCGGGAAGGTGAGGAGGTCCGGCCATTGATTCAAAATGAACGCTTGACCAAGCTGCAATCCTCTTATAGTTGCCAACCTATAGATTTTCAGCAAGTAACCGTGGCAGACTCCGTTTTGCTTAATAGTTATATTCTCTATCCTAACGATTTTGATTCCAGTCGTCAATATCCCGTCCTCATGCACGTCTACGGAGGACCCAATAGTCAGCAGGTAGTCGATAATTGGAAAGGTAGTTACTATTGGTGGTTTCAAATGCTAGCACAAAAAGGGTTTATCGTCGTATCGGTAGATAATCGAGGAACTGGTGCCAGAGGAGAGGCGTTTCGCAAAATCACCTATAAACAATTGGGACGTATAGAGTCTAATGATCAGATTGAAGCTGCTCGGTTTCTTGCTGATAAGAATTATGTGGATGCGGATAACGTTTCTATTTTTGGATGGAGTTATGGCGGGTATCTATCTAGTTTAGCCTTACTAAAAGGAAATGATGTGTTTTCGGCAGGTATTGCTGTAGCACCGGTAACAAATTGGAAATGGTATGATTCGATTTATACAGAGCGGTACATGCAAACTTACGCCTTGAATGAAAAGGGATATGATACTAATGCACCTATGTTTTATGCCAACCGATTAAAAGGGCGCTATCTATTAGTTCACGGCTTAGCTGATGATAACGTTCATTTTCAGCATACGGCTGAAATGAGTAATGCACTTATAGAAAACAATAAGCAGTTCGATACCTATCTCTACCCCAATCGAAACCATGGGATTTACGGATCTAATGCCAGACGACATTTATTTAATAAAATCACGAATTTTCTACTAGAAAGATAAAAGCACTCTATGAGTCAAGCATTTCAACCTGAAATCGAATATAAAAACCGAAAAGCAAGCTTTGAGTATCATCTCGATAAGATGTTTGAAGCAGGCATTCAACTTACTGGAACGGAAGTTAAGTCCATCCGGAATGGAGGTGTAAATATGGGCGATGCCTATTGTTATTTTGATCGAAAAGGTGAACTCATCGTCAAGAAACTTCACATTTCTGAGTATAAATACGGAAATGATCAAAATCACGATCCCTTACGACCCAGAAAACTACTTTTGAAAAAGCGAGAATTGAGACAATTGCAAAGAAAAGTAAAGGAACGCGGTTTTTCCATTGTTCCCGTTCGAGTTTTTGTGAATGAAAGGGGACTTGTAAAAATGGATATTGCTCTTGCTCGCGGTAAGAAAGTATACGATAAGCGAGACTCCATCAAGAAAAAGGATCGCAAGCGGGATTTAGATAGAAATCTCAAATACTAAAGCCTTTATCGAATGACTCTTCGCATTTGAAACTGAAAGCTAAGTGTTTGAATATTATCTCGATTTGGGCCTAAACCATCTGAAAAAGGAGATACGGTAAGTATAGGTGAAAATTGAATAAGCCAATCATCTGACAGGTGACGTATCACGCCTCCACCTATATTAACAGTCATAAAACTATTTTCGTTAATACTTCCTCCCTGGAACACACCTTCTTGAAAGTTTTTATTCCACAATTTTGGAATATCCGGGAGCCGGGCAATTTCTTCCGGACTTAAGTCATCCCGATCTATATTAATATCTGCGATTTCACCTGATCGGATCCTATACGACGAATTTAAAGCCAATTGAAATCCCCCTCCAAAGTGTAAAAAGAATTCCCAATCTGAGGCGGTAGATATGTACTTGCGCGCAAAAATGCCCAAGGAAAGCACATCAAATCTCAAGTCATCTAATCGAATAAACTGCAAATCCGGTGCTCCCTGCCGTTGAAATATTTCATTGTATTGCGGGGCAAGGTAGTGCCATTGTTGATACCCAGCATGAAGGCCAAAAGCATTGTTAGCTGTTCGTTCTTCCCATTCTAATCCAACATATATGTTTTGATCTAACTGAACTCGTTCTCCAATCGGGTAAAAAGGGTCATCTATTGTTTTAATTCGGTTTAAATTCCAAGCGCAAACTATACCTATCGTCTGCTCATAGGGACGCTGAGACTTGTCAAGTAAAGATGGTTCTGATTCTCTTTCAAAGCCTTTCATGATCGCTGGATTAAGCTGAGATAACTCTGTTAGCTTTGAAAGCGGGATTTGTGGAAGCCGCGGCACCCGATTTTTATGGATAATCAGATTATTACTATTGAAGTTTGATAATGGTGATGCCTCGCCTGGCAACGGATTCTTATAGATAACCGGATAATTACCACTGAAGTATGGTAAAGGGATTATCCCGTTTTGTACTGCAGGACTATAGGGTGTATGAATTTGTTCGATACCTGGTGTCAACGATTGTTTAACTAGAGGATTTTCCTGCATGCTGAGAACCTCACTTTGGGAGCTGTTTTCTGATGTCGATGCTTCCCTGGAAAGCTGGGGTAGAGTTACATGAGGCGCCTTAGTATTTTCCGGCGAAGTGATATCTTTTGTGGAATTTTCGGAATTTGTGACGGCTTGATCGCTTACCCTATCTTGATTGCTTTTCTTGGGTTCAGCTGCAGCAACTTTTACTAAGGTATGGTCCTTTGCAATAGTAGTTTCAGCTGGACTGCGATCCGCGTTTTGTGTATTATTTTCAAGGAACTGTGAAGGAAATCCTATCCAAAATAGAAGCAATAAAATAAGCAGTTCAGCTAACTTAGTACCACCAATTATTTTAGATCTGCGATTTTGTAATTCAAGAGTCTGGACGAAGGTGCTCCATGCAGTAGGCTCAAAATCTGAAGTGCTTTGAGCTATTTTTGTCTTTATAATCTCATCCACAGGATGAGAATCCCCTATTTTTTCTGAATGGTTATCGATAAATTCATCCCAATCAGTTTCCATAGCGCTAGGAGTCATGCCACTCAGGTGCTGATAAACTGTTTTGTCAATATCATTACCGTCATCCAATTCTAAATCTTCAAAAGGAGGTATCGCTTTCCAGGGCGGATTTTTGTCGGTTTGATGTAATGCGTTTCTAACGATATGGTCTATAGAAAATTCACTCATGATATAGTCCTTTTTCTATGAGCATTTTTCGCAAATGACTTCTCGCTTTTACTAAGGCAGACCTGGAGGTAGAAGCTTTTATTCCCAAAAAATCCGCAATCTCATTATGCTGATACCCCTCCATGACGTAAAGATTGAAAATCGTACGCATTTTATTGGGCAAAGCCTGAACGCATAGAAGAATATCTTCTTCATTGGATGAATGCTCATTACCCACATGTTGATGGTGCAAAAGAGCCATTTCGTGAGTGTCTGCCGTTCTGCGCGTTTTATTTCGCCGGTATTGGTCAATAGCTGTATTTACTACAATGCGTCGTATCCAAGTATCTAAACTTCGATTAGGATTATAGCTACCAAAATTGTTAAAAACTTTTATGAAAGCTTCGTGGAGTATATCTTTTGCCTGGTCTTTGGTATTACTGTATCGTAAACTAGTCCCAATCATTTTGGGATAGTAAAATTCATAAATTTCTTTTTGAGCCCATCGTTTTTTGGCTTTACAGCCAGCGATGACATCTGAATTAAGTTGTGATTTTGAAATGGAGATATCCATAAATTTAATTCAACACCGAAATACCTATTTCTGTAAGTATATACGAACTCAATCTATGATGTGCTGCTTGCAGATGTTAAAAATTTAGAATTTAAGTCTTAGTCCGGCGTTGGCAAAAAACAGATTATTGCTGCTGCTGCTATCTTCCAGTTCCAAAGTATCATTTAATCCAAACATGTATCCCACATCTAAAAAGAGGAATGCAATATCAATACCGGCACCAACATTGTATCCAAATAGGACGTCTGAAAAATCATCCTTTTGAATTTCAAAGGCATTATCCAACTCTCGATTGATCACTAAAGAGGCGTTGGGTCCCGTAAAAAGTCTAAAATTGAGCCAGGATTTACTAGAAGCAAAGCGATATCCTAAGTATACAGGGACACGAAGACGGTTGACTTCAAAATCGTCGACGGAGACACCTGTTGGCTGGTTGTTTACTTCTGTCTTCATATTTTCTATATGTAAACCCAATTGAAAATACAGTCGATTTCCGAATTGCAAATCAGCGCCAAACTGATATCCTGTTGCTGAAGAAAAAGAAAAGCCTTCCAGGTCAGAAGGGAATGTGCTTGTATTGATGCCACCCCCAATACGCAATTCGGCCTGACTTTGAAGTGTCAAAGACTGTAGCAAGAGTGCAAAAAAAATGAATATAGAATAGATTGTCGTTTTCATGTTTCTAGTTTTTTTTTAATATACAATATTTTGGAATTATTCGCAATTAAGGTTCTTAAAAACCATTCTGCAGTCGAGTGCAATATTGAACACTGTGAAAATTATTCCTAGCGGATTGCTCTAAAATAGTAGAACAAATACACGGAGAAGCATATTTTTTTAGTTTAAAACGCCGCAATCGACTTTGGTGTTGCTGATAAATATAAGCTGTAGGTGATTCCAATACTTAGTGTTTCATTAGCCCCTACAAGCTATATCTTTTTCATTTATCGCGTTTTCTGAGTTTTGGTTTATTTACTTTCCTCGTTTTATATACCGAAAGGATCAAAATAAGTCCGGCAGGGATCGCAGTGATAGGGGGCGACACCCATCTGTAGCTGGTCCTTTGGCGAGGATTGGCTGCAAAGACTCCGCAGCCTTAGGGCAGCTAGGATGGGTGGTGGTCACTACAAACGGAGAGCCCGACCGCGCTCGCGCGGTGCCGGCATAAAAAATATTAGACTATGGATAGGTTTATTCATTCAAAAATAAAGTATGGACGCATACAATGTTTAGCTTTGTAGAATTGGGAATTTTCCTGTTTTAACTGAAAAGTGCGGATGGCAGTTTCGATGAATCGACTCACTAGATTGGCTTTAATCAGCCTTTTTATATTCTCAGCCTTGGGCTTGTATTTTGCAGACAGGGCCAGGGAGCCTTCCATCGTAGAATTCATCGGAGGGCAATGGGCTATGTGGTCACAAATCAGCCTTGGGTTTGCAGTAGGACTGCTGTCGGGGTGGGTGGCCTGGTGGTGGATCAAGCAAGATTTTATGTCTGATGTTCGCAACAAATATGTGAACTTATTTAAATCTTTTCGCCTTTCGACGGCAGATATTGTGGTGATTTCCTTGTGCGCAGGAATCGGGGAGGAGCTTTTCTTTCGCGGAGCTATACAATCTTATTTGGGCGTAATATGGACTTCCATATTATTTGTTGCCTTGCACGGATATCTCAATCCTAGAGACTGGGCTATGGCTTCATACGGGCTGCTCATGACACTAATCATTGTTGCTCTGGGATATATGACGGAAACAATAGGTATCGTCTCATCAATAGTCGCGCACGTGATGATCGATTTATATTTGCTTTACCAAATGAGGCGGGCGTAGTACGGCCAAATCTCGATTAACTGATAATACTCCAAACCTGAAGACTGCGGCCCTCAGTTTCCATATAACTGGCAATTGGGCGGTGAGCAGATGACATGAGATCCGGGTCTTTTTTCAAAATCAGATTTACAGCTTTACGAGCTAGAGCAACAATATCCTGGTCTTCACTTATTTTTGCTAGTTTAAGACCCAGGTCACCACTCTGTCGAGTGCCGGCCATCTCCCCGGGACCTCGCAATTCCAAATCTACTTCAGAAATTTTAAATCCATCATTGGTGCTGCACATGGTTTCCATGCGTTTTTTTGCATCCTTAGAAAGTGCAAAATCCGTCATAAGTATGCAGTAAGATTTCTCTGCGCCTCTTCCTACACGACCGCGCAATTGGTGCAATTGAGAAAGCCCAAAACGCTCCGCATTTTCAATCAACATAACTGTAGCGTTTGGAACATTTACACCCACTTCTATGACCGTGGTGGCTACCATAATGTGCGTTTTACGAGCTAGAAACTTCTGCATCTCTGCTTCTTTTTCATTTGCTTTCATCTGGCCATGAACCATGCACAATTGATATTGGGGCCGGGGAAAATATTCCAGGAGGCGCTCGTAGCCATTCATCAGGTCGCGCAATTGCAGCTTGTTCGATTCCTCTATGAGTGGATATACAATATAAATTTGTCGGCCCTGATGAATCTGGTTTCGAATAAATTTATAGGTCTCCATTCGCTGGCCATCTCTGACGTGTATGGTTTTTACCGGCTGTCTGCCCGGTGGCAATTCATCGATAGAGCTTACATCCAAATCACCATAAAGTGTCATAGCTAGAGTTCGGGGAATGGGCGTAGCTGTCATGACCAGGACATGGGGGGGGTGATTGGGATTTTTTGCCCATAAAGCGGCTCGCTGTTTGACACCAAAGCGATGCTGTTCATCAGTAATCGCAAGGCCCAAAGTTTTGAACTTGACAAAAGGCTGGATTAGTGCATGTGTGCCAATGATGATGTCGATTTCTCCCGCTTCCAACCGCTCCAATATGTCCTGGCGAGCCTGTCCTTTGATTGAGCCCGACAAAAAGGCAATATCTATATCCATTTCCTTCAGATACTCGCCAACGGAAATGTAATGTTGCCTCGCTAAAATCTCGGTGGGCGCCATAATACAAGCTTGATACCCATTATCTATTGCAATTAAGGCACTTAAGAGGGCAACGATTGTTTTACCACTCCCTACATCTCCTTGCAGCAGTCGATTCATTTGATATCCGGCCTTCATATCCCGCCGGATTTCTTTGAGAACTCGCTGTTGAGCGCGAGTGAGTGTAAACGGTAAATGCTTATTGTAAAACTCTAGAAATGCATCTCCAATGATTTCAAATTTGGCGCCGCGAATTTTTCGTTTGTGTTTCAGATTTTGCTTCACCATCACCCACTGAGTAAAAAAGAGTTCTTCAAACTTAATCCTCCATCGGGCCGCATCGAGGTCCGATTGGCTCTCAGGAAAATGTATGTTATGCAAGGCTTTTACGCGGGAAACTAAATTTAGTTTGTTCATCAGGTAGGCGGGCATATTTTCCGCAATACCGGCACTGGCCAAGCCCTCTATCAGACTTTGCATGACTCTGCGCCTGGTTTTCACGGTTAAGCCTTTTCTATTGAGTAACTCTGTACTTTCATAAACGGGGGCAAAAGGATGGGCTGCCTTAAGTTGATTGGGGTCGTACGGGGTCATTTCCGGATGTGGAAAATTCAGCTTTTGCTGAAATCGCTGCACCGTTCCATATGCTATATATTCCTTTCCGACTTTAAGGCTAGACTTTACCCAGTCTACGCCCCTAAACCAAACCAATTCAATAGCACCAGTGTCATCTTCGAGGTGAGATAACAACCTGCGTTTCCTTCCCTGCCCCATGACAGTAAATGGACCCAAACGACCGCGAATTTGGACCGGGAGGTCTGTGGATTCAATTGACCCAATAGATGAGATTTTGGTCCGGTCTTCATATCGAAAAGGAAAATCGTACAATAGGTCTCCAAAAGTGGTAAACCCGCGTTCTTTTTTTAGTAGCTCAGCTTTTGCCGGCCCTACACCCTTTAGATAGGTGAGTGGTTTATCCAGGTATGAATTAAAATAAGAACTCATGGAACAAATATCTCAAATTTTCGCGGGAGATAGGAAACTCAAATCCGAATTTACAACCACTTTAATCCGCCTTTGTTATTTTTATGCTTTAATTTGTGAAATAACAACACTAGTTGGGTCTTAAGGATAACTTTTAAGGCCAGGCAAGACAATAAATACCCGATAAAATCTTCTTTTAGTAGCTTGAAAGAGGTTTGATCATTCAATAAAAGATTAAGATAATGGAGAGCATCAGACAAAAACAAGTGGCGGAAACAGTAAAGCGACATTTTAGCTTTGTACTGCAACAAGAGGCGAGTTATATGACGAGTGAGGCAGCACTTATTACTGTTACTAATGTCATGATGACGCCCGACTTGAGTATTGCTAAAATATACCTCAGTATTTTCAATACTGATAATAAGCAGGAAACTTTATTGGAGTTACAGGATAATATGCCTCGCTTACGGCAGGCCTTAGGTGCGCGCTTGAAAAATCATGTGCGGCGCATTCCTGAATTAGACTTATTTATTGACGATACTCTGGATGAAATGTATCGGTTGAATGAACTTTTCGATAAACTAGAGGCGGAAAATCAAATGGGTACAGAGGAAGAATAAATTGCGCGTCTACAAATACGCACCCTCCTGGCAAATCCTCTTATCATTCCTTTTGAGCTGAGGTTTTTCGCCTCAACTTTTGCTTATTATTAATTCCACAAAAAAATTCTGATTCTACTTTCTACTTCCTTTCGGAGGTATAGGTGAACCGTGTGGATCACTATCCGGAGAGCCGAGGAGTTCATCCACCTCGTCCAAAAGCTCGTCTGATAAAAAATGCTCGTAATTTTCAGCTTCTTCATGGATTTGGTCGGGATCCAGATGAAGTTTGTTGACCAGGTATGTTTCCCACAAGCGATGTGCACGAATGAGTTTCAAGGCCATAATTTCTCCCGTCTGATTAAGCTTTAAATATGGCTGCTCAGACGAAATAACTCCCTTTCTTTTTAGACTTTGAATATAGGATCGAACCTTTTTATTTGACAAGTTTAATTTTTCCGCAACATCGATAGGCGTTGGGTGAGACTCTGCATTCCTAAAAATATATTTAATGATATCTTCCTTATAAATCCGCTGATTGAGCCGAATACGTCTCAAATATTTATATAAAAGTCCCTTTCTAAGCGCAAAGATGGCTGAAAAAACATACATTATAGTGGCTACTAGTACCATGACGGGTCCCGGAGGACTATCGAGCAGGATGGCAAAGCCCAGCCCAACAACTGTTGAAAGGACACCAAAAAGAGCGGACAAAAACAATACATAGTGAAGGCGATCCGTCCAAAGTAAGGCAGTTGAAGCCGGAGTAATAAGTAAGGCCACGACCAAAATCACCCCTACCGTTTGCAGTGCAGATACTACAGTAAAGGACAGCAATATCATGATCATATAATGGATAAAGGTTACAGGCACGCCCATTGCAGCTGCAATCATGGGTTGGAAAGTGCTGATAAACAAGGGTCTGTAAAATACAGCTACCATAAAGATGACGTAAGCCGAAATGGCAAGGGTGAGCCATAAATCCTCATCGGAAACCCCCAGCACATTGCCGAATAGAAAATCCTTTAGATCCAGATGTACACCTTCAGATTGTGATAACCAGGATATACCAATTACACCTATGGAAAACATGGCTGTAAACACAATTCCAATGGCAGCATCACCTTTCGTTTTCACCCGATGTTCAGCCCAGGTAATACCCAGCGCGGTGATAATACCGGCCACAACAGCACCTAGAAAAAAACCGCCCGCATTATACCCAAAGATCAGAAAAGCAAAAACAACGCCCGGTAAAATAGAATGCGATAAGGCATCACCAATCATAGACATTCGCCGCAGCACGATAAATACACCGAGTACGCCACAACTCAATCCGACCAGGCAAGAAGCCGTTAGAGCACGAAACACCCAGGGCGTCGACAAATAGCTATAAAAATCCATCTCTACTCAAGTTTAGACAAAGCTAAAAATAAATTTCATGAATACACAAAGCAAGACTTTAGGAGTGATTTTTATTTTCTGGGGCTGCCCCCATCGATGGAATACATCTCGGGGTCGGGCTATGCAGGGGTTCCGTCCCCGATATCGCAAAGCGATTATCGGGACCCGCAGTTTCACTTGCGGCCCTTACTATCCCTCAGCCAAAAAGCCTTTAATTTGATACAAATAGAATTAAAGAATATATTCCAGGCGCAAATTTATGGAATACGGGAATAGCGGATTCAGCTCATCGGGTTGGAAAGCAGGAGCTACGGCTTGAATAGATCGGGTATACCTCACATTAAGCGCCCAGTTTCGATGCCATTGAAAACGGAGTCCACCCAATAGACTTATATCATTTGAACTCACCTGCTCAGCGGCAGCTTCTTCAAAACCTATAGCTTGACTCCGAATCAGGCGGCCGAAGGAGGCTCCCGCATAAAGTCCTAATTTGCCATAGCTCATACCATCTTCAGATTCTTGAATCCAATCTTTTATCATAAAGGAAACTGGAATTTCGATATAGTCTAAGTCAAAACCCGTTCGTTCGATAAAAGACCTGTCAATTAAGCTCGAGCGACTGCCGCGCTGGGAGTAAAGCAAATCCACATATAAATCAAACCGTTTATTTAAAAACACAATGGCCTGCAAGCCCCCTGAAAAGCCTACCTTGTCGTATCCGGCATTGCCTTCGCCCTGCACCTGTGATAAGCTTGGGCCTAGAACCACGGCTGCTCCAAAGCGTTGTGAAAATAGAGCGCTACTGCAGCTAAGCATGCAAAAAAGAATAATTATAGTATTGCGCATAGTGTTGATTGATATATATTAAACTTAAGGAGTCGTGAAATAATTTCATAACAAAGAAAAGGAAATAATTTTTCTACTTTTGATAAAAACAGTGATCAGGTGAATCCAACGAGACATACCTTAAAAAAAATAGAGCAGTTGTTTGAAGAAGCGGGCTATGAAATTATTTACGAAAGAGGCCATTTTACATCCGGATATTGCCTGGTAGAACATCAGAGAAAATTAGTTATCAATAAATTTTATGATGTAGAAGGTCGTATTCAAGCCTTTATAGACCTCCTAGATGAAGTGAAAATTGATCCTGATAAACTTAGTCCCAAAACAACTAAGATCTTTAAGGAGTTATATAAACTAAAGAATTAATTTGAAAGTCACTTTTTTAGGAACTGGAACTTCTCAAGGCGTACCTGTCATTGGATGTGACTGTGCAGTATGTTTATCAAAGGACGAGAAAGACAATCGTCTACGCTCTTCCATCATGTTTGAAAAAGAAGGGTATGGCTTATTAGTTGATACAGGGCCAGACTTTAGATATCAAATGTTGAGGGCCCAAATATCACGAATCGACGCCGTTTTGATGACTCATTTTCACAATGATCATATTGCAGGGCTGGATGATATTCGCCCCTTCAATTTCCGTCAGGGAGCCTCTATTGATGTCTTTGCTGATGAATTGACACACAAAGCTTTAGAGCATAAATACGATTATGTTTTTGATAGCGAACCTTATCCGGGAGCTCCAAAGGTCAATTTGCATCATCATAACTTTGAACCTTTCTCCTTAGGCCCTTTTGAAATTTCACCCTTCAAAATTTACCACGGAAAATTACCCATTACAGCCTACCGGGTTGATGATGTTTTGTATATGACGGATGTCAAGACAATTCCTGAAGAAGCTTACCGTTTATTTGATGATGCAGACATTTTAATAATTAATGCCCTTCGGAGAGAAGAGCATCACTCACATTTGAATTTGTCTGAAGCGCTTGATGAATCTGAGCGAATTGGAGCGAAGAAAACATACTTTATGCATATTTCTCATTATTTGGGACTTCATGATGAGGTTAAAAAAGAATTGCCGCCTGAGGTTGATCTTGCCTACGACACCCTTTCCATAGAGATATAGACTAAGATGACATGCCTAATAAACTCGAACACGAACATAGCCCTTACCTGCAACAGCATAAAGATAATCCGGTAGAATGGTATTCCTGGGGAGAAGAAGCCTTCGATAAAGCTAAAAATGAGGATAAACCCATTCTCTTGAGTATAGGTTATGCCACTTGTCATTGGTGTCATGTGATGGCTCATGAGTCTTTTGAAGATGAGCGCATTGCCGGCATAATGAATGAGTTGTTTATCAATATTAAAGTTGATCGGGAAGAGATGCCGGCCGTTGATCATTATTATATGGATGCTGTGCAATTATTAACGGGAAGGGGGGGGTGGCCGTTAAATTGTTTTCTGACACCCGATCAAAAACCATTTTTAGGTGGCACCTACTTTCCGCCTGAAGATCGAGGACAACAGGTTTCCTGGCGCAAAGTATTGCTTCATGTCGCTAAAGTTTTCCAGCAGCAGCGAGATCAAGTAGAACTGCAAGCCCGTCGGATTCACGACCGAATCGAAAGTCAGCAAAGTGATGATCTTGAACCCCTACTAAGCTGGAAAAAAAATGAAAGCCAAATTGATCTTGCTACCCTTTTAGTCTCAACGCAAGGAAGTTGGGATCTCGAACACGGAGGAATGAAGGGGGCTCCCAAATTTCCAATGCCTCATGTTTATTTAACTTTCCTTTTTGGTGCATTATATACCGAAGATAAAGACACGCAATCATTCGTCAGACGCACTGCGCTGGCATTTATTCAAGGGGGATTATTTGACCCTATACGTGGTGGTTTTTCTCGGTATTGTGTGGACGCACAATGGCAAGTTCCTCACTTTGAGAAGATGTTATATGATAATGCAGGTATCTTAAAATTACTCAGTCTTCTAAATAGAGAAAAAATAGATCCGATGTTCAGTTGGGCCCTTGAGGCAACGGTGGACTTCTTAGATAGCCAAATGTGCGATGACGATCACCTGTTTTTTAGTGCAATAGATGCAGACTCAGAAGGTGAGGAGGGTAAATTTTATACTTGGTCCTTTCAAGAGTTGGAGGAGATTCTTGAAATTGATGATTTAGAATTATTAGGAGCCTACTTTGATCTCGAAAAGGAGGGAAATTGGGAAGGTACAAACGTGTTATACTCTAATCTATCAAAGACAGAATCCTTTTTACAAGGGCATACTTTAGAAGATCTCGATAAAGTACTAAGCATCCTGCAGCAAGAAGCTCAAGATCGAGTACCCCCCGATATAGACAGGAAGAAGCTAGTGGACTGGAATGCCATGCTAGTCGATAGCCTATTGGCCGTGGCTAGATACACGAAATCTGAGGAAGCAGAAAGGATGGCTTTAAAAGTCTTAAAGCAAATACTTGATGAATTTGTTTCTGAATCAGGCAGCTTGAGATATCATGCAAAAAAAGGAAAAGACAAATATGGAGAGCCCACTATTGATGATTATGCATATTTGATTCAAGCCTGTATTTCAGCTTATGGCTTCACCCTTGATACAAAGTATATTGAAAAAGCGCAAACGTTGACCGAAAGTGTTTTTAAGCTTTTCTCAAATACCGAGATGGCGCTTTTTTACTCCATTAGTTCAGATTCAAATCAAATGAAATATCGACCAATAGCTTATTACGACAGTCCTTATCCTTCAGGGAATGCCGTAATGTGCAAAAATTTACATATTTTAGGTAAATATAGCGGTAAAACCGCGTGGATAGATCATGCAGAGAAAATGGTTTATCAACTCAAAGATAAAATTCAGAGAGCGCCCACAGCTTTTGGCGCCTGGCTAGATGTTATTATCCATATGGAGCAACGAAATCACGAAATTGCCATTATTGGGCCTCTCGCACAAGAGTGGGGGAGAACGATAAGGCCTCTAGTATTACCTGATACCGTAATCATGGTTCAGGAGTCTCCGGATAAAAGGTATCCATTGCTTGACAGGGCAGTACCTTCTGGCGAAACTCGAATTTTTCTCTGCGAAAATTACAGCTGTCAATTACCATATGACACCATTGAAGCCTTTTGGAATGCATATGGTAAGACTAATCCCGTTTTGGATGGAAATTAAAAATACACATATTATATCATGGTTGTGTTGTCTATTTCTCATAGGCGCAGCGACGCTTTGCAGGGCACAACAAATGCCTCATTATTCCCTCTTTGACCAAAACTTATACGGCTTTAATCCCGCTTACGCCGGAATGGATTTAAAACTGACAGCAACAGGTATTTACAGGTCTCAGTGGAATGGTATTGAGGGACAACCCGAGCGATATCACTTCAACGGACACCTTCCTGTTTTTGCCTGGTTAGGTGGAGCAGGACTAGTTTTGGAAACCGAACAGATAGGTCCTCGTCGATGGACGCAGTTTGCACTTTCTTATAATTATGTGCTGAGTTCCGAATTTGGAATTTTTTCCTTTGGAGTGAGACCCGGACTTCGATCCTGGGCCTTTGATGGAAGCCAATTAACTACACCAGGCGGTACATATGAGGATGGCGCTTTAAACCACGAGGATCCCGTTTTATCCACTCAGGCACTGGGAGCTACCCAGTTTAATGTAGATTTAGGCGTTCATTATCGGGGGTTTAATGTCAATGCCGGAGTATTTGCTCAACAAGTTCTTCCCGCTACGGCTCAGTTGGAAGAGGATTTTGGCTACGACGCAAATTTAGAGTGGGGAATTTATGGCTTATATCAAGTTGAGGGTCCATATTCCATAGAGTGGCGCCCCTCTTTTTTGATTATCTCTGATGGTCAGCGAACCCAAAGCACGTTAAAAGTTGGAGCTTTGCTTAGCGAATCTTATTATGCACATGCAGGTGTAAGAGGTTACTCCTCCCAATCTTTAGATGCTTTTATTATTGGTGGCGGAATAAAATTGAATGATGAAATTTGGGCCTTTTTTAATCTGGATTTAGGATTATCTGAATTGCGGAATGTACATTCCGGGTCACAGGAAATTATAATCAGATACAGCTTTTTAGGGGATATTGGAGGGATTGTGCCACCCAGAGTGATATATAACTCAAGGCATATGTAATAATATCCAAGCAAAAGTTGTCGAACTAGAATATATTTTCATAAATTAGCGAGACCTTAATGAAATTCGTGTCAAAATTATGTTGGAAGCGCAATTTTCACGATAAAAAAACAGTTTACATTTTGATAGTTCAACGAACGAACTATCTTTACAACGTCTTTTTTACCCTAATCTGAATTGAAATCAGAACCAGACATGAGAAATCAAACACTACACATCCTAATTATTTCGCTGCTTGGAACGCTTTTTATTGCCTCCTGCGGAACGAAAGAAAGTGGCCAGCTTATTGGCGTTCAAGACCGTCCCGCATGGAACGGTATAAATCCTTATGGCATGGTTTACGTGCCCTCAGGTCGATTACATATCGGCCAGAGCGATGAAGATATCTTCAATACGTTTAACGCTAGACCAAAAGCTGTCTCCATTTCAGGATTTTATATGGATGACACGGAAATTTCAAATAACGAATACCGTCAATTTGTATTTTGGGTACGTGACAGTATTGCTCACGTTTATATGGATGACTTTATTGAGGACGAGTATGGTAACCAACGTATCGATTGGTCTTTTGAATTAGATTATCAGGACGAATTGTTGGCCGATATGTATCTGTCACCTGATCAAACTTTATACGGTAAAAAAGAGCTTAATACGGCGATTTTGGACTATGAGTGGAAATGGGTAGATTGGCAAAAAGCAGCACATAACAGAAATGCTTCTATTGACGAGGTTCTTAATGAAGAAGTTGTAAATATCTATCCTGACACAATGTGTTGGATTCGTGACTTTAAATATTCTTATAACGAGCCTATGACGCGAAATTACTTTTCGCATCCCGCTTTTGATGATTACCCGGTTGTAGGAATAACTTGGAAACAAGCTAAAGCTTTTTCTTATTGGAGAACACGAATGTGGTCAACAAAAAGACAAGATGAACCTAACTCTGAGGACTTCCGTCTTCCTAACGAATACGAGTGGGAATATGCGGCTCGCGCAGGACGCGATATGTCACCTTTCCCTTGGGGAGGTCCTTACATTAGAAACTCTAAAGGATGTTTACTAGCTAACTTCAAGCCCGGAAGAGGAAACTATGCTGAAGATGGTGGTCAGACTACCGTAGATGTATATGCTTATTACCCCAATGATTATGGTCTATATAATATGGGTGGAAATGTAGCTGAGTGGACGGAGACGGCTTACTTCGATAATGCTAATTATCATGTGCATGATCTAAATCCAGATATGAAATACGATGCAAAGGATGAAGAGCCTAAAGCAATGAAAAGAAAAGTTATTCGCGGAGGATCTTGGAAGGATATCGGTTTTTATCTTCAAAATGGTACTCGTAACTGGGAGTATCAGGATACATCCAAATCCTATATTGGCTTTAGAAATGTTCTAACATTCTTAGGTCGTTCTGCAAACGACTATTAAAAACAAACTTGACTGTTTGAGAGTGATTCTCTACAATAAATATCAACAATTTAATGTTTTAGCACCCATACATTGACTACTTCAGTAGTATGGCTGGTGGTTGCTTAAAACACACTTAACCCTTTTACTAACCTAAAATTTGGCTAACATGTCTATTATCAAATCGAAAACATTTAAATACATTAAGAACTTGATCATCGGTGTGGGTGCATCAGTTGTAATGTTGGGCGCACTTTTCAAAATCATGAGTTGGGAAGGTGGTGATACAATGATCACAGCTGGACTTGTCACAGAAGCGTTCCTATTTTTAATGTTAGGTTTAATACCTCCTGAAAAGGACTATTATTGGGAAAAACTGTATCCAGGTCTAGATGACTATAACTCTAATATATCTTCCATTACTGCTGGAGAGGATAGTTCAAAGCCTCTGAATGGTGAAGTAGTTGAACAGCAACTAGGAGGAATGTTATCTGAATTGCAAGGCATGTCCAAGTCTTTGGGTAGTTTGAAGGCTCTGCAAGAAGTTGACTTTTCTAAGACCAAAAAGCAGATCGAATCCATGGGAGACTATTACAGCAAAATGAATGCTGCTATGGAGGAATTAGGAGCTACTGCAGAAGACACTAAGAAATATCGTGAGCACTTAAGTTCATTAAATAAGAATTTAGGCTCTCTGAATAGTGTGTATGGTAATATGCTATCTGCCATGTCTATTAAGTCATAAACTTAATAGATATAAAATAGGCTTGAACACGCATTAAATGACACAAAAAAGAAATTATGGCAATTCCTAAGGAACCGAGGCAGTTAATGATTACCATCATGTATTTGGTATTAACTGCACTTCTAGCATTGAATGTTTCTGCAGAAATTTTCAATGCCTTCAAACTAGTAAATAAAGGGTTAGAGAAATCTAACGAAGTGTTAGACCGACAAAATAGTCGGATACCCGATAAAGTAAAGCAATTGGCTGAAAAAGATCCTGAAACTTATGGTGAATATGCTGACCGGGTGGATGATATAGTTAAAACGGGTGACGAATTTGTCACTTATGTTGAAACTGTTTGGGATACTCTAGTCAGAGATGCTGGTGGATATATTGAAAAGGACGGTAAGAAGGCTTTGAAGAATAAGAAGAACAAGGATGCTACGACTCGACTTTTAGTGGACAAAGGAAAGGGTGAAGAATTAAAAGAGAAGATTATTCAGGCACGTGCTGATTTTCTTGATTTTATTGAGCCTGAGGAGCGAGAGGCTTTCGAAAGCAAAATTGCTCTTGAGGTAGATGATAAGTCATGGAAAGAAGCTAAACAAAAAGAAAGTTGGGCAGATTTCAACTTTCGACAGATGCCAATTGGTGCTGTGCAACCTATTTTGACTAAATTTAAGAATGATGCAAAAGCTACGGAATCTGCAGTTTTAAATCATTATTTAGAGAAAGTTGGAGGTGAAGATGTGGTATTTGATAAATTTCAAGTCGTTTCTGCTCCAGAGAAATCCTATATCGTTACAGGAGATACCTATAAGTCTAATATCTTTTTAGGTGCTGCTTCTGATAATGTGGATGATTTGAGAATCGCTGTCAATGGTCGTGCGTTGAATGTAGAAGATGGAGTTGCAGAATATACGGCTAGAGCGTCAAGTACTGGAATTAAGAAGTATACAGCCTCTATTTCTTTCAAAAATCCCGTCAATGACGAAGAAACTCAAGTTGAACGACAGTTTGAATATGAGGTTGGTGAACGTTCTGTTTCTGTTTCTGCAGACAAAATGAATGTTTTTTATATTGGTGTGGACAATCCAGTTACTATTTCTGCAGCAGGTGTCTCATCAAATGAATTAAACGTTTCTACAGGTGACGGTATTTCTATCCAAAGTAAGGGCGGAAGTTCTTATATGGTTATAGCTAAGAAGCCAGGAACGTCAACAGTAAATGTTTCAGGTGGTGGTCTGCCTCCGACATCTAAAGAATTCCGCGTAAAGCGAATTCCTGATCCAGTTCCAAAATTGAGTGGAAAGCGAGGTGGAGGTATTCCTAATGGTGTATTTCGTGCTCAATTGGGTTTGATTGCAGATTTGGAAGACTTTGATTTTGAAGCTCGTTGCGAAATTCAAGGTTTTACTTTGGTGCGCGTAGCACGAAGACAAGATCCCGAGTCAGCCGTGAATTCCGGGGGGCGCTTTAGTGCTGCCGCTCAGCAATTAGTCAATAAAGCCGCACCTGGTGACCGTTATTTCTTTGAAGGAATTAAAGCAAGATGCCCGGGTGATGTGGCAGGTAGAAATGTAGGAAGTATGACCTTCCTAATTCGATAATTTTAGAACACAATATTATGAGAATCCTTTTATTAACGATCTTTATGAGTGTAACCGGCTTACTTCTAGCCCAGGTACCTCAAGAGGTTGATGTCATCACGGAGTCGACTACTGATTTTGAGAGGGATCAGATGTCGGAAGATAAATACATGGATGGCGTTGTAGAGCGTACTTTGTATTTAGACGCAGGTGTAATACCTTATGAGCCAGTAAGAGAGGCCGATGTCCCTTGGGAAAAACGCATGTGGCGGGTTATTGATCTTAGAGAAAAGATTAATGCTCCTTTCACTTATCCTAATATGCCACTCATTAAAATTCTGATTGATGCGTCTGCGAATGGTGATATAACTGTTTTTAGAAAGGATGATTTTCAAGAACCTCTTCCAATGGAAGAGTTGGAAAAGCAACTCTATCGTATCGATACGACACGAGTGATTGATCCAGAAACCTACGAAGAAACGATTAAAGTTACGCGTTCTGATTTCAATCCGGATGACGTAAAGCGTTTTCGAATCAAAGAGATCTGGTTCTATGATAAGGAGGTTTCTCGTCTGCGTAACCGTATCTTAGGTATCTCTCCGATTAAAGATGTGTACGACGAAAATACAGGTCTATTTAAACGTGAAGAGCCTATGTTTTGGGTATACTTTCCCGCAGCGCGAGATTATCTTTCAGGATTTCAAGTTTTTAATGGAGAAAACGACGCCGCACCTCTATCGTGGGCAGACTATTTCGATATTCGTAGATTTTCAAGTTACGTTTATAAAGAAACAAACGTTCGCGACTTTCGTCTAAAAGATGTTTGGCCAGATGATAAACTTGAGCAATTATATGAATCTGAACGTATAAAGAGTGATTTATTCAATTTCGAACATGATCTTTGGTCATACTAGATGCGATAGTTTTAATGAAATAAATTTAAAGCCCGATGACTTCTTGTTCGTCGGGCTTTTTTTTGTGCCTTTCAATTATAAATCCAAGCGTCACAATTAAATACTCTAGTCCATGGAAGGTAATTTTTGTTAATGTAGTTACATCGGCATAATAAACGTAGCTAAATATGATGCTGAACGACCAGAAAAGAACAGCATAGTTATTGTAAAAAGGAAGTATAGCTATTACAGGAATCAAGTACCATGGATGAATGGTTGTTGAGCATAGGAGATATATCAACCAAATGTGAATCATAGTTTTAGGAGTACCCTTTTTAGGCTTGTCTGATGAACTTATATATAACCTGAGTATCAATACTGCTGCTATTACTTGTAGCCCCGGACCGACGATTGCAATAGGGTTATAACCAGTGTAAAGAGATAGTAAGCTCCTTGTAATTATATATACTGATCCATTAAATTCAAAAGTTTGGTAATATAATAGGACACTTTTTAAAAAGTTACTCCCCATTTCCAAATTCCACCAGAGCGGAAAGAAAATAAAACCTAGAATCGTTAATAGGTATATAGCTTGCTTCCAGGAGAAATTTGTTCTGGAGCTGGTTAATAGAGGAGGTAGTAGAATGACAGGTGATATTTTTGAAGCTATAGCTAGGATGGAGCCTGATAAAGATGCCCAATGGGCTTTTCCCTTTACCAATAATAGTATGAGCCCTGCAGCTACAAATAGCTCAGCATGTAAATTGCCCATAAGTTCTATGATAACTAAGGGATTTAATGCATACAATAGCCAATTATCTTTTTCTTTCAGGCCGCGATATAATAGAATTAAAACGATCAACTCCAGGAAAAAAAATTGAAAGCGTAAGCCCCGAACGAAACCCGGTAAACTTCCATCCGATAAATTCCATGCAAGTTTATAATGCCACTGTAAAAATGGGGGATAAACGGAGTAATAGGTAGGACTATTTAATTGATCGTATACATCAAATGATATCAATTCTGGGCGTTTTTCCTTAACCTCTGTGGGTGTATATGCATATACTGACTCTTCTGTATCTGTTATTTGCGCATCCCAAAAAAATCGGTAATAGTCATCGCTGAGTTGAGGGCTTGCAAAAAAGCTAACAAGTCGTACAAGAACAACCAGTAACCATATCCATTTTATAAACTTCCTGGGTAATAACTTATATAGGCCTAAATAACTACTAAAGGCCAAACTAAATAGAGCTATAAGCAAATAGAAATCTTCCTGCTGGACAAAGAGAAGAATGCTACTTGTTGCAACGAAGAAAACAATGGATAAAAGTAGACTCAAAAACCTTTTTGGTAATTCCCAGCTCATTTTTGCCATGCATGTTTAATAGAGAAAAAGGCGATGCCCCCAAAACCTAAAGCCAATAAAATATGAAAAAGGAAAAATGCTCGGTATCCAATTGACCAGCCATAAATTGACGCACTTAAAAACACAATGGCAAGTATAAGTTCAAACCATGTCGAGCAGGGGATACGTTTGCCTAAATAGGTATGCCCAGTGAAACTATCACCGCGTTTTCGAATATTATATTTTGGTGTGCGAACAAATGATGTTTGTTTGCCCCGAAAGCCATCCCAAACTGCAATGCTATTGTGGAGGGATAGTCCCATGGATAGCGCTAAAAAAAGAGGGAATAGAAAGAAAAACTCAATGGTCTTTTGAATGCGCGCTCCGATGCTTTGTTTTTGTTGCATGACATTGGCAGAATAGTATACGATAATTATGCTGAGGGTAGCTCCAAGGAATATGGCTAAAAAATTAGCGGAAATACCTATAGATGACATAAAAAACAACATGGGTATACTGAACACTGCACTAATAAAGATGAGTAAGAAAATACTACTCGACAATAAGTGCATGCTACCCAGGATTTTTTTTGTAGGATTTTCTGAACTTCTCCATAGTTGGGGCATTATTTTGACGGCGGTTTCTGCCCCCCCTTTCATCCATCGATATTGTTGTGATTTTAATCCATTCATTTCTACGGGCAGCTCAGCAGGACAGCCAACTTGATTTAGGTACACAATCTGCCAGCCATGCATTTGTGCTCGGTATGACAGGTCCAAATCCTCAGTCAAGGTATCTGCTTGCCAATTTCCGGCATTTATAATCGTCTCTTTTCGCCAAATTCCAGCAGTACCGTTAAATTGCAGATAGTACTCTCCACGAAAGCGACCGCTTTGTTCAATCATGAAGTGAACATTCAACTGAAAGGCTTGTAGCCTGGTTATAAGGGAATAGTCTTCATTAATATGCATCCAGCGCCCCTGAACAACACCCACTTTTTCTTGTGTAAAATGAGGTAGAGAAGTCTGTAAAAAGCCTTTGGGCGGAATAAAGTCAGCATCAAATATGGCAATAAACTCCCCTTTTGCCGATGATAAAGCTTCTCGAAGCGCACCTGCTTTATATCCCTTCCTGTCCTTTCGGTGCACAAGCTCAATATCATATCCTTGTTTTTGATAATGTGTAATTGTCTCGATACTTATGTCAAGCGTTTTATCTGTAGAGTCGTCCAATACCTGGATGTGTAATTTATCCAAAGGGTAGTCGAGCTGGCAGCAATGCTTGATAATTCGACGAGCTACATGCATTTCGTTGAATATAGGGAGTTGAATGGTGACCACCGGAAATGAGCCACTAAGCTGTTTAAGATTCTGAGGAAGCTTTTTTTTACCAAAATGGTGTTTCCAATAAAGGTGGAGTTGAAATAGACAATAAATTAGGATGAATAGCAGTATCAAACAGTACAAAATAATTATGGAATAGCCGATGAGATTAATAATCATTTGCGCTTCATTATACCATACCAAAAAATGAGAGCTAATATTTTTGTACCTGCACCTAAGACTCCCCTAACTGTCCCACTCACTTTTGAAACACCTATTCTTTTTCTATATGAAACGGGGATCTCCTTACAGCTCAGCCCTAGCTGAGCGGCTTTAATTTGCATTTCAACGGTCCATCCATAATTCGTGTCCTGCATATTCATTTTTTTCAAACTGGAGTAACGCACCGCACGGAAAGGTCCCAAATCAGTAAAGGATACATGGAAAAGGTGTCTTATCAAATATGTAGCTAATCGATTTCCAAACTGCTGGGGGATGGTGAGTGCCCCCTTTTCCGTCTTGCCCAATACTCTCGAACCAATGACTAAATCAGCGCTCGATTCAATAAGTGGCATAACCAAATTGGGAAGTTCTTCAGGAAAATCTGAATAATCCGCGTCCAAAAATACAATATAATCTGGATCAGGATCACTACTGGCTATAAACTCTAAGGCTTTTAAGCATGCCTGGCCATATCCTTTCCTATGTTCTGTAACCACTTGAGCTCCTCTTGATTTCGCCGCTTCAGCTGTATCATCACTGCTGCCATTATCACATACCACTATTTGACGAATAATGGAATGTGGCAAGTCATCGATGACGTGCCCAACGGCATTTTCTTCATTAAATGCAGGGATCACCACATCAATTATTTTCTTGTCAAAAGCTCTGGATTCTAGGCCTTGAGTCATACGACTTGTTTACGTTCTTAGGATCTAATACTTACAAACGAGATTTTGGGGCCCGAAGAACAGCGAGTAAGAAAAAGCCAATCAAAAAGTAAATACTGAGCAGCAATAATCCACTCCGCATGCTTCCGCTGTACTGATCCAAAAGGGCAAAAGTAAAAGTGCCAATTACAATTGCTACTTTTTCTACCAAATCATAAAAACTGAAATAAGAACTCACATTTTTTTCACCCTCTTTCATGAGCTTGGAATATGTACTCCTCGACTGAGATTGGATTCCACCCATAACGAGTCCGACAAAGCAGGCGAGGATATAGAATGACTGTTTCTCTTGTAAATAATATCCACTAATGCAAATACAAATCCATATAGCGATCATCGTCATTAAGCCGGCTTGGTTTCCCCACTTTTTAGATAAATAGGCAAACAAGTAGGCTCCCGCCGTGGCGAGCATTTGCAACAACAAAATCAATAGAATGAGCTCACTGGCATTTAAGCCTAGCTCTTTCTCGCCAAATGTTGACGCTACGAATAAGACGGTTTGCACCCCCGCGCTATAAAAGAAAAAAGCAAGTAAAAACCGCAAGATGAATCCTTGTTGAGCGACCTCGCGGGTAACGTGTAATATTTCTCGATACCCCGAGATTATCGTTTTCATCTGAATAGGGGTTGATTGGTCAGGAGGCAGTCCTCTTATACTATAATAGCCAAAACCTATCCACCAGAGCCCTACCATGACAAAACTCACCCGAGAAGCGGCTGCCCCATCGGCTAGACCTACCGTTTCTGGGTATTGAATCAAGACCAAATTTATGATGAGTAATATCACACTGCCGATATACCCGTATGCAAACCCCATGGCGCTAACCTTATTATATTTTTCTTTTACAGTGATAATGGGTAAAAAGGAATTATAGAAAACTAGTCCTCCTGCAAAGCCTATAATACCAAGCATGAAAAATACAATAGCAATCAGCCATCCATCGGGAGTGGTAAATCCGGCTAATCCAATACATGATAGCCCACCCAGAATTGTAAAAAAATGCAAAAAAGATCGGCGTCTGCCAGCATAGTCTGCTACACCCGAAAAAAATGGTGAGCTGAAAGCTATCAAGAGGTAAGCTAAAGAGATAGAGTACGTATATACAGAACTATTGGTAAATTCAAAGCCAAATATTCGAAGTATATCAGGGCTTAGACTTGAAAAATATACTGGAAAAATTGCAACCGTAATGACCAGAGCAAAAGCGCTATTTGCCCAATCAAAAAAGGCCCATGAACGAATTACCTTATTATATGGAGCTCTTACTTTTCCAAACATTGAGTAAATGTAAGGGATTTAAACTGATTTTTTTTGGGGGTCCCATCCCTGCTTCGCAGTTATGGGCGCTACGTTTTGGAGCTGGTCGGCCCTCGCCGATACGATTATTTTCTACACATAATATAATCATACAGTTAATGAAAGAATCGGGGTCTGGCTCGGGCTGCTTGCCTGCCGGCTGCGCACTCCGTCACATCGCTACCCCGGCCGAATCTTCCCAAATAATTTAAAGTCACCTATCGGCGGCCTCTAAGCTCGTTTCTCCCTTCATAATATTTTATATCTTTAAGATTTACACCCATTGATGACCTCAAGTATACGTATGAAAGGTTCTCTTTTAATCACGAGTTATTATCAAAAATGAATATTGTTATTCTTTCAAGAAGTAGAGAGTTATATTCTACTCAGGCTCTCGTGAAGGCAGCTCGTCGACGTGGACATCATATTAAGGTGTTGGATCACATGCGAGTAGATATTTCATTGAATGAACGGCAAAATAAGTTATTCTATCTCAGGCAACATGTCAGAGGTGTTCAGGGGCTAATCCCTCGTATAGGTGCGAGTGCAACCAATTATGGCGTTTTAGTCATCCGGCACTTTATTCAACAAGGGGTATTCTCCGTTCTCCAACCGGAAGCTTTATTACGCGCTAGAAATAAGTTCGCCTGCCTTCAAGTATTGGCTCATCACGGAGTACCTATTCCCGAAACTATTATTTCCGCGGCGGGCCTATCTGGAAAAGATATTTTTGATATTCTAGGAGCACCACCCTATATCATAAAACTACTGGAGTCTACGCACGGAAATGGAGTGATTAAAGTGAATTCGGTTCCGAATGCCGCAGCTTTATTAGGGCAATTTATTCAATCTAATAAACGTACGATCATTCAGAAGTATATAAAAGAATCTAAAGGGGAAGATATTCGAGTGTTTATCGTCGGCAATGAAATCGTCGCCTCCATGAGGCGGGTTCCGGCACCTGGTGAGTTTAGATCCAATTTGCATCGAGGAGGGGTGGGGTTTAAAGTAAAACTTTCCGAAGAAGAAAAGAAAATCAGCCTTAAGGCTGTGAAATTGATGGGACTAAATATTGCAGGCGTCGATCTATTGCGCTCGAATCAAGGTCCTAAGGTTTTGGAAGTTAATGCTTCTCCTGGCCTGGAAGGTATTGAAACTGTAACTCGTGTAGATGTGTCTGGAAAAATTATTGAATTTTTGGAGCAAAGCATTTAAAAAGGTAACTAATACCGTAATAAAGGCATTATGAGCGAAGAAGTATTAAATATAAATGGGATTGAAGTTGCACCCGGAGAAAAAAAGCAAATTCGAATTCATGTAGGTAGGTTGCCCTCTGGCACTCAAATTAATATTCATGCTCAAGTATTTCGAGCAATGAAGGAAGGTCCCTGTATGCTTATTTTAGCAGGGGTTCATGGCGATGAGATTAATGGTGTGGAAATCGTCCGTCGTGCCTTAGACCAGGGCTACTTTAGTCATTTAAAGGCAGGAACCGCCATTGTCATTCCACTATTAAATGTTTACGGATTTTTACATTTTTCTAGAGAAGTTCCGGACGGTAAAGATGTAAATCGTTCATTTCCTGGAAATTTTAAAGGCTCGCTTGCTTCCAGAGTTGCTCGAACAATGACAAAAAGGATATTGCCAGTTATCGATTTTGGTATTGATTTCCATACCGGGGGTGCCAATCGGTTCAATTTTCCTCAGATTCGATATACGCGGGGAAGCAGTCAGGCTCTTGAATTAGCCAAAGCATTTGCACCCCCCATTATTTTTGAAAAGCCTGCCTTTTCAAAAACTTTTCGAAAGGAAGCACATAAAATGGGTAAACCTATCTTAGTATATGAAGGGGGAGAGGCCCTGCGATTGGATGGACTAAGTATACATACAGCTTTATCTGGACTTGAGCGTTTGATGGTCAGTCAGGGCTTGATAAACCAAGCGTCTGATGTGCATAGAAAACCATTGCATGTAAAGAAATCCGGTTGGGTGCGCGCTGCCGTTGCTGGCGTTTTTGAGTGGGTCAAAAATAGTGGCCAGCCGGTTACTAAGGGCGAAGTCATGGGATATATTCGTGACCCTCACGGTGGGCGCAGAAAACGTATTACAGCTCCTAAAGACGGCTATGTGCTCGGTCATAATAACTCGCCCGTTGTAAATCAAGGAGATGCTTTATTCAATGTAGGTTACACGATTCAAAACTGGGGAGAGTTTTAGAACTACTGCTTCTTTTAGGTAAAGGGATAGGGATTAAACACCTGTGATTAAGGACTCTCTTTCCGGACCGGTAGAAATAATGGATATTTTAGTAGATAATTCTTTTTCAATAAAAGCTATTAATTCTTCGGCTTCCTTAGGTAAATCACGCCGGTAAGAAATATCATTTACATCCGTATTCCACCCTTTGAAAAGCTTATAGTGCGGTTTAATTTCACTGTTATCTAAATCAAAAGGTAATCGACTCGTTTTTTCACCGTCAATTTCATAATGAGTACACACTTTAATTTCTGTAAAGGAATTGAGAATGTCCAATTTTGTCAAAATGATCTGGGAAGTACCATTTATCATATTAACATACCGCAATTGAGGTAAATCTATCCATCCACATCTTCTAGGACGACCTGTCGTTGCTCCAAACTCTTTACCAGATTTTCGGAGTTTTTCACCTTCTTCTCCAAAATCCTCGGTCGGAAATGGTCCACTACCCACTCTAGTACAATATGCTTTCGAAATTCCATAAACTTCTCCAATTTGGGCTGGAGAGATACCTAATCCCGTGCATACTCCCGCTGTGGTTGTATTTGAGGAAGTTACGAAAGGATAAGTGCCAAAGTCGATATCAAGCATGGACCCTTGCGCGCCCTCAGCAAGAATCTTTTTGCCTTTTCTAATAAGTTCCTGGACGTGATATTGCGAGTCAATTAAGTCGTATTTTTTTAATTCTTCAATTGCATCAAACCAGGCTTTCTCTTCTTTTTCTAAGGGAAAATCAATAGCTGGAAGCCCCTCTAAGATACCCTCATGCTTTCTTTTTAAGGAAGCGTATTTTTCTTTAAAATTAGTTGCGAGTATATCTCCCACTCGTAACCCATTTCTTCCTGTTTTGTCCATATAGGTTGGACCTATACCTTTTAAAGTAGAACCTATTTTATCCTTTCCCTTCGCTGCCTCTGAAGCTGCATCCAGGTATCGATGTGATGGCAATATCAGGTGTGCTTTTTTTGCAATCTTTAAACGCTCAGCTACAGGCACTCCTTTACCTACCAGATCTTCAATTTCCTTCAACAGAATGGTGGGATCAATTACGACACCATGGCCAATTATGTTTTCAACGCCTTCTCGAAAAATACCTGAGGGGATGGTATGTAAAACAGTTTTTTGTCCGTCAATATAAAGGGTGTGACCAGCGTTTGGTCCGCCTTGAAAACGGCAAATAGCATCATATCTGCTAGACAGATAATCTACGATTTTACCTTTACCCTCATCACCCCATTGTAAGCCTAAAAGAACATCAACTACCATATATTCCGTATTAAGGCTCAAAGATAGGCAATGTTACACCAGTTTCAAGTAAAAAACGACATAGAAATCGATACTGAATGCATTATTATAAATGACGTAGAGGTCATAGTAGATGATGCCAATTTTACACCCTACATATTCCCGAACTAAAGACCTCTATGAATGAAAAAAATTATACCTTCTAACAATGGTAGGCGTGCACGATATCAATAAGATTGGTTCTCTGAGTTAACTACTCACTTTTCAATTTCTTCTTATGTTCACACTCGTAGGTACATTCTCCATATAGATTAAGGCTGTGGTGTGTGATATTAAACTGAAGCAGTTCGCCCATCATATCCTTAATTTGTTGAACTCGAGGGTCGCAAAACTCCAAAACTTTTCGGCATTCTAAGCAAATCAGGTGATCGTGCTGTTTAAATCCATGTGACTTTTCATATTGAGCCAGCTTTTTTCCAAACTGGTGTTTTTTAATCAAATCACAGTTTACTAATAATTCCAGCGTGTTATAAACGGTGGCTCTGCTTACCCGATAGTTTTGGTTTTTCATATGGATATAAAGTGCCTCTGCATCGAAATGATCCGTTCGGCTGTATATCTCATCTAATATAGCATACCGTTCGGGGGTTTTACGATATCCATTTTCCTCGAGGTGTTTGGTAAAAATGTCTTTTACCTGTTCTTTTAATTTTTCTTGATTATCTATTGTAATTGGCATTCTGTATTCTTTATTCTACCCGGGTAACATTTGAAACCATATTGAGTTTCTTTATTGATCGAATAGTCTTTTCTAATTCATTTTTATTTTCTATAATAAGCGAAACATTTCCCTCAAAATAGCCTTCATTTCCTTCAATAGTGAAGGAGCGTATATTTAACCCTAAGTTAGTCGATATTTTATTGGTCAATCGCTCTATTATTCCGGGACCATCGTCTACTCCAGTAATGGCCAATTTCACTAAGAACGAAGTACTATTATTGCTTTCCCACTCGGCTTTTAGTATGCGATAACCATAATTGGCCATGAGGTGTGTCGCATTAGGACAACTGGATCGGTGAATTTTAACTCCGGCATTCGTGCTTAAGAATGCAAAAATATTATCACCGTACACCGGATTGCAGCAGTTAGCTAACTGGAATTCATACTGGTCAGCAGGTTCTCCACCAATCATTAATTTGGGCTTATTGTCCGACTTGGATTTGCGTGGCCTTTTTATTTCAGTGGTTGGGTCCTCTAGAGGGGGTGTATAGGACTCTTGTTTTTCTTCCTTTAAAACAAGTAAATGCCCCTTCACGTCAAAGTTTTCTTTGATCTGGGACAAATCTATTTCACCCTTTGCAATTTCATAGTAGAGATCTGTTCGTTTATTGAGCTTGTAAAAATCTGTTAGTAGATCAACATTTGATTCAAAATCTACTTTCAAATTTTTAAATTTTCTCAATAAAGCTTCTTTTCCATACTCACCAAATCTTTTTCTCTCCTCTCGCAGGGCTGCTCTAATTTTTGAACGGGCTTTTCCCGTTACAACCATTTTAAGCCAGTTTTCTGTCGGTTTTTGTGTGGAATTCGTTTTAATAGATACCTGATCTCCGTTTTGAAGTTCATAACCTAGTGGCACTAATTTATTATTGACTTTTGCTGCTGTGCAGGCTGCACCTACCTCAGAGTGAATCGAGAATGCAAAATCAAGGGCTGTAGCTCCTTTGGGTAAAATGATAAGGTCCCCTTTAGGAGAGTAAACGTAAACCTCATCTTGAAATAAATTAGTTTTAAAGTCATTTATAAATTCGAGCGCATCTCCCTCATTATTATCGAGCAGGTCTCGAACATTATTCAACCAATTATCGTAGACAGATTGACTGTCTTGAATTCCTTTATACTTCCAGTGGGCAGCAAATCCTCTTTCAGCAATATCATCCATACGTTCCGATCGAATTTGGACTTCGACATATCTTCCTTGTGGACCGATAACGGTGGTGTGCAAACTCTCATAGCCATTGGATTTAGGTGTTGTAATCCAATCTTTTAATCGCTCAGGAATAGGTGTATGAACGTCTGTCACAATGCTGTAAACTTGCCAGCAAACGCTTTTTTCCCTTTCTCGAGGAACATTCACAATAATCCGAATGGCAAACAGGTCATAAATTTCCTCAAAAGTTACACTCTTAGACTTAATTTTATTGTAAATCGAGCTTATAGATTTAGGCCGTCCGGTTATTTTATATTCAACCTCTAACTCATTGAGCTTTTTACTCAGCGGCTTAATAAATTCGGCAATGTATCGGTCCCTTTCGGCCTTCGATTGGCGTAATTTATCCGCAATTTCAAAATAAACCTCTGACTCCAGAATTCGTAGGCAGATATCTTGAAACTCAGTCTTAATATTGTATAAACCTAGGCGGTGAGCTAAAGGAGCGTAGATATACTGAGTTTCAGCTGCAATTTTTAGTTGCTTATGCCTTGGCATCGCACCTAAGGTTCTCATATTGTGAAGCCGATCAGCCATTTTTATTAAAACAACTCTTACGTCACTGACCAGGGTGGATAGGACTTTCTTGAAATTTTCAGCTTGAGGGCTGCTTTCATTATAAGTTCCATCCAGTTTAGTTAGACCGTCTACAATATGGCCTATCTTTTCGCCAAACTGATTTTTAATTTCTGCAAGAGATACTGAGGTGTCCTCCACTACATCATGCAGTAAAGCACAAATGACAGCAGTTGGCCCCAAGCCGATTTCTGCAGCGCAAATGCGTCCCACTTCAATGGGATGAAGAATGTAGGGTTCACCTGACTTCCTGCGCTGGAAGCGATGGGCTTTCACTGCAATTTCATAAGCCTTGTTAAGATTGATATCATCTTCAGGTGTAATATTCGATTTAATAGACTTTAACAGTCTATTGAACTGTTCTTCTATTACCGATTGTTCGTCTGTTTTTATTTCTTTTATTTCAGGCATGTTGTTCTTCCGGTTCCCTCCATCTGTAGAACGCGCTTTTGATGAGCTTGGTTCCTTAGAAGCCTCGTAATGGATTTTATATCTACTAGTTTCGATAATTATCTTTTTAAAGATGACAAAAAAAGCTGCATTTACCAATCTTGCCATAAAATAATATCTCGCTTTTTATATCTCATTATCCTAACTGCTGAATAATTTTACGACCATCCTGCCTTGAAATAGAATAAAAAAAGTAGATCGCTTATTTATTTTTTGGATAATTAACTTATATTTGCACTCTATTTTCAATAATGCGGGTGTGGTGAAATTGGTAGACACGCTAGACTTAGGATCTAGTGCTTCACGGCTTGGGGGTTCGAGTCCCTCCACCCGCACTTCTTATTCCCTTCGTCCACTTATACCCCAATTTTCTTCTTAGGTTTTTTTATCTTTGCCCTTCGTTTATCGAATGGCAGAAAAACTATTATATGAAGTCGAATATTTTGGAGGAATCTCCATATTTAGCAAAGCTTGAGGTCACTATTGAATCCGATGATTATTCAGGGGAATTGAAGAATAAGCTAAAGGAGAAAAGGAAAGATGCGAACATGAAGGGTTTTCGCCCCGGGAAAGCCCCGATGCGACTCATTCAACGTATGTATGGACAATCGCTTTTAGTTGATATTATCAATCAAAAAGCATCAAATGCTCTTAAAGAGATAACACAGGAAAAAGACTGGAGGCCTTTGGGCGAAATGGATTTAGCTGATGAGCAGACAGCCCAGGAGTTTGATCCGATTCAATCCAAGGACTATTCTTTTGTTTTTGATGTGGGTTTGCTACCAACTTTAGACCTAAAAGGTTTAGATGGTTCGGTGACCGTACCGTATTTCACGATTGAAGTTGACGATGAGCAAGTAGAGGAAAGATGGGATCAATTACTTTCTCAAGTGGCCGAACAAGTTGATTCCGAAGGGCCTGTGCAGGAGGGCGATGTTTTAACCTTAGAAGCCTCTGAATTAGAAGGAAAAAAGGAAAAAGAAAATGGATGGATATCTAATTTCTCCATTTCTGTAGACCTAATCGAGGATAAGGCTAAAAAGTTAGTTTTGGATTCTAAGTTGGGTGATACCTTTGATTATGATATTTATAAACTAGAGAAAAATACCGACAAAGATTTTGTCGAGAAACACCTACTAAAAATAGAAGATGAGTCCAAACCTGAAATAAATGCTGACTTTAGGTTTGAGATTATGACAATTAAAACCAAAAAAGAGCCGGAGGTTAATCAAGAAACGTTTAATAAAATTTTTGGCGAGGGTGAAATCTCATCCAAAGAAGAGGCATTGGGAAAAATCAGAGAAAGTATGGAGGTCGCAAATCAGGGCGGCAGTGATAATCTATTTTATTGGGATGCGAAGTTCAAACTTCTAGAGGAAAACCGACTTCAAGATTTGCCGGAGGATTATGCAAAAAAATATCTTTTAGATAAGAAAACGGCTGCTCAATACCAGGGAGAAGAGCTTCCTCAAACAGTGAAGGATGAATTAACGTGGTCTCTAATTACGCAGAATATAGCCATACAAAACGACATACAGCCTTCTCAGGAAATGTTAGTCAAAAAGGCTCAGGAACGGATTTCCCAAATGCTTCAAGGTCAGTCTCTGCCCGATTCTGTCATGAGTCAGTTGACCAAGACAGTTCTAGAAGATAGGGAGCAAATGAACAATATTGCTCAAGAGGCTACTCAAAATCTGATAACAGAGCATATTAAAGATAATGTTACTGTTAATCAAAAATCTGTTTCTGAAGAACAATTTAAAAAGGAAGTTGACCGTATAAATGAAAAGGTTGATGAAATAAATCATTATCTGGGAGCCGATAAAACAGAGGAAGAGTAAGTTTTTCAATATTTGAACTATTACCCTTCGAAGTATTTTGAACCCAAAGCGGTTTAGGATCGTTTACTACTAAAATAAAAATATGTTTGACCCCAAAGAGTTTAAGAAGTTTGCTATACATAGTCAAGGCGTCAATAGCGCCCATATTGATAAATATATGGAGACCTCAGTTCCGAATATTAATAATTTCACCCCACAGGTAATCGAGGAAAGACAGATGAATGTAGTGGGTATGGATGTTTTTTCACGTCTAATGATGGATCGCATCATTTTTTTAGGAGTGGGAATAAATGATTATGTAGCAAATGTAGTGCAAGCTCAATTGTTATTTCTTCAGTCGACCGATCCAAAGCGAGATATTCAAATGTATGTAAATAGCCCGGGCGGATCTGTTATTGCCGGTCTGGGAATGTACGATACGATGCAATATGTTTCTCCAGATGTAGGTACCATCTGCACGGGTCTTGCAGCATCTATGGGTGCTGTTTTATTAGCCGCAGGTGCAAAAGGCAAGCGATCTATTCTTCCACATGCAAGAGCTATGATACACCAACCTATGGGTGGAATGCAAGGGCAGGTAAGTGATATGGAAATCAATTATAACCTAATCAAACAATTACAGAAAAATTTGTATGATATTTTATCTTATCATACCGGCCAAGACTACAAAACGATAGAGAAAGACAGTGACCGAGATAATTGGATGATAGCCGAGGAGGCGAAGGCCTATGGCTTGGTAGATGAGGTGCTAGATACACCTGTATCTAAAAAACGCAAAGAGTCGGAAGACAAATAGAGATATTTCGAGATTTAAATATAACTAACAAGTATGAAATCGACAGAAGAAGGCGTGAGGTGCTCATTTTGTGGGCGTGATAAAAGTGAAGCTTTAATCCTTATTGCAGGAATACAAGGTCACATTTGTGAGGTATGTGTCGAGCAAGCACATGAAATCATTCAAGATGAAATAAAAGGTGGTGAGTTTGGGGATTCAAGCGATGATTTTTCTATGCCTGACCATATTACTCCGGCAAAAATTAAGGAGTATCTCAATCAGTATGTCATTGGACAGCAAGAGGCTAAAAAGTTTTTGTCTGTTGCTGTTTACAATCACTACAAGCGAATAAATAATGAGTCTTCTGATGTCGAGATCGAAAAATCAAATATATTATTCGCAGGACCTACAGGCACGGGTAAAACCCTCTTAGCCAAGACCATTGCCAATTTCTTGAATGTTCCTTTTGCCATCGTCGATGCGACAGTTTTTACAGAGGCCGGATATGTAGGTGAGGATGTTGAAAGTATGTTGAGCAGATTGTTACAGGTATGTGATTTCAATGTAGGAGCTGCAGAGCACGGAATAGTATATGTTGACGAATTAGATAAAATAGCAAGAAAGAGTGATAATCCCTCAATCACCAGAGATGTTTCCGGGGAGGGCGTTCAGCAAGCGCTATTGAAAATGTTAGAGGGTACAGAAGTTAATGTGCCGCCTCAAGGGGGTAGAAAGCACCCAGAGCAAAAAATGGTTAAGGTTAATACTAAGGACATTTTATTCATATGCGGAGGTGCTTTTGATGGCGTTGAAAAGGTTATTGGTCGACGACTAAATACGTCTGTGATTGGTTTTAGTGGCAACGAGAAAAAAAGTGAGTTGCACGAAAATTTGTTGCATTACATAACACATCAAGATTTAAAACATTTTGGACTTATTCCAGAGCTATTAGGTCGATTACCTGTGCTGACTCACCTAAATCCCTTAGATAAAGAAACTTTAATTCGAATATTGACTGAGCCTAAGAATGCACTGATTAAGCAGTACCAACGGCTCTTTGAATTGGAAGGCGTTTCGCTTTCTTTCAAACCTGAAGCTCTAGATCGAATCGCTGAAAAGTCGCTTGAATTTAAGTTAGGAGCGAGAGGGTTGCGAAGTATTTGTGAAGCTGTTCTCACAGATGCTATGTTTGAACTACCGAGCGAGGAAGATGTACATGAATTAGTGATTGACAAAAATTATGTTGATACGAAGTTGACTGGGTCGACGATCAATAAATTGCGCGCCGCTTAATTGAAATGAAGCGGTACTTTATTTGGATACGATATTTGGGAACTAACTATTCGGGCTGGCAAATCCAACCGAATGCACCTACCGTTCAAGAAGCTGTGGAACAGGCATTGAACTGGGCACTTCAGAAAAATGATATTCGAGTGGTCGGTTGCGGCCGGACAGATGCCGGCGTGCATGCCAGTTGCTATGCTTTGCACTTGGATTTGGATCAAACTATTGAACAGGGAGTCCTACGAAGGCTGAATCGAATTCTTTTCCCAGACATTGAGGTTCTTTCCGTTCAAGCTGTTGATGATTCTCTACATGCTCGATTTTCAGCTACTAAAAGGACTTACAAATATTTGATTGATTTGGAACACCCGCTGTTTTCACAAGCTTGTGTGTATTCCTATCCTTACCCCACTAAAGATCTAAATGTAGATCTATTGCATGAGGCCGCAGCTTTGATCATGGAATATGAAACTTTTTTCCCCTTTTGTAAGAGTAAGTCAGACGCTAGTCACTATAAGTGTTTGATATATAAAAGCAAATGGGAATTACTCCATGATAGGTTCCTGATTTATACTGTTGAGGCAAATCGATTCTTGAGGGGTATGGTTCGCTTAATCGTTGGAATGTGTCTTCAGGTAGGAGAAGGAAAGATTAGCATCGAACAGCTTAGAACAGCACTAAACTCACAAAAGCGCTTGAGCAAACCCTATTCTGTACCCCCTACGGGTCTTTTTTTATATGATGTTAAATATGGGGCGCACAATATCAAATATCCAGCCAGTGACGTATTGTTTTTCCCCATTTAGGTGCTGTCTCTAATTGGTATACGGCTTTCCGTATAGCTCCTAGATTTTCAACTTCGTATTTTTCTCCGAAAATATTAAAATCAAACCGCAAAGGTCTTTCTGCATGCAGTCGAATTAAGTCATCCGACATTAAGTTAAATAAGCTACGCTTATATTCAGGCAAGGCTTGATAGTTCAATAATGTAAAGAACCCATTGTAATAGCAGAAAAGTGCTGCAGCTCCTATTTCTCCATCTGAATTCCTATACACCGTAGGAAATGCTGTTCCTCGGTGCATCAAATTATAGTGGATTCGCATCCACATGTGAGTATCTGTATTTGGGTCTTGATCGGCAAAAAAATGAACTAATTGTTCAGGTTTGATATTAGAGTGAGGCATCCAATTTTCATCCCGGCTTTTCTCAATTTCATCCCTTATTTCCGAATGATATGCATTTTGAATAATTTCATAGGGCTTTGATAAATCTAAATGGTACCAGTTAGATTTACTTGTGCTTGCCATTTGACTGATAATGGCATTGTTGTATTCATTAAATGATATTTGTCTTCCCAGATAGGTATCGGGAATGGAATCTATGAATTTTTGAATTCTTGGTGGAGAAAGGACATGAACAGAGAAAATACCTAAGCGACCCAGACCCATTGGATGGTATAATTCTGGATAATTCCAACGAGAGGTTCTTGAAAGCAGAGGCATTACACTTTCGTAGTTCCCCTCGACCAGTGCGTCAAACTCTCGATTAACGTTTTTTAGAAACCAGTGGTACCCGAATACATTACCGTTGATTGCAAAATGAATACAACTATTCCAGCGTGTCACATCGATTTCATCAAAGGGAACAAACCGTACTTCCATAGTATATATTTATGCTAGTCTAACTATATAAGCAAAAAATAGTTGTTTCATACAGGCACATCCGATGGAGAATTCAAAGAGAGAAAATATGACCGCCGAATCCAAGTAGAAGGGGATAATTTAGGTTGTAGTGCTGATTTAATAATAGCAGAGTAAGGTGAGGATATAAATAAGGTATGCTTTCGACTAAATCACATTGAGGTTCTAGTTGAAAGTGTACTAAACCAAAAAAAATGACATTAATAGAGAAAAGTGAACAAATTACGATTCAAATAAAGGGTACTGAGACATTTTATCCACCACCTTGCGTTTAACGCGTTCTATTTTTTTGTCATTATCCGGATCGGATAAGATATCATTCATATAATTTGCGATTTCGATACAGTCTTCCTCTACCAAGCCGCGGGTCGTAATGGCAGCAGTCCCAATTCTCAGTCCTGATGTAACCATGGGTTTTTTATCATCAAAGGGGACTAAGTTTTTGTTGACGGTGATCTCAGCTTTTCCAAGGACCTCTTCTGCTTGAGCGCCGGTAATGTTTTTTGAGCGAAGGTCAATGAGCATGAGGTGATTGTCAGTGCCGCCGGAAATAATTTTATAGCCCAATTGATTAAATGTCTTTGCCATGCTTTTAGCATTGGCGACGACCTGGTTTTGATATTTTGTGAATTTGGGGTCTAGCGCCTCACCGAAGGCAACTGCCTTTGCAGCTATGATGTGTTCCAGAGGCCCGCCTTGCATTCCTGGAAAAACTCCTGAATTTAAGAGACTGCCCATTGTTCTAAGATTACCTTTTTTCGTTGTAATGCCTAATGGGTTTGGCCCGTTTTTACCTACCATTATTATACCGCCTCTTGGACCACGAAGGGTTTTGTGGGTAGTCGAGGTGACGATATGGCAATGGGGTAGAGGATCGTTTAATAGGTTTTTTGCTATAATTCCAGCTGGATGTGCAATGTCGGCCAAAAGAATCGCTCCAACTTCATCGGCGATGGCTCTAAATTTCTCATAATCCCAGTCTCTTGAATAGGCTGAAGCTCCACAAATAATCATTTTAGGCCGAACCTCTAGCGCTTGTTTTTCAACCTTATTCATATCTATACGACCGGTATCTTCCTCGACACCGTAGAAATGGGGTTGGTAGGTTTTTCCTGAATAATTAACTAAAGAGCCATGGGTGAGGTGTCCGCCATGTGAGAGGTCAAAACCCAAAATTTTATCCCTTGGTTCCAAGAAAGATAAAAATACAGCTGCATTCGCTTGAGCGCCCGAGTGAGGTTGCACGTTGGCATATTCAGCACCAAATAACTCCTTAAGCCTATCTATTGCTAATTGTTCAGACTGATCAATAAATTGACAACCACCGTAATAGCGCTTACCTGGATACCCTTCCGCGTATTTATTCGTGAGACAGCTGCCCATGGCCTTAAGTACATGCTGACTGGCAAAGTTTTCGGAGGCAATCAATTCTACACCCTCGATCTGTCTTTGCTCCTCTTTTTTTATAATATCAAATATCGGATCCATAGCTGTTAATTTGTGGCTAATATAATCATTACACCATTGAAATATGCCCATCTTTCATAAAAGGAGCTAAAGATTTTCACCCCTGTGTAAAAGTATTTTTTAGGCCTTTATTTTGGGGTGACAAAGATAGTATCGGCGAAGAAGCTGCGTGTCGAGTTTGGCATCTGTCTCTAGTGATAAGGGTTGAATTTTTCCCGACTTCATGAGAATATTAATTTCGGGTGAAGTAGCATTATAAAGCCTGTTGGTCTCAACACCTTGAATAATTAGATCCGAAATGAATTTTTCAGGAATATCATTTAGGGCTTTTCGAATTTCTAGTTCGATATTGTTTACTTCTTCACTCGAAAACGGTTCCTTTTGAAGCGATACCCGAAAAAGTTTTCGATCGGTAAGTCCCTGGGATAAAATACTTAAAACCGGATTTTTATCCTTATTGAGGCTTTTGATCCAAACATCTATATCAGAATCATCGATAGATGCGTGCCATTCGAGCATTTTTTCCGAAATGTTGGTAACATTCTCCAATTTAGGGCTTTCCGAGAGGAAGTATTGAAAGGCAGAGCTTAGTTGCGCTGTATGGCTATTTGGATTCTTTTTGTAGTATTCAAAAAGGCGTACGAGCATTTTTTCTGCGCTTACTGCTGTTTTGTGTAAATACACCTGCCAATACATGAGTTTCCTAGATAACAGGAACTTTTCAATGGAATACAAGCCCTTTTCTTCCACGACTAATTGGTTATTATAGACGTTGAGCATTTTGATGATGCGATCGTATCCAATAATCCCTTCTGCTACTCCGGTGTAATAACTGTCTCGAATGAGATAATCCATGCGGTCCATATCAAGTTGACCACTTATTAGTTGATGCAAATAAGCTTTGGGGTATTGATTTTTAAAAATTTGGATGGCTAAACTCAAGCCACCATCAAATTCCTCATTTAGCTTTTCCATATAAGCTAAAGTGAGTCGCTCGTGAGATACCGGGATAAAATGACCTTCCAAAGCATGTGAGTAGGGGCCATGACCAATGTCGTGCAGGAGTATAGCTATTTGAACTCCTTCCGCCTCTTCCTTTGAGATGTCTACGCCTTTCGATTGTAGAACTTCTATGGTCTTTCTAGTAAGATGAAGAGCTCCTAAGGCATGTTGGAAGCGTGTATGAACTGCTCCAGGGTATACTAAATGGCTCAAGCCCACTTGCTTTATTCTGCGGAGCCGCTGAAAATACGGGTGCTCGACAATGTCATACAAAATAGTAAAGGGTAGGGTGGTGAATCCGTAAACTGGATCATTAAGAATTTTGTAGGTTTCACTCATAGCATGAAAATACGAGTAATGCTGGAATTTCTTATATCTTACCTCTAAATATGTTTACATTTTGAATGGAGGAATGGCAACATGCCGTATAATTCGCGTAAGGGATAGAAGCGGTATACCGCTTGCCAATTATGTGCGTGGCGCAGAAGTAAGACTTGATCAGCTCGTTTTTTAAGCTGTGAAAAATTGTAAAGATAAAAGGCAAGCGGTGTAGGAGTGGATAGCCCGACCCCGCCATTTGGCGGGGTTACGCCCAAAACATTAAAATGATAAATTGAGATAGAATTAGGAAGGTGTTAAATAAATGATAACCAGCAAATTTGGGCCCCGAATTATGAGTTTTGAAGAATAATATAGAAGTTGATGCCATATGACATACGAAAAGGGGGCTTCAAAACAGTTTTAAATAAAAAAAATGGAAGATATTAAGATACTATGGGCTGATGATGAGATTGACATGCTTCGGCCACAGCTCGTTTTTTTAGAGAAAAAGGGGTATAAAGTAGATACAGTAACTAATGGTCACGATGCGGTGGAGGAAGTAGATTCCGGCCATTATGATATTGTGTTTTTGGATGAGAGTATGCCCGGAATGACTGGCTTAGAGACTTTGGAAAAACTAAAGCGTTCCCACCCACAGTTGCCGGTCGTGATGATTACAAAGAATGAGGCCGAGGATATTATGGAGGATGCGATCGGGTCACAAATTGCAGATTACTTGATTAAACCGGTGAATCCGAATCAGATCCTGCTTTCACTAAAGAAAATCATCGAGCAGAAGCATTTAGTGCGGTCTAAAACCAGTACCGCTTATCAACAGGCTTTCCGCCAGATTTTAATGGATATCAATAGCGGGTTGGATTATAAGGGATGGGTTGATATTTACCGTAGAATTATTGATTGGGAGTTGAAGATTGATTCGTCCAAAAGTACGGGGATGGGAGAGATTCTCGATATGCAAAAAAGAGAGGCGAATACAGAATTCTCAAAATTTATTTTGTCAAACTATAAGGACTGGGTTCGAAGTGAGGGTGAGGAAGGGCCGGTGATGTCTAATCGTTTGATGCGAGAGAAAGTATTTCCGGCTATAGATGATGACCGACCGACAATTTTACTTTTACTAGACAATTGCAGATACGATCAATGGAAGGTAATCGAACCCTTGTTTAGTGAATTATTTACTGTAGAAAGTGATGATTATTTTTATAGCATTTTACCGACGAGTACGCAATACTCAAGAAATGCTATATTTTCAGGATTGATGCCTCTTCAAATTCAGGAGCGGTTTCCTGAACTGTGGTTAAATGATAATGAAAAGGGAGGCAAAAACAATAGCGAGGATGTTTTCCTAGCTGACTTGATCGACCGCACTTTTCGGAAGCCTATCAAGCATGATTATGCAAAAGTCACAACCAATCAGAAAGCGAAGCATGTGCAGGATAACATTCTGAATTATCTAAATAATGATTTGACTGTGATCGTCTATAATTTCATTGACTTTCTTTCTCATGCGCGCACGGAGATGGAGGTGCTAAAGGAATTAGCAGGTGATGAAACCGCTTATCGATCCTTGACTCGATCCTGGTTTGAGCATTCCCCTTTATATGAAGCTTTGGAACTTGCCTCAGAACGCGATATGCAATTGATTGTAACCACAGACCACGGGACCATACGAGTGGGCACGCCATCTAAAGTGATTGGAGATAGGGAAACAACACCTAATTTGAGGTATAAAGTAGGTAAGAACTTGAAGTATAATGCTAAGGATGTACTCGAGGTAAAAAACCCGGAAAAGCTTATGCTACCTTCTCCGAACGTAAGTTCGAGATTTATTTTTGCCAAGGAGGATATGTATTTCTTATATCCGAATAACTATAACTACTACAATAATTACTACAAAGATACTTTTCAGCATGGTGGCATATCTCTAGAGGAGATGATTTGTCCCATCATAAAAATGCGTTCGAAGGGGTAATTTTTCTATTCTCTGAGTAAATCCTCAGCCCTTAGATGAAACTCTTTGATGAGCGAACGGGATTCAATGAACGTAACCTGTTTTCCAAAACGAGTAGGGGATTTAAAAGTAAAAGTTCCAATATGTAAAAATAGGAGCTTTCGGTCTCTGAGGTGCTTTACATTGTGCCATGGAATCCTTATCGTCGTAAAAAAGTTAGATACGTAGAGGAAATGGTCGTCAAACTCTACGCGTTTGAGGGGGATTAAGGTGAAATAAATAACGATGCTACCGCTCAGATAAAATATGAGCATCGCTATTTTCAAATTGGCTTGTCCAAATACTTGAAGTTGCCCATTAGGCGCAACAAAAAAGGCAAGTACAATTGCTCCATAAAATACAAACCAAAAGGTGGGAAGAAAAACCTTTAAACCAAGTGTCCAATTCGATGAGATTCTTTGGATAGAGTTTTGCATATCGATTAGGTTTTTGGCATTTGACGTTGAGCAATAATGATGCTGACTTCGTAAAGAAAAAATAGTGGGATAGCAATTAAAAACTGGGTAATAACATCGGGAGGTGTTATAATAGAGGCCGCGATAAAAATGATTACAACCGCATGTTTTCTATAGGTCTTGAGAAATTCGGGTGTGACTATTCCAATTTTAGCTAGAAAGTAAATCACGATCGGTAATTCAAAGACCAGTCCGGTTGGTATGGTGAACATAGTCATATAATTGACAAAGGAAGAAAGTGTAGTCGTATTTTGTACGTCCGGACTGACGGAATAAGCTGAAAGAAAAGAAACTGCGAAAGGGGATATAACAAAATAGCCAAACAGCACTCCCGCTATAAATAAGGCGGAGCAGGTAAAGACCATCCCGCCTGCAGCTTTTCGTTCATTTTCATATAAGCCGGGTTTTACAAAACGCCAAAACTCCCAAAAGACATACGGGAATGCAACGATGAGGCCTATCCAAAAGGATGATTTGATATGAGTGATAAACTGCTCTCCAATATCTCTTGTGATAATTTCCAATGAAGTTCCGGGTTTCATGCAAATGAAATCACCAATGCTGCACAAAAGTTGGTAGGTTAAGAAGGAGTCCTTGGTTGGGCCTAAAATAATATGGTCAAAGACGAGATCTTTTGCCAGAAATACGCCAATACCTATAATAACAATGGCAACGAGAGACCGTATGATGTGCCATCGCAGGTGTTCGAGATGGTCCAGAAAGGACATTTCTTCTTCGCCTTCCGGAGGGAGTTTATCAACATCTACTTGATCTAGAGCCATGTGTTATCATTATATAGGTGGTAAAGGTAAAAAGTGGCGAGATTAATTGTTTACATTTGTATCAAATATAGCGGATTCATGGAGGTTTTTCTGTATTTATTGCTGTTGGGTTTTTCGCTTTCTGCCCTGATTGTAGGCGCCGACTGGTTCGTAGCTGGGGCGGAGAAAATCGGTATTCGATTAGGGATAAGTCCTTACGTCGTAGGGGTTACGATAGTTGCTTTAGGTACCTCTTTGCCCGAGTTAGCATCGAGTATTGCTGCGATTTTGAAAGGAGAATCCTCCATTGTGACCGGGAATGTGATTGGGTCGAATATTACAAATATATTACTCGTTTTGGGTTGTGTCGCCGCCTTTCAGCGTATGATTACTTTTGAAACCAAGGTTGTGAATGTGGACTTACCTATTCTGAGTATTTCCGCTTTTTTGGTTGTATTCATGCTGAGAGATGCAAGCTATCCGATGATTGAAGGAGGTTTGTTAATCGCGGCATTTATTATCTTTTTAACGAATACCTTTAGGTCACAAATTGTAAAATCAGATATTAATGAGGAAGAACGTAAAAAGCCCTTAGGGGCTAAAACGATACTATTTTTGATTCTGGGTGGGGTTTTAGTCTACTTTGGTTCAGAATACACGATTGTAAGTATATCCTCTTTATCCGTATTATTATCGATGCAACCGGATTTCATTGCTTTAACTCTGTTAGCCTTAGGTACCTCTCTTCCTGAATTAGTAGTCAGTTTGCAGGCGGCACGGCGGGGTAATACAGGAATCGCAGTAGGAAATGTAATTGGGTCGAATATTTTCAACACCTTTGGTGTTTTAGGTATAAGCAGGCTATTTGGGGTGATTATTGTACCCACGAACATTAGCGAGTTTGGAATTTATTTTTCATTAGCTATAACGCTTATTTTAGTCATAATGACCCGATCACAACGCATCACTCGATTTGAGGGTGCGATGTTGCTTATTTTATACTTATTTTATATAATAGAATTAGCTGCTCTTACTTAAACTACTAAAAAAACTAGATATATGTTTGGAGATATGAGTGTTCTGAATGAAAAACAGAAACAGATTGATAACAAATTAGCAGCCATGGAACTGAGCGTCATTGTGGCTCAGGGAAAGGTGCAGGTTAAAGCCAATGGAAAGGGAGAAACCTTAGATTTAACTATAGATCCTGATTTGGTGAAAGAGGGAGATACGGAAGCCATTGAGGATTTCGTTGTTCTAGCAATGAATGAGATTCGAAAAAAAGTCGATGAAACTCAAATGAAGGAGTCGAAAGATTTGTTATCGGGCTTATTGCCCGGGATGTAAATGAAGAACACAGGGCTATGAGATTTTTAACCTTTCTATCACTGTTTATTGCTTATGCTGCATGGGGGCAGACTGATGAAGCCGTACCTATCGTATACTACAGCTTTGAAGGCGGTATGGTAGATGACTTCGGAATTGGCGATCGAGACGGGGTAATTTCTGGAAATCCGCAGACTGTGTGTGGAATTTTAGGAGATGGGATGGCCTTTGACGGGCAAAATGATTTTATTAGGTTTCCAGATAATTTCTCCACACTATTCTCTCAGAACTTCACCTTTAGTTTTTATTTCCGACCGGATGGGGGAGTGGGTGAACAGCAATTATTTTCCTATACCGACGCCTGCAATGATCCAGTTGAATTTGAAATTACGTACAATCCCCAAAATCGAGAGTTGAGGGTAGAATATGGAGAGGATGACATGGATCGCATCACTCTATCATCCATTTTAAATCCCAACCGATGCTGGTATCACGTGGTATTGATAAGAGACGGTCGGAGACAATCGCTGCGCGTAGATAATCGGGTTATGGATGAGGCCGCTAATCTAATTCGAATCGATTTTAATAATCCGGGAACTTTCTCTATATCTGACGGCCCATGCGTAGGTAGCCTGTACAATCGATTTGAAGGCGCTATAGATGAAGTGAGGATTTATAATGAAGTATTAGGCACCTTGGATTTGGAGGACTTATATTTTGCTCCAGAGTCCATCCTGACTCCCGATACACTCCTATATTTAGGTGGAGAGGTAGACCTGCGCGTTTCTCCAGGCTGTTCCAACCAATTTACCTGGACACCCGCTACGGGCTTATCTAACCCCAACATTGCCAATCCTACTGCCAGTCCGGATACGACCACAACCTACCGACTACAATTTGAAAGTTCTACTTGTGTCACAACTGATGAGGTTCAGATACTCGTTGTAGATCCCGACCAGGTGGGTTGCGAGGAGTTAGCGATGGCAAATGGATTTACACCTAATGGAGATGGCATAAACGATGTCTTTGGTATTGCAAACCCCTTTGTGATAGATCAATTAGTTAATCTGAGAATTTTTGACCAGAGTGGTGGTCTTATGTTTGAAACCAGCGATCGATTTGCTAATTGGGATGGAAATTACAAAGGAAACGCAGTGAATCCTGGCACCTATTTGTATCAAATCATATATAACTGCGAAGGTGAGGAGAAGATACAACAAGGAACCATTGTACTATTGCGGTGAAGCTTGTCCGAATGCCCTTTTTTTTATAGTCAAACTTAAGGATTGAAGGGTGGCATACTGGATAAAAAAGATAGCCAGAGAATACCAAGCTTACTTCCATGATAGATTATAGTTGCGGACTAAATCGGATCTAGGCGGGTGCTTTGGTGTTTATCTGTAAATATTATTCAGGTATCATCCTGTCTGCTTAAAAAGAAAAATGTATTTGGTGATGGCTCTATGTCCAAAAAACCAAATACACTTAACATTTAGACTTTTGATATAGCTTATCTGACCAGAGTAACATCTCCTCTGTAAGATATTATCCGACCGTCTAAGAATTCAATATCTATTTTGTAGGCATAAACACCTGGGGGAACCTTTTGTCCATTGCGCCTTCCATCCCATCCGGGAGATCCTTCGCCAGAGGACATTAAATTTCGTCCTTCCCACATTAAACTACCCCATCGATCATAAATTTGGAATGAATTGAGTTGTCGAACTCCGGGGCCTGAGAAGACCTGAAAGACATCGTTAATTTCATCACCATTGGGGCTGAATATATTTGGAATATAAATATCTCGTTGCGTATTGGTCCGGACATTAGTTATCGCTGATGCGGTACATCCGTTTAAGTCTGTAACAAGTAAGGTATATGTTGTATTTCCTCCAGGTGTGACTTCAGGATTGGGACAATCTGAGCATGAAAGGCCCTGGGCCGGACTCCACTGATAGCTAATGATGGGGGAAGGTCCATTAATCGTTGGAAAAAGTTGTAAACTTTCGCCCAGACGGATTTCTTGGTTGGGTGCCAGAATGATTTCAATAGGCTCCTGCGTAGGTACGACAATAGATGTATCAACGGTACAACCATTCCCATCAATAATAGTAAGCTCTTGCGTACCTTCGCTAACGGGGACAAGCTGTCCAAGGTTAACAAATCCCGATCCGGAAATCTGGTACTGATAAGGGCCTCCTCCTCCGCCGGAAATACTATCAATTTGATAAGAGACTGTTTCTCCACTGCACACGGGGGTATCAGGTACAGGCAGCTCAAAGGTAATGGGAGGATTCGTAATTAAGGTAGCTGAGGAGGTATCCGAGCAGCCATTTAGATCGGAAACGGTTACTCCATACGTCCCCACTTCCAAACCTGAGGCTTCATTAGACTGACTGATCCCATCCTGCCAATCGTAAATATAATTTGGCCCCGTTCCTCCATTAACCGTCACGGTGAGCATTCCATCAATTTCGCCGGGACAACTGGGGTTCAGTATGTCATCGGACTCAAAAAAGGCCACCAGAGAGTCTGGTTGATTCAAAGATAAAGTGTCTGTCGTCGAGCAATTTTCTGCATCTGTTATCTCTACGATATAAATACCTTCGGTGATGTTTGAGATCCTTGCTGATGCCGGACCATTTTCCCATTGATATACAAAACCACCATTGCCTCCGCTGGCTTCTACTTCAAGACTACCATCATCATCTCCAAAACAAGTAGGGGGAATACTATCAATGAGTTGGCTATTTATAGGGTCGGGAGCCGGAATATTCAAAAAGAAGGTATCCACACAAATATCAGAAGTTAAGATTACAAAAGCTTCATCCGGACATAAGTCGTTGGCTATAGAAGAAGCACTACCACTGGAGGTAAAACCAGAACTCCATTCAAATTCATATCCTGAGGGTAGTGTAGGTCCTCCAGAACCTATGGCTTCTGCAGAGCCATCGCAGGTGTTGAAGCAGGAGGCGTCCATTATGTCATTGAATTGAACATTGAGTGGGTCGGGTTCTACAAGGTCAAAGCTCAGTTCTAAGGTTCCACAGTCATTAATATCATTAACTGTGACAGCGTAAGCACCAGCCGCAAGGTCAGATAAAACACCGGGTCCGCTGAGCGTATCTATACTGCCATCGCTCCACTGATAAATATAGGGCATTTCCCCACCTGTAAGTCTGACCTCAACAGAACCATCGGAAAAGGACTGACAAGATGGGTTTACTAATAGAGTGCTATCTACTGCCAGGGTATCTCGTACTGGGAAATTGCTTAGTATTCCAGGATTATAAATACACCCGGCCTCATCTTCAATTTCTAATATGGAATAGAACTGGCCGCTGCAAAATCCATCCACAGTTAAGGTATTAGAGCTCGTCATAGTATCCAAGGCCGGGCCAGGACGTTGTATGAGGTATCTCACTATAGCAAAATTGGGGTTTGGTTGAACTTCAATGGTTAGGCTACCATCACAAATCTCTGGACAAGAGGGGAGAACCTCGGTCACACTTATAACTTCTGGCGGCATCGCCTCATTAATTGTAAATTCTGCAGTTATAGAGCACCCATTAATGTCAGAAATCACCACAGAATAATCTCCGGGCAAAAGATTGCTCTGCGACGGGGAATTCGATAAACCACCAGGCCAGGCATAATTATACGGTGGTGTTCCACCACTCGGGGTTAAGGTAGCGGTTCCATCATCTCCAACTAGACAGGTCTCGTCCGTTGTCCTAATTTCAACTTCGATTTCTTCAGGTTGAGTCAACTCTACAATGGTATCAAATACACAAGCTGAAGGTGTAGTCTGATCACTTATAACAATTTCAAAGAATCCAGCTTCCAGATTATTAGCTATTGAAGTCGTTGGGCCGAAGGGCACAGCCACGTTATTTCCACCCTCATCTATTATTTCAATATCATAAGGCGTATTCGCCGTTCCTCCTAAAGTTTGTCCAGTCACTCTAATTTCCCCGTCATCTCCACCAAAGCAAGTTGGGGGATCCAGGATTAAATTGTCAAATGTAATAGTACGATCTGCGACAACAAAAAACGAGTCTACAAAAAAGCAGTTATTATCATCGCGAACCTGAACGGTAAACCATCCTTCAGAAATTCCAGTAATATTTGCGTCCGTCCCTGTTGTAACTCCGCCACCGCCAACAGTCCACGAATAATTATACTCACCAGACCCATTCGGCGTTCCTCCTGAAGCCGTTATGGTGGCCTCTCCATCAGAGTAACCGCTGCATCCGGGTGGGGTAATCACCGCATTGAGTTGGATTTGAGATTGTGTCAAGGTCTGATTGCGTTCTTCTTCGCAACCAAAATTATCTGTTACAATCACCGTATAAGTTCCACGACTCAAACCTGTTAGCGTATCAATATTAAAGTCGCTGGTCGACCATTCTATAGAAAATGGCTCAGCATCGGGATTCGGTGTAATGTTAATTCCTAAGGCTCCATCTGAACTTTCAAAACAAGAAGGATTGTCGATTAAGGAAAAGTTATAGTTCGGTCGGGGAATACCATTCACTCCACCATCGTACACTTCCTGCATATAAGAATTCGTCTCGCCATTTGCATCTGTAATGGTAATCGTGTAAACTCCAGGGGCCAGATTTTCAAATAAGATGGCACCTCCGTCGGTACCAATTGCCCCATTATCATTTATAGGTCCGGTTAGTGAAATTTGATAGGGGGGTAGGCCGGCAAAAACTCGAACATTTATCGAACCGTCCGTCCGTCCCGGAAGACTTCCACAACTGGTCGTCACCGCACTTAAGCCGCTGGCTTCTATCGTGACAAGCCCGGGATCAATATTTACATCTAATACTTCACCACCTCCAGTAATCTCAACATCAGTGGGCCCGTTACTTATCAAATCAACAATAGATTGGTCTCCAATTTGAGCTCCAGGTGCAGTAGTGAAACACAATTCAAATAAAACCTCTCCATCGGTTAAGGTCTGACCGGCTTCGATATCATTGGCAAACCAGATAAAACGAACTAGTCCGTTTTCTGCCTGATTGGTTACAATAATAGGTGCTGCATCACCAGGAAATGCAAAGTTTTGCAAATCGACATACTCTAAGACGTTCGGGTTGAAATTAATAACAAATGAAACAGACGTTACAGAGTCAAAATTAGTGGCTGTAACCGGCAGACAAAAATTATCACCGAGCCCAACAGTAGCATCGCCCACATCTAATACGACCGCCTGACTGGAAAATGAGATCGGGAAGGAAAGAGGGCAGGATTTGCTATCTTCTATGGTAATAGTATAGTCACCGGATTCAGGAACGGTAAATGGAATATCATCGCCTGCGCCATAATTGCCTGGAGCTACGGTACCTGTAATGGAATTATCCGCATCGTTTATTATTTCTATATTAGTGTAATTACTTGAGTTAATAAACTCAGGATAGCCTCCCTCAACTTGAAAACTACCCGATAAGCCAGAGGAATTTGAATTTATAAGCTCTATAGGATTAAGATACACCAATTCAAAAGCTTCACCTACGCTCACATTGACACAACTTCCACCGTTTTCGTACTGGGGAATTCCATTAAATACATCAAAAGTTATGGGAGCTAAAATAAAATAAGTAGGATCTCCACCAGAGAAAAGATTATTGACCACTCCGTCATTAAACAAACGAAGATTTGGATTTCCCGGTCCCATTCCGCGGGCTATCCAGATATCATCAGCCGGTGGAGGATTCATGATCAAACACATATCTGCCGCAACGCTTCCAACCTCATCTCCAATAATTGTAGGAGCGCAATTATAAAACGCATATCCGATTTCTGCAGGTGTCGCCGGGTTGGGGTCTCCCGATAAATCAAAATCACCAGAGTGTACAACTAATGCGCTGTCATTGGCACATAAAAACAAGGTGTCTATTAAAGAAACAGAATTACTTTGTGTTGAGGGGTAAGTGGTCAAGCTATTAATCGTTCCGGCATTCTGAGGTGCCGTACAAGTTTCCGGACCACCGGGAAAGGAAACAACCTCAGCCTGCTGTGGGTTTTGTCCATAAATTGCGGGAATGCTAATAAATAAACCCCAAAGAAGCAATATGTTATATTTCATGAAATGTCTTTATATTACCATATGATGCACAAAGGTAACTAATGACCATTCATTGTACAACATATTTATAGCAAGGAAACGCTTATGTATATTTCCTATTGTTGTACGATGACAGGAATCACCTTTCGCACGCCATTATTATATAAGACATGAATGTAATATAAACCGCTGCTTGTCAGGACTAAATCAACTTGATTTTCTGATAATGGCCATTTTTCAGATTGATAAAATTTCCCAAGATTATCCCTAACCTCAATAGATAGGGGGTTTTCTTCAGATGAATTTTTATTTTCCAAATAAAAGCGACCTGCCGAAGGATTTGGCCATAATACAAGATGATTACTTTTTTCCATCGCCTCAACAGATGTGATCATTCCAATGCTTATCGTATCACTCGCTCTGCAGTTATTCGCATCGATAACCAATACTTCGTAAACACCAGCAGATAGATTTTGAGCAAAGGCCTCAGTCTGTATGGGAGTAGTATTCCAGAAGAAACTAAATGGATCTGTTCCCCCTGAAACAATAGCCCTTGCAGATCCGTCCGCTTGCCCGGCAGTTTCAGGTTCTGTTTCAAAATCTATTTGGATGGGATCGGGCTCATCAACCTCTATTTGGATGGTGTCTTTACAATTTCTTTCCGAAGTAATTGTAACAAAAAATAATCCAGCAGGGATGGGCTCAATAACAGGAGTGGTATCTCCAGTACTCCATGCAAATGAATAGGAAGAAGCAGGGTCTACCTGGAGGGAAATAAGAGCCGTCGTGTCACCAAAACAGATCGGTTCACGGATCTGAATGGTATCAATTACCGGAGAGGGTGGAGTGGGAATATCAAAGGTAAATGAGTCTATACAGCCTAGCAAATCAGTTACTGTTACCATATATTGACCATTTAAAACAGAATCTAGTGAACTTCCGATACTTCCATCTGACCAGTCATAGCTAAATGGACCACCATTTCCGCCTTGAAGGCTGAGGTCGATTTTTGCGTTCTCACGATTGCAATCGCCTGATATGATTTCAAAACTGTCAATAATGATTGGTCCGGGTTCCCCCAAACTTAATAAAGTATCTATACTGCATCCCGCGGATGAGAACACGGTTAACTGATAAGAATCTCCGGGAAGATTAGAAATGGAACCCTCCAAACTTTCAAGCATTATGGTGTCTAACCCATTAGGTTCGAGTTGGTAACTCAAGGAAATATTAGATCGATATTGCGTATCTAAGCGGAAAGAAATCATTCCATTATCTTGTCCCGGACAATCTAAATCCTGTGTTACAACGTCATTCCAGGAGAGTAGAAAGCCAGTATCAATAGTTATATCTGCAGATTGTGAACAAAAATTTGCATCGTTCACTTCAACAGCATAGCTACCGGGAGGCAAACCTGTTCTCAAGCTGTCCGCTGAGCCATCTGCCCAATCAAAGGTGTAGGGTGGATTTCCTCCCAGCGGAGTGATTGATATTATTCCGTCATTTTGACCAAAACAGGACTCATTCTCATTATTTATTTCCAGGATTAAGGAGTCTGTATCTTCGAGTACGACGGTTTGTCGGTCAAAACAGCTGGCCGGTAAGGAAGTATGTGTAACTTCCAAAATAAAAGAATCCGGACTCAAGCCCACAGCCAGGAAGAAAGAGTCTGTTACGGATGGATTGGGGCCAGACCAATCAAAGTTGAAGTTTCCGGGCCGTAAAATATCAAGTCTAGCTGTTGCTGAAACTAAGCCATCATTGGTTCCAAAGCATCTGGGATCTATCTGATTGATATTTTCGAGTTGAATAGTATTATCAAAGGGTATTAGTAATTCCTGCGTGTATATACAACCTGATGTATCCTGGATAAAATAGGTGAATGGTCCCGCTGGTAATGAGATGACCTGAAGGAACTCGGTTTGGAACCAGTCGCTGGCATTTAAAGAAAATAGCAAGGTGCTATCCTCAAACCGATCTAGATTGATTACGTTAGCTATAAAACTTCCATCTTCCGAAGTTTCACAACTTGCCGCTTCAATGTTTTCCTGAACAATTGCTTCTGGACCCGATACTTCTACTTCAAACGAATACTGACACCGATCCTGATCCATAATAACAACAGAGTAGAATCCTGGGAGCAAACGATCAAAAGATCTAAAGTGTAAGCTGCTGTCAGGCCAGATTACAGTATAGGGTGGATTTCCACCTTCAATAAATGGTAACTCCAAACGCCCATCGGGTATTTGAGGGCAGGAGGCAGCGCTTGATACGAAAGTGGGGCTGACCTCATCTTTATTTGATACAACCAAACTATCTGATTGAAGTATACTATCCATATTCGAGGATAGCACAGCAAGGTAGGAGCCAGCCATTACATTTGATATTAACAAACTACTATCTGGAAAAATCTGGTCATTGAAGAGGGTATCTTGAGTTTGGTCATCGATAAACGAAAAGGAGTTCGGTACAGTATCTCCAAAGAAATTGAACCGAAGATCGTAAGTGTTGCTGGAATCTTGATTAGGACAAATTGAATAGGTGTATCCAGCCTGGTTGGGAGTTCCTATCGAAATGAAATTTTGCGAGGCAGAAAAGGGTAAGAATTGGGCGCCATCAAATGCTTGTAGTTCTAAAGGATAGCCTTGAACACCAAATAAACTCGTCGATCCTGGCGTTCCGTTCGCCTCAAAAGAGAAAACACATAAAGTATCTCCATCGGCTAGCTCTATAGGCGTAGTTCCAGCTATGGCAACAAAAAATATGCGCCCTTCTTCAGTTTCTGTTAGACCAATATTCTCTGGGAATATCCCAGAAGTCGTATCCAAATCCTGTATAGACAAGAACTTAATAATATGCGGATTGAAGTGAACATTAAATTGAATGGATTGCAGGTTCTCCACATTCTGTGCAATTAATGGTATTTCTAAGGTGTTGCCATGTTGGATTTGTTGATCCCCTCCGTGACTAAAACTTACCGTGTTTTGAGCTTCTAGCTGCGTACCAAACAGGCCCACGACCAATAAACAAATTACAATTCCAATCCACTTGGCATAGTATAGTCCAAGCGAGTAGAGCCGATCGTTTTTTTGTGATTTTCGAGTGAATCCGGTGTAATCCATAACTGTCTATATTAAATAAGTTTGCCTGCATTATATACTGCATCGACATGGTCTGTCCCATAGGCATAGGCCATGTAATCCAAATTTTTGATGCGTTTAGTAACGATGAAGTTGGCCAATTTGCCTCTTTTTATTGTCCCAACTTCTTGCTGCATGTCCATTGCGTAGGCACTATTTATCGTAGCGGCTTGCAAAGATTCAGCCGGAAGCATATTCATTTTAATACTGGCGAGTGAAAAAACGAAAGGCATACGACCTGAGGGTGTAGAGCCTGGGTTATAGTCACTGGCTAGTGCAATAGGAAGCCCTCGATCGATCATTTTTCGTGCTGGCGCATATTGAAGTCCCAGAAAAAATGCAGTTCCCGGCAGTAATGTGGGCATGGTTTGGCTACCCAATAATGCCTGAATTTCTTCTTCTCCGGTAAATTCCAAATGATCTACAGACCTTGCTTTATTTTGTACACCAACTTGAATACCTCCTGAATAATCCAATTCATTTGCGTGAATTTTGGCTGGTAGATTATATGTTGCGGCCACTTTTAGGATTTGATCTGTCTCTTCCACTGTGAAAAAACCCCGATCACAGAACACATCACAATAATCAGCCAGACCCTCAGCAGCGACATGCGGTATCATTTCTTTAGTAATTAACTTTATGTATTCTTGTCTGCGATCCTGAAATTGTTTGGGAATAGCATGTGCGCCTAGAAAAGTTGATTTAATTGGAATCGAAAAAGTTTCCTTTAATCGTCGGATAACACGCAACATCTTATACTCAGCCTCTGGAGTCAGTCCATAACCGCTTTTAATTTCTATGGCTCCTGTTCCGTAATTCATTACCTCTTTGAGTCGCATACAAGCAGCGTCAAAGAGCTGCTCCTCATCTGTTTCTTGAAGGTGCTTTGCCGAGTTGAGAATACCTCCGCCTCGTTTTGCAATCTCTTCGTAGGACAGGCCATTAATTCGATCCACGAATTCCGACTCACGTGACCCCGCCCACACAATATGAGTATGAGAATCTATCCATGCGGGAAGTACGCACTTACCCTCTAAAGACACATGTCGGTCCCCATAGGTCGGCACTTCACTCATAGGACCCCACTCTTTGATCCGTTCGTCCTCAATAACAAGATAGGCATCGGATTGAGTAGGCAATTCAGCCATGTCTAAGCCGCTCACCTTTTCTCGGTTTTCATCATCCGACTCTACTCCATATAGATATTTAATATTCGTAAAGCAAGTGATCGCCATGGCATTATAAGTTTTTGTTGAATCTCATTGGATCTTCTATGAGTTGATAAGAGTATCCATAAGTATCTAGTCGATTTTTAAGTTCTTTTATTTCTTGGCGTTCAAGGTCTGAAAATACTACTTTGTAATGTGAACCTTCCTTTATTAGGTTTGGGCTCAGTAAGCAGATTCTGGTGAGCCGATCTCGTAAATCCCGCGCTCCTTCCTCCCTGGAAAAGACTCCCATTTGAATATGTGCTTTTTCTTTTGAAAGATTAGTTTGGGAAGGTGCTTGCGGAAATACATTCTCTTTAGGTCGAAGCAGGGCCCGAGTGAGCTGTTTTTCAGAGAGAATGCGATCGTAATGGTAAAGTACATCTCCGCTAGGAGAGAAAAAAATTAAGGTCGGCAAGTTTTCGACTCGATAATATTTTTTTAGAGTAGCTCCATCGAAATTTTGAATGTTGACATCAAGACCTATAAATGACTGATTCATGATGCTTTGGATGGCCGGCCGATTAAAAATCGTGCGTTGCACATCGCAGGAGGAGCAGTTATCTGAAGTAAAAAAGATGATATAGGGTCTATTCAGTTCAAGGGCTGTTTTACGTGCCTCGATATAATTTTCCACCCACGGTTTTTCAATAGGAGCCGGTCCACTTTGGATAGATGTTAAAATGGATATCACAACCACAAACAGTAAATACATAACTTTGAAACTTACTTCTATTAATTATACTCCAACAATCGTACCAACTTCAGCAAAGTGGTTCATCGCATTAGCTTGATTATTTTTTATAACTTAACGGCATAAAAAGAAAGAAAATCATGAGTCAAGCACATGCAGCAATAACAGGCGTTCAAGGCTGGGTTCCGGATAATGTATTGTCAAACAAGGACTTAGAGCAAATGGTGGATACCAACGATGAGTGGATAAAAACCCGAACGGGTATTGAAGAGCGGCGAATTTTGAAAAAAGAAGGCGCAGCTACTTCATATATGGCGACAAAGGTATTGGAAGGACTCTTAGAAAAAACCAACACAAAGGCGGAGGAAATAGACTTACTCATAATAGGCACCGTTACCGAAGATTATCGCTTTCCGGATACGGCAAATTTAGTTCTCCACAATGTGGGAGCTAAAAACGCCTTCGGTTTTGATATCCATGCTGCTTGTTCCGGATTTCTCTTTGCGTTGAACACAGGAGCTCAATATATTGCTTCTGGCTTTTGCAAAAAGGTAGTCGTCATAGGAGCAGATATGATGAGTTCTATCGTAGATTATACGGATAGAGCCACTTGTATTTTGTTTGGTGACGGTGCTGGCGGTGTTTTGCTAGAACCCGACAACGAGGGATACGGGATAGTTGATGCAGAGCTTAAGGGCGATGGGTCCGGAGCTAAGTATTTACATATGAAAGCAGGAGGATCAGCGAATCCGGCAACTATTGAGACCGTAAAGCAGGGTATGCATTTTGCCTATCAGGAAGGACGACCTGTCTTTAAAGCTGCTATTCATGGGATGAGTTCAGTGATTCAGACCGTCCTGGAGCGCAATAAGATGACAAATGAAGATATCGATTGGGTCGTTCCCCATCAGGCCAATATGCGTATTTTACAATCCGTCGCTAAGGCTCTCGACTTTCCTATGGAACGCGTTATGATCAATATTCAGAAGTATGGAAACACCACTGCGGCAACAATCCCCTTATGCCTTTGGGAATGGGAAGATCAGCTAAAAAAAGGTGACCACCTTGTCCTTACCGCATTTGGAGGCGGATTTACCTGGGGTAGTATTTTGATAAAATGGGCTTATACAGCGAAGAGCAAATAGTATCTGCTGTAGTAGCGAATGAGCAGGAAAGTGATACATTTGTCGTTCGTTCAATTCACCGATATTCTTTATCTTCGCGATAGAAAGCAAAAAAAGTAAATGGCAAACACATCAGATATACGAAACGGTATGTGCATGGAATTTAATAATGACATTTTTATGGTCGTTGAATTTCAGCACGTTAAACCAGGTAAAGGAAATGCCTTTGTTCGGACCAAACTCAAAAGTTTGACAAGTGGGAAGGTACTCGAAAATACTTTTCCAGCAGGTCATAAAATCGACGAAGTACGGGTGGAGCGAAGACCACACCAATTTTTATATAGCGATGATATGGGTTACCACTTTATGGATACAGAAACTTATGTGCAGGTAGCCATACAAGATGATCTTATAGATAATGCACAGTATCTTAAGGAAGGTGGCACAGCGGATATCTTATTCCATGCTGAAAAAGAAATGCCCCTTGCAGCAGAGCTTCCAGCACATTTGGTCGTTGAAATCACTTATACGGAACCGGGTGTAAGGGGAGATACGGCGACGAATGCCCTCAAACCTGCTACTATAGAAACAGGAGCAGAAGTAAGGGTGCCATTATTTATTAGTAATGGAGAAAAAATTAAAATTGATACACGGACAGGAGAGTATCTCGAACGTGCAAAATAAAAAATAAAGTCATGGCAGACTACAAGGAAATTACGAAACTGATTAAGCTTGTTTCAGATTCCAACCTCACGGAATTTAAAATGAAAGACGGAGATTTAGAGCTATCAATTCGGACGGATAAGTACGTCAAAGTGAAAAAGGAACAATATTTGGCCAATCAACAAGCCATGGTTCCTGCTCAAGCACCACAAATGATGCAGCCCCAGGCAAATGCTCCGCAACCTCAGCCAACGGCAGCTCCGGCAGCAAATTCAGAAGGACAAAATACACAGACAAATGTGCAAACTAGCGGAAGTGATGCAGGGGCTGACGAAAAGGACCTGGTAGAAATAAAAAGCCCCATTGTAGGTACATTTTATCGGTCATCCGCCCCAGACAAACCGCCATACGCTAAAGTAGGGGACGAGGTAAATGTCGGCGACGTGGTCTGCATTGTAGAAGCGATGAAACTCTTTAATGAAATTGAATCTGAAGTAAGCGGAAAGGTCGTCAAAGTCCTCGTGGAGGATGCAACACCCGTAGAATATGATCAGGCTCTTTTTCTCGTTGACCCCAAGGCATAATATCGGCCCAAAAATCGAAACAGTATGTTTGAAAAGATCTTAGTGGCGAACCGAGGTGAAATTGCCTTGCGAGTCATCCGTACCTGCAAAGAAATGGGAATTAAGACTGTCGCTGTCTACTCGCAGGCCGATAAAGAAAGTTTACACGTGCGCTTCGCAGATGAAGCTGTCTGCATCGGCCCCGCAGCTTCAGCGGATTCTTACTTAAATATTCCTCGCATTATGGCCGCAGTGGAAATCACAAATGCGGATGCTATACACCCCGGATACGGATTTCTTTCTGAGAACGCCGATTTCGCCGAAGTCTGTAGTGAATACGGAATCAAATTCATAGGTCCCAGGGCAGAGCATATTCGCAAAATGGGAGACAAAGTAACGGCCAAAGAAACCATGATCAAGGCCAAGGTGCCTGTAGTTCCAGGCTCTGAGGGGCTCGTAAAAGATGTCCCTTCAGGAAAGGAAATAGCAAAAGAAATTGGATTCCCCGTCATTCTTAAGGCGACTGCCGGCGGCGGTGGGAAAGGTATGCGCATCGTTTGGGAAACAGAAGAATTTGAAGAGCAGTGGGACCGGGCACGTAAAGAGGCAGCCACATCTTTTGGGAATGATGGCATTTATATCGAGAAATTTATTGAAGAGCCGCGCCATATCGAATTTCAAATCGTAGGTGATCAGCACGGAAATGTGATCCACCTTTCCGAGCGCGACTGTTCCATTCAGCGCCGACATCAAAAATTGGTAGAGGAAGCCCCATCGCCCTTCATGACAAACAAACTGCGCAAAAAAATGGGTGCAGCAGCCGTGAATGCAGCTAAGTTTATTAACTATGAAGGAGTAGGCACCGTAGAGTTTCTTGTCGATAAGCACCAGAATTTCTACTTCATGGAAATGAATACTCGAATTCAGGTAGAGCATCCGGTGACCGAGGAAGTGATCGACCACGATCTCATCAAAGAACAAATTAAAGTCGCATTCGGGATCGAAATAGGTAGTAAGAATTACGAGCCTAAAATGCATGCCATTGAGTGCCGAATTAATGCTGAGGATGTGTTTCACAATTTTAGACCATCACCCGGATTGATTCAGTCTTTTCACTCGCCAAAAGGGCATGGAGTTCGCGTGGATACGCACGTATACGCCGGATATGCGGTACCTCCGTATTACGATTCTATGATCGCCAAACTCATTTGTAAGGCGCAGACACGTGAAGAGTGCATCAAGAAAATGCAACGCGCACTGGATGAGTTTGTCATTGAGGGCATAAAGACGACCGTTCCTTTCCACCAAAGATTGATGAAAAACGAAAGCTTTATCAGCGGAAATTACCACACGGGATTCCTGGATACCTTCAAGATGAAGGAGGACTAAGTCGGAGCTTTTAAATTGCGTTAAATTACGATTTAAATGTTTTTTGGGCACCTCCCTTCGCCCGGGGTGCGAAGGGACCGGGCTATGCGAGGCTATCGGTCTCGCACCCATCTGCGAGAGGTGCGAGACAGCCCGCAAGCGGGCTCCTCTACTATCCCTGG